>JAZLAE010000034.1:0-4411 GCA_045613025.1 Christensenellaceae bacterium | reverse complement strand
TGCTCGCCGTGCGCTTGAAAAATTGATTTCTGACGGTAGAATTCAACCTACCCGTATTGAAGAAACGGTTGAAAAGGTTAAAAAAGACCTTGACGTTATTATTAAAGAAGCAGGCGAAAGCGCTGTGTTTGAAATGGGTTTATACGGTGTTCACCCTGAACTTATTAAAATTTTAGGTAAACTTAAATTTAGAACAAGTTATGGTCAAAACGTATTACAACACTCACTTGAAGTAGCGCATATTGCAGGCTTAATGGCTCAAGAACTTGGTGTTGACGTAAACCTTGCTAAACGCGGTGGTTTGCTTCACGATATCGGTAAAGCCGTTGACTTTGAAAATGAAGGTACTCACATCAACTTAGGTGTGGAACTTGCTAAAAAATACAAAGAAAATAAATTCGTTATTAACTGTATCGAATCACACCACGGTGACGTAGAACCTAAATGTATTGAAGCCGTTTTAGTACAAGCGGCTGATGCAATCTCTGGCGTTAGACCTGGTGCACGTAAGGAAATTGAATCTAACTATGCTAAGCGTTTAGAACAACTTGAAAACATCGCTATTGATTTCAAGGGTGTAGAAAAGGCTTACGCTATCCAAGCGGGTAGAGAAGTTAGGGTAATCGTTAAACCTGAACAAATCGACGATAGCCAAGCATTATTCCTTGCTAAAGACATTGCTAAAAAGATTGAAACTACTATGGAATACCCTGGTCAAATCAAGGTAAACGTAATAAGAGAATCAAGAAGCATTGAATACGCGAAGTAATCTACAAAAAATGAAAAAGACTTGCGGTCTTTAACCCGTAAGTCTTTTTAAATAATATTTAAACCCGCTTGTGCCGTACATTGAGAAGTTTTAAACCCCTTTATGGAAGAGGTGGGTAAAAATCCGTCTTTTATTTTTGACTTTCCGTACTAATTGAATAGGATAAACGCTATTCGCGGAATACGCATAATGAAAAAGAACGTGAAATCCCTAAATTTTGTTGTGGATAAAAGAAATCTCTGCCTCGTACACTGCAGGCGTAACTATAGTATATATTATAGGTTATTTTAAGTCAATTATTTATAGGAGCAATTATGAATTTTACGGTTTTAGGTAAATACGGTCCGTTTGCGATTACTGGTGGCAAATCAACTTCATCGTATCTTGTTGAAAGTAACGGCGAAGCCTGCCTTTTAGACTTAGGGTCTGGTAGCGTTTCTAAACTTTTAGAAAGAATTTCTCTTAAAAATTTAAAGTTTATATTTTTATCGCATATGCACTTTGACCACGTTAGTGATTTTGGCGTTCTTTCTTATGCTATAAATTTTTTAAACAAGGGTGAAAAAATCAATCTTTACGCTTATAACGACGGGTCTCAGTTATATAAACTTATAAAATCAAATCAAGCGTTTAACGTTATTGACGTTGAAACGGGTAAAGAGTACAGCGACGGTTTATTTACCTTTAGTTTTTATAAAATGGCTCACCCTGTAGTTTCGCACGGTATTAAAATTACCGCTAATTGTAAAACGCTTGCCTATACTGGCGATACTACTATTTTAGGGGATATTGATAACCTTGTAGTAGGTGCTAATACCCTTATTGCCGACGGTTGTTTTTTAGAAAAAGACTATTTAGATACTAAACCGCATATGTCTATAAAACAAGTATGCGAAATCGCTAATAAGTATCAATTAAACACGATAGTTTCGCATCTTTCTTATGAATATTCAGATGAAGAAGTTATAAGTGAAATTGCTAAATTTTCTAAATTATCAACTATTGCTATGGAGAATAAAACTTACAAGGTATAACTTTAATGGATAACAAAAGAAAACTACTAAATTTTAGGCCGTTATTTGTTTTAGCGATTTGTTTTATTATCGGTATATTATTATCTTCATTGCGGTTAAGGTTTAACGCTGAAGTCGTTTTATTTATAGTAACGCTTTTTATTGCTTTTCTTTTAACGCTAACGATAATTGCAATTTATTATAAAAAGACTGCTTTTTACGTAACGCTAATTATATCGATTATTCTTACCATATTTTCAGTTTTTTCAGTATTTAACCTAAAAGCCGAATACGATAGTGAAAATTTTAATGCAAACGCTAAGTTTACGGGCGAAATTGTTAAAATTAACGAATATGCCGAATTAACCGATAAAAACTATTATAGTATCGTAGCAAAAGGCGACGTTAACGGCAAACTTAATAAAGTTGAGTTTATTGTTTATACTACTTATGATTTATACGTAGGTAATACCGTTAGTTTTGTTGCCGATTTTCATAAAAACTCATACTATGGTAACGACGGTAAAATTTACTATAATACATTAATAGAAAAAGAGTATTATTGCGCTTTAGGTGTAAGCGATTTTAGGCTAACTGCTAACAGTTTATCGCTAATTAATAAACTTAAAAAGAATATCTTAATAAACGTTAAAAAGTATATGCCGAATAACTACGGGTTTTCTTACGCGTTGCTAACGGGTGATACGGCGTACGTTAACTCTAAAGTTTTAAGCGGTTTTAGTTATACGGGCGTTGCGCACGTGTTTGCAGTTTCCGGCTTACACGTTGGCTTTTTATACGTGCTTATAACTAAACTATTAAAACTTTTAAAACTAAAGCGAAAACCTAATAAAATTATAACCATACTTTTATTGTTTTTATACGTATACTTTTGCGGGTTTACGCCGTCTTGTATGCGCGCGTTTATCATTTTATCGGTAATGGCACTAACAGAAATTATCGGTGCTAAAGGGGATAGATTATCGGCGGTTTCATTAAGCGCGATTTTAATATTACTGTTTAATCCGTTTAACTTGTTTAGCGTAGGCTTTATTTTATCTTACGTTACTTATCTATCCCTAATTCTTTTAACTGATTCTATCGAAAAAGGCTTAAGCAAAATTTTACCTACAAAAGTTGCTAAGATTTTAGCGCCAAGCACGTCTGCATTTGTTGGTTCAACACCGATTGTTATAACGTATTTTGGCTACGCTTCGGCGTTTGCCGTTTTATTTAATTTGATAATCGTGCCGATAATAGGCGTAGTTTTTAGTTTGAACTTGATTGCGGTTATTGGCATTTTAATATCGCCTATATTTTCATTTTTATGTGTTTTACCAAACTTGATTTTTACGGCGCTAAGTGTGTTTATAACGTCAATATACTATCTGGCGTTTTTAATAGAAGGCTTAACTTTTGGCCGTTCGATAATTATTTACTACTTAGTTTTATTACTTTCTTTAAAAGAAATCAACTTATCAATTAAAACGCGTAATTTAACGTTAATTATCGGTTGGTTTATGTTTATTTTGTCGTTTATTGTGATAAATATAAGGAATTTGCCTTGATTTTTTGTAATAATAATGCTAAAATAATAGCGGAGATTATATCGTGAAGTTTGAAGAGTTAAAAAGCAGTTTATCAAACGGCGTAATGCCCATATATTTAATCGAAGGGGAAGATGCTTTTTTAAGGGAGTCAGCACTTAAACTTTTAAAGGATAGTTTTTTACAAGAACCTGACTTTAACTTAAGTAATTTAAGTGTTGATGAAGTTAAACAAGACGCAGAGGTATTATTTACCGCAGTACAAAGTTATCCGTTTATGGGTGATAGGCGTTTTGTTGTTCTTCGCGATTATTATCCAACCGCACAAGATTTAAAATCAAAAATGATAAAATCGGTTTTTAACGAACCGATTGATACAACGGTGGTTATAATTATTAACCAAGAACCGTGCTTAACTTTAAAAAAATTAGAAACGGTAACTTTAGTTGATTGTTCAAGGCTCACCGATGAAATGATTGCCCGCTGGGTAAGGGCGGAAGCCAAAAAAAGTGACGTAATCGTTGATAGGGACGCTATAAATCTTTTAATAGACTATTCTAACGGCGATATGACTAAGATTAGCGGTGAACTTAACAAATTAGTTTCATACGTTGGTATAGGCGGTCAAATTGGCGAAAACGACGTAGAAACGGTATGCACAAAGGATACCGACTATAACGTATTTGAATTAACTGACGCTATAGGCAAAGGCAATACCGAAAAAGCCCTTTCAATGCTTAAAGATATGCTTTCTAAAAATTCTAATAAATATCAACTTTTTGCAAGTGTTTATTATCATTTTAGAAAACTTTTACACGTTAGCATTTCTTCGCTTTCGGATAGTGAACTTTGCGAAAGTTTAGGCATTAAAAATCCAAAGGCAATATTCGTGCTTAAAAATCAAGCAAAAAACTTTAAAGTTAAAAGGTTAAAGGAAATTTGCGATAAGTTTTCGTATTATGATTCTGCTTTTAAGCGTGGCGATATCCCTGAAGACAATGCTTTTTGGAATTCTATATTTAACTCATTACTTAAATAAGGAGAGATTATGGATAAATTTTTAAATTATATAAGCGATAATA
>JAZLAE010000033.1:0-5446 GCA_045613025.1 Christensenellaceae bacterium | reverse complement strand
GATACGTTACCCATAAGGTCACCGAAGTAATCTTCCGGTGTTACGATTTCAACTTTCATGATAGGTTCTAAGATAACTGGGTTAGCAGTTTTCATTGCTTCTTTAAATGCAAGTGAACCTGCAATCTTGAACGCCATTTCTGATGAGTCAACTTCGTGGTAAGAACCATCGTATACAGTTGCCTTGAAGTCTACTACTTCGTAGCCAGCAAGAGTACCGTTCTTAGATGCTTCTTCGATACCTTTTCTAACAGGTTCGATATATTCTTTAGGAATAGAACCACCAACAGTTTCGTCTTCAAACATGAAGCCTTGACCTGGTTCAAGCGGTGTAAATCTAACACGACAGTCACCGTATTGACCTTTACCACCAGATTGTCTCTTATAGAAGCCTTGTGCTTCAACTTCGTTACGGAATGTTTCTCTGTAAGCAACTTGTGGTTTACCTACAGTAGCTTCAACTTTGAATTCACGAAGAAGTCTATCTACGATAATTTCAAGGTGAAGTTCGCCCATACCAGCAATGATAGTTTGGCTTGTTTCTTTATCAGTGTAGAATTTGAAAGTTGGGTCTTCTTCAGCAAGTTTTAATAACGCAAGGGTCATTTTATCTTGACCTTGTTTAGTTTTTGGTTCAATTGCTACACGGATAACTGGTTCTGGGAATTCCATTTGTTCAAGGATAATTGGGTGGTCTTCATCACAAAGAGTATCACCAGTAGTAGTATCTTTAAGACCTACCATTGCGCAAATATCACCTGAATAAACTTCTTCGATTTCTTCCCTGTGGTTAGCGTGCATTAAAACTAAACGACCAACTCTTTCTTTTCTGCCCTTAGTACTGTTGTATACGTAAGAACCAGAAGCAAGGTGACCTGAATAAGCACGGAAGAAAGCAAGTTTACCAACGAATGGGTCAGCAACAATCTTGAATGCAAGACCTGCAAATGGTTCATCGTCAGAAGTTTTTCTGATTTCTTCTTCGCCTTTAGGGTTAGTACCAGTAACGTGGTCTACGTCGATAGGGCTTGGTAAGTAATCGATGATAGCATCGATAAGGTGTTGAACACCTCTGTTTTTGTAAGATGAACCACAAAGAACAGGAGTGATTGACATTGAAATAGTTGCTTTTCTTAACGCTCTCTTCATTTCTTCAACTGTAAGTTCGCCAGTTTCGAAATATTTTTCCATGAGTTCGTCTTCTTGTTCAGCACAGATTTCCATAAGGTTCATTCTGTATTCTGCAGCGATGTCAGCCATATCTGCAGGGATAGGACCTTGAGTAAAGTCTTTACCTAAATCGTCGTTATAAATAATAGCGTCGTTAGTAACAAGGTCGATAATACCTTTGAAAGTATCTTCTTTACCGATAGGAAGGCAAATAGGAACTGCGTTAGTGTGAAGTCTTTCTTTCATCATTGTGATGGCGTTGAAGAAGTTTGCACCGTTAATATCCATTTTGTTGATATATGCAATTCTTGGAACTTTATATTTGTCTGCTTGACGCCATACAGTTTCAGATTGAGGTTCTACACCGCCCTTTGCACAGAAAGTAGCAACAGCACCGTCAAGTACCCTAAGTGAACGTTCTACTTCAACAGTGAAGTCAACGTGACCTGGAGTATCGATGATGTTAATTCTGTTACCTTTCCAGTAACAAGTAGTTGCAGCCGAACAAATAGTTATACCACGTTCTTGTTCTTGAACCATGAAGTCCATGGTTGCTTCACCATCGTGTGTTTCACCGAGTTTGTGAGTCTTTCCTGTGTAGAAAAGAATACGTTCGGTTGTAGTTGTTTTACCAGCATCGATGTGAGCCATGATACCGATATTTCTTGTGTGAAAAAGGTCATATTGTCTAGGCATAATCTCTTACTCCTACCAACGATAATGTGCAAATGCTTTGTTCGCTTCTGCCATTCTGTGTGTGTCTTCTTTCTTTTTAACTGAACCACCAGTATTGTTCATTGCATCTAAGAGTTCGTTAGCAAGTTTATCACTCATTTCTCTTTCACTTCTCTTTCTTGCATTGATAACAATCCAACGGATAGCAAGTGTTTGTCTTCTTTCTGGTCTAATTTCGATAGGAACTTGATAGTTTGAACCACCAACTCTTCTCGCTTTAACTTCTAAAACAGGCATTACGTTAGCCATTGCTTGGTTGAATACTTCCATAGCATCTTGGCCAGTTTTTTCCTGCATTTTATTGAAAGCATCGTATACGATACCTTGTGCGATTCCTTTTTTACCGTCTAACATGATTTGGTTTACAAGTTTAGTAACAACTTTACTACCGTAAATTGGATCAGGTAAAACGTCTCTTTTAGGAACGTTGCCTCTTCTTGGCATAATTTTTGTCCTCCTTTAAATTTTTGTAGGGTTATACCCTTGTACAGCTATCACACGTTTTAAAAACGGTGAACCTTCTGTCGCACATTGCGACATACTGCCTACAAATCGGGTGCTTTTTAAAATATTTTCCGACAAGTAGGATTTGTTAGTTTGTCCGCTATATCTTATTTAGGTTTTTTAGCGCCGTATTTACTTCTTGATTGCTTACGCTTTGCAACGCCTGCAGTATCTAAAGTACCACGGATGATATGATAACGAACACCGGGAAGGTCTCTAACCCTTCCGCCACGGATAAGTACTGAACTGTGTTCTTGAAGGTTGTGACCTTCACCAGGAATGTATACAGTACCTTCTTGCTTATTAGTCAAACGAACCCTTGCAATTTTACGAAGAGCTGAGTTTGGCTTTTTAGGAGAAGTCGTAGTAACCGAAAGGCACACGCCTCTTCTTTGTGGACATGATGCTAAGATAGGAGATTTACTCTTTTCTTTTGCAGTAGTTCTGCCCTGTTTAATAAGCTGGTTGATTGTTGGCATAATTTTACCTCCTTGTATTATTTCGGAAATATTCAAAAAGCAGTTTCCCGCTTAAAGAAAGCAATTTTCAGGGGGATATTATCCCCCTTTTTGATTAAATTTGCATTAACTATACAATTTTATCACTTTTTTACCATTAAGTCAAACGTTTTGCGCGTTTGTATTAGGTTGTGATAATAAATTTTTGTATTCTTTAGCACCTGTACCTGCAGGGATAAGTTTACCGATAATAATATTTTCTTTAAGACCTACTAAGTGGTCAACTTTATTCTTAATAGCAGCGTCAGTAAGAACTCTTGTAGTTTCTTGGAATGATGCAGCAGATAAGAAAGATTCGGTAGCAAGTGATGCTTTAGTAATACCAAGAAGAATTCTTTCAACCATTGCAGGTCTACCACCATTTTCAACGGTTTTCTTGTTTTCTTCTCTAACAACAAATTCGTCCACGTATTCACCTGGAAGGAACGAAGTGTCGCCACTTTCTTGAACAAGTACTTTTCTAAGCATTTGTCTTACGATGATTTCAACGTGTTTATCGTTGATATCAACGCCTTGTGAACGGTATACCCTTTGAACTTCTTTAAGGATATAGTCTTCTACACCCTTAACACCCCTTGTAGTAAGGATTTCTTGTGGGTAAACTGAACCGCTTGTTAAAATTGTACCTGGTTCTACGATATCCCCTTCTTTAACCTTAATTTCGGCAGAGAACGGAATTGGATAATCTTTTGTAGTTTTGTCGTTTTTAACAACAACGTGTCTAATACCTTCTTTTACAACAATAGAAACTTTACCGCCTACGTCGCAAAGTACGGCTTGACCGTTAGGTCTTCTTGCTTCGAAAAGTTCTTCAATTCTTGGAAGACCTTGTGTAATATCGCCTGTTGACGCGATACCACCGGTGTGGAACGTTCTCATTGTAAGTTGCGTACCAGGTTCACCGATTGATTGAGCGGCAATAGTACCAACTGCTTCACCGATTTGAACTGGTGCTAAGTTACTCATGTTCTTACCGTAACATTTAGCGCAAACGCCAATTTTTGAACGGCAAGAGAAGATGCTTCTAATAAGAACTTTTTCAATACCTGCTTTTTCGATTGCTTTTGCTTGTTCTTCAGAAATCATAGTGTCTGCAGGAACGATAACTTCGCCTGTTTCTGGGTGAACAACTTCGTTGATAGTGTATCTACCGAAAAGTCTATCTTGTAAACTTTCGATAGGTTTATCTTCGCCGTCTACCCTAATAGCAGAAACTTCGATACCCTTAGGTGATTCACCTAAAGTAGCAAAACAGTCTTCTTCTTTAACAATTACTGAGTGCGATACGTCAACAAGTCTTCTTGTTAAGTAACCAGAGTCGGCTGTCTTTAACGCTGTATCTGTAAGACCTTTACGACCACCGTGTGATGAAGTGAAGTATTCAAGAACTGTAAGACCTTCACGGAAGCACGATTTAACTGGGATTTCGATAACTCTACCACTTGGGTCAGTCATAAGACCACGCATACCTGAAAGTTGCTTGATTTGGTCGATAGAACCACGGGCACCAGAGTGCGCCATCATCCAAATAGGGTTGAATTTGTTAAGAGTTTTCTTAAGTTCGTCAGTAACGTCGTTAGTTGCTTTAGTCCAAACGTCAACTACTTGTTTGTATCTTTCGTCGTCAGTTAATTGACCACGGTTAAATCTCTTTTCAATCTTTAATACTTCATCGTTAGCACTGTCAAGAATTGCTTTTTTCTTTTCAGGAACGTGCATATCGAAGATAGAAGTTGTAATACAACCTACGGTTGAATACTTGAAGCCAAGTTCTTTGATGTAGTCAAGAGTGTCAGCCGCGCATTTAGCAGATTTATTCTTAAAGCACGCGTCAACAATCTTTTTAAGGTCGCCCTTACCTACAAGTTTGTCAATTTCATATTTAAGGAAATCTTTATCTTCTACTCTCTTAACGAAGCCTAAATCTTGTGGGATTTGTTCGTTGAAGATAATTCTACCGCAAGTAGTTTTAACGATACCAGTAACGCTTCTACCATCTTCAAGTTTAACGGTACGTCTAACGTAAATTTCATCTTGAAGGGTAAGTTGTTTTGTTTGGTAAGCCATAATTGCTTCGTCTTCAGAGATAAACGCAGGCGCGCTATATCTTGTAACGTTTTCATAAACCTTACCAGTGTTATCACTTGTTAAAGTACAACTTGAAACAACACCGCTTTCGTGCATAACTACGTTAGATGCGGTTAACACGTCAACGTAATTAACTTCTTTAGACTTATTGCCCTTATCGTCTTCAACAGCGTAGAACTTACCGTTTTCTTCGATGAATTCTACTTGAGCGTTAGCGCTGTAATACTTACCGTCTGCCTTTCTTACGATAGTAAGATAGTAACAACCAAGTACCATATCTTGAGTAGGCGACATAACAGGCTTACCGTCTGAAAGTTTTAAAATGTTGTTAGAAGAAAGCATTAAGAACCTTGCTTCTGCTTGCGCTTCAATAGAAAGCGGAACGTGTACAGCCATTTGGTCACCGTCGAAGTCGGCGTTGAACGCACCACA
>JAZLAE010000032.1:0-96544 GCA_045613025.1 Christensenellaceae bacterium | reverse complement strand
CTCGGACTCGCGACACCTGCCTTGGCAAGGCAGTGCTCTACCACTGAGCTACTCCCGCAGATATGGTGGGAATTACAGGGCTCGAACCTGTGACCCTCTGCTTGTAAGGCAGATGCTCTCCCAACTGAGCTAAACTCCCATTCGGCACCCGTAACGATTAGTGCCTTTATAATATATCAAAAAGAAAAATTAAAAGCAAGCGTTTTTTCGCCGTTTTTTTAATTTTTTTAAATTTTTTTTAATTTTTTTTAAAACTTAAAAGAAATAGTCTTTATTTAAGGCTATTGAACAATAAATCTGCTATGTTTTCGAAAGAACCTTTTAATTAAGCGTTACGTTTTTAAGTCTTTCGTACTCTAAAACAGCAAGATTTTTTAATGATTGAACGTTATTTGTATCACTAAACGCCTCATCACTTAATGCTTTAGCAAAGAAAATTACTGAAGATGAATACTTTAACCCACCAAGATTTGATAAGAACTTACCCGATTGCCTTTCGCCTAAGAAGTCGCCACCGCCCCTTAAATCATAGTCTATTTCGCTAATTTTAAAACCGTCGCTACAATTTTTAACGGCTAACAAACGCTCTTTTGCCTTATCTGTTTCTTTACCGCAAAGCAAGAAACAGTAACTTTTTAAATCTGACCTACCAACACGACCGCGTAACTGATGAAGTTGCGATAAGCCAAATCTTTCAGCATTATTTATAACCATAATAGTAGCGTTTGGAACGTCAACGCCTACTTCAATTACGGTGGTTGATACTAAAATATGATATTTACCGTCTTTAAAGTCGGTCATAATTTGTGTTTTTTGACTATCTTTAAGTTTGCCGTGAAGTAAGCCGACGTTGCATTCAGGTAAAATATTAGTTAATTCTTCGTAAAGTTCTTTTACGCTTATAATAGCACCGTCTTCATCGCCTTCAATTTTAGGGCAAACAAAGTATGCTTGCCTACCATCGTTAAGTTGCTTTTTAATAAACTCTATCATATCTAAATATTTAGAGTCACCAACAATGCCAGTTTGAACTTCTTGCCTATTTACAGGCTTATCTAAAATAGTAGAAATATCAAGGTCACCGTAAAAAATTAACGATAACGTTCTTGGTATAGGTGTTGCACTCATAACGAGTACGTCTACGTTATTACCCTTATCCGAAAGAGCGCTACGTTGAGCAACACCAAAGCGTTGTTGTTCGTCACACACACACAACGCTAAATTTTTAAACTCAACGTCGTCTTGAATAATCGCGTGTGTACCAACAACGATATTTATCTTTCCACTTAATATATCTTTTTTAATTTCAGCCTTTTCTTTTTTAGAAACACTACCCGATAAATACGCGATATTATATTCGCTTAAATACCTTGACAACACTTCATAGTTTTGTTTTGCAAGCACTTCGGTAGGCGCTAAAAAACTAACTTGGTAACCACTTTTTACCGCCATAAAAACAGCGCAAAGCGAAACTGCTGTTTTACCACTACCAACGTCGCCTTGAAGTAGCCTATTCATAACGGTATCGCCAGTTAAATCACTAAAAATTTCGTTAACAGATTTCTTTTGACCTAAAGTAAAATCAAATTTAAATCTTTTAGCAAATTCAGCGATTTCGCTTGATTTACAAGTATATTTATTAGTTCTTAAGCATTTTTTGTCACCTTTTATAATCTTAAAGGCCGTTATCATTTTAAAGTATTCTTCTAAAGCAACCCTATCTTGAGCGTTGTTTAAAGAATTTTGCGACGTAGGATTATGAACTTCATAATACGCTTTTTTAAGGGGTGATAACGCGTATTTTTTTACTAAATTTTCAGGTATAGCGGTGGTTAAAGGCAACGAATTAACACTACTTACACAAAAAGACCTAAGCAAGTTTTGTGTAAGGTTACCCGCTAAACTATAAACTGGTACTAAACCTTTAAGTTTATTATTTTTATCAACGGGCTCAAACACGGGATTAGTCATAGAAACCATACCGAATTTATTAGAAACTCTACCGTAAAAGAAATACTCCTTACCTACCGTAAGTTTACTTTTTACGTATGGTTGATTGAACCAAACGATAGAGAAAGTGTCCGCCCGTTGCGAACAGTACAATTTAACGTATTTTATTCTACCCGAATTAAATTCACGTGGTTCAGTTTCAACTTTAGCAACAGTTAAAACAAATTCGTTGTGATAAGCGTACTTTATTTCAGTAATTTTAGTTAAATCTAAATAATTGCGGGGAAAATTATTTGCTAAATCTTCAAGCGAAAAAATGCCAAGTTTTTTCAAATCGGCAATACGTTTTTCACTTAAATATTTTATGCTTGATAAACTCATAACTCTCTCCACAAAAGTAAAATTATAAACTAAATCTAATTAAAAAGAGAAACCTAAAAGGCTTCTCTTTGCGTAATATAGATTATTCTAACGATACGATAAAGTAGTAAACCGCTTGACCGCCATTGTAAAGTTCTACGTCACAATCAGGATATTTTTCTTGAACTTGGCTTCTAACTGCTTCAGCATCGTCTTCAGTAATATCCGCACCATAGTAAAGGTCGATAGTGCAATGAGTTGCATTTTTTAAAACGTCAATAAGCCTTAACGTACAATCTGCAATGGTGTTAGATTTTGATAAAATTCTTTTATCATTAAGACCGATAATATCGCCTTTTTTAAGGTTAAAATCGTCGATTTTAGTAGTTCTAACCGCATAAGTTACTTGACCTGCTACAACGTTTTCAGTAGCGTGGAACATATTAACTTTGTTTACGCTTGCAGATTCTTCAGGGTTGAAAGATAAAACAGCCGAAATACCTTGCGGAACGTTTTTAGTAGGTATAACGTGGATATTTTTGCCTTCGATAAGTTGTTTTGATTGTTCTGCGGCAAGAATAATATTTTTATTGTTAGGGAAAACGAAAATATTTTCAGCGTTAATCTTGCAAATAGCGTCTGCTATATCTGAAGCGCTTGGGTTCATTGTTTGACCGCCTTCAATAACTTGGTCAACACCAAGTTCCTTGAAGATATTAGCAAAGCCTTCGCCTGAACAAATGGCAAGCATACCAAGTTTTTTCTTTTCCGCGTTGTACTTTTTAATAAGTTCACGGTTTTGTTCAAGCATATTTTCAATTTTAACGTTATCAATTTCGCCAAGTTCTAACGCGCGTGTAAGTGCACGGCCAGGGTTGTTAGTATGAACGTGAACTTTAACGAATTCAAGGTCACCGATAACAAGAACGCTATCGCCTATACCCATAAGATATTCTCTTAATCTATCAATATCTGCAAGGGTTGTTTTCTTTTTAAGGTTTTTGATAAAGAATTCAGTACAATAACCAAATTCAATAGCACCTAAATTTAAAATATCGGCATGTTCAAGTTTAACTTCTTCTTTTTTATCTTCAACTTCAACTTCGTTGTATTCGATTTCTTCGCCTAAAACGGCTTTTTGCATGCCTTTATAGATAGTAAGTAAACCCATACCGCCCGCGTCAACTACACCGGCTTTTTTAAGAACTGGTAAAAGTTCAGGGGTTAAAGCAAGGGCTTCTTCACCACTTTTAATGATATCTTCAAATAATTCTTCAATTGTTTTTGCTTTAGAGCCTGCAACCGCTTCTGAAATCATACGTGAAACGGTAAGCATAGTACCTTCCTTAGGGCTTGATACGGCACTATAAGCAACGTCAGTTGCATTTTTTAATGCTTTAATAAAGAGTTTAACGTCGGCTTCTTCAACGTCTTTAAAGATAGTACATAAACCCCTTAATACTTGTGAAGAAATAACACCACTGTTACCGCGCGCGCCTTTTAAAGCACCCCTCATAACACTGTCAGCAATAATAGGAAGAGTATTGGATTTACAAGTTTTAACTTCCTTAATTGCAGATTTTATCGTAAGGGACATATTAGTACCAGTATCGCCATCGGGAACTGGGAAGACGTTTAACGCGTCGATTTTATCCCTGTTAATATCTAATAACCTTGAAGCGTTGTTTACCATTTGGGCAAACATTGCACCGTTAATTGTTTTCATCAAATTATCTCCGTAAAATTATAATTTAACGCCCGCTATATTAACGTTGACAGTATCAACAACCATACCCGTAAAGTTACCTACTTTATAAATAATAGTTTCTTTAAGAGAATCTGCAACCGCAGAAATAGATACGCCAAACTTTATTACAACGTAAACGTCAATAAAGATACGGTCACCTTGAGTTGTAACTTTAACACCCTTAGTAGCCTTACCTTTTTTGAATAATTGCGAAAGGCTATCAGTAAGCCTGCGTGAGACTAATTCAACAATGCCATAACACTCAAGCGAAGCGTAAGCGGTTACTTTAGCAATCGCTTCATCAGATATAGAAATTTTACCGTAAGCATTACTTGTTTTTACTGACATAGAGCCCTCCTACTTAATAAATCAAGTATATTTTACTATAAAAAGAAAGTTTTTGCAACAATTTTTATATATTTTGAAGGAATTTTAATATTTTATAAATTAAATTTGCAAAAACCCTTTATTTTTGTTGCTTTTTTTATTAAATAATGATATATTATCTATGCTAAAATCGTAATTTATGTTTTAACGGAGGTGCGTTATGTTAAAAGTTTGCAGTATTTGTGGTAAAGGAAAATTATCTGGTAACAAAGTTAGCCACAGTAACCGTAAAACTCCTCGCTTATATAATGCAAATATTCAAAAGGTAAGAGTCGTTAACGACGGCGCTGTTTCTAATGAATACGTTTGTGCGCGTTGTCTTAAAAGCAATAAAGTTGAAAGAGTTTAATACATTTAGACCGCGTAAGGCGGTCTTTTTGTTTATTTAAGATATAAAGGTATATTATGCATAAAGATTTTGAAAAAGTACTTGTTTCTAAACAAGATATACAAAAAAGAATTGCCGAATTAGCAAAAGAAATGGATGTAGTTTATAAAGACGCTAATCCCCTTTTTATTTGCATATTAAAAGGTAGCGTATTTTTTACTGCTGACCTTTTAAGAGCATTAACCATACCTTGCGAAATGGAATTTATGGCTGTTTCAAGTTATGGTAGCGACACTACTACTTCAGGCGAAATTAAAATGATTAAAGATTTAAGCGTTCCTATCGAAGGTAGAGACGTTATAATCATTGAAGACATTATCGACACTGGTAACACCCTTTCATACCTTAAAAGGCTTTTACAGCAAAGAAACCCTAAATCTGTTAAAATTTGTACTTTACTTGATAAACCTGATAGGCGTAAAGTTAATTTATCTGCAGACTACGTAGGCTTTGTTATTCCAGACGAATTTGTTATTGGTTACGGTCTTGACTACGACGAAAAATATAGGGCTTTTGATGAAGTTTATATTTTAAAACGCGAAGTATACGAAAAATAAAATAAGGTGCATAACTTGATTATGCACCTTTTATTTATAAAAAATAACGGTTAGCGAACTTGCTAACCGTTATTTTATTGGAGCTTCTAGCCGGAATCGGACCGGCGACCTCATCCTTACCATGGATGCGCTCTACCGACTGAGCCATAGAAGCAAACCGCTACAATATACTAACATATTGTAGCAAATTTGTCTATTGTTTTTTAATATATTTTTTAATTTAACGAAATATCGTTATTTTCAATAAACTCTACTAATGGTAAAACCGTACTATACACTTTATCTTCAATAAGATTTTCATCAAGTTGGTAAGCAAAGGCATACGCACAACGAACAATTCCGTTTAAAATAGATAAAACGTTCTTTTTATCTTTATTTTTATACGCCCACACAGCAATTTTAATACTATAAGGAATATAACTTTGTGAATAATATTTATCGTTTAAACCGCTTACGCTAACGCCAAACGTTTTAGTATAATCACTTTCGCTACCAAACTTATAAGCAATGCCACCAAGATAAGAAAGCAAGTCGCCAAGCGTATCTTGATAAGTTGGTTTAAACCTATCGCCGTAGCCAAAAATACTATCGTATAAATCCTTGATTTGCTCTTTTGATTCTTCAAAACCAGAAACAACTTCGTTATTATCAAAGGTCTTTTTAATAGGCTTAATAATGGTAGTGTCTATTTCAACGACTTGTTCAAGTTCGACAGTATCGGCTTGAGATTCTATCTCTTGAATTTCAACGGTCTCTTGTTGAGTATCTATCTCTTGATTTTCATGAGTTTCTTCTTGAGTTACAGTTTCTTCAACTTCAACGCAAGCGGGTTTTTCTTCCTTTACTTTTGGAGATGCTAACTCATTGACGTTTACATTCATTTTTACTGGTTTTATCGCAGTTTTTATTAAGTTTTTATCAATGGTTAAATCTCCACTAACGCAAGGAACAGTAGACAACTAATGGTTGACACGGACCAATTTTAGCAATGTATCTACCCTTAGTCGTCCTGCTATCCTGTGGCACTTCAAGCGAATCAACGTAATAGATTGCACCTATTCTATCAACCACAGTCAGCAACGCGTTTTCATCAGATTTTATAACGTTTGCAAGCACAGTGCACTCATCAAGTTTTGCATCGCCAAGGTCTACAATTTTAACACCCTTGCAAGCGCGCGCCGTTTTAGTAATAGTACCTATAAACACCTTTTTAAACGTACCGAAACTTGTTGCAATAATAACTTCGGTGCTTGTGTCGTCATCAGTTTGAGTAGCGGTAATAACGAAGTCGTCACCTACTAAATCAATACCTTTAACGCCACCTGCAACTCTACCTTGTACAGGAACGTTTTTATTTGCCCTTAAACAAATACCTTTGCTTGTTACAAAGAATAAATCTTTATTCTCTATATCTTGCTCAACGTTTATAACGGTATCGCCGTCTTTAAGTTTAATTGCTTGGCAAGACGCCCTTGAGAAAGCGTAATCCGCCCAGTCAGTACACTTAATAGCGCCAAGTTTTGTATAAGTTAATACTTTACCGCTTGGTTCTTTACCTTCAAAATTAAAGAAAGCAACAGGGATTTCATCTTTTAACGCTTCTTTAAAGATAGCATCGAAAGTTACACCGCCTTGACCCGCACCACGCGCTTCAGGGATATTATCAGGAAGCATTTTAAACAAGTTACCCTTATTTGTAAAGGCGTAAATTACGTCGTTTGAAGATGCTTTTACAGAGAATAAGAATACTTCGGCAGGTGTAGGAGTATCAGTTTTACTACGCGCGTAAGACATAACTTTAACCTTTCTAACTAAGCCCTTACCACTGTAACCGATAACGTAGTTTTCTACGGTTTTTTCTTCGCTATCTAAACGTTTATGTGCTAATTCTTCTTGAGAACCAACAATGATAGTTTTTCTTAATTCTTTATATTTACGTTTTACTTGGTTAAACTCATCTTTAACTACTTCGTTAAGGCGTTTTTTGCTTTCAACGATATGAGTTAAGTTTTTAATGAGTTCTTCTAAAGATGCAAGTTCATCTTTTAAATTATCAATTTCAAGTTTAGTAAGTCTTGCAAGTTTTAAATCAAGAATTGCTTGCGCTTGAACGTCACTTAAATTGAATTCTTTTCTTAAATTTTGTTTAGCCGATTGAGTATCTGCCGATTTTTTGATAATTTTAATAACTTTATCAATATCGGTAACAGCAATTATCAAACCACTAACGATTTCGTGGCGAAGTTTTGCTTTGGCTAAATCGTATTTAGTACGCCTTAATACCACTTGTTTTTGATATTCGGTATAATGCTTAAACACGTCTAAAAGACCAAGTTGTTGTGGTTTACCATCGGCAATCATAACCATATTGATACCAAAGGTAACTTGCAAGTTGGTATTTTTGTATAAAAGGTCAAGAACGTCAGTTGCATCAACGTCCTTTCTAAGTTTAATAACGATGCGCATACCGTGGCGGTCAGATTCATCAACAACGTCTTGAATACCACCGAATTCTTCTTTTCTATCAACCATAAGTTGACCGATTTTTTGAATAAGCATCGCTTTATTTACTTGGTATGGAATTTCAGTTACAACGATTGATTGCTTGCCTGAATTTTCCCTTTCTACCGATAATTTTGAGCGAATTAAAATCTTGCCCCTACCAGTTTCATAGGCTTTTTCAAGTTCGTCGCCAGCAATCAAGTAACCACCCGTTGGAAAATCTGGACCTTTAACGATTTTCATCATATCTTGAAGTTTAATTTTAGGGTTATCGATATATGAAATCGCACCGTCGATTACTTCAGTTAAGTTGTGTGGTGGTATGTTAGTTGCTAAGCCAACGGCAATACCCATTGCGCCGTTTACTAATATATTTGGAAATCTACTTGGAAGTGTTTTAGGTTCTTTTAATGAATCGTCGAAGTTGTTTTCCCAGTCAACGGTATCTTTATCTAAATCCTTTAACATTTCAAGGGCTAAGTTGTTAAGTCTTGCTTCGGTATAACGCATAGCCGCCGCCCCGTCGCCGTCAACAGAACCAAAGTTACCTTGACCGTCAACAAGAGTCATACGCATATTAAATGGTTGCGCTAAACGAACCATAGCGTCGTAAACTGAACTGTCGCCGTGTGGGTGGTATTTTGCCAAGCATTCACCGACTACCCTTGCAGATTTTTTATGTGGTTTATCAGGCGTTAAACCAAGTTCGTTCATCGCGTATAAAATTCTACGTTGAACGGGTTTTAAACCGTCTTCTACACGCGGTAACGCCCTATCTAAAATAACGTATTCAGCATAAGGTATCATTGAATTGTGAAGTACCGATTCAATGTTACTTTCTACTATATTTTCTTTAATTTCGATTTCCTTACTCATATCAATCCTTATTCTTTATATCAAAATCGTCTTCTTTGTTAAAGTTTGCATACTTTTGGATATAAACTTTACGTTCGTCAACAGCATCGCCCATAAGAGTAGTTATAAGTTTTTCAGCGTTAGTTGCATCGTCGATAGTTACCCTTAAAAGCATACGCGTTTCAGGATTTAAAGTTGTATCCCAAAGTTGAGATGGATTCATTTCACCCAAACCTTTGTAACGTTGAATTTGATAGCCCCTACCTACTTTTTGCTTAGCAATTTCTAATTCTTTATCGTTGTAAGCGTATTCGGCAACGTCCTTTTTATGGACTTTATAAAGTGGTGGCATACCGATATATACGTGACCTTCGGTAATAAGTTCTTTCATATACCTAAAGAAGAAGGTTAACAAGATACTTCTAATATGATAACCGTCTTGGTCGGCATCGGATAATATGATAACTTTATCGTAGTTTAAATCTTCAATTTTAAAGTCAGAACCGATACCCGTACCAAGTGCGGAAATTATCGTTTTCATTTCTTCATTTTTTAAAACTTCGATTAAAGATTTCTTTTCAGAGTTAAGCGGTTTACCACGAAGTGGTAAAATTGCTTGGTGTTTTCTATCCCTACCTTCTTTAGCACTACCGCCCGCAGAGTCACCTTCTACGATAAATATTTCGTTGAGTTTAGCGTCTTTTGAAGAGCAGTTTGCAAGTTTACCAAGAAGCCTTGTAGAGTCCGCACCCGACTTAGCCCTATTAAGTTCTTTAGTGTGCCTTACCGCTTCACGCTCTTTAGCAGCGGAAATGGCTTTTTCCATAATAGCGTCGAAACACTTTGCTTCTTTTTTGTTTTTAGAAACAACTGTAAGACCTTCAA
The DNA here is from genome assembly GCA_045613025.1 of Christensenellaceae bacterium. Classification (GTDB taxonomy): domain Bacteria; phylum Bacillota; class Clostridia; order Christensenellales; family Borkfalkiaceae; genus HGM11412. The sequence goes on along the minus strand of JAZLAE010000032.1, from coordinate 86,913 downwards.
TAGTTGCGCTTTCTACAGCAGATTTAACTTCTACGTTGCCAAGTTTACCCTTAGTTTGACCTTCGAACTGAGCATTTTTAACTTTAACGGCTACAACGGCAGTCATACCAACGCGGAAGTCTTCACCGTTAAACGAAGTGCCTTTATTTTTACCCGTTAAGTTTTCCTTAGCGTAATCGTTTAAGAACCTTGTCATACCAGATTTAAAACCAACGTCGTGCGTACCGCCGTCAACGGTAGGAATATTGTTTACGTAAGAAAATACGTTTTCGCTATAACCGTCGGTATGTTGGAAAGATACTTCAATTAAAATATCGTCTTTAGTGTAAGTAAAGTAAATAGGTTCGTTATATAAGGTGGTTTTTCCTGTGTTTATATAAGAAACGTAGTCTTTAATACCGCCTTCTGACTTAAACACTACTTCTTCGGCATTTTTACCCTTTCTTAAATCTTTAAACACAAGTTCTAAGTTTTTATTTAAGAAAGAAGTTTCCCTAAGCCTTACTAAAATTGTATCGGCATTAAATTCAACGGTATCAAACACCCTTGCATCGGGTTTAAACCTAACCATTGTGCCGTGCTTGATAGTTTTAACGCCAGTATTAAAAAGCGGTGCTTTAGGAATACCCGATAAAATCTTCTTTTGCGCTTTATCTTCGTAAGAAGAAAACTCCATAGAATAAACTGTTTTATTGTAAACTTCAACTTTTAACCATTCAGAAAGCGCGTTAGTTACCGATGCACCAACACCGTGTAAACCACCCGAATAAGAATAGTTATTGTTATTAAATTTACCACCCGCGTGAAGTGTTGTAAAGATAACTTCTACACCACTAACTTTTGCTTCAGGGTGAATATCAACGGGCATACCCCTACCGTTATCTTCTACCGATGCGCTACCGTCGTCGTGCAAGCAAACGATAACCTTATTAGCAAAACCGTTAGCCGCTTCGTCAACGGCGTTATCTATAATTTCCCACAAGATATGGTGAAGACCTTTAACCCCCGTTGAACCGATATACATACCAGGACGAACACGTACGGCTTCAAGTTCTTTTAAAATTTGAATATCTTCTGAACTGTAAGATTTATTAGCCAAAATAAAACCCCCATCTATTGTGTTTATACCAAGTGATTATACCATATATAGTTAAAAAAAACAAGACTTTACAAAACAAAAAATAAAAAAATCACCCCAAAATTTCGGGGTGATTATGTTTTTATAGATAAGTTTAGAAAGTTATTGAGTGATAAAAAGTCTTTGAAGAACCAACGTCAACTACGTCGATAGAGTGTTTTGCCATAATATCGCGGTTAGTAGCGTTAACTAAATCAGGAAGACCGCTCCAAGGTTCTATGCAGATAAACTCAGATTCAGGAACAGTCCAAACAACTAAGTGTGGAAAATCATTAAAGTAAACGGATGCTAAAACTTCGTCGTTTTTACAAAGGTTAACCCTTTTTGATTTAATATTTTCAACGATAATAGAGCCGTTATCTAAAGTTTCTAAAATAAAGTTTTCAGTAGGAACGAAATATTTGTTTTTAAGGTATAATTTATTGCCGTCAAGCGGATGTTTATACTTATTTTTAGAAAGGTATCCGCTTTCTACCATAGTACTTTCTAAATAATCGTTATCATCGCTAAATTCTAAGTAATAATCTTCGATTCCACCGTTTGTTGCATACGCTTCGTGGCAACCTACGTTACAAGGAAGCGGTACGTTATCGGTATTTTCAATAATATAGTAAACGCCAACTTTATCGCCGTTAAGTTTAAATAAAACTTTAAAATTAAACTTGTACGGATAGACCTTTAAAGTTTGTTCGTTTTCTTTTAAAAGTAAGCAACAAGAAGTTTTTTCTTCACTAATAACTTCAAATTCGCTTCTTTTAGCAAAGCCGTGTTTAAGCATATCGGTATAAAGTTTACCTTTCATAATAACTTGGCTATCTTTAAGGGCACTGCAGTACGGAAAAAGTATAGGGCTATGACCTACCCATACGTTTTTATCACCGCACCAAAGTTTTGATTCGCCGTCCTTTTCAATTTTAACCATTTCAGCGCCGAAAGTAGAAATTTGAACTTTTAAAACTTCGTTTTCGATAGTAATAATTTTAGTCATAAATTCTCCTATAATCGTTTTTTGATATTCTACACCTAATAGATAAATTTGTCAATATTTACAATGTTTTTTGCAAAAATACTAATTATTTGTTTTTACTTTTTTAATTAAGTATGATATAATAGTTAAGAATTTTAACTAAAAGTATCCTGGAGGAATTATTTTTATGGATATGAAAGCAATAGAAAAGAAATGGCAAGCCAAATGGGAGAAGGATAAACTTTATTGTTTTGATAAAAGAAATATCGACAAGAAGTATTACTGCTTAGAAATGTTCTCTTACCCATCGGCAGCAAAACTTCACGTTGGCCACTGGTACAACTACGGCCCTACTGACTCTTTTGCGCGCTATAAAAAAATGAAAGGCTTTGAAGTGTTCCAACCTATGGGTTTTGACGCTTTCGGTCTTCCTGCTGAAAACTACGCTATTAAAACGGGCGTTCACCCACAAGACTCTACCCTTGAAAATATTGAACGTATGGAACAAACTTTAAGGGAAATGGGCGCAACTTTTGACTGGTCGCAAGAAATTAAAACTTGTATGCCTGATTATTATAAGTGGACGCAATGGATATTCCTTCAACTTTATAAACACGGTTTAGCATACAGAAAGGAAGCACCAGTAAACTGGTGTCCAAGTTGTCAAACAGTTCTTGCTAACGAACAAGTAATTCAAGGTCAATGTGAAAGATGTCACGACACTGTTGTTCAAAAAAATCTTACGCAATGGTTCTTTAAAATTACCGATTACGCTGAAGAACTTTTACAATGCTTAGACGGTCTTGATTGGCCAGAAAAAACTAAAGCAATGCAAAAGAACTGGATTGGTAAATCAATCGGTGGCGAAATCATTTTCAAGGCGGAAAACGGCGTTGACGAACTTAAAGTATTCACTACCCGTGCCGACACTGTATTCGGTGTTTCTTACGTTGTTTTAGCACCTGAACACCCACTTGTATTAAAATTAATGACTGAAGCGCAAGCACCAGCCGTTAAAAAATACATTGAGGAAACTGCTAAAACTAAAGAAATTGAAAGGCTTTCTCTTGATAGAGAAAAAACCGGCGTATTTACAGGCGCTTACTGTATCAACCCTGTTAACGGCAAAAAAGTTCCTATTTGGATTTCTGACTACGTTTTAGCATCTTACGGCACAGGTTGCGTAATGGGCGTACCTGCACACGATGATAGAGACTTTGTTTTTGCTAATAAATACGACTTACCTATTACACGCGTTGTTAAAGGGCTTTCAGTTGACGATGAACTTCCGTTCACTGGCGACGGCGTACTTGTTAACAGTTTAGATTACGACGGACTTTCTTGTGAAGAAGCAAGAAAGAAAATCTTGTCAGATTTAACACAAACAAACAGCGGTTCGTTTAAAGTTAATTATAGACTTCGTGACTGGCTTGTTTCACGCCAAAGATACTGGGGCGCGCCTATCCCTATGGTATACTGCCCTAAGTGTGGCGACGTTGCTGTTCCTGAAGCAGACTTACCAGTTAAACTCCCTTACAACGTTGAATTTAAGCCAGATGGCAAATCACCACTTGCTAAATCTGAAGAATTTATCAATTGCAAATGCCCTAAATGTGGCGCAAAAGCAACAAGAGATTCAGACACACTTGATACTTTCGTATGTTCAAGTTGGTATTTCTTAAGATATCCTGATGCTCACAACTCAAAACAAGCGTGGGATAAAGAATTAATCAATAAAATGTTACCTGTTGATAAATACGTTGGCGGTGCTGAACACGCTTGTATGCACTTACTTTACGCGCGTTTCATCACTAAAGCACTTCGCGATATGGGTTACCTTGATTTTGATGAACCGTTTAAATCACTTGTTCACCAAGGCGTTATTTTAGGCCCTGACGGCAACCGTATGAGTAAATCACGCGGTAACGTTATTTCCCCTGACGATTACGTTAAAGAATTCGGTTCAGATATTTTTAGAATGTATTTAATGTTCGGTTTCTCTTACACAGAAGGCGGTCCTTGGAACGACAGCGGTATTAAATCTATCGCTAAATTCCTTGAAAAAGTTGAAAAATTAGTTACTGGCGTTAATGCTCAACCAGACGGTAAAGTTACAACATATGCCCGCGACGAAAAAGAACTTGACTATAGCCGTAACTACGCTATCAAACTTGTTGATAGAGATATGAATGCATTTTCGTTCAACACTGCTATTGCAAGAATTTTTGAATACGTTTCTGCACTTACTAAATACGATGCTCTTGATAAATCAGTTAAAAACGTTGTGCTTTTAAAAGATTGCATTAAAGATTTACTTTTACTTTTAGCGCCTATGGCACCACACTTCGTTGAAGAATTATGGTCACAAGCGGGCAATAAAAAATCCGTATTCACTTTCGACTACCCTGTTTGCAACGAAAAAGCACTTATTAAAGATGAAGTTGAACTTGCAGTTCAAATCAACAGCAAAGTTAAAGCAAAAATTATCGTATCACAAGATATGACTAATGAACAAATCGAAGAAGTTGCTAAAACCAACCCTACAATCGTTAGTACACTTGACGGCAAACCAGTTAAAAAGGCTATCGTAATTAAAGGTAGACTTGTTAACTTAATAGTATAATTTAAAGTAAAAAAATCCAAGGCAAAACGCCTTGGATTTTTTATATTAATTAGTAAAAATAACAATAAACAAGTTAAAACACGTTACTATCTTTTTTTATAAATAATAAGTTCGGGATTTTCGCCGTTTTCTTCATACCTACATATCAACAAAAAATCCATATTAGCAACAATTCCGTAACATTTTGCTTGTCCTTCAAGTTGACTTGCAAGATAGGTTTGTCTATCGTCAAGAAATTTTACTTTCTCGCCGTTTGAAAAAACATATTCCATATTGAGAAATTCGCCTGGTAACACAGTTAAGTTTTCTACCTTTGGTAACTTTTCAATATCTAAAAGTGTATTTAATTCAACTATTAACTGTTTTTTAAATTCTTCAAATTTTTCTTTTCCGCCAATATCTACGTATTTTTTCCAAAAGTCAAGTGTATATTCGCCGTTAGAATAACACCATTGACAGTATTCCTCATTAAAGTCGCCATTATTTTCACGGCTGATATTGCTATCTTCAAGAGGTGCTCCGCAACATTGGCACACTAGCAATCTAGGAGAACCCAGTAAAGTATTAATCGTAACGTCAAACAATTTTGAAAGAGCCTTTAAAGTATCAATATTTGGTATGGTTTCACCAGTTTCCCAGCGAGAAACCGCTTGCCTAGTAACAAATATCTTTTCTGCAAGTTCCTCTTGCGAGTACCCTTTTTTTATTCTTAATTCGTAAATTATATCTTTAGTTTCCATTAAAAACACCACCTAAACAAGTTTTTATAGCATTATAACACACGCTATACGTACTGACAAGCAACTTGCTGTTGCTATTTCAGTTGTTAACCACAATAAAAACGCCCGAATTTTCGGGCGTTTTTATTATTAGAAATTGTTTTTTATGTATTTTACGCTTTTTGCTACTTCATTAAACGGATTTTCTAAATAAGACGCGTTGTCTTGCTCTACAATAAAGTGTTTTGCACCGCACTCGTTTGCCTTTTTGATAATGGCGTTAAAATTAAGGTTTCCTTCGCCTAAGCAAGCAAAAACTCTATCCATCATTTTGGCTTCATCATTTAATACAAGTTTAACGTCTTTTAAGTGAATACAATCGATTCTACCTTTAGTTTTTTCAATATATTCTAAAACGTTTACACCGCCAAGTTGTAACCAATAAGTATCTAAAGTAAAGTTGATAAATGGTGCTTCTTCTATAATATAATCAAAAAAAGTTCTACCGTCTTTCATTTTTTGAAATTCGTAGTCGTGGTTATGATAGAAGAATTTAAAGCCACGTTTTTCAATATATTTAGCAACTTCGTTTAACTTTTGAATACCTGCTTTAAACTTTTCTTCATCTTTTAACTGTTCAAGCGTAGCACAACCAAGCCCTATATTTTTGCAACCGAAAGCATCGTGGTCGTCCATTAAACTATCAATTTCGTTTACAATTTTATCATAACTAAAATGTGTTAAATAGATAGGTAAACCCGTAAGTTCTTTGCCTTTTTTAACAAGTTCAAGCGAGTATGGAACGCCCGAAAACTGTATAAAATCATAGCCCATTTCTTTAACTTTTTGTAAAGTATCTAAGTAGCCTTCTTCATTTTTAGTAAACTCGTGTAGCGAGTACATATTTAAACCGATTTTCATTTTGCAAATCCCCCTTTTACTTCTTTATAACCACAAGAATTAATAATTTCTTTAAGTGATTTAACGGCAGTATCAAACGCTTCAATATTAGAATTAAACTTAAATTTATTTTTCATTTCAAAATTATCTATGGCGCTATAACCGCTAAAAACTGCAAGGTGCGGTTCTAAAGTTAAAACCTTGTCACCGTCAATTTTTTCGATTAAATCTTTAATTTTGCTGTCGCCAAGTCCTGCGGGAACGTGTTCACCTGTAGACGCTATCATATCTTTTATATGGAAATATTCAGTTTTATCGTAAAAGGTTTCAAGATTAGTTTTTGCTCTTTCGCCAACCGCTATATAGTTAACGGGGTCGTAAATAAACTTTAAGCCTTTGCAGTTTTTATAAAGTTGTAAAACCCTTTCGGCAGTATCGCCGTAAATTTCCTTTTCGTTTTCATGGCACAAGGTTACGCCGTAGTTTTTTGCAATTTCTACCATTTGATTAATATAATCAAACACTTTATTTTTTTGATTATAAGCGTTAAAAAAACTAAAGGTACGGATTTTATCCGTTTCAAAAACGTTAGCAAGTTCTAAAACGTGTTTAAAAAGGTTTAAATACTCATTAAAATCTACGTTTATATCAACTTTACCTATCGGCGAGCCTATCGACCAAACTTTTATGCCGTTATCCGCCATTTGTTTTTGATAGTTTTTAGCCGTTTTTATATCAAATTTAGAAACGTTTACACCGTTTACGCTACGAATTTCAGTGTAATATATATTATTTTTTACAAGCGCATCAATTTGACCTTCTAAACTTTCCGCCGCTTCATCGGCAAAGGCACTTAAGTAAATCATAAAACTCCCCTATTGTTTCTTATAGCGTTAAGTACCGCTAAAACAAGCACGCCAACGTCTGAAGCGATTGCAAACCATAAACTTGTAAACACACCGCTTACACCTAAAAGTAATACTAACGCTTTAATTCCAAGTGACAATATAATATTTTGCTTAGCAATAGCGTTTGTGCGCTTAGCAAGTTTTACGGTATAAGGAATTTTAGATAAATCGTCGTCAGTGATAACGATATCGCTACTATCGATAGCCGAATCGCTACCTAAACCACCCATTGCAAAGCCAACGTCTGCACGGGTTATACTTGGCGCATCGTTAACGCCGTCGCCAACGAAAGCAACGCAAGTATTGTTACTTTCACTTATTATTCTTTCAAGTTCAGTTACTTTATCTTGCGGTAAAAGTTCAGAAACCGATTGTTTTATTGAAAGTTCTTTTCTTACTTTAATAGAGTAGTCTTTATTATCGCCGGTAAGCATAACTGTTTTTTCAATACCCGCATCGTATAGTTCTAAAACTGCGCCATAAGCCATTTTTTTGATAGTATCGTTAAATACAATACAGCCTGCGTAAGCGTTGTTAACGGCAACGTAAAGTTTTGCACCGATTTCATTGTTTTCTATAACGGAAACGCCTGATTCTTGCAAGAAGCCTTTATTACCGCATACGATTTTATCGCCTTTGTACTCAACTGAAACGCCTTTACCTGCAACTTCGATAAAGTTTTCGCCTTTTGGCGTTTGACCTTTATTAGCGTTTAATACCGCCTTTGCTATAGGGTGATTTGAATATTGTTCCGCAATGCTTGCAAGACCTATTACTTTACCAGTAAAATCTTTAGTTGAAATAATTTTGGTTACTTTTAAATTGCCTTCGGTAAGAGTACCAGTTTTATCAAACACTACCGTTTTGCAGTTAGATAATTTTTCTAAACTTGCAGTATCTTTAATTAAAACGCCTTTTTTAGCGCCTGCACCAACGCCACAATAGTAAGTAAGTGGAACGGAAATAACAAGCGAACAAGGACAAGAGATACATATAAGCATAATACCCCTTACACCCCAAATTCTAAGTCCGTCGATATAACTACTTGCAAAAAATGGTGGAATAAAAGCAAGCATAAACGCTAAAATCACAACGATAGGAGTATAAATTTTAGCAAATTTTTCAATGAATTTTTCGTTTTTAGATTTTTTAATAGCAGATTGCTCAACTATATCAACAATAACTTTAAGGGTTGATTCTTGGTATGTTTTTTGCGATTTAACTTTAACTGAACCGTTTACACTTACAAAACCACCGTAAACGATATCGCCAACTTTTGCATCTTTATAGTTACTTTCGCCAGTAATAGTTTTAGTATCAAACGAACAAGAACCTTCGATAATTTCGCCGTCGATAGCAACCCTTTCGCCCGATTTAATTAAAACCACTTCGCCAACTTCAACGTCTTCAAGTTTTTTAACTGTAATTTCACCGTTTTCGCCTATTACGTTAACGGTTTTTGGCGAAAAGTCTTTTAAACTATCAATAACTTTTTTAGCGTTATCACTTGCAGTGTGTTCAAAAATTTCGCCTATTGAAAATAAAAGCATAATACCTGCAGACTCAACAAATTCGCCAAGCATAATTGCAGAAAGTGATGCGATACTCATAAGCATATTTTCGTTAAACACTTTACCTTTAAAGGCTTTTACTAACCCTTCAAAAAGTATTTCGTAGCCAGCGGCGGCATATGATAACACGAATAAATACTTAGAAAAATCTTTAGTTTTATCAAACAAACTTAAAATAACGCCTACTACTAAGAAAAGTGCCGATACGCCAAGTTCAATAAGTTTTGTTTTAATATCGTGTTCGACGTGTTCGTGGTCGTGACAACCGCAAGAACCGTGCTTATGGCAATCAGTACAATCGTGGTCGTGTTCATTTTCAACTTCTTCTTGAGTTTCGTTAATTATAATAAACTCATCTTCACTTTCTTCAACGCTATCGTCGTACATTTCGCTATCTAAACCGTAGTTATCAGATAATACGTCCATCGCTTTAACTAAAACGTCGTAATCGCTTGCCCATTCGTTAATGGCGTATTTAAGTAAAACAGAATCGTTTACGTCTTCGATGATACAGTCTAAAACGCCTTTAATCGACTTTATATCTTCTATAATTTCAGTGCGCTTTTCAACTTGAACTTCGCCTATAATTTTTAAAATTTTAATATTTTCAGCCATAACTACTCCTTTAACAGCACAAATGTTCAATAGACATTTCTATAATAGTTTTTACGTGATTATCCGCAATTGTATAATAAATTACGTTGCCATCTTTTCTTCTTTTTAAAATTTTGCTATCTTTTAAAATTCTAAGTTGGTGCGACGTTGCCGATTGGCTTAAACCTATACTTTCAGCAATTTCGCTTACACACTTTTCGCCGTCAAGCAAAAGTATTGTAATTTTAAGCCTGTTTACGTCACCTAACGCTTTAAAATCCAAAGATATATCGTATAATTCATCTTCACTTGGAAATTTACCTATCATTTTTAACTCCTTAAAATAAGTATATGAAAATATATTCATATTCTAATATATATTTGATTAAAAGTCAATACTTTTAAAAAAAATTATGTTAATAATTTGAAAATGTATTGTAAAAAATTTAAATATATGTTACTATTATAATAGTTTATTATATATTCTTGGAGTAAAAATGAGTAGGAAAACTAACAAAACTCAAACTGAAGAAGTTTTTGTGGAAATTGACGACGTTCAAGTTGAAGAATTGGGGGAAGAACCTTCTTTAGAAGATAAAAAGAAAAAATTAAAAATAAAAAGTAAAAAACACCGAATTGCTCAGGCTAATGCGGAAAGGTTTGACCCTAAAATTACTTATGGTTTAACTTCTGAAACGGTTGAACACCATTACGTAAACGGGCTTTCTAACATTGTAAATACAAAATACTCAAAATCTATTTTTTCTATAATATTTGGCAACGTATTTACATTTTTTAACTTACTTTGCGCACTTGTTATTGCAGCGTATGCGGTAGTTGAAACTGAAATTTCTAACTTTACTTTCGTAATTCCGTTTGCAATCAACCTTGCTATCGGTATTATACAAGAAATTCGTGCTAAAATCTCTATAGAAAAGTTATCGATTTTGCAAGCCCCTACTACTTTAGTTGTTCGTGATGGTGAAGAAATTACAGTTCCGTCAGAAGAATTAGTGCTTGACGATATTTTTAAAATAAAAACTGGCAATCAAATTCCAGTTGACGCCGTTGTTTTAGACGGATATATAGAAGTTAACGAATCACTTTTAACTGGCGAATCAGTACCCGTTAAAAAGAACGTTGGCGATTATATTATGGCTGGTAGTTTCGTAACGGGCGGGTCTTGTTACGCTAAGGCAGATAGAGTTGGCGACGAATGTTACGTTCAAAAATTAACGGCTAAAGCAAAGCGTTTTAAAAAACCACACAGCGAACTTATGACTACGCTTAACTGGGTAGTTAAAATCGTAGGTTTACTTATTATCCCTATCGCACTTGGTATCGGCCTTGTTAACTTCACTCACTCTGAAGGCGAAACAAGTAAAATCATTGAAATGATAAGGTTTGTTGTTGAAAGAACAGGCTCAGTTATTATCGGTATGATACCTGCAGGTCTTATTTTATTAACAACGATGGCACTTTCACTTGGCGTTGTACGTTTACACAAGCAAAACACCTTAGTTCAAGACCTTTATTCACTTGAAATGCTTGCAAGAATCGACGTATTATGCCTTGATAAAACGGGTACTATTACCGACGGTAGAATGAAAGTTTTAAAAGATATCCACCTTACCGAACACCACCCTTACGAACTTTGCGATATTATAGGTACGATGGAAAAAATCCTTGACGATAGCAACCAAACCGCCGTTGCTTTAAGGGATAATTACATCCCTAAAAGAGAGTTATCGGCAGTTAAAATTTTACCGTTTACGTCGGCAAGAAAATACAGTGCCGTTACCTTCTTAGGCGCTGGTACTTACGCGTTAGGCGCACCTGAATTTATTATACCTGAATTACCTGAATCAATCAAAATGCAAATTGACCAGTACACCTTTACTGGTAACCGCGTTCTTATGCTTGCGCACTCAAACGCAACCATTTCTTCAAAAGAACAACTTCCGTTAACAATGAAGCCTATCGCTTTAATTGTTTTAACTGATAATATCCGCCCTGAAGCAATTGAAACTATTAAGTGGTTTAAAGAAAACGACGTTCAAGTAAAAGTAATTTCTGGTGACAACCCTATTACCGTTTCAGAAATCGCTAAACGTGCAGGTATTGAAAACGCTTCAAACTGGATAAGTTTAGAAGGTTTATCCGATAAAGAAGTAGCATCAGTTGCCGATAGATATACCGTATTTGGCCGTGTTACACCAGAACAAAAAGCGTTACTTGTTAAATCAATGAAACGCTCTGGTCACTCAGTTGCTATGACGGGTGACGGTGTAAACGATATTTTAGCAATGCGCGAATCGGACTGTTCTATCACCGTAGCATCTGGCGCGGATTCCGCTAAAAACGTAGCGCATATCGTTCTTGTTGATAATAACTTCAACTCTATGCCAAAAGTTGTTTCTGAAGGTAGAAGGGTTATTAACAACATACAACAATCGGCTTCGTTATTCCTTATGAAAACAATGTTTATAACGTTGCTTGCATTAGTATCGATTATTTCGGTAAAATCTTTCCCGTTCAGTTCGGGTATGCTTACGATGCTTGAGTTGTTTATAATCGGCGTACCGTCCTTCGTTCTTTCACTTCAACCGAACGAAAAACGTGTTGAAGGCGACTTTTTATCAACGATTATCTCTAACGCCCTACCCGGCGCATTGATACTTCTTGCAAACGTTTATATCGTTAAATTTATTGCAACGTTTGGCATATTCCCAAGCGAACAGTTTGCAATCACCGTTCAAGTAGTTGTATTTACCTTTGGTGGACTTGTTTACCTTTCAAAGATTTGTAGACCATACAACGTACTTCGTGGCGTTTTAGTTGCTATAATTTCAAGTATACTTGCACTTTGGGTAATATTCTTACTTGACTCTACAAGAATTTTAGGTATTAACTTCTTTGGCTTATGTGATATATTTAAGATTGAAGGCGCACAAAGTTGGCCGTACATCGTGCTTATTATCGCGATAATAGAACTTGACTTCCCGCTTGTAAATATATTCGTAAGGCTTAATAAATACTTATCTTCAACCTTTTCAAGTAGTTACAAAAACTCAATAAAAAAATAAAATAACAACCAAAAAACCGCCTATAGCACTGCTATTAGGCGGTTTTATTATTAAAAAGAAAGGCAAATGCTTATCGTAAGCATTTGCCTTTTAATTATTATTCTTCGGCTGTTTCTACCGTTTCTTCGCCGTTTTCTTCGCCTTCTACGAATTCTTCTTCGTCTTCGTGCGGAACAACTGCTACAGTTGATACTTTAGTTTTATCCATACGCATAATAATTACGCCTTGGGTATCCCTACCAACTTTAGAAATATCGGTTGATTTAACCCTAATTACGATACCGTTATCGGTAATAAGCATTACGTCTTCATCTTCTTTAACAAAGCCAAGGTAAACAAGTTCACCAGTTTTTTCATTAAAGTTACCTGCTTTTACACCTTTGCCCGCTCTGCCTTGAAGCCTATAGTCACTAATGTCACTTAACTTACCGTAACCGTTTGACGTAATTGTTAATACTGAACAATCTTCCTTAACAACCGTCATAGCGATAAGTTTATCGTCGTCATCTAAATCCATTGCTTTAACGCCTTGAGTATCCCTCCCGATAGGCTTAAGACCGTAAGTGCCTTTTTCTTCATCTAAGCCTTCGTAGAACTTAATACATTTGCCTTTTCTTGTACCTAAAAGAATTTGGTCAGTACCCGAAGTAAATTCAACTGAAACAAGTTCATCGCCTTCGTTAAGGCTAATAGCAATTTTACCAGTTTTTCTAATGTTATCAAATTCAGAAAGCGGAGTCTTTTTGATAAGGCCGTTTCTTGTAGCCATAGCAATAAAGCCTTCAGTGCCTTCTTTTACAGGGATAATAGCGTTAACTTTTTCGCCGTCACTAAGCGGTAATAAGTTTACGATTGCCCTACCACGTGCCGTTCTTTGAACTTCAGGGATTTCATAACCTTTAATTCTAAATACTTTACCAAGACTTGTAAAGAACATTATATCGTCGTGTGTTGACGAAATAAACATATTGCAAACAAAGTCTTCTTCTTTAGGTTTATGAGCAGTTATACCCTTACCACCACGGCGTTGAGCGCGGTATTCACAAGTAGGTAATCTCTTAATATAACCAAGGTTAGTCATAGAAATTACAACTTCTTCTACAGGAATTAAAGCAGCGTCTTCAATATCGCCTTCAAGCACCGATAATTCGGTTTTTCTTGGTTCGGCATACTTTTCTTTTATAACTACTAAATCTTCCCTTATAATAGCGTCTATTCTTGCCGTAGAAGAAATTATATCCTTATAGTCGGCAATTAACTTTTTAAGTTCTTCAAGTTCGTTTTCAAGTTTAGAAACTGCAAGGTTTGTTAAAGTTTGCAATCTCATATCAAGTATTGCGTTTGCTTGCTTGCCTTCAGCATCTAAATCAAAGGCTTCAGTTAAGCGGATACTTGCATCTTGCCTATCTTTAGAAGTTTTGATAATTTCAACAACTTTGTCGATATCTTTTAACGCTTTAACAAGACCAGAAACAATTAAACATCTTTCTTCGGCTTTGTCAAGGTCAAACTTAGTTCTTCTTAAAATAACGTCACGTTGGTGTTTTAAGTATTCAATTAAAATATCGCGGATATTTAATACTTTAGGGTCTGTACCAACAAGCGCAAGTAAAGTAATACCGTCGCTTACTTGAAGTTTAGTTTGTTTATATAAAGTATTTAAAACTACTTGTGGGTTAGCGTCCTTTTTAACGTCGATAACGATTCTCATACCATGGCGGTCTGATTCATCGTTAATATCAGAAATACCTTCAATCTTTTTATCTTTTACGTATTCTGCAATAGTTTCAATAAGCCTTTGTTTGTTTACTTGGTAAGGAAGTTCAGTTACGATAATACGGTTTCTTGTGCCGTTATTATACTCTTCGATTTCACACTTAGACCTAAGCACAAAACCGCCCCTACCAGTTCTATAAGCGTTTCTAACACCACTTCTACCCATTAAGATACCACCGGTTGGGAAGTCAGGCGCAGGAATATATTCCATAAGTTCATCAACGGTAATTTCAGGGTTATCGATTAAAGCGATTGTACCGTCGATAACTTCGCCAAGGTTGTGCGGTGGAATATTAGTTGCCATACCTACCGCAATACCGTTTGCACCGTTAACTAAAAGGTTTGGATATCTTGAAGGTAATACAACTGGTTCTTTTCTTGTATCGTCGAAGTTTGCCTTGCAATCAACGGTATTTTTGTCGATATCGGCAAGCATTTCAAGTGCAAGTTTAGTCATTCTTGCTTCGGTGTACCTATACGCTGCTGGTGGGTCACCATCGACAGAACCGAAGTTACCGTGACCATCAACAAGCGGTAAGTTAATTGAGAAGTCTTGAGCAAGCCTTACAAGTGCATCGTATACCGAACTATCACCGTGTGGGTGGTATTTACCTAAAACGTCACCGACGATTGCAGCACACTTTTTAAAAGGTTTATCAGGCGTTAAGCCCATTTCGTTCATTGAGTATAAAATACGTCTGTGAACGGGTTTAAGACCGTCCCTAACGTCAGGGATAGCCCTTGACCTATTTACAGCCATAGCATAGTCAATGAAACTTTGTTTAAGTTCAGAGTTTACTTCTACGTCAAGAAGTTTTGTCATACTGAGAGTTTTTCTAAACTCGGCAGTTAATTCTTCACTAATTTTTTTAGCCATTGTCTTTCTCCCCTATCAAGTATCTAATTCAGTGTTAGCGTATTTAGCGTTTTCTTCGATAAATTTACGCCTTAATTCTGGTTGTTCACCCATTAAAAGTGTAAAGTGAGCGTCCGCTTCAACAGCGTCTGCAATAGTTACCCTACGAAGTGTACGCGTTTCAGGGTTCATAGTTGTATCCCAAAGTTGACTCGCGTCCATTTCACCAAGACCTTTGTAACGTTGGATATCCCACTTTTCATTATCTTTTAAGAAGGCTTCTTTGTCTTCTTCAGTATAGAAATAGTGTTCTTGTTTACCTTTAGATATCTTGTAAAGTGGTGGTTGCGCAATATAAACGTGGCCTTGTTCGATAAGCGGTTTCATATAGCGGTAGAAGAAAGTTAAAAGTAATATTCTAATGTGCGAACCGTCTACGTCGGCATCGGTCATACAAATAACTCTATCATATCTAATCTTAGATACGTCAAAGTCGTCAAGCATACCACCGCCAAAAGCGGTAATCATTGCCTTAATTTCTTCGTTTTCTAAAACTCTATTAATTCTTGTTTTTTCAACGTTTAAGATTTTACCCCTAAGTGGAAGTATTGCTTGGAAGCGCCTGTCTCTACCTTGTTTTGCAGTACCGCCCGCTGAGTCACCTTCTACAAGGTAAATTTCGCAAAGGGCTGGGTCTTTAGACGAACAGTCGGCTAATTTGCCAGGTAAAGCGGTAGATTCAAACACGCCCTTTCTTGTGGCTTCACGCGCTTTTCTTGCCGCTTCACGTGCCTTTTTAGCCGTTAAACACTTAAAGATAAGGTCTTTAGCAAAGTAAGGGTTTTCTTCAAGGAAGGCTTCAAACTCTTCGTTCATTGATTTAGTAACCAAAGTTCTCATATCAGCGTTGCCAAGTTTGGTTTTAGTTTGACCTTCGAATTGTGGGTTAACAAGTTTAACTGAAATAACTGCGGTAATACCTTCCCTAACGTCTTCACCAGAAAGTTTATCGTCGTCAGTTTTTAAAAGGTTTAACTTTTTACCCGATTCGTTTATAAGTTTTGTAAGAGCGAACTTGAAACCATCAAGGTGAGTACCACCTTCAACGTTGTTTACGTTGTTTGCAAACGCAAGGATTTGTTCGTTGTAACCATCGTTGTATTGGAATGCAATTTCGATAGTTTCCTTACCGTATTTTTTCTTAAAGTATACTGGTTCTGGAGATAATACTTCTTTATTGCGGTTTAATACTTGAACGTATTCTTTAATACCGCCTTCAGAGTACATTTCTTCAACCTTTTCGCGTCCTTCACGTTGGTCTTCTAAAACAAGTTTAACGCCTGTATTTAAGAAAGCAAAGTCACGAAGCATACTGCGGATTGTATCGTAGTTAAAATCAACGGTAGAGAAGATTGTTGGGTCTGGTTTAAATGTAACTTTAGTACCAGTTTCATTAACGTCTTCTAAAACCATAAGTTCCGTTTGTGGAACACCGATTTTATATTCTTGGCGATAGTGTTTGCCGTTTTGGTAAACGTCTACACTTGCGGTTTCAGAAAGCGCGTTTACTGCTTTTAAACCTACACCGTGAAGACCTGACGAAATTTCGTAACCGCCACCGCCGAACTTACCGCCCGCGTTAGGGTGAGTCATAACAAGTTCTACTGTAGAAATACCTTCTTCACGCATACCTGTAGGAATACCCCTACCATTATCACGGATAGAACAAGAACCGTCTTTTAAAATAGTTACGGTAATAGTATCGCAGTAGCCTGCTAACGCTTCGTCAATAGAGTTGTCAACCGTTTCTTTTACCAAGTGGTGTAAGCCGTAAGCATCGGTATTACGAATGTACATACCAGGTCTTAACCTAATATGCTCTAAGCCTTTACATTCCCTAATCTGGTCGGCACCATATTCGTTAGTTACTTTGTTATCAGTTTCCATAAATTACCCTCCTACGCGTGCGCGCATTAAGTACTTATAATATACTTAATATAAGTATTTACTACATTATACCATACGAAATTTAATTTGAAAAGTGTTTTTTGTAATTTTTTGCAAAAATAAAAGTGGCATTAGCCACTTTATTTATACCTTTTATTGAATTTTAGTTTCTAATTCCGAAAGCGCGTCAAATTCAGCAATAGTTATGCCCTTTTCGATAAATTTTTCAAGGTTTTCTTTACCCGATTTTATTAAAAGTTTAGCCCAGTCTTTATTGCCGATATACGCCCTATAAGTAGCGTGAATTCGATAATCGCTTGCGTGCATTTCGTAAGATAAATAGTTTACCGCTTCTTCTTGATTAGCCTTGATATAATCATCATCTTTATTAACTAACGCGGTGTAAAAGAGTTCTTTAAATATAAGCATATAAAACTCTTCGTTTAATTTTTGACTATCGCAAATACATAAAAGTTCTTTGCGCGCCCTTTCAATATCACGCCTAAAATACGCCAAATAACGCAAGTAAATAATTCTAACCGAATAAATATCGCATTCTTTAGTAAATTCGGCTAAAAGGCGCGAATCAAGGTCTTTAGGCTCTACGCCAAGTATAACGTTACTTATTGCGGTTAAACAATTAGATATTATGCGCTTATTTTTACCACCTGCAAGGAAAGAAAAAAGTAAATAGCCGTCACACGTTTCGTCAAAGGCGATAAGGTTTACTAAAAGGATATACGCCGTTATAGGAAAGGTAATACCGAAAAAGCAAACCGTGAAATAATTGCCAAGGTAAAGGAATAATATACCAACAACCAAGTAGATAAGTGAAAAAATCAATCCACCTAATGCCGAAATACATAATTTACCATAGAATTTTTCGTTTGTTTTAGGCAAAAATTCAGTCGAACCAAAATCGTTTGGAAAAATAAATTGTATTTTAGGAAATCTACCTTTACTAAAAGTAATTTTTAAAAACAACACAGTAAAAGAGTGTAATTTTAAACCTGAAATAAGCCCAAAAACAACGTGGCCTAATTCGTGCACTAACGAAGATAAAATTACCGTGATTATAAGCCCTAAAGAACAAAGACCTATAGCATATATTAAGTTTGTGCTTGACGCTATAACTTCAATAAGCATAAAAGCGTAAAGCGTTAAAAGTGAAAGAATTATAACCCACTCTAAAACGTACTTAACTGTCTGCTTTTTCATTTTGTAAAAAGTATAAATACCCCTCCAAATTATCTTTTTCGCTTGCGGTGATACCGTTTAAATTTAAGTGTTTGCAAACGGCGTAAAGTATACTTGCGCCACCTGCTATAATATCCGCCCTTTGCGGTTGAATTGCATAGTTTTCAATAATTTCGCTTGGTGTAAGCGAAAATAACTTATCAACGATTTTTTCAAGGTTATCTATTGAAATAAAATGCCCGTCAACAAGGTTTGGGTCGTAAACTTTTAAATTTAAATCAATGCTTGCAATAGTGGTTGCAGTTCCGCCGATAGCCTTGTAATTACCATTTATAGTTTCGCCGTAATTTTTTATAGCTTCAGACGCGAATTTTTTAATTTTAGCCTTATCGCGATTAAATTCAGTATAAACTTTAACAGCGCCCATAGGTAAACTTTTTTTATATACCGTTTTTTCGCCGTCAAAATAGGCTACTTCGGTGCTTGCACCACCTACGTCGATAATTCCACCTACTTCGCCGTTTAACGCGCCTTTAATGCCAAGTTCCGCTTCGTTTTCGCCAGAAACAACGTCAACGGTAATACCTGTAGCGTCCTTTACAAGTTGAGTAAAAGTATCGCCGTTAGTAGATTCCCTAACCGCAGCGGTTGCAAACACAAAAACGTTGTTAGCACCCTTGGTTTTAGCAAGTTCACTTAAAGTTTTTATAGCGTTTACCGTGCGCATCATACTTTCTACGGTAAGGGCTTTTGTTTTAGTTAAACCTTCGCCAAGCCTTGTTGTGATAATATTTTTTTCAAAAAAAATACCGTCCGTTAACAGCAAGCGGACGGAGTTGCTACCCACGTCGATAATTCCAACGGGGAAGTTTAAATCAATCTTCTTTTTCATAATGGAGCCCTAATTCCCTTGCCCTTTGCTCAATAATCCAATCAAGACCCCACGCTTCGATTTCGCTTTCAGTGTCTTTGATTTCTTGTTCAAGCCTTGCGATTTCGGCGTCAAGAAACTCTATTTGTCTTTTTCTTGAGATTATTCCTACGACTTGATATACGAGAACGGAAAGAAGTATAAACGTTAACATCACCCCGCCTGCCAAACAAGCCGAAAATACCCTTTTCTTTTTTTGGTCGGTCATTGTATCCTTTTAAGCGTATAAACACGCGCTTTATTTTAACTTTAAGTATATTATATACCTTAATTGTAAAAAATGCAATAATTTTATGAAAACTATTTAGATATAAAATTAAGCCTATAATAAAAAATATTGCCATATAAAGCCTAAAATCACCTAAACTGAAATAGCAAGAAATATAGGTAAATATAAACGCCGATAAAACAAAAAATACTAAGTTAAAGAAATGATTTAAAAACTTATTTTTAAAGGAATATTTTATAAGATAAAACAACTCATAAATAACGCCACAAATCAAACCTATAAACAAGCAAACTATAACGCTTCTTGGCTGGTCGAAAGTAACAAACATTATTTAAAAACCCTTTTTACAAGCGATTCGTTTTTTTCGCGATATTTTAAAAGGTTTATTTTGCCTTGCATAGTAAAATCTCCGCCAACGTTATCAAAAGATAAAATCTTTAAATTTTCTCCTTCAATTGTAACCACGCTACTATCTTTTAGTTTCAACTTAATTTCTTTATCTGAAAAAGCAAGAACTTCTATAACTTCGGTAATTAAAACCTTGTTTTTGTTTTCAATAGTTAAACTGTGTTTAAAATTTTCCATAAAAAACTCTCCCATAAAATTTTATGAGAGAGTAAGTTTATTTATGATTAGTCTTCAAGTTTCATATCGCCAAGTTTAATCCAACCCTTTTTGCGCATAAATTCACTGATAAGTATATTTATAACTGCAGGAAGAACGAACATTAAAAGGAAAATTCCTACAACGCCAAGAGCACCAGTAGTGTTACTTAATAAATCAAATAAACCAACTAAACCGGAAGTACCCATACCACCGCCCGAAGCACCGCATTTTAATTTAAATAAACAAGTAGAAAGCGGACCGCAAATAGCAGAAGCAATTATCATAGGAAGCATAATTACAGGCTTTTTCATAATGTTAGGAATTTGCAACATACTTGTTCCTAAACCTTGCGAAATAAGACCGCCTACACCGTTTTCACGGAAACTTGCAACGGCAAAACCTACCATGTGGCAAGCGCAACCAACTACCGCCGCACCACCAGCAATAAGCATAGCGCTTTGGTTAGCAAGAGAAACGTTAGCAGATACCGCTACCCAAATTGCAGCAGAAGACGTAGGCATTGTAAGTAAAATACCCATAATTACCGCAATAATGATACCCATAAAGAACGGGCTTGCATTAGTTGCAATGGCAATTAAGTCGCCAAGTTGTACGATAAGCCAAATGAACGGATATGCAACGAAAACACCCGCTAACGATATAAATAACGTTCCCATAGGAACTAAGATAATATCAAGTTTAGTTTTACCCGCATATAAAGATACAAGTTCAATAACTAATAAAGTAACAACGTAAGCACCGATAGGGTTACCTGGCGCACCGAAAGATAAGGTTACTAAACCACTTCCACCAACGATGAGTTTATCTGCAAACGCGCCTACAAAACCCGCAACTGCCGACGAAAAGATTAAAAGTTTATTTTTAGTTAATGCAAAAGCAATACCTACGCCAATACCAGCACCCATCATTGATTTTGCAACGTTTGAAATGTATTTTAAAGTATTGCCAACGTAATTGTCACCTATCCAACCCGCTATCAATGCTAAAATAGTTCCAGCAATTAAGGTACAAAATAAACCTTGTGCCATACCAGAAAAAGCAGTTATAAACCAACGGTTACATAAGTTTTTAATTTTAGTTTTCATATTTATAACACCTCAACTAATTTATTATCTACCAAATCGCACGAAGCAAGTATATACTCTATGCCGTTTTTTACGATTTTTGGATACACTTTACTATCCTTGCCGTGAAGATGGCCATAAACGACTTTATCTACCTTATAACTTTCAAAAAGTTCGGTAAAAAGCGAATTTTCAAGCCTTACGTTAAATGGTGGATAGTGTATTAAACACACTAAAATATCCCCTTCTTCACGCATTTTTGAAGCGTGGTTAAGCGCCAACTTAAACCTTTCAACTTCACGAAGATAAATATGCTTATCGTGTTCACTATAGTCAGGCGAACCTTCAACCGCCCAACCCCTTGAGCCACAAAAGATTACGTTTCCTATCTTGATGCTATCGTTTTGCAATGCAAAGGTTTTTTCAGGTAAAGCATTTCTTACCTTGTTAATTCCTTGCCACCAGTAATCATGATTACCGCGTATAAGGATTTTAACACCTTTTTGCTTTGCAACGTAAGACAAATCTGTTACTGCTTCGTTTAGGTCCATAGCCCAACTAATATCGCCGTTTATTAGAACGATATCGTCATCATTTACTTTAGCGTTCCAGTCATTTTCAATTTTTGTAAGATAATCCGCCCATTTTAAGCCGAAAATATCCATAGGTTTTGCACCCGATAGGCTTAAATGAAGGTCGCTTATCGCATAAATTTTCATATCGTCCCCTTATTATGATTTAAGTTATAGCACTATGACTTTTTTTTGTCAAGTAAAAAACCCGACTTATAAAAGTCGAGTTTTTATTCTATTAAGTTAAATTAGTTGTTTTCGCCAGGGAAAAGAGGTAATTCAAAGAATCCCGAACATACTTCTTGAGTATAGTCTTGACAAGGTGGCATAACTGCATATCCGTAAGACGGAATTAAAAGTTCAACCGTCATTACCGTTTTAATAATAACGCTTGCGCAACCCGTAACTGTAAAGGTGTTTTCAGCCGTATACACACCTTCGGGCGCAACGAAAGAAACAACCGCTTCAACGTTATACGGCATTATCGATGGAGACGGAACGTATAAAATTACGTCTTGCGACATTGAGTAATTCGACGTAGCCTTACCTTGAACGCCGTTAGCGTCAACGTAAATAACTTCAACAGGTACTGAATAAGTTATTTGTACCCTTGATAAATTTTGTCTATCAGGGATAGGGTCTACTTGAAGCGCGGTAACGGTAGCAAGCGTTTCGGTATTTCTTGCGCTAATAAAAGTTAATGGATATGTAGGGTTACCTGGCGTAAAGTTAGTTAAAACTAAAGGATATCCGTCTTCTTGCGATTGTTTAATGCACGCGTCAAAAACTTTTTTTGTTTGCACGCATACTTTTTCGCATAAACCGTTTAACGGATTACCGTTTAATCGGCACGGACATTTATCTTTGGAACAATTCAAAAAAAATGACATTTTTATTCTCCTTTTGGGTGAGATTATTTATGGTATACCCTTCTCACCTATTCACTTTAATATATGTAAAAGACAATAAAAAGGTCACAAAAAAAGTGCAAATCTTAAGAAATGCACTTTTAAT
The DNA here is from genome assembly GCA_045613025.1 of Christensenellaceae bacterium. Lineage (GTDB taxonomy): Bacteria > Bacillota > Clostridia > Christensenellales > Borkfalkiaceae > HGM11412. Next base: position 64,194 of record JAZLAE010000032.1, on the reverse strand, counting down.
TAAATTATTCTTTATAAACGCCTGTGTTTTTGTAAATGTATTGTTCTAAAGTAAACTCAACTGTCGTTTCTTGTTTATTTCTAACGATAGTAAATACTACTTTATCACCGATTGAATATTCTAAACCGTTAATATAATTGATAAGGGCTGTAACGGTAGAAACTTTATGAGCTTTCTCATTTCTTACTTGAACTGATTTTATAATGTCGTTAACATAGAATTTACCCTTTAAAATAGGCGCAATTTCAGTAACGTATACCGTTGGGTCACCAAAGAAAGATTCGCTATATTGATATACCGCAAGGTCAGCACCACTCGTTAAATTACCAAGTGCTAATTGGAAGTTAGCCCTACCTTCAACGTAACCGTAGTTAACACCGTTATAAGTAGTAACCAGTTGATTAAACATATCAAGTGCGTTATCAGGCGGAATTGCAAAATTTAAACCTTCAACACTACCCGAATAACCTGCGTTTACAACACCTACTAAGTTACCTTGCTCGTCGAAAAGTCCACCACCAGAGTTACCTGAGTTAATAGCACAGTCCGTTTGTAAAAGTATCATTTTTTTACCTTCAACTGTAATTTCCCTATCAGTTGAAGAAATAATACCTTGAGAAACCGTACCGCCAAGCGTACCAAGCGGATTACCGATTGCAAATACTCTTTCGCCTACTTTAATAGGGTTAGAGTCAGTACCGTCGGAATTTTTTTCAAGTCTTACGTTAGCCTTTTTAATAGTTACCGTTTTATCGTCTTTAGTAAACTGGTTAAGGTCACCTTCAACAGGAAGATAGCCGTCTTCTTCTGGAGTAAAGCAAATAACGGCAATATCGCTATCAGGGTCTCCACCGATAAGTTGTGCAGAAAACTCGTTACCGTAAATATCTTTAACCATATAAACGTCGGTAGTATCAATAACGTGGTGACAAGTTAAAATAAAGTAAGTAACAACAATTTTTTCAGTAGTAGGTTCGATAGGAATATTATCACCTATAACCGTACCACTTCCGCAACTAATTGAACTCGACGCATTTTGTTTAGCGTATACTTCATATACTGTAGGACGAGTTTCTTCAAGCATTTCAACAATACTTCCGTAGTTTACAGAGTTTTTTTCAACAAAGTTAACTGTAACGTTATTATTGTAGTTTGAAATACCCCCTACGCTGGCATTACCCGATGGGCCGATAGGTACAATAACACAACCGTTAAGCATAACAAACGTTAAACTTAACGTTAATATTAAAGCAAATAATTTAGTGAATTTTTTCATAAATCTCCTTATAGTAATATTATTTTATCACAATAATTGAGTGATAGCAATAATTTTTTTGTGAAAATTATGATTTTACAATGAAAAGACCGTTTTACACGGTCTTTTCAGCAACGTTTTGCGATATATAACCGCTATTTACGTTGCTATATAAACAACGGCTTAAAAAATAATTATTTTAACGAAAGTTAATATATTATTTACCGTTGATAATAATATTTTAGGTTAATTTTTATAAATTATACAATAAAAAATAAAAAAGTAGCGAAAATTTTCGCTACTTTTTAAGTTTTATTCTTCGTTTTTATAATTGAAGATAGTTGATTAGCAATTTATTGCAATTTAACGGATAAAACCCGAAAAAAGACACGCGTTATTGTGTAGGCGCGTACTTGAAAAGTACGAAACGGAACAAAACGCAAAGTATTTTTTATGGTGTTTTGCCGTTATAAAATCAACTAGAAGAAATTATATAAACGAGTTATTCTTCTTCGTCATCATCTGGTAAAATTACGTTGTGATATACGTCTTGAACGTCATCGTTATCATCAAACGCGTCAAGCATTTTCATAAAAGTTACCATTTGGTCTGCATTGAGTTCAACTTTATCGTTAGGTACCATTAAAATATCTGCTTCTTCAAAAGCGATACCTTTATCTTCGAAGTATTTTCTTACTGTAGAGAAATCGTTTGGAGCAGTTCTTACTTCGTAAATATCTTCTTCAACGATAACGTCGTCTGCACCAGCGTCAAGCGCCATTTCCATCATAGTGTCTTCATCAAGCGATAAAGTACGTTCGATAATGATAACGCCCTTGTTTTCAAACATATACGATACAGAGCCAGAAGTACCCATATTACCGCTGTATTTATCAAAGATATGTCTTACGTCACCAACGGTTCTGTTTACGTTGTCAGTAAGAGTTCTTACGATAACTGCGCTACCGCCGATACCGTAACCTTCGTAAATTTTAGTTTCGTAGTTTACGTTACCAAGTTCGCCCGCTGCTTTTTTAATACTTCTTGTAATATTATCGTTTGGCATATTAGCCGCTTTTGCTTTAGCGATAACGTCGGCAAGTTTACTGTTAGTTGAAGGGTCAGTACCCGCTTTAGCAGCAACTGCAAGTTCCCTACCTAATTTAGTAAAGATTTTACCTTTAGCAGCGTCAGTTTTAGCCTTTTTATTTTTAATGTTAGCCCATTTACTATGTCCTGACATAATAATTCTCCTTAAATTATCTTAATTTATACATCATTATAGACGAAGCAACCGCAACGTTTAAACTTTCGGCTTTTTCATCCATAGGTATTTTCACAACTTTGTCCGCCATTTCGAACATTTCTTTACTAATCCCGTTGCCTTCGTTACCAACTACGATTGCAAAATTACCGTTAACTTTAAAATCGTCAAGACTTTCGCCCGACATATCGGCAACGATAATACTGTAGCCGTTAAGAACGGTTTTTAATTCTTCATACGAAGTTTTGTATAAGTTTACAAAGTAAATGCCACTCATACTTGACCTTACGGTCTTACCGGAATACGGGTCTGCACAGTTTATAAGATAGATATCTTTATAACCAAAAGCGTTTGCGGTACGAATAATAGTACCAACGTTACCAGGGTTAGATACGCCGTCTAAAACGATAGCATTACCGTTTGGGGTTTTAACTTCAAGATTTGGGATTTTTATTACCGCTAACGCGCCTTGCGGTGTCATTTCTTCGGAAAGATATGATAAAACGCTATCAGTTACCGTTAAAACTTCGCAAGAACACGATTTTATTAACGGAAGTGCCGTTTCGGTTGAAACTACGTATTTAATAGGTAAATCGTTTTCAATTGCTTCGTTTACCATTTTTACGCCTTCCGCAATATAATAACCAAGGTTATTACGGTGTTTTTTATCTTTTAAAGACGCTATTTCTTTAATTAGCGGATTTTGTTTTGATGAATATACCATAAAAAAAAGTAAGGCAAGCGATATTTATAGTGAATAAAATTCGACTTGCCTAAGACTATACAGTCAATAATTATTTAGAAAGTTGTGCTTTACTTGCTTCAACTAAAGCAGTAAAACCTGTAGCATCGTTAACTGCCATATCAGCAAGAACTTTTCTATTAAGGTTGATATTAGCGAGTTTAAGACCATACATGAATTTGCTGTATGATAAACCGTTTAATTTACAAGCAGCAGAAATTCTTGCAATCCAAAGTTGTCTAAATTGTCTTTTTCTTTGTTTTCTACCTACGAAAGCATAACCTAAAGATTTCATTACGGCTTCACGAGCAACTCTGTAAAGTTTGCTTTTAGCGCCATAGTAACCTTTAGCAAGTTTCATTATTTTTCTACGCTTTTTAACAGCGTTAACACCTCTTTTAATACGCATAATACCCTCCTAAATTAACCCTTGTAAGGAATTAAAGACTTAACAACAGTCTTTTGTTGTACTTTATCAACGTAAGTTGTAGTTCTAAGTTTTCTTTTTCTTTTTGTAGTCTTTTTAGATAAAATGTGGCTTTTACCTTGATGACCTCTTTTTACTTTGCCTGTAGCGGTAAGTTCAAAACGCTTTTTAGCACCGCTGTGCGATTTCATTTTTGGCATGTGAAATGTCCTCCTAAATTATTTTACTTGTAAGTTAAGCCTTTGGGGCTAAAATCATAAGAATACTTCTACCTTCTTGTAAAGGCTTCTTTTCCATAACGGCGTTGTTTTCAACAAGTTGGAAAAATCTTTGCATAACGTCAACACCCAAGTCTGAGTGAGCATTTTGCCTACCGCGCATTCTTATGGAAACTTTAATTTTGTTACCATCTTGAAGAAATTTGATTGCTTGTTTTGCTTTAACGTTAAGGTCGCCAACGTCAATAGTCATTGAAAGCCAGATTTCTTTAAGTTCTACAACTTTTTGGTTCTTTTTGGCTTCTTTTGATTTTTTAAGTTGTTCATACTTAAACTTGCCGTAATCCATAACCTTACAAACTGGTGGATTAGCATTTGGCGAAATTTTAACAAGGTCAAGGTCTTCATCGTACGCAATGCGTAACGCTTCTTGACTGCTCATAATACCTAATTGTTCGCCGCTTGCTCCGATAAGCCTAACTTCGCGGTCCCTTATCTCTTCATTTAATTGATGTGCTTCTTTAATGGTCGTATACCTTCCTATAAAAAAATTGACGGATTACAAAAGTAACCCGTCACAAAAAGTACGTAATCGTACCATAATGCAATATCAGCCACGCGAACCCGTTGTTGCTGGCGAGAAGGGTTAACTTCTGCTTGTCGTAGATATTTTAGCACTATTTTATATAGTTGTCAAACAAATTTTAGTAGTTTTTATAAGTTTTTTTACTTAATCTAACTTAAGGTCTTTAACTTCTTGTTTAACCCTTGCGATAAAGTCATCAATACTCATTGCGCCTAAATCGCCAAGTTTTCTATCCCTAACGCCAACGCTATTGCCTTCTTCAACTTCCTTATCGCCGATAATAAGCATATAAGGAACTTTATCAAGTTGCGCTTCCCTAATCTTTTTACCGATTTTTTCAGCACGAAGGTCAAGGTTTGGCCTAATACCTTCTTCTAAAAGTCTTGACCAAAGTTCACGGCAGTAGTCTTCACATCTGTCGTTAACGCTTAAGATTGATACTTGGTAAGGTGCAATCCAAAGTGGAAGCGCACCAGCGTATTTTTCTAAGATAAGCGCAAGTGTTCTTTCGTAGCAACCAAGGCTTGTTCTGTGGATAACGTAAGGATATTTCTTTTCGCCGTCGCTATCTGTATATAACATTTCAAAACGTTTAGCAAGTTGGAAGTCAACTTGAATGGTTACAAGCGTATCTTCTTTACCGAATACGTTTTTGATTTGAACGTCAAGTTTAGGGCCGTAGAATGCTGCTTCGCCGTCTGCTTCAGTGTAATCAATACCAAGGTTATCTAAGATATTACGCATAACGTTTTGAACGTTTTCCCATTCTTCTTCGCTACCAATGTATTTAGCCTTGTTGTTTTTATCCCATTTACTAAAGCGGTAAGAAATATCTTTATCAAGGCCAAGCGCTTTCATCATATAAAGCATAATGTCAACGCAACCTTTAAATTCTTGTTCAAGTTGAGATGGCGTACAAGCAAGGTGGCCTTCAGAAATAGTAAATTGCCTTACCCTTATAAGACCGTGCATTTCACCGCTATCTTCGTTTCTGAAAAGCGTTGAAGTTTCGTTAAATCTCATAGGTAAATCACGGTAACTTCTTGGCTTGTTAAGATATACTTGAAATTGGAAAGGACAAGTCATTGGGCGGAGCGCAAAACATTCGCCTTTATCTTCATCGCCGATAACGAACATACCGTCTTTATAGTGGTCCCAGTGACCTGAAATTTTATAGAAATCACTTTTAGCCATTAAAGGTGTTTTAGTTAAGATATAACCTTTCTTTTGTTCGTAGTCTTCAACAAATCTTTGTAAAACTTGAATAGTTTTAGAACCTTTTTCTAAAAGAACCGGTAAGCCTTGACCAAGCGTATCAACGGTTGTAAAGTAACCAAGTTCCCTACCGATTTTGTTATGGTCGCGGAGTTTTGCTTGTTCAAGTTTTTCAATGTATTCGTCAAGCATACTTTTCTTTTCAAAAGCAGTACCGTAAATACGTGTAAGCATTTTGTTTTTGCTATCGCCACGCCAGTAAGCGCCTGTTAAAGACATTAACTTAAACGCTTTAATTTTGCCGGTAGACGGAAGGTGCGGACCTCTGCAAAGGTCGGTAAACGCGCCTTGTTTATAGAAAGAAATAGTTGCTTCATCTGGTAAATCTTCGATAAGTTGAACTTTATAAGGTTCTTTAAAGCGTTTCATAAGTTTGATTGCTTCTGCCCTTGGAAGTTCAATTCTTTCAATAGGTAAATCGCTTTTGATAATCTTTTTCATTTCGTCTTCGATTTTACCAAAGTCTTCCATTGTGATAGGTGTTTTAAAATCGATATCGTAATAAAAACCGTTTTCCACAACAGGACCGATTGCTAAGTTACAAGTTGGGAAAATAGTTTTAATTGCTTGCGCTAATACGTGCGAACAAGTGTGGCGGTAAATTTTTAAACCTTCTTCATCTTTAAGGGTAATAAATTTAACGAAATCGCCTTCTTTTAAAACGTGTGATAAATCAACAAGTTCACCGTTAACTTCGCCCGCAACAGCGTTCCTTGCTAAACCTTCGCTTAACGCAAAAGCAGTTTCAATAACAGTTGAGTTTTCGTTAACTTCAATAAAATTGTCGTTAGGTAATAAAATTTTCATAATAACTCCTTTGGTTTCCGTAGTAATAAAACAAATAAAAAATCCTTAGACATATGTCTAAGGACGGTATTGACCGCGGTTCCACCTTAATTGCCAAATAATTGACCACTTTAAGCATTTTAAGTTTGCATAAACTTTGGATAGATAAGGGTGGTTTCGACTGCATATCCCGCATTATTACCTTTCAGCCAAGGGTAAACTCTCTTAAAATGCTTAATATACGCTACTTGTCCCAAACAATTCCTATTTAGATGTACTGCCATTATATATCTAAAAACAAGGTTTGTCAACTTATTTTAACTAATTAAAATATCCTTCGTTAAAAATTACCCTATCGCCGTAAAACTCTTTTAAATACTTTTCTTCGCCGTCGCTAAGTTTAGAACTAAGTTCAATTTCACCCGCGCCCGATAAAAGCATTTCTTTAATAGCACCATACTCAAAATTACCACCACCTAAAAGGTCTTTACGGTTTAATTCGTTATAACGTTTATCGTAAACTTTGCCGTTTTCGTAATACACCTTTTTATCAACTTTATCCTTTATTAGATAAGTGATAAAATCCCTTAACCCGCCAAGCGGAAAAACTGACGGAATATAACTTAAAATTTCCTTCCATTTTTCCTTTAACGGTTTCATTCTAAAATTAAAAATACCATCTATAGCATATTCGCTAAAACATTTAAGTTTTTTAACAGCATATCGTTTATCTTCATCAATATCGGCAGAGATTAGCGCGGTTAATAAAAGTTCGTATTCGCTTGCCGTTAAACCAGTGATTTTTATATTCTTTTTAAAGTACACGTATTTGTAGTTAACGGCAATTACATCGGCAATTTTATCTTGAACTTCTAAAAGCATTAAATCAAGATATTCGCTTGGAACTATCAATTTAAACTCACATCTGTTTCTATCTTTTTTAATCTCTGCCCTGCCGTTAACTTCATTTATAACCGCATTTAACGCTTGGTTTATATAGGTAATATTATTACTTTTTAAAAGGCTTTCAGATATTTTAATTTCACTCATAATCTAAGTCTATGCTATTTTAAATTTTTTAATTAAAAGATTTTACTAATTTTTTAGAACTTTTTTTGCTTTTAACAACAAGTTTGTAAAAACCTTTGTATAATTCCGATACAACAACTACCGATAACGCCGTTAAAATTGTATTTACCCAAATATTAAAACCTAATGATACCGTTTTAAATAGACCGCTAAAACACTCACATATTACAATTTGAATAACAAACGTTAATAAAAACACAATTAACATTGGCTTATTTTTGTTTATATTTTTAACTACGCTTTTACTGCCAAGTTCCCTACAGTTAAACGCGTTAAAGAGTTGAAAGATTATAAACAAACTAAACATTACGGTTGGCAATTGTTCGGCTGTACAACCTATAAAATTATATTTGTATTGCGCTATTAAAACAGAGCACATATATAAAGAATTGATTATAATTCTAAAAAACATTTTTTTGCTAACTAAACTATCACTTCTTTTAGTTGGCTTATTATTCATAAGTTCGCCGTCACCCTTTTCAAGCCCTAAAGTTAATGCGGGTGGACCGTCCATTATGATATTTATCCAAAGAAGTTGCAAGGTAGTAAAAGGATTTTCCAAACCTAAAATCAGCGAAACAATAATAAAAGTTACCGCTGTAACATTTACTGAAAGTTGAAAGGTTATAAACCGCCTAAAATTTTGAAAGATATTTCTACCAAACGAAATTGCTTTTATTATCGTTGAAAAACTATTGTCTAACAAAACGATATCGCTTGCTTCTTTAGTGATTTCAGAGCCACCGCCCATAGCAATGCCGATATCGGCGTGCTTGATTGCGGGCGCATCGTTTATACCGTCGCCAGTTACGGCAACAACTTCGCCCATTTCCTTTAACAATTTAACTATTCTTAGTTTAGTTTTTGGCGTGCTACGTGCAACCACTTTAATATTAGGAAGTAATCTTTTAAGTTTTTCATCGGGCAAACTATCAATATCAAAGGCGTTAACTACTTCAGTTTTATCTTTTACTATTTGCAATTCATAGGCAATAGAATACGCCGTTGAAAAGTTATCGCCAGTTAGCATTTTTACGGAAATCCCCGCCTTTTTGCACTCATTTACGGAAGCGTATACGTCTTTTCTAACGCTATCGGCTATAACCGTAAAGCCGTCAAAAAACATTTTGCCGTTTTCTTTATGGCAAAAGGCTAAAACGCGCCTTGCTAACTCTTGCTCAACGGTAATTCTATTTAAAATTTCTATCTTTTCTTCGGGTAAAAGGTCACAAAAATCTAAAACGACTTCGGGCGCACCTTTATAGTAATCTATATTGCCTTTAACCGTGGTTGACATATATTTGATAGCCGAAGAAAAAGGCTTGCGCGACAGTACTTGATACTTAGCGCGTAAACTTTCGTAATCAAACTTTTGATTATCCTTTAAAAACTCAATTAAACACGTTTCGGTAGGTTGACCTATGCTTTTATCATCATATATTTCCGCTGTTGAATTGACCGCCATATTGATAGCCAAATACGGATTGTTAAAGTTGTTTACCGTATAAAACCTATCGCCGTAAAAAACTTTTATAACGCGCATTTTATTTTCAGTTAGCGTACCCGTTTTATCACTACAAATAACGCTTACGCAACCTACAGTTTCAGTTGCTACTAACTTTTTAATAAGAGCGTTTGATTTATACAGTTTTACAACGTTTAGTGATAGCGCAATAGCAACGGTTGTAGGCAAACCTTCCGGCACTGACGCCACTATCAATACAATCGAATTTAAAAAGGCGTCTTGCAAAGAAGAAAAGGAAACGTTTGACGTCACAAAAAGCCTTGTTACCGTTAAAATAAACACAAACAAAGATGCAATACCACCAAGCCAAGCAACAGTTTTACCAAGTTTATCAAGTTTTTCTTGAAGTGGAGCAGATATAACGTTTTTTGCTTGAAGTTCAGTTGAAATAACACCTATTTCGGCGTTATCGCCAACTGCCGTTACAATCATTTCTCCATCACCACCTGTTACGAAAGTACCTGAATACACACAGTTTATCCTATCTGCTATAGGCGTGTTTTCGGGTAAAATTACACTGTGGTTTTTCTTAACGGCTACCGATTCGCCAGTAAGCATCGATTCATCAACTTCTAAGTTTTGGCTTTTAATAAGTCTGCCGTCCGCAACGATTTTATCACCACTTTCAACAATTATAATATCGCCAACAACAACTTGAGTTTGCGGCAATAAAGTTGTTTTACCGTTTCGCCTAACTTTTACAGTTGACGTCATTGAAACTTGATTTAAAAGGTCAAAGGTTTTTTGCGATTTACCTTCCATAATAACCGTTAAGGCTACGCTTATTAGTATTGCCAAAAAAATGCCTAAACACTCATAAAAATCTCCGTTTGCACCCTTTAAAGTTTTACCTATATTTACGCCTAAAGTTATCATAACGGCAATAAGCAAAATTACTATCATAGGTTCAAAAAGCGCGTCTAATATCCGCTTAAATAAACTTTTGCTTTTAGTTTTAGTAAGCACGTTTTTGCCGTATTTTTTTATAGAAAGATTAACTTTACTATCCGTTAACCCGCTAACTGAAGAATTTAATTCTGTTAAAACTTTTTCAATACTTAAAAAATATTCTTTCATAACTCACCGTTATTAGAATATTAGTTAAAAGCGGATAAAATGATTAAAATTTTTAGAAAAAGATATTTACTTTATTAAACTGTTGTGATAAAATATTTATATTAAAAATAAAGGGGTAATCTACTATGAGTGACGTTTTAAAATTAGACATTAAAGGCTATAAAGCCGAATTACCTATAATGCCATTACCATCGGGCGTAAAGATTGCGTTTTTCAATCTTCACGGCAATTCTGAAATGACTGAACATTGCGGAAAAGAACTTGCTAAATATTTAACCGATTGCGAAGTTTTAATTACAGCCGAATCAAAAGGTTTACAACTTTGCCACGTTTGCGCAAGGGAACTTAACCAACACTACTACGGCGTTGCAAGAAAATCTAAAAAACTTTATATGCAAGACGGTATTGAAATAACTATTGAATCTTCAATAACCACTGGCCAAGAACAAAAATTATATTTAAGCAAGCACGACGTAGATATTATTAAAGGCAAAAAAGTTGGCATCGTTGACGACGTTGTTTCTACCGGTGCTTCACTTATCGGTCTTGAAAAACTTGTTGAAAAAGCAGGTGGTATTATCCACAAAAAAGCCTTTGTTTTAGCCGAAGGCGACGCTGCGGATAGAAAAGATATAATTTATCTTGCAAGTATACCTGTTATGTAATAAAAAAAATTAACGCTCCCTTGGGGAGCGTTTTTTTATTATATTATTGATTTTTCTTGCCAAGTGTTTGGACTTTTAACATTTAAAAGTTTTAAAACCGTTGGCGCAACGTTTAATATTGAAAGGTTAGATAACACTTTACCCTTTTCAAAACTATCGCCTATTGCATAAAGGGGGATAGTCATATCTTCAGTTAAGGTAGAACCGTGTCCGTAATCGTGTCCGCCGTGGTCGGTTGTTAAAATAACAGAAGTATTTTTAGGCGCTTTTTCTATTACTTGTTTTACAATTTTAAGGCTTTCTTCTAAGGCATAAAAATATTCGTTTGAAAGCCAACCGTATTTATGACCCCATTCGTCTAAAAAACCAAGGTATAAAAAAGCAAAATTGAATTCGTTATTTTCTATATATGATATAAACTCATTACTAAGCGACTTATTTGCTTCTTCCCAGCCGTGAATTTCACCGCCTATATACGTTTTTTTACTAACTGACGTTTCGTTTATTATGTCCCCTAACTCTCTCCAGTTATAAAAGGCAACGGACTTTAAAGAATTATCATTTAAAACGTCAAAAACACTTTTGCCTATATTTTCGCTTGGCGTATAGGTGTTAGACGTTATACCGTGAACACTTGGCGTAACGCCGTATAACATTGAAGTGTGGCACGGTAAGGTTATCGACGGATTTACCGTATGAACGGTAAGAGAGTAAGTTGAAATAGTTTTTAAATACTTACCGTATTCAGTTTTATCGATAGCGTCAGGGCGCATACCGTCTATAGAAATTAAAATAACGGAACTATTACTTTCGTTACTTGGCGTATCACAACCAAAAGCAAACGTAGTAGTTACCGTTAATATTAGCATTAAACATAATGCACTTAATTTTTTTAATAATTTAAAATTTTTCATAATTTTGATATTTCATTATATAAGTTAACGTAATCTTGTGAAGAAAGGTCTTCGCCCCTAACGTCAGTTTTAAAACCAAGCATAGTTAAGATATTTTCAACTTGTTCGCGTGATAACGGATAGGCTTTAATAAGATTGTTAACAAGTGTTTTACGGCGCATTAAAAATGCCGATTTTATAAGTTTGCGATATTCTTTTATATCCTTAATATCGTACTTATCCTTATTAAGAGTAATTTTTACTACAGCAGAGTCAACGTTTGGGGGTGGCAAGAATTTTTCACGCCCTATATACATTGTAATAACGCTATCGGCAACCGCGTTGATTGACGCGGTTATCGCACCGTATTCGCTATCGCCAGCGTCCGCAGTAATACGCTCTGCTACTTCTTTTTGAATAGTAACTATAATACTTTCGCAGTTTTTGGCTTCTTCGATAAAGCGCATAATAATAGGTGTTGTAATATAGTAAGGTAAATTTGCTATTACGGTATATTTACCGCCGATTTGTTTTTCTAAATCTTCAGTTTTGATTTTCATAATATCGTTATAAGTAATTTCGATATTATCATAATCTTTAAGCGTTTCGGCAAGGATTGGTTTTAATTTGGTATCAATTTCAAAGCCAAAAACCTTTTTAACACGCTTTGCTATTTGCATTGTTAAAGTACCCGCGCCCATACCGATTTCTACAACGGTAGAGTTTTTATCAACGCCTGCACCTTCAACCATTTCAGAAAGCAAATTTTCGTCCGTTAAAAAGTTTTGACCATACCTTTTTTCAAACGTGAAGTTGTTATTTTTTAAAACCTTTTTAATATCCATTTTTACCTTTTAAATAACATTTTAAAGTTATCTTCTATACGTTTAGTAAAATCATCTAATTCGTAGCCTAAATTTTCGGCTATAAACTTATAAGTAACTGCAACGTTTTTAGGTTCGTTAAGTTTACCCCTAAACGGCTCTGGCGAAAGATATGGCGCGTCCGTTTCGATAAGCAATCTATCTACGGGTATTTGTTTAACCACGTCTATCCTTTTAGCGTTTTTATAAGTAACTACACCGCCAAAAGAGAAATAGCCACCTAAATCAAGCATAATTTTAGCAGTTTCAATACTTTCGCTAAAACAGTGCATTAAAAAACCATTTGTTAAATAATTTTTGTTAGCCGTTAAAATATCAACGGTATCTTTGCACGCATCACGCGCGTGAATAACAAGCGGTTTATTTAGTTTGTTTGCAAGTGCAATTTGCCATTCAAAAACTTCAAACTGTTTTGATTTATCATAGCCATCGTAATGATAATCAAGCCCGCACTCACCTATCGCTAAGCACTTATCGTGTTTTGCAAACTCTTCAATAACGGATAAATCGTTTAAATTAAACCTATCTGCGCAACCAGGGTGCACGCCAGACGTAAAGTAAACTTCGTTATACTTTAAAGCGTTTTGATAGCAGATGCGCGTAGTTTCAATATCGCAACCGCTATCAACAACAAGTTTTACGCCTTGAGATAAATAATTATCCCTAACAATATCAATACTCTCAATGAGTTTTTTATCCGCTAAGTGTGTGTGAACGTCTATAAAGTTTAACAAACTTCCGCACCTGCAGGCATATCGCCGTCTGGAGTAACGATAACAACTTTACCGTCCTTTTCAGCGCAAAGTACCATACCTTCACTTACGATACCGCAAAGTTTAGCAGGTTTTAAGTTGTAAACTAAAACCACCTTTTTACCTACTAATTCTTCAGGCTTGTAGTATTCTTGAAGACCTGACGCCACAGTTCTTGTTTCGCCATTACCAAGGTCAAGGGTAAGTTTTAAAAGTTTTTTAGATTTTTCAACGATTTCGCACGCTTTAACTTCCGCTACGCGAAGTTCAGTTTTAAAGAATTCATCTATTGTAATTTGCTCTTTAACTTCTTTTACTTCTTCCACTTTCTTTTCTTCCTTTTTTTCTTGTTGTTTATTTGCTTTGTGGCGTTCAGTCATCATTTTTTCAATGGCTTCAATTTCCTTTTTAACGTCAATTCTTGGGAATATAGGTTGAGCCTTAACAACCGAAATACCACCCTTTAAAACGCCGAATTTTACGTTATCAAAGTTAGTTTCGCTATTGCCGTCAATACCAAAAAGTTCTAAGATTTTATCAGGCGCTTTAGTGATGAACGGTTTTAATAAAATAGCGCTTATTCTAATAACTTCAGAAAGAACGTACATAACTGTTGCAAGTCTATCTTTTTGAGTTTCGTCTTTACCAAGTTTCCAAGGTTCAGTTTCGTCGATATACTTATTAGCGCGTTGAATAAGTTTGAAAATTTCGCTTAAAGCGGTAGGAACGTCAATAAGTTCGATATTCTTTTTAACTTCCGCTAAAGTTGAGTTAGCAAGTGCGATAACGTCGTTATCAAGGTCAGTGTATGCTGTTGGATTTTGCAAAACACCGCCAAAGTATTGGTTTATCATAGCGGTAGTTCTTGAAACAAGGTTACCAAGGTCGTTAGATAAATCGCCGTTAATACGTTTAAGTAAACCTTCGTTAGTGTAAATACCGTCGTTACCGAACGGAATTTCACGAAGAAGGAAATATCTAAGCGCGTCGCACCCGTATCTATCAACAAGTTCCTTAGGGTCGGTAATTTCAGTTTTGATATTTTCGCCTTTACTTTTTGAAAGTTTATCGCCACCTATAAGTAACCAACCGTGGCCGTATACTTGTTTAGGAAGCGGAATATCAAGTGCCATTAAAATTGCAGGCCAAATAATTGTGTGGAAACGAACGATTTCTTTACCAACCATTTGTAAATCTGCAGGCCAGTATTTGTTATATAATTCGTTATTATCCATACCGTAGCCAAGCGCCGTGATATAGTTAGTTAACGCGTCAACCCAAACGTAAACGGTGTGGTTTTCATCAAACGTTACAGGTATGCCCCACTTGATAGTAGTTCTTGAAACGCATAAATCTTGAAGACCTGGTTTAATGAAGTTATTAACCATTTCGTTAACCCTTGATTTTGGTTGTAAAAACTCAGGGTTTTCTTCGTAGAGTTTTAAAATCCTATCAGCGTATTTTGAAAGGCGGAAGAAATAACTTTCTTCTTTGCCTTTTTGAACCGGTCTACCACAGTCAGGGCATTTGCCGTCTACAAGTTGAGATTCAGTCCAGAAAGATTCGCAAGGCGTACAATACCAACCTTCGTATTCAGATTTATAGATTTCGCCTTTATCGTATAATTGTTTGAAGATATGTTGAACGCTTTTTACGTGATAATCATCGGTAGTACGAATAAATTTATCGTAAGAAATATCAAGGTCTTTCCAAATTTCTTTAAGACCATCAACTAAAGGATTGATAAATTCCATAGGAGTTAAACCCATTTCACTTGCTTTCTTTTCAATTTTTTGACCGTGTTCATCAGTACCAGTTAAAAAGAAAACGTCCTTTTTAAGCATTCGGTTAAATCTTGCGATAGCATCGCAAACAACGGTAGTATAACAGTGACCGATATGCCAGTTACCACTTGGGTAATAAATTGGGGTTGTGATGTAAAATTTATTGTTATCCATAATACTCTCCTATAAAATTTTACGTTTAAGTTATATTTAACTTAAATATTATACTACAAGATTTTAGATTTGTAAAACTATTAAGTGGATAAATTACTATAAAAATTCATAAGTTATATTATGAACGTTATATTTTTAGTTATTTCTACCCTATCAATTATTGCAATTACAATATCTAATCCAAGCGCGTTACTATCGGCTTTTTCTACAAGCGCAAACAAAGCGTTAAATTTAGCGGTAAGTTTACTATCCGTTTACTCTATTTGGCTTGGTTTTATTAAACTTTTTGAAAGTTGCGGGCTTCAAAAAAAACTAACAAAATTATTTAAGCCACTTATTAAATTTTTGTTTAATACCACAAACGAAGAAACGGCAAGCGAAATATCGTTATCACTATCGGCTAACCTACTTGGAATAGGCGGAATAGCAACGCCGTCGGCAATAGAAAGTATGCGCCTTATGGACGAAAAACAAAACGAAAAAGGCAAGTTAATGCTGTTTGTTATATCGTCAACGTCTATACAAGTTTTACCGCTATCTGTTATGCAATTACTTGCAGAATACGGCAGTAATAACCCGTCTATAGTGTTTTTACCAACGCTAATTACAACGATTGTATCCACAATTTTAGGCGTTATTTTAGTTAAGGTGTTTTGGTAATGACTAATTTTATTATTCCTATATTTTTAATTATAGTTTTTATACTTTGCGCCGTAAAAAAAGTTAAGGTATACGACGTGTTTGTTGACGGTGCTAAAGAAAGCGTACCACTTGTAATATCGCTACTACCCTATATTGTTGCTGTACTACTAATAAGCGAACTTTTTGAAGTTAGCGGGCTAAGTAAAATTTTTATCGATATATTAAGCCCGTTTTTTAAAATTTTAGGCATACCGAAAGAACTAATTAAACTAATTATTATAAAACCTTTTTCGGGTAGCGGAAGTTTGGCGCTATTAAGCGAAATAATAAAAGCGCACGGAACTTCAAGTTACGTATCAATTTGCGCTTGTGCGCTATACGGCAGTCAAGAAACGGTATTTTATATATCGGCAGTTTATTTTGTAAAATGCAAAAATAAAAAAGCGACTAAAGGGATAGTAATATCCCTTTTAGCCACTTTTATTGCTACAATTTTATGTTGTAATATACTTAAACTATTCTTTTAATCATCGATATCAAGCGCTTCTAAACCTTTTTTTGCAATAGGTTTACTGTCGCCGTGTTTAACAAAGAACATTGTAATAAATGCAAGCGCTACGCAAATTGACGCGTATGGGAATAACGGTAACATATTACCTGCTAAATCCATAATTACACCAGATAATACTGGAGTTAAAACTTGTGCAGACATACTTGCCGTATAGTACCAACCAGTATATTTACCTACGTCACCTTCTTTAGCAAGTTCTACTACCATTGGGAAAGAGTTTACGTTGATAGTTGCCCAAGAAATACCTGCAATAGCAAATAAAATATACATAAAGATAGGGCTACTGTGTTCAGTCATAAATATAGCGATAAAGAAAGATAAAGTAAGACCGATTACACCTGCTAAAATAGTTTTACGTCTACCAAGTTTAGTAGCAATCATACCAACAGGGATATACGCGATAATAGCACCCGCTTGCGCTATCAATAAAGTTAAATCGTAACTTTGGTGAAGAACGCTATCAGCGTATAACGAATACTTAGAAGTAATAGCGTTATAGCCCATATACCAAAGTGCAACTGATGCAAGAATTAAAAGTAAAGAAACAAGTTGTGGTTTAGAAAGTTTAGAAATAGATTTAACTACTTTCTTTTCTTCTTCATTTTCAGTTTCAGGGAAATATTTTTCAGTATCGGCAAGCATTTCGTTAGCCCATTTAGTTTCTTTTACAGTTAAAAGGAAAACAATTAAGCCGATAAGCATAATGCCACATACAATTATGTAGTATGGGAAGAAGTTTTGCATATAATCTTCGCCAACTTTAATAAATAAGCCTACAACTAAAACTAAAAGACCGCCCGCAGTACCCATAAGGTTGATAACCGCGTTGCCTTTTGAACGAAGTGGTTTACAAGTTACGTCAGGCATAAGTGCTACCGCTGGAGAACGGAAAAATGCCATTGAAATAAGTGTGATTAATAAAACTGCGATAAATACTACTATTGAACCGATAAGCGGAATAAAAATAAACGATACGATAGCGCAAATAGTACCTATAAAAATGAACGGAGTTCTTTTACCATACTTGCTTTTGTTTTTGTCGGAAAGTGCGCCGAAAAGCGGAAGTAAAAATACCGCTAAAACGTTATCAAGCGCCATGATTATACCAGACTGAGTTTGAGTCATATTAAACTTATAAGTCATAAGCATTGGTATAGTTTTGTCGTACGCTTGCCAAAAGGCTGAGATAAGGAAAAACGCAAAACCAACAAGTATTGTTTTTTTGTAATCTAACTTCATAATAATAATCCCCTTTTTCTTTAGTTAAATTTATTTTTGAATTGCATAAAGCAATTTTCTACAACTTTCGCACTCTTTAATATCACCGGTAGAAAGTTCGGATATAGCGCTTATTGACATACCCGTTGCACACGACGGACAGTAACAGTTTCCTTTTGCTACGTCTACACCGTATACGATAGGGAATTTTTTATCCTTTCTACGCGATAAGTATTTTTGCATTAAATCTTCATTAATGTCGACTTTTATTTTATCAAGTTTTGCTTGTAATTCTTGTTTTTTTGCTTTTTGTGAGTCTGCAAATTCTTTTGCTTTAGGTCCGCATTCTTCAAATTGAACTTTCATTTCTTTAGTTTTTGCCCTTAATTGATTAAATTCTTTTAAAAGCGCGTCCATTTCTTTAGTTAAAGCGTTGATTTTGTTTTCAACTGAATTTAAAACTTCACAAGCGTTTTGATATTTTTGCTTGTAGTAGTTAAGTTCATCTTCACTTTCGCACGATTCAACCGATTGAGCGTATATATTTGCTTCGTCTTGAAGTTTTTTTGCTTCGCTTAAAGCGTGGTTGTACGAATCCACGATTGTTTTAGCCTTGTTTTCTAAGCCTGATAAACTTTCGTTTACAGTAGTTAAAAACTTTTTTGCTGAATAGTACTTTTGCGTATCTTCGTTTTTTAAGAGTTCATCTTCTAAAACTTTAAGTTCTTTGTCTACGTCTTGATACGCTAATATCAATTCTAATTGTTTATTCATAATAAACCTCCGAATTTATTTTATATGTTGAATTATAAATATTCTTTTTCTTCGTTAATTAAGCATTTAATAGTTTGCAATTTACCTTTTATAACTTGATAAAACTTATTAAATCCGTAAAATTCGCTTGAATAATGCGTAACTTCTATAAGTTTTTTGCCTTGAGATAAAGCCTTTAAAATAACGTGGTGCTTAACATCCGCTGAAAGAAGTAAATCGCAATCACTTGCTAAGCAAATTTCGCTTTCGTCAAGCCCTGCACCGCAAAAAGTTGCCATTTTATCAACCTTTTCGTTTAAGTTGCCGTAAACCATAACTTTTGATGAAGAAAACTCTTTTTTATACCTTTCGGCAATTTCTTCAAGTGTTTGATTTACTGTAAACTTTCTACCGTAACCTACGTTTTCGCCAAGCGGAATTAAAATTTCTTGGTTTTTAGCACCTAAGCCTTTAGCAAGTTGATAGTCTATGCCTTCGTTTGCTACGTCTAAATTCAAGTGAAAAGATATAACGCCGATTTTATTGTTTAACGCTTTAAGTAGCGCGTCGCCGTCATTAAGGCAAGAAATCGGCTTGTATATTGCAGGGTGATGAGTAATTATTAAATTACACCCTGTTTCTATAGCCTTATCAACCGCTTTACACGTTAAGTCAAGTGAAAATAAAGCGCCTGTTATATCTTCGCTTACGTGCGCTATTATTCCGCTATTATCGAAACCGTTTATAGCCGTGCAAAAGGCGTTTGATAACTCAATAGGCGCATATTCGTTTAAAACATTAAAAATTTCGTTAATTTTCATTTAAAACCTCACGTATTAAATCAAGTTTCGGTTTAACTTTTAAGTCGTTTTTAAGAACTTGTGAAAGCAATGCTTCGTCCTTTTTCAGTTTAAGGATAAAATCATTTGAACGATTTTTTAAATTATCCCTACCAAAGATATATTCTTTTTCGGTATAACTATCTTTGCCCTTTTCGGCTTTGATAACGTCGTAAAACTTACCATCTAAAAATGTAAAATCGCTTGTTATTTTATAGCCAAGCTCAATAAGTAATCGCCTTACTTTATCGTTGTTTTTTTGCGGAGCAAGTAGCAAGCCGTTTGGCAAAGTTTCAACACCTTTTAATATAAGGCAAATTTCTTCGCCACCCATACCCGCTATAACCGCGAAATCGGCTTGGCCTTCGTATAATTTAAAACCGTCGCAAACGTAACTACTCACCTTGCTACCGTAAGGTTTTAATAAAACAATGGCTTTTTCTAAACTTTTAGCGGAAATATCGCTTATTATAACTTTTTTACAAAGTTTTTTTTCAAGCGCATATTTAGAAAGATAACCGTGGTCGCAACCTACGTCGGCAAGCACGTTGCAGTTAGGTATAAGCGAAAGTAAAACTTCTAAGCGGTTCATATTATTCAAGGTATTCTTTAAGTTTTTTGGAACGTGATGGGTGTCTTAACTTTCTTAAAGCCTTTGCTTCAATTTGACGAATTCTTTCCCTTGTAACGTTGAATTCTTTACCAACTTCTTCTAAAGTTCTTGGTCTACCATCATCAATACCATATCTAAGTCTTAAAACCTTTTCTTCCCTTGGAGTGAGTGTGTCAAGAATAGAAATAAGTTGTTGTTTAAGCATCGAAAAAGCAACTACGTCGCTTGGAGATGCCGCGTTTTCATCTTCGATGAAAGTACCTAAGTTGCTATCTTCTTCTTCACCGATAGGAGTTTCAAGTGAAACAGGGTCTTGCGCGATTTTTTGAATTTCAACTACCCTTTCAACAGGAATGCCCATATGTTCGGCAATTTCTTCAGGGCTTGGTTCTCTACCTAAATCTTGAAGTAATTGACGTGATACTTTAACTACTTTGTTAATAGTTTCTACCATATGAACAGGAATTCTTATTGTTCTTGCTTGGTCGGCAATAGCCCTTGTAATTGCTTGACGAATCCACCACGTAGCGTATGTAGAGAATTTAAAACCTTTAGTGTAGTCGAATTTATCAACGGCTTTCATAAGACCTAAGTTACCTTCTTGAATAAGGTCTAAAAGGTGCATACCCCTACCAACGTATCTTTTTGCGATAGATACAACAAGCCTTAAGTTTGCTTCTGAAAGTCTTTGTTTAGCAAGTTCGTTGCCTTCCATCATTTTTTGTGCAAGTTCGGTTTCTTCATCAGTTGATAAAAGTGGGATTTTACCAATGTCTTTAAGATATACCTTTACAGGGTCGTCCATAGACATTTCTTTATCAAGTTGTAATAAAAGTAAATCTTTATCCCTTTCAGAAGAATCGATAATTTCTATTTTGTTTTCGCTTAATGCTTCGTAAACTTGTTCCATTTGTTCTGGCGAAAGTTTGAACTTGTCCATTTTGTCCATAAGTTCGTCAGTAGTAATAGTACCTTTTTTAAGTGATTCAGTTACGATTTTGCTTATAATTTCTTTAAATTGTTGGTCAGAAATACTCATCTTATCCTCCGTTTATTTCATTGAGTTTAGAAGTCAATTTTAAAATTGCCCTTGCTAAATCTTTACGTTTATTTAAATCCGTTTCAGCAGAATATTGCGCGTTAAGTAACTTAATATCGCTGTCAATATTATCTTTTTTAAGAGCCAAAACGCAATCTTTAAAATATTTTTCTTCTACGCCACTATCCACTAAGTTATCGCCAGCGGATAATACGTGCGTTAATTCTTCATAGCCACTTTCGCCGATATTACTTGTAAGCGTTGGTATGTCTATAAAA
The DNA here is from genome assembly GCA_045613025.1 of Christensenellaceae bacterium. GTDB lineage: Bacteria > Bacillota > Clostridia > Christensenellales > Borkfalkiaceae > HGM11412. Next base: position 42,845 of record JAZLAE010000032.1, on the reverse strand, counting down.
TCAAACGCTATTTCATCTGCAATAGTTTGGCGAATTTCATCGTTAAAATACACTTCGCTAACGTCAAAATCTTCAGTATAACTACGCCTATTTAAAAGTGCCGATAAAATAAACCTTTCGGCTTGAATAATTTTATCGCCAACAGGACGTTTTGGTATAACGATTTCTTCTTTAACGGTAGTAGTTACCGTGCCGTTTTCTAAATCGCGCTTTAACGATTCGTATGTAATACCCGATTTATCCCTTACCTTTTTAAGTAATTCTTCACGGATAAACGCGTCGCCTACGCTTCTTATAAAGTTTAAACTTTCGCTAACGTATTTGCGCTTGTCCGACTGATTAGATAAATCTTTGCCGTTTGCTATTAAATCGAACTTGAAATCAATTAGTGGCACGGCACTATCTAAAAGTTTTTGGTATCCTTCGCTACCGTATTCGCGAATAACGTCGTCAGGGTCTTTACCGTCTGGAAGTTTAACTATTTTAACTTCAAATCCTTCGTTGGCAAAAATTTCTAAACTACGTATCGTTGCACCTTGACCTGCTGAGTCGCCATCGTAACTAACTAAAACTACGTCTGTATACCTTTTTAAAAGTTTGGCTTGGTCAAGGGTTAATGAAGTACCCATTGACGCTACAACGTTTTTAAATCCCGCTTGGTAAAGGGATATTGTATCCATATAACCTTCAACCATAATTACGTTTTTAAGGTTGGTGGTATTTTTTTCAACTTTTAAGTTGTTGATAGCGTATAAAGTACGCTTTTTGTTAAACAAGGTTGTTTCGCTTGTGTTTTTATACTTACCAAAGCCTTTGGCTTCCATAATTCTACCGCCAAATGCTATAACCTTGCCCATTGAGTTTATAATCGGAATAATTAGCCTTTCCGCTTCAAAATCGTAAAGATTACCCCTTTCATTGCGGGAGCAAACGCCAGTTTCAAGCATTTCTTCTTCAGTGTAACCTTTTTCTTTTAAATAAGCAGGAAGTTCTTGGTAACCAACCGATGCGCCTATACCGAATTTTTTAATGGTTTCTTCTGAAATGCCACGCTTCTCAAGATAATCTCTATAAACTTTTGCTTTTGGCGTTTGTAAAGTTTTTACGTAGAATAACGCGGTATCCCTTACTAAAGAATAAAGCCTATCTTTTTTTTGCTTGTTCTTTTTAATGATTTCATCATCTAAACCGCTTTCTTCGGGCATTTCCATTTTAGCAATGTCCGCTAAAAACTTAACGGCTTCGTAAAAGGATAAACTTTCAACTTCTTCGATAAACTTTATAACGTCGCCACCTTTACCACAGCCAAAGCAATGGTAAAACTGCCCTGGTTCGTTTACTGTAAACGACGGGGTTTTTTCGCTGTGACCAGGAAGCGGACATCTTGCCCAGTAGTTAGATGAACCTTGCCTTTTAAGTACGCAATATCTACCTACAACGTCAACGATATTTAGTTTTCTTTTTAATTCATCTAAGAATTTTTCATTTAAAGTTGGCATTGTTTTTCCTTTTTATTAAAAATCAAGTTTAACACAGTATTTCATTTGAACTTTATTAACCGTTGGTATTGAAGAGCCTATACTAAAAACTCTCTGGTACGAAGATAGACTTAAATACTGTGATAGCGTATCTATCAGTCATACTTGATATGTAATCGCAAATAACTACATCAAGCGGGTAACTTCCAAGTAGTTTTTGGTAATATTTAGGTAGTTTTTCAGGGTTTGCGGTAAAGTAGTTACACATTGCCGAAAACATATTGCCCGCCCTTTCTTCTTCACGCTTAGCGGCAGGCATCATATACACGTTATCGAACATAAACGCCCTAAGTTCCGTCATTGCTTCATCTACGTCTTTAGAAACTTTAACGAAATTTTTATCGTAACTTGTTTCGTAAACGGAAGAAATCATAGTGTTTATACGTTCGCGCGAAGTTTTGCCTAAAACTTCAATAACCTTTTTAGGTAAGTCGTTAACGCTTATAACGTTTGCCCTAACGGCATCGTCTACGTCGTGATTTAAGTAAGCAATTCTATCAGAAAGGGAAACTGCTTGACCTTCAAGCGTCATAGGACTACCCGACATTTTATGATTTAGTATACCGTCCCTAACTTCTTGTGTTAAATTCAAGCCGTTGCCTTCTTTTTCTAAAACGTCAACAACCCTAAGCGATTGTTCGTTATGCTTAAAGCCTTTTTTAGAAAGTTTATCAAGAACCCTTTCACCAGCGTGACCAAACGGAGTGTGACCTAAGTCGTGACCTAAGGCTATTGCTTCGGCTAAGTCTTCGTTCAATGCAAGTCCCCTTGCAATAGAACGGGCTATTTGCGAAACGTCAAGTGTATGAGTCATACGCGTCATATAATGGTCGCCTTCGGGCGAAAAGAAAACTTGCGTTTTATTTTTTAAGCGCATAAAGGCTTTTGAATATATAATTCTATCCCTATCGCGTTGAAATTCAGTACGCATAGGGCATTCTTCTTCAGTTTTTATCCTGCCTTTCGTTTGGTTAGATTTAGTAGCATATTTTGATAAAAACTGTTTTTCTCTTTCAAATATTTTTTCTTTTAATGGAAGATTCATAGTAGTCCTTTAAGCCCTTTTACTTTATTTATACTAAATAAATGTAAAAAAACCTTTTTTTAAAAAAATATTTTACAAATTTCCCGTAAAAATTTTAAATTCTTTGCCGTTTTGGTTTGTTTTTGTGTCAACAATATCAAAAATTTTATCCGCAACACTTTCAGCAGTAGGAATATCTTTAAGCCCAATTTCCTTAACAAACTCAAGTTTTTCATCAAACGTTAAGTGTTTATTCATATCCGTATCAATAAGACCTAAAATAGCAGTTATAACCTCTAAATTAGAGTTTGCAACTTCTTGACTTACCGCCTTAGACAAGCCGTTTAAAGCGTATTTTGAGGCGGTGTATACGGCTTCACAACTACCACCATTTAAAGTGTAGATTGAAGAAACGTTAATAATCTTGCCACCGCTATATAGCATTTTATCAACGGCATTTTTTAAAACGTTAAACGCACCCTTTACGTTTATTGACATAATTTCATCAAATTCTTTTTCAGTTACGTCTAAAATAAACTTTTGTTTTTTAGATATGCCCGCGTTATTTATAACAACGTCAATACCGCCGTAGTTTTTAGTAGCGTAATCAAAAAGGTTTTTAACGCTATCGCTATCGGCAACGTTTAACGGTAGCATATCAATACCGTAATTTTCCTTTAAGAATACGGCTTCGGCTTGAGAATTTAAGTAAGTACCTAAAACGTTATAATTATTTTGTTTGAATTTAATAGCCACCGCGCGACCTATCCCGCGGGAAGCACCAGTTACAATTACAGTTTTCATAAAAAGCGAAAGCCTGACAGTGTAAATTCTGTCAGGCGGTTAATCCTATTATTTTTTAACTCTTTCCATGTAGTCGCCAGTTCTTGTGTCGATACGGATTGTATCGCCTTCGTTAACGAACATAGGAACTTGAATGTAAATACCAGTTTCAAGTTTAACTTGTTTAGTAGCGTTTGTAGCAGTGTTACCAGCAACGCTTGGTTCTGCTTCAGTTACTAATAATTCAACGAAGTTTTCGCAATCTACTGAGAACGCTTTACCTTTATAGAATTTAACGGTAACAGGGTCGTTTTCTTTGATATATTGTAAAGCATCTTCTACTTGTGAATAATCAAGTGGTTCCATGTTAAATTCTTCGTCCATGAAGTAGTAAAGTTCGCCGTCGTTGTACGAATAAGTCATCTTTTTAGTTTCGATAACTGCATTTTCAAACTTTTCTGTTGGGTTGAAAGTGATTTGTAAAACTTTACCGTCAATAACGTTTTTTAAAGTCGTTCTAACGAAAGCCGCACCTTTACCTGGTTTTACGTGTAAGAAATCAACTACAGTAAAAATTTTACCATCGTATTCAATAGTTACACCTTTTCTTAAATCGCCTGCTAATACCATATAATAATTTTCTCCTTGAAAATAGTTTTTATATTACCGATTATAAAATTATCGGATTTTTATCACTTGTCATCATAGATACGCACTTGCCATTAACTAAATAAGCCGTATCTTCTATTCTTATACCGAACTTACCGTTTAAATAAACGCCAGGTTCGATTGAAAAGACGTTTCCGTCCTTTAAAACGTAATCACTTTTAATGCTTAGCCTTGGTGATTCGTGAATTTTAACACCAATGCCGTGACCTAAACTGTGAGTAAAATACTCACCATAGCCGTAGTTAGTTATAACTTCTCGCGCATAACCATCAGCAACCTTACCAGTTATACCCGCCGTTATCTTATTAAAAGCCGTTAAATGTGCCGTTTTAACAGCATCGTAAACTTTTAAAAAATCTTCAGTAGGCGTACCGAAAAACAAAGTTCTTGTCATGTCGCTACAATAACCGCCGTATAATGAGCCAAAATCAATAAGTACTGGTTGATTATTTTTAAGTTTTGCATTAGAAGTTTTGTGGTGCGGAATTGCCGAATTTTCACCAAATGCAATAATGGTGTTAAACGATGGTTTATCCGCCCCGTTTTTAGCCATTAAATATTCAAGTTCCGCTTTTAAATCTTTTTCGCTAACCCCTTCTTTAATTAAAGGAAGAAGTTGATAAAAAGATTTTTCTGCAATAATCGACGATTGTTTTATAACTTCAATTTCGCTATCAGTTTTTACGGAAGTTAAATTAAATATATACTCACTACAATCGTAAATTTCAACGTTTAAGCCTTTAAGTTTATCTAAAAAACTTGCAGTTGTGTATTCGTAAACAATACCTACAAACTTAACGTTGTTATCATTAATAAACTGAGAAAGTGAGTTTTCATTTAAAAGCACGCATTGCGCTTTTGCTTGAGATTTTGCAGCAAAGTAATACCTGTTATCAACAAATAAAAACTTTTTGTCATCTTGCAAAATTAAAAACCCGTCGTCAGCGTCAAAGCAGGTAAAATACCTAATTAAATCGCTATCAGTTATAATATTTACCGAATATTTACGCGTATACATAACAATTCCTTTTATATATTAACATATATAACAAGTTTAGTCAAGGCGATTTTAGGTTATTTATAAACTAAAATAGTAAGTTTTCATTGCTTTTGCATCAATATCTTGTGTTCCAGCCGACTCACTTACGATATATGGCTCAATATTTTTTATTTTTAATGCTTGAAGCATAGGCTCAAAGTCAGGGCCGTAAAAATTATCGCTATCAAAGGTCAAATGTTTAACTTCGCCTTTAGCGGTATACATAATTTTAGAAAAATGGATATGGAGTTTTTCAAGTTTATCCCTACCCGCAATTTGTTCGGTTAAGTTTAAAACGTCTAAATAATCTTGCGCTGTTTTAAGCGAACCGTTAGTTCTTGCGTTAACGTGGCCAAAATCGATACAAGGCACGTAAAAAGGCGCGATATTGCAAAACTCTGCTATTTCTTGCGGAGTTCCTATTTGAGCCGATTTACCCATTGTTTCAGGGCAAACAAGCATATCGTCATAGCCCCTTTCGTAGATTTTATCTGCTAAAATTTGCAAACGTTGTTTAGTTAAATTTACCGCTTCTTCGCGGGTTAATTTACCTTGAGTTGACGGGTGAAAAACAACCCTTTTAGCGCCCATAATCTTTGCAAATTCAATAGAATCTAACACGTAGCCGTAAGAGTTTTGGATTTTTTCTTCATCAAGCCCTGCAAAGTTTATAAAGTAAGGGGCGTGAACGCTTAATTCTACCCCTTCGTTTTTGAAAGATTGACCGATAATTTCGGCTTTTTGTTTAGATAAATTTACACCCCTACCAAAAGAGTATTCAAAGCAGTCAAGACCCATTTCTTTAGCCCATTTTGCTGAGTGTAAACTATCGTTAAAACCTGCTTCGCCGTATAAAAAACTGTTTCCGCTTTGTCCAAATTTAATCATTTAAGTAACTCTAAATCCTTTTTAAGTTGTGTTTTTAATTCTTCTTCAGTATTGAAGCGTTTAATATCCCTTACAAAGTCAACAAAGTACACCGATAAAATCTTATCGTATAAATCCCCGCTATAACCTTTAAAATAACTTTCTATAACGTAATTTTCGCCGTCAAAAGTAGGCTGCGCGCCAACGTTAGATATTGCAGGATAAACCTTACCATCGATGATAGAAAGGGTTAAATAAACACCGCTTTTTATCTTCATTTTTTCTGGGCTTACAAGCATATTTGCGGTAGGAAAACCAAGTTCTCTGCCCTTTTGCTTGCCCTTTACAACCCTTTCGCGAATAAAGTAATTTGCGCCTAAAAGTTGATTTGCTTTTACGATATTGCCTTCATTTAATAAAGATTTAATATCACGCGTTGAAACCTTTTCGTTGCCGTCTAAAACAAGGTCGAAAGTTAAAACGTTAATACCTTTACTACGCATAAATTCTTTTAAAGTATCTACGTTGCCTTTAGCATTTTTACCATAGGTAAAATCTGCACCCGTAACTACTGTTTTTAAGTTATAAAATGAAGTTAAATCACATAAAAAATCTTCGGCGTTAGTGTTTTTAAAATCTTCGTTTAACTCTTTATAAATTACGATATCGACGTCAAGCGCTTTTAATTTTATAAGCCTTTCTTCAAAGGTAAAAAGGTCGCCGTTACTGTTTTTTCCACCGGTAAAAAGCAAAACTGCAAGTTTAACGTTTTGAGTTTTAGCAATTTCTTTAGCCTTATTTATAAGCGCAGTGTGACCAAGGTGTATTCCGTCGAAATACCCCAAGCACAAAACGCAATCGCAATTAAGTTTTAAACCGTATTCAACAATATCCATATTAGTCTTTTAAATATGCTTTTAACCTTAAATTTTCATCTTCTACGATGCCTACACCGTAAAAGCAACCGTTAAAATATACTTTGTATAACCCGTTAATTTTATCAACCTTACAAGGTCTACCATTTATTAAATCCGCTTCTTGATTATTAGTTAAATCAATAGTATCAAACGATAAAACGCTATCTGGTTTTATTAAAACAGGGGTAACGTCTTGCATACTTATAACTTCATCAATTTTAAGCGAAGTTGAAATATCAAAACCACCGCTGTTTTCCCTAATAAGTGCAGTCATAGTAGCGTAAGTGTTTAACATTTTGGCTATATCGCGCGCTATTGCCCTAATATATGTACCGCCTTTACATTTTATTAAAAATGAAAAAGTGTCGGGTTTATCAGTTTTTTCGGGAGTGATTGAAATAATTTCTACCGTTTTAGGCGGTAAATCTACTTGTTTACCTTGCCTTGCAAGTTGATAACTTCTTTTACCCGCAACGTTTTTTGCACTATAAGCGGGTGGTATTTGGTCGATTACGCCAACTAACGAATTTGACGCGTTTACAACTTCTTCGAATGCAGGTATTTTACCACCGTTTTTTATTATAACGCCTTCAGAGTCTAACGTGTCTGTTTCATATCCAAAAGTAAACTCTGCACGGTAAATTTTAGTTTTATCAAGAAGATAATCAAAAAGCCTTGTAGCCTTACCGATTGCAACGGGTAAAACACCGCTTGCCATAGGGTCTAAAGTTCCCATATGACCTATTTTTTCGCCTTTAAATTTCTTTTTAATTTTACTTATAGCCTTAGCAGAACTTTCCCCGCTTGGCTTGTAAAAGTTAATAAATCCGTTCATTATAACCTTTGTTTTACGTTATAAACAAGTTTATCTATAACGTCTTCTAAATAGCCGTTAAGCATTGCTCCGCTGGCTAAAATATGTCCACCACCGCCGTAAATTGAAGCGATTTCGTTAACGTTTACCTTGCCTTTACTTCTAAAACTAATTTTATAGCGTTTTTCGCCTACTTCAAGTATAGAAATAGCAACTTCAACAGTTCTAACCGTAAGCGGAAAGTCTATAAAACCTTCCGTCATAGTATCAACCGCGTTACACTCTTCTAAATCTTTTTTAGTTATAGTGATAATTGCCAAAGCATCATCAAGAAAATACCTAATATTAGATATTGTTCTTGCATATAAAGTAGCGCGAATTCTTGATTGGTCTTTAAACATTTTTTGAGATATTAAATGTAAATTTGCGCCTTTTGCAACAAGTTTTGAAGCGTATTCAAGCGTTTGAGACGTAACGTTTGAGTGCGCAAAATTGCCGGTATCGGTAACGATACCTAAAAGTAAGCAATTTGCAATATCTTCATCAATTTCAACGCCTAAACTTTCAATTACGTCTAATAAATTTTCGCAACAACTTGCTTTATCAACAACATAGTTGTATTTAGCGTATTTAGAGTTAGAAACGTGGTGGTCTATATTAAAATTGTTTTTATTTTTACAAAAAAGATTATACGCACCGTTAAACATTGAACTTGTAGAACAGTCAACCGCGATAAAACCATCGTACGTGTCAGTAACGGCTTCAGTTCTTAAATAACAGTTAGCGCCTTTAACGATAAAAAACTTTTCAGGGATATCGGCATCGCAAACTAAATCTACTTGTTTGCCAAGTTTTAAAAGTGCAAGCCTTAAAGCCGTAGCCGAACCAACGGTATCCCCGTCTGGACGGTTATGGCTAAAAATCAATACCTTATTAAGTTTTAGTATTTGACTTGAAATTTCAGTTATCGTCATTTTCTTCTCCGTAAGTAATAGTGCTTAAAATCATATCGATTTTATTGCCGTATTCAAGCGCGCCGTCTTCATAAAACCTTAAAACCGGCACGTATCTTATATGCATTTTACTGCATAAACATCTTCTTATTTCCCCTGCCGAATTAACGATAGCATCAAACGTATTTTTCTTTTTTGCTTGGTCGGTAGAATACACGCTAATATAAACTTTAGCGTTTTTCATATCGGGCGAAACGTCAACTTCGGTTACTGAGAACATTTCAGTAATTAAAGGATTGTTAAGGTCGTATTTAATAACGTCGTAAATATTTTTACGGAATTCGCTATTTAAGCGTTGTCCTCTTTTACTTTTCATATTTAAATTCCTTATAAAAGTTTCCCGCAAGACAAAAATCTTACGGGGAACGTCTTATCAATCTTTTCTTTCTTGAACAGTGTAACATTCGATGAAATCGCCAACTTTAATATCGTTGAAGTTTTCAATCGACATACCACATTCATAGCCTTGTTGAACTTCTTTAACGTCATCTTTGAAACGTTTAAGTTGTAATACGTTACCTTCACAAATCATAACGTCGTCACGGTAAATACGAAGTTTACCACTACGTAAAATCTTACCATCAGTAACGTAACAACCTGCAACCATACCAACGCCTGTAATTTTGAAAGTTTCACGAACTTCTGCTTTACCAAGATATACGTCGTCAAGTTTAGGTGCAAGCATACCTTTAAGGGCTTTTTTGATATCTTCAATCGCTTCGTAGATTACGCGATAAAGTTTAATATCAATTTTGCTTTGTTCTGCAAGGGCTTTTGCTTTACTATCAGGTCTTACGTTAAAGCCGATAATAATTGAGTTAGATGAATCTGCTAAACTTACGTCGGTTTCAGAAATAGCACCTACTGCAGCGTGAATACAGTTAACTTTAACTTCTTCGTTAGAAAGTTCAACAAGTGATTGTTTTACCGCTTCAACCGAACCTTGAACGTCGGCTTTAACGATAAGATTTAAGTTCTTAAGATCACCAGAAGATACTTTAGAGAATAAGTCGTCTAAAGATACTTTTTGTTGGTCTCTAATCATTTCTTCTCTTTCTCTGTTCTTTCTTTCGCTTGCTACAAGTGTAGAAAGTTTTGCTTCTTCAACAGCGAAGATACTATCGCCCGCATTAGGAACAGATTCTAAACCAAGTACTGATACAGGAGTAGATGGACCTGCAGTTTTTACAGTTCTACCCTTATCGTCAATCATCGCTCTTACCTTACCAGTAATAGTGCCTGCAACTAAGTAGTCGCCAACTTTTAACGTACCGTTTTGTACAAGAACGGTAGCAACAGGACCTTTACCTTTATCAAGTTTTGCTTCAACGATAATACCCTTAGCCATACGGTCAGGATTTGCTTTAAGTTCTTTGATTTCGGCAGCAACGATAATGTTTTCAAGTAAATCTTCAATACCTTGACCTGTTTTAGCAGATACTGGAACAAGCGCAACGTCGCCACCCCATTCTTCTACTAAAATTTCTTGGTCGGCAAGGCCTTTTTTAACTTTTTCAATATCGGCAGTTGGCTTATCAATTTTGTTAGCGGCAATAATGATAGTTACGCCCGCTGCTTTCGCGTGGTGAATTGCTTCGATAGTTTGTGGCATAATACCGTCGTCGGCAGCAACAACGATAACCGCGATATCGGTAAGTTGAGCACCCCTTGCTCTCATTGCGGTGAACGCCGCGTGACCAGGAGTATCAAGGAAAGTAATTGATTGATTGTTAATGCTAACGGTGTAAGCACCGATGTGTTGAGTAATACCACCCGCTTCACCCGCTGTAACGTTTGCATTTCTAATTCTATCAAGAAGCGAAGTTTTACCGTGGTCAACGTGACCCATAACGGTAACGATTGGCGAACGTTTGATAAGGTTAGCATCGTTTTCATCTTCTTCTTTAAAGCCTTCGCTTAATACGTCTTCAGCAGTTTTATCAAGTTTAAGTTCAAGTTCAATGTCTAAACCCGCAGCGATAAAACCTGCTGTATCGTAGTCGATAGAGTCGTTAATAGTTTTTAAAATACCTTCTTTGAAAAGGCGTTTTGTAATTTCAATTGCTTGAATACCTAAAAGTTCAGAAAGTTCTTTAATAGGAATAATTTCTTTATTGATAACAGCCTTTTCAATCTTAACGGTAGTTGTTGCAGTTTCTTGGCGTTTATCTTTAGCCTTTCTAACTTTTCTGTAACCAGTTTTATCTTCATCAAAGTCGTCCATAGAAACTTGACCTTTGATAAGTGATTTTTTATTGATTACTTTTTTATCTTCGTAGTTGTTCTTTTCTACGTTCTTTTTCTTATTATTTTGTTGTTTACCCGCATCTTTAGGTATATAAGTTTGTTGAGTAAATGCAGGAGTAAACGGCTTTTTATCACCGCTTGGTTTAGCACCCATAGGGCGTTTTTCACCGTTTGGAACGTATTCACGCTTAGGTGCGTTAGGGTCGAAAGGTTTTCTTTCGCCGTTTTTATTAAACGGTTTTTTATCACCTTGTGGTCTTTGTGGTTTTTCGCTTGTTTTAGGTGGTTCTTTTTTAGTAGGAACGTATACCCTTTTACCATCGATAATGAAAATATTAGGGTTTGAAGTAGGTATAATTTGCGGTTGTTTTTCTTCTTGAGTTTCTGGTTCTTGTTTAGAAACAGATTCTTCTTTAACTTCCGCTTTTACTTCTTCAACCTTTGGTTGTTCAACTTTGATTTCTTCTTTAACTTCTACCTTTTCTTCTTTAACGATAGGAGTTTCTACTTTTTCAACCTTGGCTTTTTTAGACTCTTCTTTTTCTTGAACAATAGGTGCTGGTTGTTCTTTAACTTCAACTTCAACCGCTTGTTGAGCCTTTAACGCTTCTTCTAATTCTTTTTTCTTTGCTATAAAAGCGCGGTTTTTTTCTTCGATGAGTTTACCAACCGCTTTCATTTGTTTTTTTACTTCGCCTAAAACAACGGTAGCATCGTCACCACCATTAGATTTATTTCTTAATTGATTTATAGTTTTTATGCTAAGATAATTCTCTTTCTTTTCTTCAATACTCATTACCGTAACCTCCCGAATACAAGGCAAAATCTTCATTGATATTTTCTATAATAGCCTTTGAAAGTTCTTTATTAGTTATTGCTATCAATTTGCAATTTGGTTTATCTACAATCTCTTCAATAAGATATTTTTTGCTAATATACAGTTTTGCCGAAAGTTTTTTAGCAAGTTTAACGGCATCGTCAAACGCGTTATCGCTTGCCGTTTTGCAAAGTATCATAACACTGCAACCACCTTTTATGGTAGCAACCGCGTTAACACCGCACTTTACACCCCTTGTCCTTAAAGCAAAACCTATAAAGGTTAAAACCTTACTCTTTTTTTCCAAAAAGCCCCTCCTCAATAGAAGCGTAAACTTCAGCGGGTACTTCTACTTCAAAAGCGTGACCTAAAAGTTTGCGTTTGATAATCTTTTCAAAACAAGCATTATCATCACAAACGTATGCACCACGGCCGTTAAGCCTACCAGTGCGGTCTACGAAGAATTCCCCGTCTTTGTTTCTTACTATTCTAATAAGTTCTTTTTTAGGTTTTGATTGCCTACAAGCAATGCAAGTTCGCATAGGAACTTTCTTTTCAGCCATATTGCCTTTTACCTCATATATCAAGATTTGTCTTAAATTCTTAGTGGATTTATGAATTATTCGTTAATTTCATCTACAGGTGCTTCAACGGTTTCGCTTGCCATTTCTTCCATTGCTTTAGATTCAGACTTAACGTCAATCTTCCAGCCTGTAAGTTTAGCGGCTAAGCGCGCGTTTTGACCATCTCTACCGATAGCAAGTGAAAGTTTATCATCAGCAACGATAACTCTTGCAGATTTTTCATCAATAGCGGTTACGCTTAACACTTTAGCAGGTGCTAATGCCTTAGCAATAAATTCAAGTGGGTCTTCACTCCAAGGAATAATATCGATTTTTTCACCGCCTAATTGTTCAATAACGGCGTTAACCCTTGCACCTTTGTTACCAACGCAAGCGCCTACTGCATCGATTTGTGGGTCTTCGCTGTAAATAGCGATTTTACTTCTTTGACCTGCTTCCCTTGAAACGGCTTTGATAACTACAACACCTTGCCTGATTTCAGGAACTTCGTTTTCAAAGAAACGTTTAACTAAGCCCGGTGCAGTTCTTGAAACAAGAACTTGAGTTGTTCTACCAACAGTTCTAATTCTTTTAACGTAAACGGTAATTTTACCATTAACTTCGTATTTTTCGCCAGGGATTTGGTCTTGTGGAAGCATTACGCCGTCAAATTGAGCGCCAGAAAGTTCAACGTAAACGTTACCTGCTTCAACTTTTCTAATGATAGCAGAGTGAATTTCGTTTTCTTTATCTTCAAACTCTAAAATACTGTTGTTTCTTTCTGCTTCCCTAATTTTTTGCATAACAACTTGTTTTGCAGTTTGAGCGGCAATTCTACCAAAGTCCTTTGGAACGAATTCTTTTTCAAAAGTATCGCCAAGTTTGTAACTTTTTTTGTAAGTTTTAGCGTCTACTAAAGAAATTTCTTTATCTGGGTCTACTACTTCTTCTACGATAGATTTAACTGCGTAGAATTTAATAGCGCATTTTTCTTCGTTGTATTTAATAACAACGTCACACGCGTCGCCCGCGTATTTTTTGTATGCTGAAGTCAACGCGTTTTGTAAAGTATCTAAAAACGCTTGTCTTTCAATCCCCTTGCTCGCGCATATTTCTTCAAGTGCGGCATAAAAATCCTTATTTACCATAATAATTTACTCCTTGTAAAAGTATTAAAATTTCTTATTTTAAAATTAAAACCTAAGTTTTAATCAAATTTAATTGCTTCGTTTATTTTTGAAATTCTTGTAAGTTCAAGTTTTATATCTTCATTATTAACCGAAATTACAACGTTTTTACCATCGTATTCTTTTAAAATACCTTCGTAGTACTTTTGACCTTTAACGGGTGCGTAAAGTTTAACTTCAACTTCCTTACCGATACGCTTTAAAAAGTCTTTATCCGTTTTGAAAGGCCTATCAATACCAGGGCTTGAAACGTTTAAAGTGTAAGGCGCTGGGTATGGGTCAAATTCATCAATCGGAGCGTCTATTAAATTATGAAACGCTTCACAAGTGTTAAGGTCAACGCCACCGTCCTTATCAATATAAATGGTAAGTTGTGGGTCTTTTGTGATTTTAAACGTTACTTCTACAATTTCAAGATTTAAAGTTGTAGCGTAAGGCGTTAAAAAATCTATTATTTCTTGAATAGGTTTAGCCTTCATATATACCCCCTATAAAACAAATTTGAGAGTGGCGAACCACTCTCAAATTCAAGCAAGTCAAATTTACTATAATTATATTATCATAAATATTTTATTTATGCAAGCGTTTTTCATTAATTATACGATTTTTTATCCTTTTTTTTAAGAACCAGTTACAATATTAGGTTAATTTTAAAATAGCAAATCAAATGCAAGTAAGACGAGATAACGGCCCGAAGATAAGAGTATACATCTTTTCAAGGGCGGTTTCAAAGTATTACACAGTATTTCATTTGTTATTTATTAACCGTTTGTTGTGACTGGGTCTTTTTTAATTCCAAAAACATTTCTGCGGTGGCAAATGCGTCGGAAAGTGCCCTATGGTGATGGAAAACTATACCGTAATAATCACAAACGTTGTTAAGTTTATGGTGTGATAATTGCGGTAAAACCTTTCTTGAAAGCGCAAGCGTATCAATACAATCGTTCTTTATTAAGTAACCAAGCGATTTACCTACGTTTTTTAAAAACCTATAGTCAAAGTCGGCATTATGTGCAACGAAAACGCTATCGCCTAAAAACTTCATAAAGTCAGGAAAAACCTTATCAACCGTTGGCGAAAATTTAACAAGTTCGTCGTCAATTCCAGTAAGCTGAACTATTTTATCAGAAATATGCACTTCGGGATTAATAAGAGTTTGGAATTCTTCTACAATTTTACCATTAACTATTTTTACCGCACCGATTTCGGTAACCTTATCGTTTAAAACGTCAGTACCCGTACTTTCAATATCAACAACTGTATAAACGGTGTTTTTAACTTCGCTTGGATATTCAAATTCTTCGGTAAAGAAGTTATCTTGCTTAGTTATTTCAGATTGTTTAGGGAAAACTAAAGTGTACTTACTTGGTATTGGTTTAGACGGCTTTTCAATAACCTTATAATTTTCAGGGAACTCACAGAAATGAAATCCCCTAATCATTAAACTTGGCCTATCGTTGAAAAGATCGTTTTCGCCCCTAACGATAATTATGCTACCAACTTCAACTTTTTCAAGTTTTTTAAGTTTATTTTTATCACGCGTGAAAAATCTTCCGCTAATTTTACCGCTTTTATCGTCAAGCGTAAGAATATAATACGTATTGCCGTTTTTACTTTGTCTTTCTTCTTTAGAAACGACGATACCCGCAAAATATACAGGACCTAAAGTATTTTCGCCATCGGCAATATACGTAGCCATATCGTAAAGTTTATCATCGCAATATTTCATTACGCTACTTACTTTGATAAAGCGTGTATAAGCGCTTTCTAAACTATCGCCCGTAACCGTTTCTATTTCAAATTCTTGGGTTTTTTCTTGCTTTTGAACGTTTAAAATTCTACCGTCAAAATTATTGCTAAAATTTCTACGTAAATACTCTTCTAATTCTTGCATAACGGAAGTTCTTGCAAAAAAATCGGCAATTTCGTTGGTTAACGAAATTTCGTAAGTAACCGTTTTATCAGCGCTTAAAACTTTAATATCGCTTTCTTCGATAAGATGCGCAACGGCAAAACAGTTATCGCAAATGTATTTATAAATTGCTGTTTTTGCTATTTGTTTATCACAAATTGATTTTTTACAATCAACAAAAACGTCCACTGCTACAGGAAGTTGTTTTTTGAAAGAATTAGTTAAAAACTCAACGCCGTCGCTATTTACCGCAACGTCGCTTACGCAAGTTATCTCTAACCTACCTAAATTTGAATTATAAACCGCAGATGAAAGGCGAATATCACCTAAACTATCGTCGATTTTTTTTAATTGTGAAAGTAAGTTGTCTGCAAAATTACTCAATGTTTTTTAGTTCCTTAATAAATTCTTTTTCCGCATCGCAAAACGGCACTTTTTTTATGATTTCACCCTTTTTAAAAATAACGCAAAATTCTTTAGAACCGGCTATTCCGATATCGCAATCCTTTGCTTCGCCAGGCCCGTTTACAACACAGCCCATAACGGCAATTTTTAAAGGTTTTTTAATGTTTGAAGTTAATTCTTCTATTCGGTTTGCAAGCCCTATAGAATCGTATTCAGTTCTACCGCAAGTTGGGCAAGATATAACTTCGGCATAATCGTTATCAAGACCTACCGCCCTTAAAATCTTTTTACCCGCGTAAATTTCTTTAACTGGGTCGGCGGTTAAACTAACCCTTATAGTATCGCCTATTCCGTCTAGTAGCAATGCGCCTATACCAACCGAACTTTTAATAATACCGCTTTCGTATGTACCCGCTTCGGTAACGCCTACGTGAAGTGGATAATCAACCTTAGACGCTAAATATCTATACGCCTTTACGGTAAGCGGTACGTTACTTGCCTTAGTTGAAATAACAATATCGTTAACGCCGTACTTTTCAAGAGCCGAAACGTTTTTAAGCGCGCTTTCAACAAGCGAAATCTCATTTTTGCCGTATTTTTTTAAAAACTCTTTTTCTATACTACCAGTATTAGAGCCTACTCTAACAGGAATTTTATGCGCTTTTAAACAATCGGCTACCTTTTTAATATTTTCTTCACTGCCGATATTACCAGGGTTAATGCGCACTTTATCAATACCGTTTTCTATTGATTGAATAGCAAGTTTATAGTCAAAATGAATATCCGCAACAAGTGGAATATCCGTTTTTTGTTTGATAATTTTAATAGCGTCAGCGTCTAAACTGTCTTTTACGGCAAGCCTAACGATATCAGCGCCAGCGTCTTTTAAAGCGTTGATTTGACTAACCACTTCGTCTACCTTAGCGGTTGCAATATTAGTCATAGATTGTATGGCAATTTTGTTGCCACCACCTATAACGGTTGTGCCGATTTTAACAGTTTTCATAACGATTAACGTCCTTTATTCATTTCGTAAATAATTCTTAAACCTTCAAGCGTTAACATTCTATCAATACGTGTTATGCAAGAAACTTCTTTTGCAATAATTTCGCCCATACCACCTGTAGCGGTTACAGAAATTTCAGTTACGCCAAGTTCTTTTTTAATTCTTTTAACGATGTTTTCAACCAAGCCCGCAAAACCGAAAATAATACCCGCTTGCATACAAGTTTGAGTATTTTTAGCAATGATGCTTTTTGGTGCTTCAAGTTCTATCATAGGAAGTTGCGCGGTGTTAGATACTAAACCTTCAAGCGAAGTTTTAATACCAGGAGCAATTACAACGCCGATAAGTTCGCCTGTTCCCGTTAAAATATCAAAAGTAGTTGCCGTACCAAAGTCGATAACAACCATAGGTTTGCCGTCACCGTATTTTTTAAATGCGCTAACACAGTTTGCAATGATATCCGCGCCTACTTCTTTAGGATTATCCGCTTTGATATTTATGCCCGTTTTAATACCTGCACAAATAGTCATAGGTGTGATTTTAAAGAAGTATTCACACATATGGATAATTGTATAGTTAAGCGACGGAATAACCGATGATAAAATAATACCGCTGATATCCGTAACTTGAATATTTGAACTATTTAAAAGATTTATAAGTGCAGCACCGTATTCGTCAGCCGTACGCGTACGCCTTGAAGAAACGCGGTAAGATGCAACTAATTTTTCGCCGTTAAATACTGCGTATTTAATATTAGTATTGCCTACGTCTATACATAAAAGCATAAACTTTATCCCCTTTTAATGATTTTTAAAATTCTGTTTATTGTTGGTGCGCAAATAAGATTGATTGCAAGTTCAATAAAAAAGTTAAACGTTACAAGACCTACAAGAATAAATTTAAGTAAGTTTTCGCCACCAGCCATTGTATGAACTGAATTAAACATAAATAAGCAACCTACGATAAAAAGTAAAGTGTTTACAATAGGTACTATTGCCGATGCTACAAATACTGCAACAATCGGATTTTTATTTTTAATTAAAGTATACGCTAAGCCACCAATATAACCTGCAACTGTGCTTTTAACGATACAAGTTAAAGTTGTTACGATAGGGTCGTTAGCCCAAATTAAAGTGTAAAACGGATTACCACCCATCATAACTTGAATTAACACTATCACGCCACAAGCAAAACCTAAAATTGCCCCTGCTACGCTACCAAATAAAATACCGCCAAGCACTATCGGGATAAGTGTAAAGTTAAGCGTAACTGCGCCTATAGGTATAGAACCAAACGTAGTTTGTAAAACGATAACTAAAGCAAGTAATATTGCTATCCCAGTAATTTGCCTTGCGGTAAAATAACCTTTTTTCATAATAGCCTCCAATCGCGTTCTAAAAGATACACGTAAGAAAAATAAAAAATACGTAAACGTCAAACCTATAAAGATAGTGTCTGCAAGTATATTTTAATACATTTTGATTTTTTTTACAACATATTTAGTAACAATTTTTATTAATTTTTAATAAAATGTAGTGATAGCAATATCAAACAAAATATTTTGGAGGATAAAAAATATGATGAACTGTTTAGGTTTCAACAACGACAATTGTTGTTTATACATACTTATTATACTTTTAGTGCTTTGCGTTTGCGGTAACGGTTGCATTAACGGTATTATCGATAAAATTTGTAACTGCGGTTGCTTGCTCCCTATTATCTTAGTGCTTTTATGTTGCTGTAAAGGTGGCGGTAAAACTTTTGGTTATAACGGTTGCGGTTGCAAATAAAACAAAAGATAAAACGGTGGCAGTTTGCCACCGTTTTATTTAGGCTATGTAACAAAAAAATAACTGATTAGCATTTACTGCGATTTGGGTAGGAAAAACACAAAAAAGACAAACGTTTTACGAAGGCGCATACCCGTAGCGGTCTGTAACTGAGTAAAACGCACAGTATTTTGAAGTGTTTTTCAGCCAAAAATCAGTTAGGTTTTGTGAAAGAGCCATAACCTAATAACCTAAAAACTCTACGCCTTTTAATAGAACGTCGTTTATCATTTCGTTTCTTAGTGAATAAAACATAATTTTACCCTGCCGTCTATACTTAACCGCACCTAAATCTTTAAGCAGTCGCAGTTGGTGCGATACCGTTGTTTGATTTAGCCCAAGCATTACTGAAATATCAGTTACACACATTTCAGAAATCGCTAAAGCCGATAACATTTTTAACCGCGTTAAGTCGGAAAACATACTAAAAAAGCCAACTAAATCAACTAAAATTTCATCATTAGGAACGTAGTCGTTTACAAGATTTTGCAACCGTTTATCAAGTAGTAAAACGCACTTGTTTTCTTGCATAGTTTACACCGTCCTTTTTTTACTAATTTAATGATAATATACGAAAGAAAATATGTCAATTTTAACATATCAAAAATAAAGTCGCATATTGTATAATTAAAGGCAATTTTGCCAAAAGGAGAGATTATGAATTCTACAAACATCGCATTTTTTGGTTTACTGTTTTTATTAACAACTTCACAAACCATAAATATAACACAAGCACTTTTACTACTTACCTTGCTTACAACCGCTAATTGTATGTGCAATAATACAGTTGATAATTTAACCTAACCACTTGATTTTTAAAAAATGTTGTAGTATAATTTCTTTGAAAATTAAGGAGTTATGCTATGAAATTTGAAGTTATAGATTTTCACACACACCCTTTCCCTGAAACGGTTAATAATATATGTTCACATAAAGACGTTTTAGATATGGATAAAGACCATATCTTAAAACTTATGGACAAGTTAAATATCTCTAAATTTTGCGGTTCAGTAATATCGTCGTACCACCCTAAAACTTACGTTAAAGGCGAAAGTGAGTGGACAAGAATTCAAGAGCAAAACAACTGTGCTATTAAACTTCAAAAGTATTATAACGGAAGATATATACCAGGCTTTCATATTCACCCTGATTTTGTTGAAGAGTCAATTAAAGAAATTGACAGAATGAAAGGCTTAGGCGTAAATTTAATAGGCGAACTTGTACCATATATGCACAATTATAGTATGGATAACGACGCGCTTGATGAAATTTTAGATTACGCCGAAAACAAAGATATGGTTTTAAGTTTTCATACTATGAGTAAAGAAAGTATGGATAAAATGGTTAAAAGCCATAAAAACCTTAAAATTGTGCTTGCTCACCCTGGTGAAAAAACCGAACTACTTGAACATATTGAAAGAATAAAAAATAACGAAAACTGTTACATTGATATTTCTGGTACGGGAATATTTAGATACGGTATGCTTGCCCGCCTTGTTAAAGAAGTTGGCGCTGAAAGAGTTTTATTTGGTAGCGATTACCCTACTTGCTCACCTATCCCTTACATTTACGCGGTAACTGAAGACGAATACCTTACCGATAGCGAAAAAGCCTTGATTTTATCGGGTAACGCTAAAAGATTACTTAATATTTAAATTAAAAAAGCCTTGCAAGTTGCAAGGCTTTTAAATTATATTTTGAGCGGTTTTACATTTCTACCTACTACTGCTGTAGCCATATTATTTATATCGTATTCGTAAGCCATTTTTTCAACGTCTTCTTTATTAACCTTATCAATGGCCAACATTCTTTCGTTAAAATCATAAAGTTTACCAGTCATTAAATAATATTTGCTAAAAAGTTGTACTTTGCTTGACGGCCTTTCTAAAGAAAATACCGTTGACGACTTTAATTGATTTTTAATTTTTTCAAACTCATCGTCACTAATTCCGTTCTTTTTAAATTCTTCAAGCGTTTCTAAAATACCGTTAAAAGCATCGTCTAACCTATCGCTATTAACGCCCGCGTAAACGTTTACAGTTCCTACGTCGTTAAACCTTGAAGTATACGAATAAACTGAATACGCTAAGCCAAGTTCTTCCCTAATTTTTCTAAAAAGCCTACTTGACATACCACCGCCAAGCACGCCAACTGCCATTTCACTTTTAATTCTTTCACTTGAAACGTAAGAAACAGACGGAAACGAAAGGCAAAAATGCGTTTGCTCTACGTCTTTACACTTGTATAAAGATTGTTTTTTATTAATGATATTATGGCTTGGAATATCCGCTTTTTTACCTACTTTAACAATAGGTAAAATGTATTTTTCAACAAGATTTTCCGCTTGTTCAAACGTTACGTTACCAGCAAAAGTAACAACGGTGTTTTCAGCAACGTAGTTATCGTTTAAATAATCTAAAACGTTTTGTTTTGTAAATGATGAAACGTTATCAACGCTTCCTAAAATAGTTCTGCCGTAACCATCATCACCAAAAAAGGCTTTAGAAGAAAGTTCAAAACACACGTCGTCTGGCGTATCTTCACTCATATTTATTTCTTCTATGATAACGTTTTTTTCCTTTTCGGCTTCTTCATCAAGGTAAGTTGACTGAAAAACCGCTTCACTCATTATAGAAAAGGTTTTTTCTAAATTTTCGGCAATAGTTTGAGCGTAATAGCAAGTTACTTCATTGCCAGTATATGCATTAAAGTTAGCACCTGCTTTTTCCATAATGTTTGAAATATCATAGCAAGTGTAATTTTTAGTGCCTTTAAAATTCATATGCTCAATATAATGTGAAATACCGTTGTTTTTAGCGTTTTCGTTAACGCTACCAGTACCAATCATAATAGCAAAAGATGAAGATAACGCACCGCCTTCACTTACTATTAACGTTAAGTTATTTGAATATTTTTTTATTTTATCCATATCTTTTGAAACTCCGTTTATAAACCACAGCAATCAGTTACCGTTACACATTTTAAGCCCTTGCTTTGAATATTAGTAATAATATCTTGCAAGGCTTCTACAGTATGATTTTTAGGGTGCATTAAAATTAAATCCCCCGCCGATACGCTATTAGTAGCGCGCTTAATAATTAGTTCTTTATCGCTATCGCGCCAATCGACAGTATCTTTTGACCACATTATCGTTTGGTAACCTAAACTTTCGGCAACTTTAAGCGTTGTTTTAGAAAAACTACCCGATGGCGGAGCAAATAAATTCATACTGTAACCCGTTAGAGATTTTACGATTTTATGAGCATCTTGAATTTCCCTTAAATTGCCGTCTTCACTCAACTTTTTATGGTCTTTATGAAAATAGCCGTGATTACCAAGTTCGTTTCCGCTACTGATAATTTTTTCTAAAAGTTCTTTGTTGTCGTCAGCAAAACATCCGCCCACAAAAAACGTGGCTTTTGCATTATTTTTTTGTAAAATTTGTATGATTTTTTCAACGTTTTCAGAATTTTCGTAGACGTTAAACATAAGTGCAACTCCACCAAAATCCCGCTTGCCGTTGTATATAGGTTGATAGGTTTTAGCGTTGTACACCGTTATTGCCCTACTTGGCAAAAACGCGACTGTAAACACGCATAAAATTATAACCCCTAAAATAATATTTACAACTTTTTTATTTTTATAATTACGCAAATTAAAACCCCCGAATATATTTTAATATATTCAAGGTGTTTTTAAATAATTACTTAACCTTAATGCCAAGTTTTGAAAACATTACTGCAAGCCTTTTTTTGTTGCCTTCAACAAAATCGGTATCGTAAATATAAAACATATTGTCGCCATACAAGTAAATAGCAATGCCTTTACCGTCAATTTTAGCGTGAGATATGTTTTTATACATTACAGTTTTTACTTTACTAACGTCGTTTTTAGTAGTTGTTACTTCAACTTTTTTCTCTTTAAAAATGTATTCAAGTTCGATAGGGCCGTCTTCAACGTGCATTTCTTTAACGGCGTTTATAGCACTATACTTATACGTTTTTAAAGCAGACTTTAAAAGGAAAAAGGTAACTACTATAATAACAACGCTAAACACTAAACTAAACCAGTCGGTTTCTTCCCTTGAAATTGCCATAGCAAAATTTATACCCGCTATAACAACCATAACAACCGCTAAAATTAACGACATTATAAGCGATTTTATTTGCGCCTGTTTTGTGATTTTTATTACTTTTTCTTTATCAAAATAACTTTTTACAGTAACCATTTTTACTTCCTTATACCGTTTCTAAAATTTTACTAACAGTATCAATATAAACTTTAGATGCAGATTTAACAGTTTTATTAAACTCTTCAACCCCGCCCTTACCATCAGAAACGGCTTTGATAATTAAGCAAGGGATTTTAGCCGTATCGCAAGTTAAAAGAACGCCAGCGCATTCCATATCACAAACTTCTGCACCATAAGTTTTATTTAAGAATTTTTTAACCTTTGGCTTAGAAACGAATTTGTCTGCCGATGCGCAAACTACTTCTTTTAATTCACTGCTTATAGAAGTTGCTAATTCGATAAGTTCCCTATTAGTACTCATAATAGGGCTATCGTATTCTGGATATTGACCAACAGGCACTTTATCAATTTCGCTTAAATCAAAATCATAATGAACAACGCCTTTAACAACAACCGATTGCATTACGCCAACCTTACTAATTAAACTACCGCAAACGCCAAAGTTTAATATTAAGTCACATTTAAAAACGTTGATTAAAATAGCCGTAGACGACGATGCGTAAATTTCGCCTATGCCACTTTTTATAAGGTAAACTTCTTTACCGTTAATTTTATATGAAAATACTTTATGACCGCCTACTTCTTGAGTTTTTAAGGCTTTACCCATTTTATCTAAAAATGGAGATATTTCCTTATCCATTGCAACGACCATACCTATCTTTTTGTAATTCATTAGTATATTCTCCTTTACTTAGACATCATCTTGCACCAAACTGGTGCTTTTTTAACAAATTCTTCGTTGTTTTCGGTGCGCTTAAACATATCAAGTAAGTTTTGCATACCGTTAACGTCGTTATCTAAAAATCTACGTATCGCAAAAGACGCGTCTTGCTCTTCTTCGGTGAGTAAAAGTTCATCTTTTCTTGTACCCGAACGATAAAGGTCTATCGCAGGGAAAATTCTTCTTTCAGAAAGTTGGCGGGATAAGATAACTTCCATATTGCCAGTACCTTTGAATTCTTCGTAAATAACGTCGTCCATTTTAGAACCGGTATCGATAAGCGCTGTTGAAAGGATAGTTAAACTACCGCCGTTTTCAATATTTCTTGCCGACCCAAAGAACTTTTTAGGTGCGTGGAGCGCAATCGGGTCAATACCTCCAGATAACGTTTTACCACTTGACGGAACAATAGCGTTGTATGCCCTTGAAAGTTTGGTGATAGAGTCTATTAAAACAACAACGTCTTTACCCATTTCTACAAGGCGTTTGCTTCTGTTAAGCACAAGTTCCGCCGCCCTAATGTGATGTTCTGGCATTTCATCAAAGGTTGAATATATAACTTCGCCTTTAACGTAGCGTTTTAAATCAGTTACTTCTTCAGGTCTTTCATCTATAAGAAGAACTAGTAAGTGTATTTCAGGGTGGTTTACTTCAATAGACTTGGCTATCTTTTTAATAAGTGTTGTTTTACCCGCTTTAGGCGGAGCAACAATTAAACCCCTTTGACCTTTACCGATAGGACAAAGTAAATCAATCGCCCTTATAGATAAATCGCTTTCATCGTCTTTTCTTTCAAGCGTAATTCTTTCGTTTGGATAGCAAGCCGTTAAATCATCGAATAACGGTCTATTTATACATTCGCTAAAAGGCTTGCCGTTAAGCGTTTTTATACTTTTAAGCGACGGAGTATTGTTATCCCTTTGCTTTTCAGCAGTACCTTCGATATAGTCCCCCCTACGAAGCCTAAAGTATTTTATGGTGTTTTTAGAAACGTGAACGTCAGAACAAGGGTCTGATTCATAGTTATCGCCACGTAAAAAACCATAGCCGTCGGTATGCAATTCTAAAATACCTTTAATTGTAGAAAGTCCGTCATCTTCATATTCAACACTTTCTTTAACTTGAATGTCGATATTATCAAAATCATCTAAAGGATATTCATCGCCCGTTAATTTTTTAGAATCACGCGGTTTTCTACCCCTTTTGCTTTGGTCGTGCGATTCAGGGATAGATTCGCCCGTTTGAAGTTTTAAAATAGCGTCGATAAGTTGATGTTTTTTAAGTAGCCTTGGCGTACCGCCTAAACTCCTCATAATACGCCTTAATTCTTCAACGCCCACTAATTTTTCAAGATATTCTCTACTATAACTCATATATTCTCCTTAATTTCAGGCTCAATAACAACTACGCCTTTAAATTCGTTATATTCAAACGGAGAAGTAACGCTTAAATTTCCGTTTGAAAGTTTTAAAAATTCTAAAACCCCTTTTATATCTATATTAGAACCTTGAATTTTATAATGTATAGGAATAACCGTTTTAGGTTTTATTTCATCAACGTATAACTTGGCAGTTTTGCTATCGATAGTATACTTTCCGCCAACAGGGATAAAAAGCACGTCTACACCATAAAGAGCGTCTACAACGGCTTTATTATAATCTTCGCCATAATCACCCATAAACGCCAAGGTGTAACCGTCAAGTTTAAAAAGCAAAATATTGTTTAAACCCCTAAGTCTGCCGTTTTGATTATCGTGAAAAGACGGAATAACGGTAAAATTACCACCGCTTTTTTCAATGGCTTTTGCACCGATAACGGCAGTTAAGTTGTTATGGTCGTAATGAGAGTGTGAAGAAAATACGTAATCTGCTTTTACGGTAGGAATTTTAAGACCTATTTCTCCGTACGGGTCAAGGGCGATAGAATAATCGCTACCACTTATAAGCAAATAAGAATGCCCAAAATATTTAATTTCCATAAAGATACCTTAAATAATTAAAAATTTACTTTGAGATTGACTTTTTCAAAACTAACGTTTCCGCCAACGTCTAACTTGTAATCAAGAAAAAGATTTAATCCGCAATCGGTTAAATCTAAACTTACTTTGTTAGTTGTAACTGTAATAGGAATTTTGAAGCCCATAGTTTCGGCAACGGTAGAATAAGGCGAATTCTCATCAAACGTTAACGAATAATTAACGTCGCCTTTTTTAGAAAGTCTTATAACGTTGTTTTTTAAAACAGAAAAAGAATAATCGGCAACTGAATCATCGCCTTCATAAGTGAACTTTATAAGGGATAATTCCCCTTTTGATTGAATAGTGCCACGTGCGGTAAATTGGTTAACGCCCAAATCGCCGTTGCTACTGTAAATTATATTGCAATTTTTCATTATTGATTACATTATACGCTTTTTTATTCAAAATGTAAAGTGTTATTTTTTATTATTGAACAAAATTAGCGCATTATAAAAATCTATCGACAATTTTTTCGGCAACTTTAATACCGTCGATTGCGGCACTTGTTATACCGCCCGCGTAACCACAACCTTCCCCGCAAGGATATAAGTTGTTTGCCGATAAACTTACGTAATCTTCGTTTCTAACAATTCTTATCGGCGAAGAAGTTCTTGATTCAACGCCAGTTAAAATGCTATCGTAACTATCAAAACCTTTAAGGCGTTTAGCCATATCGGTTATTGCAAACTTTAGCGCGTCGTTTATATCTTCGCTAAAAAGTTTGTTAAGGTCGGCTTTAGTAACACCCCTTTCGTAACTTGGCGTTACCTTGCCAAAACTACTTGAAACTTGACCTTTTAAATAATCGCCCGTTAAAGAGCAAGGTGCTTTGTAATTACCACCGCCAAGTTCGTAGGCAAGCGTTTCCATTTGTTTTTGGAAATTCATACCACCAAACAATTCATTAGAAAAGTCTTTTTTACCTACTTGAACGATTATTGCAGAGTTAGAGTTTACTGCATCGCGCTTAAAGTTACTCATACCGTTAACTACAACAGTACCCTTTTCAGAAGACGACGGCATTACGTAACCACCAGGGCACATACAAAAAGTAAATATACCCCTATCTTTGTAGTGTGAAGTAAGTTTATAATCGGCAGTTGGCATACATGATAGTTTAGCGTACTTTTCGCCATACTGAGAAAGGTTTATATCGTCTTTTATATGTTCTATCCTTAAACCTACGGCAAAATCTTTGCTTTCAATATAAATATTGCGCTTGTTTACCATTTCGTATACGTCACGCGCGCTATGGCCAACCGCTAAAACAATAACGTCAAAAGAATTGCTTTCATTACCGTAATAGGCTTTTACAACTTTTCCGTTTTTAATTTCTAAATCGGTTAAGGTTGTATCAAATTTAATTTTACCGCCAAGTGATATAATTTCATTGCGGATATTTTTAACTACTGTTTTTAAATTATCGCTACCTACGTGCGGTTTATTTAAAAATCCAACTTCGCTTGGCGCACCGAATTTAACGAATTCATCGGTAACTTGTTTAACGTATTTTCCGCCTACCTGGGTATTCAACTTACCATCAGAGAAAGCGCCTGCGCCACCTTCGCCAAACTGAATATTACTATTTTCATCTAACACGCCGTTTTTAATAAAATTATCAACGGACTTTTGCCTTTCTTCAACGGGTTTACCCCTTTCGATTAAAGTAACGTCTACACCACTGCGCAAAAGTTCCAAGGCACAAAAAAGCCCAGCGGGACCCGCACCTACAACAAGAGCCGTAGGTTTACCGCTTACCTTTTTATAACTTTTAGGTTCTTCAGTTTCAACTTTAGAAGAAACTTCAAGCGAATAGTTATAAAAAATATTAAGTTTATCCCTTGCATCAAGCGATTTCTTAACAATTTTGAAATGCTTAATTTTGTCCTTAGGAATACCCGAAAGTTTGCTTGCTTTAACTAAAAGGTCTTGTTCGCTTGCTGTTACGGGCATTTTTACGTTTGATAGTTTATTCATTTTATATCCTTTGAAGCGGTTATTGCCGATGAGTACGCCCATTGTATATTGTATCCACCACAGTCACCGTCGATATCTAAAACTTCGCCAACGGCATACAACCCGCTAACAAGTTTGCTTTGCATAGTTTTATCATCAAAATCGTTAGTTATAACACCGCCGTGCGTTACTTGTGAATTATCAAAACCTGTATCGCCAGTTATTGTGTAAACCATTGTTTTTACCGCATTAACGATTTTATCAACACACGAAGCACTAACCTTTTCGTCTGGCTTAAACCCAGCGTTGATAACAAGCCTTAACGCTATCTTGTTAGGAAGTATACCCGCAAGTAAGTTTTCATAAGTTAAGTACGGACAGTTTTTGATTTTGTTTTCAATAAACGATTTAAGTTCGTTATCTTTCATATTAGGGCAAAAGTCAGCGTACACTTTTGAGTTTTTTTGACCCGCCACGTAAGAAGAAACTGAAAATACTGCATTGCCACTAATACCGTAATCGGTAAAGAGTAATTCGCCTTTTATCTTAGGCGAAACTCCACTTTCAGTTTTAGCGTAAAGGCTGACTTGCGCCTTTAAGCCTTTTAACCCTTTTACGTCTTGAATATTACATTTTAACTGTACAAGTGACGGATAAAGTTTAGTTACCTTATGGCCGAACTTTTCTAAAAGTTTATACGACGTACCGTCTGTGCCTAAATGCTTAGCAGATTTACCGCCAACGGCTATTATTACGTTTTCGGCATAGTACTTATTTCCCTTATCTGTCGCAATGCAAAAACACTTGCCTTTAGTGATATCGATAACCGTTTCTTCGGTGTAAATTTCTACCTTTTTATAAGCCAAGTAAAACCTTAACGCGTCAAGCACGCTACTTGCTTGTTTTGATTGCGGATAATACTTGCCGTTATCGCTTATTACCTTAATGCCTAACTCTTCAAAAAAAGCAATTAAACTTTGCTTGCCGTAAGTTTCAAGCGCATGGTTAGCAAAATCAACGTAAGTGCCGTGATAGTTTGATAATAAAAGGTTTTCGTTAGTTAAATTACATTGACCGTTACCAGTAGAAAGTATTTTTTTACCTACCCTTGAAAGCCTTTCTATAACAACAATATCTTGCCCGTTAAAACGGCGTGAAAGTTCAGTGGCACAAGTTAAACCAGCCATACCACCGCCAACAATTATTACTTTATTTACCGATATGTTTTCCCTATTCATTCCTAATGCCTCCGCATCTGTACTTATTTTACCACTTTCATATTTTTTTTGCAAGTAATAGTTGACTTATTACAATAAAAGATGTAGAATATAGTTATAAAATAAACATATAAAGGAGTAATTATGAATTTTCAAGAAATTATTAAAAACGTAAGCAATTTTTTTATTGATTTATACCAAAACCACTTTGCTTTAATAATAATTTTCATTGTAGTTTTAGTCGCTTTAATCGTTTTATTATCACTTTTAGGAATTAAACGTAGAAGACGTCAAAAACAAAAATCAGAAAATGCAAACAAACAAGCAATAGCGGAATTAACTACGGAAGAAATCGAAAACATTTCTAAAAACGTATCTAACCCTAACGAATTTAAAGAAATGGTAGAAACTGAAGTTCAAACTACTGAAAAAGAAGAAGTAGCCGTAACTGAAGTTAAAGCAAAAAAATCTACTGCTAAAAAAGCACCTGCTAAAAAGGCTACACCAGCAAAAGCAGAAGAAACTAAGCCTGCTAAAAAGGCTACCCCTGCTAAAGTAGAAGAAACTAAGCCTGCTAAAAAGGCAGAAAAGAAAGAAGAAGCACCTAAGCAAGCAGAAAAGAAAGTAGAAAAAGCACCTGCTAAAAAGGTAGAAAAAAAGGTTGAAGAACCTATAAGCGAACCTGCAAGCAAACGCGTTTACACAGGCAAATGGAAAATCGACCAAGACGATTTAGGTTACTTTGCTAAACTTTACGCTTCTAACGGTGGCTTACTTTTAAAAACTGAACACTACACTTCTATAAACGGCGTTAAAAACGGTATTGAAACTATCAAGAAAAATATTGAATCTGGCAACTTTGCAGTTAGCGTAGATAAATACAATCACTACCACTTCAAACTTTTCTCTCAATCAAACAAACTTATTTGCGTAAGTGAAGATTATTCAAGCAAAGCAAAATGTGATAGCGGTATTGAATCAGTTAAAAGATTTGCTAATACTTCAACTATTTTATTAGAAGAAAAAAACGACTAATATTTTAAAACTTATACGGCGCGAATTTATCGCGCCGTTATTATTTATAAGCAACGTTTTAAACGCTTATAATTACCACTATCCCCTTTTTAATATTAAAATACCCGACGCTGCTTGGCATCGGGTATTATTTATTATAGTTTAATTTTAAAAATCTTTTGCTTTTTCTAAATCGTTAAGCCATTCATTTTTAATAGCATCACTTGGCATTACGAATTCGCCCCTTGGCGATAAACTAACTTCATCAACCTTAACGCCGTCAGGTAAGCAAGAACGCTTAAATTGTTGATTAAAAAATCTCCAGTAGAAGTTTCTAAGCCATTTATAAAGTGTTTGGTTATCAAATATACCACTAAAGGTGTTTTTAGCCACGTAGTATATTTTAGACGGTTTAAAGCCCATTTTTATAGCGTAGTATAAGTAGAAATCGTGAAGTAAATAAGGGCCTACTATATCTTCGGTTTTTTGCGCTATATCTTCGCCGTTTGCAGGTATTAATTCTGGCGAAACAGGGGTATCTAAAACGTCTTTTAACGTTTCTTTTAATAGTTTACCACTTCTATTTGCTTCGTAGTCAACAATATATCTAATAAGCGTTTTAGGGATTGATGCATTTACGCCATACATACTCATATGGTCGCCGTTATAAGTAGCCCAACCAAGTGCAAGTTCAGATAAATCGCCAGTGCCAAGTACGATACCACCAGTTTCGTTAGCAATATCCATTAACACTTGAGTTCTTTCCCTTGCTTGGGAGTTTTCATAAGTTACGTCAAGCACCGTTTCATCGTGGCCTATATCTTTAAAGTGAATTTTAACCGCTTCTTTAATGTTTACTTCCCTAAACGAAACGTTTAAACAATTGCAAAGGGTTTCGGCATTATTTTTAGTACGCGAAGTAGTGCCAAAACAAGGCAATGTTACCGCTAAAACATCTTTCGTGTCGCGGTTTAAAATCTTCATTGCCCTAACGGCTACTAAAATTGCTAAGGTACTATCAAGCCCGCCTGAAATACCTAAAACTAAAGTTTTAGCGTTTATATGAGCAAGTCTTTTAGCAAGTGCTTGCGCTTGTAAATTTAAAATAACATCACACTTTTCGTTGATTTCTTCATTGCTTGACGGTATAAACGGAGTTTTTGAGTATTGCCTATCAAGTAAAGAGCCAACGTCGCTAAAAGTAAAGTGTATTCTTTTATAATCACACTTTCCTTGGCGTGAAAAGTTTAAACGCTTGCTTCTTTCAAAGGTTAAATAGTCACAGTCGATATCACTAACTATTAAACCTTCACTAAAAAGCCCGCTTTCTTTTAAAGTTTTGCCGTTTTCGGCAATAAAGTTGCGACCCGCAAAAACCATATCGGTTGTTGATTCACCAACGCCAGCGTTAGCATAAACGTAGCCTAAAAGATTTCTATATGAGTTATCTTCAATAGTTTTTTTAGTAAGGTTAGATTTAAAAGCCGTTTCGTTGCTTGCCGATAAATTTACGCAAATAGTAGCGCCGTTTTCCGCGTGAATAGAAGAAAGTGATACGTTTGAAAACATATCGTCACTTATTTCTACACCAACAGTTAAGTTTGCAATATTAGTGCAAGTATAAAGCAATTTATTTGTAAACGGATATACTTCGCCGTTTAAATAAATTTCGCCATTGCCGTTATATTCGTTAAAATATCTTTTTTGATAATATCCGTTATAGTTAGATACGTTATTTTTAGGGTTAAAACCTAAAATTTTACCGTTAAACACACATACCGCTACGTTGTAGAGTAAACCGTTATTCATAATAGGCATACCTACAAAAATAAGCATATCTTTACCGTAAGAATAATCTACTATTTCGTAAAGACCGTTTATAGCGGAATTTAAAAGAGTGTCTTGATAAAATAAATCACCACAAGTGTAAGCAGTTAAAGAAAGTTCAGGAAAAACTAAAACCTTTACCTTTTTAATAAACGCTTGGTCTATACCCTTTTTAATTTGGTTTACGTTATAATCAACGTCTGCCACCCTAACGCTTGGCGTACAAGCGCCTACTTTAACGTAGCCAAAATTATCTTTTATGGGGAATATTATTTTAACGTTATCTTCTAACATGCCAAGTGCTTGTTTAAGTTTTTGCAAGGTTT
The DNA here is from genome assembly GCA_045613025.1 of Christensenellaceae bacterium. Lineage (GTDB taxonomy): Bacteria > Bacillota > Clostridia > Christensenellales > Borkfalkiaceae > HGM11412. The sequence goes on along the minus strand of JAZLAE010000032.1, from coordinate 10,885 downwards.
CATACTTTACGCTTAGCGTTTTAAACGATAAAATTTTATTTAATGTTCCAACAGGCACACCACTTAAGTTAGAAAGTTCTAAAGTGGTTAATTTTTTTAAGTTTTTTTGCTCTTTAATAGATTTTATTTCATTTAATGTTGTCATAGTAAAATAATTTTACCATTATATATAAAATTTGTAAAGTAGTTTTATCGAATTTGGTAAAATATTTTCACTTACTATTTTAATTTACGCAAAAAAACAAGCGATAGTGTATAGTTCACTATCGCTTTAAATATTAAGTTATAAGTAAATTGACTACACTTTCCCATTCCCTATTAAATCAAACCTTATGCTATTTGAAAATGCATCTTTGGGGCTGGTACTTGTGATTAGACTAAACTAATATAGTACATGGGCCGTTTCTCCTTATCTATAATTTTTTGGTGGCGGATACCGTCCTTTTTGAAATTTTGAAAATCATTTTTTTGGTCTTATACCTCCTTTAGTAGATTTTCAAGTTCAACTGTTCATTGGTTTCTCCTCCCTTTTTGTACTTTAATTATACCTTGAAAGCGTGGCAGTGTCAATACAAAAACAAAAAATTTTACCCTACTTTATTTTTGAAAAACCTATTTACAACCGCCATTTTTTATGGTATAATTATAGTGTTGTGGGGCTAAAACCCCTATTTTTTATTTGTAAAAATTATTTTTACTAACCCCCTTAAAAACATTATACAAATTCAAAATATTGTGATAAAATACAATAGCAATACGGAAGTGTATCGAAGTGGTCATAACGGCCCTGACTCGAAATCAGGTATACGGCAACGTATCGTGGGTTCGAATCCCACCGCTTCCGCCATGAAAAATGAGTACCTTTTGGGTACTCTTTTTTTATTGTTGGTGGGATGAGAACCCTTGGGTTCGGCCGACATTTGACGGACCTACTTTGATAGGATAAGGTCAGCCAGAGTTCCCTATTTATAGGGTATGGCTGTATCCCACCGCTTCCGCCAACAAAAAAGACACCTAAACGGTGTCTTTTTATTTTTTATTTAACTTTGTTTTTATAAATGTCGCAAATAAGTTTTTGGATTTTTAATGCTTCTTTACCGCTAATGTATGGTTCTTCATCGTTTTCAATCGAATTATAAAAATCTGCGATTTGGCGGATATGTTGGAAGCCTAAGTACATATCGCCACCGTCGTAAGTAAGTTGACTTTCCATATCGGTAGCGTCGGTTACAACAGTTCCGTCCTTATAAGTGATAGTGGCGTGGTCGTAATCCATAATAGCAACACCGTTTTCGCAGTATAAACGAATTTCGATAGGTTCATCGTAACCATAGTTATTCATAACCCAAAAACCAAGCGTTGCGCCGTTTTTATATTCAATAAAGCCTTCTGCGGTATCTTCTACTTCTACCGTTTTATGACCGCGATTAGATAAAGTTGCTTTTACTGAAACTATTTCGTCACCGATAAACCAGTTTGCCATATCAAGTGAGTGGATTGCTTGGTCGATAACAACGCCACCACCTTCTTTATCCCAAGTACCTTTCCAGTCAGAACCAGCATAATAGTCATCAGACCTTGACCAAGTTAAAACAACCCTTGCTGAAATAACTTTACCTAACTTTCCGCTATCTAAATGCTTTCTTACAAGTTGAGTAGCGTCATTATATCTGCATTGAAAAATAATACCGTACTTAACGTTGTTTTTTTCGGCAAGCGCTACGTTTTCAACTGCATCTTCATACTTGATAGACATAGGTTTTTCACATAAAACGTGAACGCCTTTTTCAATAGCGTATTTAGAAACAACAGGGTGCATATAGTGCGGAATACAAACGTGAACTACGTCGATATTTTCTTTAGAAATAAGTTCTTTGTAATCGTAATATGCTTTACAGTTATACTTTTTAGCGGCGTTATCCGCCCTATCTTTTTTAATATCGCAAACACCAACGATTTTTGCGTTTTCTAAATGGTCGGCACTCGTTGCGTGCATTGTAAAAATGTTACCACAACCAACAATACCTACTCTTAACATAATTTACTCCTTTGATTTTACTTAAATTATTATACTACACTTTAATAATTTTCGATATTCACTTTTTAACTATTTATGTATAAAATCGTCCACTTTTTAAATAAAGATATCAAAAACTATTAAAAATTTATCATTTTTTATTAAGAGTAATTGCAATACAGTTATAATCCTTAACTCCAGTTAATTTTATGCCGTACTTACTAATATCCGCACCAAGCATAATTTCACCATTATATTCGTAGTTACAGTTAACGTCAAGTTTAGGATAAACAGTCAATTTATCTTGATAATAAGTTTGTGTAAACGCTTGAACTTTAACGGTGTTAAAGTCATCGTCGGCGTATTCAATAGTAGTTAAATTGTTAGTATCGCTTAAAAGATAAGTATTGCAAGAAGAATAGAATTCCCTTTCGGTTTTATAAGTAGCAATAAAATCTTTAAACTTGTCTTTATACTCTTGTGGGAAAGATGCAATATCCGTACTAAAGCCCATTACACCGCCGTTTAAGAAGTTAAAGGTGTAACCGTCGTCTAAGCCGGCTAAAACAGTCCACGTACCGTTGTTGGTATTAACGGAAACGTTGTCTTTTCTGCCACGGTTATATACGTCAGGAATTTTATTAATGAAAGTTCTTACGTCCCATTTTTCAAAACAATACGATGGTAAACGTTTAATGAAATCTTTGTAAATTCTTAAACCACCGATAGGACCTTGGTTGTCAGTTGGCCAAAAACTATCCGACCAAACAAGCGAAGCGATATCGCACATAAACCCGCCCGCACCACAACAAGTGATATATATATCAGGATAGAACTTTCTAATAGCGTCAACGTATAACTTAAAGCCGTTAGCGTAAGCACTAAACGAAGTTCCCCTTACGTCTTCACCAAGGGTTACGTTGAAGTCAAATTTCAACCAACTAACGTTGTATTTTTCAATAACGTTAAGGGTTTTAGATAAAATGTATTCCCTTGCATTTTCGTTAGCAAAATCAAGGAGCATTTCGTTTAAGTAATAATCAGGGTGTTCTTTTAAAGAATTAGACTGCTTTGAAGTTCTACCTGGTTCTAACCATAAACCAAATTGTAAACCTTTAGAAATAGCGTAGTCGGAAACTTCTTTAAGTCTACCTTCAAGCCAACCGTTAGGATATTCTTCCCAGTCGCCAAGGGTGCTTGACCAAGCGCCTTTTTCACCAAACCAGCCTGCGTCTATCATAAAGTATTCAATACCCATATAAGATGCGGTATCTATTTGTTTTTTAAGATTATCCGCATTGATTTGGTCAAAGTCAGAAAGCCAAGAATTGTATAAGATAGGCAATCTGCGCTTTGGCAAAACGTTTTTAAGGTATTTAGAAAGTTTATATGCTGAAAAATCAACGAAATTATCAGTTTCGTAAATTAAAATTTCAAGGTTGTTTAACGTTTCGTTAGGCTTTAATTCATACGAAAAGTTAACGTCGTTAATGCCCGCTTCGATAACAACGGCATCGAACTGACTAACGATTTGCCTACGTGAAATATTGATTTTCCACTTGCCGTTAGGAACAAGGTGCATTACTAAACCAACGTTTTCATTATTATCTTTAACAACGGCAAAAGGCGCAGCACCGTCACAAGTACGCGTGCCGTAGTTTTGGATATTCACACTTGTTACAAGCGGTTGCCATTTACCTTCGTTTTCGTGTTGCCAACCGTTAAATTGACTGTATACTTCAGCATCAAAAATATCCATAATAAAGTTAGATGAAAACTTTTTAACAATTGCCGTTTCTTTGCCGATATTTTTTACGCTATCGTTACGTTTTATTAAACCGTCTTCATAAAAAGTTAAAACGGTTTTTAATTCAAAATTATCAAAAATTGAAGTGTATATAATTTGATTATCTTTCTTTTCTTCGGTATAAGGAATTGCATAGTTTAAAAAACCTTTATCATAGATAAAAGTATATAAACCCGTAATATTTGTGTATTCTTCTGGTTGAGTTTGCAAATCTAAATATTTTTTATAATTCATAAAAATACTCCTTTAATCGAAATTCTAACATAAAAAAAAAGCAAAGTCAATATAAAATTGACTTTACTGTATAATTAAATATAATTCTCTTGTTTTATACTTTGTTCCACTACTTGATATAGCGCGTAACCCGTTGCAACCACACATATAATCGTATATAAAACCTGTAAAAATTTGATTGACGAAACTATCGAAGAAAAGGCAGTTATTATCAAAGTAAAACAAAATAAAAACACAGTTCCAAGCGGATATTTTTCGCCACTTTTTCTAAAGAATATATGCCTTAAAACAAAACCGTTTATTACCGTTAACGATATAAAAATTGTAGGTTTAAAAATGCTTATATTTAAAAGATTATGAAGCAACGCTGTAATGCTAATTTTTACCGATTCGGGAGTGTTTATAATAGCACCTACCGCTGTAGTAATCCCGTTATTTGTAACTTGAACCCTAACAAACATTACTTCAAATAATTGAAGCATACTCTTGGAAGCCGAAAACCCTGCGGAAATTATACTTGCAACAAGCAAAACTGACATTACGCTATACTGTTTTATACCCTTTAACACAAAGCCAACTATAAGTAAAACAATACAAATATCCACAACGTTTCTAACGGGTAAAACCCAGTTAGCATAGTTAAAACTATAATTGATAAGTTTATCAAAAACCACGTCTAAAACTAATGAAGAACCAACACCTAACGATGCTAACTGAACGATAAGTGAAGTTTTCATTTTCCACCTTGTATTTAACCTATAAAAGAAAAACACCATAGTGACCGGAATAATTAAACTTGATAAACACATTAAAACAACAGTCATAAACACGTTATTTACAGATATGCAAAAGTAAATAAGCAATGCCGATATAGCAATAAGTTCTATAAATAACGACATAGGTTCGTAAAGTTTAGGTTTTTCTACCGGAACTGCATCTTCAAGAGCAAGTTTTTCATTAAATCCAATTCTTTCACTTCTAAAAAACGAAAGCAAAGAATTACTTTTTTCTTCGGTAGTTCTAACTTTTTTATCACCAAACGATGCAACAGATACAGAATTATCAACGGTAGATTTATTTTTGTGCCTTAAAATATCGTTACTCACTATTCTTTTCCCCCACCGTTATTTTCGCTTGTTAAAGCAAATTCTACGTAAAAATTACTGCCGACGTTAGGCTTACTTAAAACGCCAAACTTTAATTCATGCGCTTCAAGAATAGTTTTTACGATAGACAAGCCAAGCCCTGTACCTTTAACCGCCCTATGATGTGTTTCCGATACCCTATAATACTTTTCCCAAATAGTATTTATTTGTTCGCTATCCATACCTTTACCGGAGTCTAAAATTTCTAAAACCGCGCTATGATTAGACCTTTTAAGGTAAATTTTTACCGTTTTATCTTCGCCAGTATAGTTAATAGAATTACCAACTAAATTATAAATTACTTCTTCGATTTTCTTTTCATCAGCAGTTATAAACAAGTTTTCTTCTATATCTTTTTCAATAGTGTAACCTTGCTCTTGAACTACTGTTTCAAACCTGAATAAAACGTTTTTTGTAAGTTCAGATAAGTTAAACGTCGTTTTTTCTAAAACGTCAACGGCAGACTGAAGCCTTGATAAACTTAAAATATCGTTTACAAGTAAAGTAAGCCTATCCGCTTCTTCAATAATAACGTTTGTATGCTTATCCCTTTTGCTTTTTACGTTACCAGAAATATCCCTTATCATTTCCGCATACGCTTTAATCATTGTAAGCGGAGTTTTAAGGTCGTGCGAAACGTTTGCAAGCAAATCACGTTGCAATTTATTGCTTTTTGAAATTTCAGATTTAGCATAGTTTAAGGAATCCGCCAAGCCGTCAATTTCACTATAACCACAACGTTCAAACTCTAAGGAATCTTCTCCGCCCGCCCAACGCTTAGCAACGCTACTCATTTTAGTAACGGGTTCAGAAATTCTACCGGAAATTATCCAACTTAAAAAGCCCGAAATAATAAGTACGATGATGGCAGTAGTTAAAAGTTGAAATTTTAACACGTTTACCGTATCAGATACTGAGTTCATATGACAAACAAGTATCAAATAACATTGTTGGTCTTGATAAATAACCTTTCTTCCACTATATAAATATGGTTGGTTTGAAGATAACGTTTTAATACCAGTAACGGTATTTTCATTTTCAATATCAAGTTTATTTATTATATGAGAAAAAAGTTCGATAGTGTACGCGTCGGATATAATAGAATTTTGAGTTACTTCAGGATAAACAAGGTCAATTGATTCGTAATTTTTTTTAACGATTACCGTATTAACGCCCGCTTCTTTTAAAGATATAACTGCGCTTTCGTTTACTTGATTTGTTGAAGTTAATGAGTTATTTATAACTTCGCTATAACTATTCATTGTTTCAACGCGGTTTTTTTGATAGTTCGCTTCAAAAAAAACGGTTTGTATAATCCAAATTAAAAAGATTAGCAAAACCGTAAAAATAAAGAAATATAAAAATATACTTGTTCTTAATTTTTTATAATTTTTGTGAAATTTCATAATTCAAATTTGTATCCAACACTTCTTAAAGTAACGATAAATTTACGGTACTGTTTAAGATTACCTCTAAGCATTTTAACGTGAGTATCAACAGTTCTGTCGTCCCCGTAAAATTCGTAACCCCATACGTCGTTTAAAAGTTTTTCTCTTGAAAGAGCAATACCGATATTTTTTACCATATAGAATAAAAGTTCATATTCTCTTGGCGTTAATTGAGCCTTTTCGCCGTCAACGTAAACGTTGCGACCTGCAAAATCGATTTCTAAACCTTCAAACTTAACAACGTCAGACGAAGTTTCAGTTTTAACTTCACCCCTACGTTTTAAAATAGCGTTAATTCTTGCCATAACTTCTTTTGGAGAGAAAGGCTTTACAACGTAATCGTCTGCACCGATTTCAAAACCGAAAAGTTTATCGTATTCTTCAGTTCTTGCCGATAACATCAAAACGGGAACGTCTTTAAATTTGCGAATTTCTTTTACCGATGAAAAACCATCAAGTTTAGGCATCATTACGTCCATAATAACAAGGTCGTAATCGTTTTCACGGCATTTTTTAACCGCTTCCATACCGTCTACGGCTTCGTCGGTTAAAAATCCTTCAAACTCAGCGTATTCTTTTAAAACTTCCCTGATTTTTGCTTCGTCATCAACAATAAGTAATTTTTTCATAATAACACCTCACTTATTTATTGATTTCATTTTAATATATAATCATATAAGCAATAAAACAATTTTGTGAAAATTTTGTGAAATTATAGTTTTTCTTTTACAATTTCACCATTATTTAACGAAATTTTGTAAGCGCTACCGCCTGACGATAAAACTTGTGAAAATTCACCGTTTATAAATTCTATTGCGCTATCGTCTTCAAGAGCGTAAGCATTTTGGATATTATTATCAATAACCGCTTTATCAAAATCTTCCCCGCGCAAGTTGTAATGCGGACAAGCCGTGCCGTTTAAAACACCTAAACCGTTATAAAGATAGTATTTATCTTCGCCGTTATTGTGGCTTTGGCTATCGGTAAACATTTGATTAAACCAGCACACAGCACCAGCCGATGCACCTACAATTATAACGCCGTTTTCGTAAGCCGTTTTAATTTTATCCACTACACCCCTTTCTTTCCATTTATCAAGCATAAAAAGAGTATCACCACCACCGATATAGATAAAATCGGCTTTAGAAAATTTTTCATCAATTTTTTCATCGCTACTTTCAGTAAACACCGTTAAAAGACAATCCGCCTTAATATCAAAAACGGAAGTATAAACCTTTCTAAAAGAGTTGAAGTACGGCATAAAATCGTGTGAAGCAGTACCAATAAACAATCCGTATGCACGCTTTTCGCCCGAACGCGCCTTTGCTAAGTTTGCAACGTATTCATCAATTTTAAGGGTGGTTTTTTCTTTTAAAGAGCCACCGCCTATTGCTATTATCCTTTTCATAGTTATATTGTAGCATATTTTTCATAAATTTCAAATTTTATAGTCAATATTTTATCAAATTATTTGCTTTTTTTAAAGTATTACTATATAATAGTAAAAAATACAAATTCAGTTAAAGGAGAAATTATTATGAAACTTACTAACGAATATCTCTTATCATTACTTGAAAGAGTTGAAAAAAGAAATCCTAACGAACCTGAATTTATTCAAGCAGTTACCGAAGTATTTGTAACGTTACAACCGGTTATAGAAAAACGCCCTGACCTTGTAGAAGCAGGCGTTTTAGAAAGAATCGTTGAACCTGAAAGACAAATTATCTTCCGTATTCCTTGGGTAGACGATAACGGCGTACAAAGAGTTAACCGTGGTTATAGGGTTCAATTTAACAGTGCTATCGGCCCTTACAAAGGCGGTATGAGATTCCACCCTTCAGTAAACCTTAGCATTATCAAATTCTTAGGTTTTGAACAAACTTTTAAAAACAGTTTAACAACACTTCCTATGGGCGGTGGTAAAGGTGGTTCTGACTTTGACCCTAAAGGTAAATCAGATGGCGAAATTATGAGATTCTGCCAAAGCCTTATCAACGAACTTTTCCACTACATCGGCAAAGATGAAGACGTACCTGCCGGCGATATCGGTGTAGGTGCAAGAGAAGTTGGTTATATGTTTGGTCAATACAAACGTTTAACTCATCAATATGAAGGCGTATTTACTGGTAAAGGCTTAACTTACGGTGGTTCACTTGCAAGAAAGCAAGCAACAGGCTACGGTCTTTGCTACTTTACTGAAGAATTGTTAAAGGCTAACGGTAAATCGTTTAAAGGCCAAACCGTTGTTGTATCTGGTTCTGGTAACGTTGCTATTTACGCTTGTGAAAAAGCAACTACTATGGGCGCTAAAGTTGTAGCAATGAGCGACAGTAACGGTTATATCTACGATAAAGACGGTATCGACCTTGATTTAGTTAAACAAATTAAAGAAGTAGAAAGAAAACGTATTTCTGAATACGTTAACGCTAAGCCAAGTGCTGAATATCACGATGGCTCACACGGTATTTGGACTGTTAAGTGCGATATCGCCCTTCCTTGCGCTACTCAAAACGAAATCAACGGCGAAGACGCTAAAAACTTAGCAAACAACGGTTGCTACTGCGTATCTGAAGGTGCAAATATGCCTTCTACTCCAGAAGCAATTGAAGTATACTTTGCAAATAAAATGCTTTACGGTCCTGCTAAAGCGGCTAACGCTGGTGGCGTTGCTACTTCAGGCTTAGAAATGACTCAAAACAGTATGAGACTTTCTTGGAGTTTTGAAGAAGTTGATGAAAAACTCCACGGTATTATGGTATCAATCTTCAAAGCGTGTGACGAAGCAAGTAAAACTTACGGTATGGAAGGCAACTATATGGCTGGCGCTAACATTGCAGGCTTTATTAAAGTTGCTGAATCAATGAAAGCACAAGGTACTGTATAAAATTAAGGTATATAAAAGGAGATTTAATAATGGCTAACGTTTGTGTTATTACTGGTGGCGGTAGCGGTATGGGTTTAGAAGCCGCTAAGTTTATGCCAAAAGACAAAATTATCGTTATTTCAGGTAGAACAATGTCTAAACTTGAAAATGCGGTAAACGAACTTAAAGCATTAGGCTACGAAGCCTATGCTAAAACTTGCGATACTTCAAGTAGAGAAAGCGTTAAAGAACTTGTTGAATATTGCTTAACGCTCGGCGAAATTAAAAACGTAATCAACTCTGCAGGTGTTTCCCCTGCTATGAAAGGCACTCAAGAAGGTATTTTACGTATCAACGCTCTTGGTACTGTTTATATCAACCAAGAATTTTCAAAAGTTATGAAGGCTGGTAGCGTTATTGTAGACGTTTCTTCAAATTCTGCATATATTCTCCCTTCATTTATTATTCCTAAAAAAGCATACGCTTTAGCAGAAACTGATGAAGATAAATTCCTTAAAATTCTTATTAAACGTTCTAATATGGCTAAAGGCGAATATCAACGTAAAGGTTTTGCTTACTCTTTATCTAAAAACTTCGTTGTTTGGTACGCTAAAAAATGCGCTTATGAATATGGCAAACAAGGTATTCGCGTAGTTTCGTTAAGCCCTGGTCTTATCGCAACTGATATGGGTAACCTTGAAAAAGAAGACGGCGGTATGCTTATACCGTTCTCTTGCGAAGAAAGAATGGGCAAACCTGAAGAACTTGGCTACGCTCTTGCTACGGTTGCCGATGAAAGAAACGGTTACCTTGCCGGTGTTGACGTTCTTTGCGACGGTGGTAGCACTAACGGTATGAAAGAATTCAAAAAGAAAAAATAATTTATATTAACTTCCCTAACTTTAGGGAAGTTTTTATTTTTTAAAAAATTTTGAAATATGTATTGACAAAAATATTTAAAGTATTACAATGGTGTTGAGTTAAGTTTTAACTTAAAATTTAATAAGATAAATTAGGGTTATTGATATGAAAACTGACGATACATTTAATAATGAAACTCTCATTACCGACTACGAACCTATATTTAACGAATTAAAAAACACTAAAGACCAAAGCAACAAAGTAGTATTAAGAATTCTTTTTAAAAAGAGTTTTTTAATACTATTATCTATATTTCTTACATTTTTAAAATTATCTCCTGCGCTTGTTATTCCGCTTGTAACTGCGGAAATTATTGATAGTGTAGTTGTTAGCGACCCTAACTGCTTAATAAAAATATTATCATATACTAAATATCTGTAATAATTCATTATTATATATTAGTAGTTAATAATAAAAACATTATCACATATTTAAAATATTTAAAAATAC
>JAZLAE010000031.1:0-74783 GCA_045613025.1 Christensenellaceae bacterium | reverse complement strand
AGGTATGGGCGAACTTCACCTTGAAATTATCGTAGATAGACTTCTTCGTGAATTCAAAGTAGAAGCAACCGTTGGTAAGCCTCATGTTTCTTACTAAGAAACCTTTTCATAAACTGTTGAAGCTGAAGGTATGTATAAGCGTCAATCAGGTGGTAAAGGTCAATACGGTCACTGTAAAGTTACCTTTGAACCTTTGGAACCAGGTTCAGGTTTCGTATTTGAAGACGTAACCGTTGGTGGTTCTATTCCAAAGGAATATATCGAACCTATTAGAAAGGGTATTGATGTAGCATCAAAGAACGGTTTCCTTGCAGGCTACGGAATGGTAGACTTTAAGGCAACTGTAAGAGATGGTTCTTACCACGAAGTTGACTCTTCTGAAATGGCGTTCAAGATTGCAGGTTCTCTTGCATTCAAAGACGGTATGAAGAAGGCTAACCCAGTATTATTAGAGCCTATCATGAAGGTAGAAATCGTAACTCCTGAAGATTACTTCGGTGACCTTATGGGTAACGTATCTTCTCGTCGTGGTACTATTCAAGGTACTGAAGATAGAAACGGCTCAAAAGTAATCGATGCACAAATCCCACTTTCAGATATGTTCGGTTACGCAACAGACCTTCGTTCAAGAACTCAAGGTCGTGGTCAATACACAATGCAATTCGACCACTATGCTGAAGTTCCAAGGTCAATCGCCGAAAAAATTATCGGTGAAAGAGCTGTAAAAAACAACGATTAATTGAAAAGTTTTGAATAAGACTTGACATAAATCGTAGTTTATTATATACTTTAATCAATAAATATTTAAAAAAATAAAAATAAAAACAAACATAATTTTTTGGAGGAAACAAAAACTATGGCAAAGGCAAAATTTGACAGAAGTAAACCACACGTAAACATTGGTACTATCGGTCACGTTGACCACGGTAAAACTACATTAACCGCGGCTATCACAATGGTTCTTGCATCACAAAACGGTGCAGAAAGAATGAGATATGACCAAATCGATAAAGCACCAGAAGAAAAAGCAAGAGGTATCACGATTAACACATCTCACGTTGAATACCAAACAGAAGCACGTCACTACGCTCACGTTGACTGCCCAGGTCACGCCGACTACGTTAAAAACATGATTACTGGTGCTGCTCAAATGGACGGCGCAATCCTTGTATGTGCTGCAACTGACGGTCCAATGCCTCAAACAAGAGAACACATTCTTCTTTCAAGACAAGTAGGCGTTCCTTACATCGTTGTATTCTTAAACAAATGCGACCAAGTAGACGACCCTGAACTTCTTGAACTTGTTGAAATGGAAGTTAGAGAACTCCTTTCTCAATACGAATTCCCAGGTGATGATATTCCTATCGTTAAAGGTTCTGCTCTTCAAGCACTTCAATTCGCTTCTAACACTGATGATGCTGATGCAATCCGTAACGCTCCTGAATGTAAATGCATTTTCGAACTTATGGCTGAAATCGACGCATACATCCCAACTCCTGAACGTGAAGCAGATAAACCATTCGTTCTTCCTGTAGAAGACGTATTCACTATTTCTGGCCGTGGTACTGTTGCTACTGGTAGAGTAGAAAGAGGTATCGCTAAAGTTGGTGACCCAGTTGATATTGTAGGTATCAAGAAAGAAAAAATGACTTCAGTTATTACTGGTCTTGAAATGTTCAGAAAATCACTTGATGAAGCATACGCTGGTGATAACGTTGGTGCTCTTTTAAGAGGTATCGATAGAACTCAAATCGAAAGAGGTCAAGTAATCTGCAAACCAGGTTCAATTAAACCTCACACTGCTTTCAGCGGTCAAGTGTATATCCTTACTAAAGATGAAGGTGGTAGACACACTCCATTCTTCAACAACTACCGTCCACAATTCTACTTCAGAACTACAGACGTTACTGGTACTATCAAACTTCCAGAAGGCGTTGATATGATTATGCCTGGTGACCACGTTACTATCGGCGTTGAACTTATCACTCCAGTTGCTATGGAAGAAGGTCTCCGTTTCGCTATTCGTGAAGGTGGTAGAACTGTAGGTTCAGGCGTTGTATCTTCAATCGTTGAATAATTTTAACTATTGAAAAATATAACTAATTAAATAAAAGAAAGGTTAGGTTTTCCTAACCTTTTTTTTTGAGTTAAAAAAACTGGCGAAATTTCACGCGTTTTGTTCAGTTACGTACCACTAAGTACGCGCCTTCACAATAACGCGCGCCTTTCTTGTGTTTTTAACTCAAACACATAACACTTACTAAATTTTACGCGTTTTGTTCAGTTACGTACCACTAAGTACGCGCCTTTCTTGTGTTTTGTTTAGTTACATGCCACTAAGTTCGTGGACTATTGCTTTTATTAAATATAAATTTAAAAACCATATTGACAAACTTGTTTTATTTGTTAAAATAAAATTATTAAAACTTATAGGGGGGTTTTATGTACAAGCCTAATTTAGAAAAGTTTAAAAATTATAAGTTTGGTATGTTTGTTCATTGGGGTTTATATTCTCTGCGCGGTGATGATTGCTGGGATATTATGTTTAGTAAAGACAGTATGCAAGAATACATCGATAAAACAATGCCGTACTTTGATGGTAAAAATTGTAATATGGATGATTGGGCGGAACTTGCAAAAAAAGCGGGTATGAAATATATGGTGTTTACAGCCCGCCATCACGATGGTTTTTCTCTTTGGGATAGCAAGGCAAGTTGGGGTAATCATACGTCAATGAGCGAAAAATGCCCCGCAAAGCGCGATTTTGTTAAAGAATTTACCGATGCCTGCCGTAAGCAAGGTTTAGGCGTAGGCATTTATTATTCGCCGATAGACTGGCGTTTTCCTGGCTTTTACAATCCGCAAATGTTTAAAGAAAACGCGCGTGAAATGGTAAAACAATGTCACGAACAAGTAGATGAGTTAACTAAAAACTACGGGAACGTCGACGTTTTATGGTTTGATGGTGGCGAAGACTGGGTAGTTGCTTTTAGTTTGGATTTCGGTTCAAGAAAACGCCCTGACGATTGCGATAAAAACCCTAAATTTCCTAACTTTTGGGAAGAAGATAAACTTAATGATATCTTTAGAAAAAACCAACCTGAAATCGTTGCAACACCAAGGTTTGGTTCAATGAAGCACGGTGATATTAAAGTTTATGAGTGTTCGGTAAACAATTACGACGTAGATAACGTGTGGGAAACTTGCGAAAGAATAGCGCATTGTTGGGGTTGGACTCCTGAAACTCAACCGCGTTCTTTACGTGACCTTGTTAAACTTTTAATAAAGGTTATAACGGGTGGTGGTAACCTCTTACTCAACGTTGGTCCTGATGGAAGCGGTAAAATAGATGAAAAACAAGTTCGTAGGCTTTTAGAACTTGGCGATTTTGTTAATAAGTACGAAGAAAGTATTTTTAATACCGATGCTGGTCCTATTGTAAATGGCAATTACGGCGGAACAACACACAATAAAAATAGCGTTTATTTACATATAACCGACTGGAAATGTGAAGAAGCAAGTTTTCCTACGTTGAATGAAAAGGTTAAAAAGGTAGAATGCTTAACTTCAACTGACGGCTTTAAATATCGCGAAGAAAACGGTGTATTGTATATGAATGTTGATGAAAAATCTAAAGGTGACCCTGATACGATTTTCAAAATAACTTTTGAAAAGGACGTTAAAGAAATTTTTAAAGATTTTGATGCTCACTCTTTTAAAATTGATACGCCATACGTTGATAGATTTACTGAAATTAACGGAAGATAAAATTAACAACCCCTAAAGGGGTTGTTTTTTAGTGAAAAAAATTTAAAATTTGATATTATTTTACAAAATTCTTTAAAAAGTTAACCAAAAGTTTACTTTTATGGTTCAAAATTATACTGTGGTAGTATGTAATTATAAATTAATAAATATAATTTATTACTTGCACAATACTTGCTTAATATAAGGTATATAATGGATAATTTTGTTATTAATGGCGGTCAGTTAAAAGGAATGTTGCTTTCGGCTGTTGCCACCTTAAAAAATAATGCAGATATAGTAAATCAACTTAACGTTTTCCCGGTACCTGACGGTGATACTGGCTCTAATATGTTAAGCACTTTAGAAAACGGTGTTAAGTGCTTAGCAAAAATTGAAACGGATAACGTAGGCGAAATTTTTAAAGAGTTTTCTTACGGCGCTTTAATGGGTGCAAGGGGTAATTCAGGCGTTATTTTATCTCAAATTTTAAAAGGTATAAGCCTTGGATTAAAAGATGTAGAAAAAGCCACGGCAAAAGATTTAGCAACCGCTTTTGAAATGGGTATTAAAACTTCGTATTCAGCAGTAGAAAAACCCGTAGAAGGCACGATTTTAACGGTTTTTAGGGAAGCAACTGAGTTTTCTTTAAACAATACAAACGACAACTTAAGTGTTGTAGACTTTTTAAAATTACATATTGAACAAGCAAAAAGAACACTTGCTAAAACTAAAGAAATGCTTCCTGCTCTTAAAGACGCTAACGTTGTTGATAGCGGTGGTGCGGGCTACGTTTATATTGTTGAAGGTATGCTTTCTTACTTACTTGGCAAGGAAATTGCAATAACTTTAGATGATTTTGATACTAAAAACACTAAAGAAGATATTGATTTTTCACTTTTTACAAGCGATAGTAAAATGGTGTACGGTTACTGTACCGAAGTTATAATAAGGCTTCAAAACTCAAAAGTTAACGTTGAAGAATTTAACGTAGATACCCTTATTTCTAACTTAAAAAAATACGATTGTGATTCTATCGTTTGCTATAAGTTTGACGATGCCGTTAAATTACATACTCACACGTTTACGCCAGGTGTTGTTCTTAACGAATGCCAAAAATACGGTGAATTTTTACAATTAAAAATTGAAAATATGACCTTAGAGCATTCTGAAACGCAAGAAAAACTTCCACCTAAAAAAGTTGGCGTTGTTGCGGTTGGTAACGGCGAAGGTTTAAAAGAGTTATTCTACGAACTTGGTGCAGACGTTGTTATCGACGGTGGTCAAACGTTAAATCCATCTGCGGGCGATTTTATTAACGCTTTTGAAAAAATCAATGCCGAAAACATTATAGTTTTACCAAATAACTCAAACATTTATTTATCTGCAAAGCAAGCCGAAGAAATGTACGACAAAGCAAACGTAAAAGTTGCTAAAGTAAAAACTATGCAAGAAGGCTACGTAGCCCTTTCGGTTATAAACCCTGAATGCGATGACGTAGAAACGTTACTTAGCGATATATATGCTTCCGTTGATTTTGTTGATAGCATTGAAGTTACTTATGCCGTAAGGGATGCTATAATTGCCGATAAATCGGTTAAAAAAGGCGAATTTATGGCTATACATAACGGAAAATTATTAGCGGTAGGCTGTGACAAGGTTGAAACGGCACTAAGCGCTATTAAGGCTATAAACGACGAAGACGAAAAAGAAATTGCTACGGTATTTTTCGGCAAAAACTTAACTAAAGAAGAAGTTGACCGTTTTAGCGAAAGTGTAGAAGAAGAACTTCCTGACTTATCACTCAATGCGTTAGACGGCGGTCAAGACGTATACGATTTTTTAATTTCACTTGAATGATAGGAGGATTTTATGAGTAAAAGATTAGTTGCTTGTACGTCAACGGGTTGTTTAGAATACGCACCTGAAAGATATAAAGATTTAGGTATAGAAATTATAAGAGTACATATGTTCTTTAAAGGTAAAGAATATTTAGAAGGTTTAGGCCTTGACCCTGTTGAATTTTACAAAGAACTTGAAGAACTTGAAGACCCTAAAAACAACTTGCCACACACTGGTATTCCTACCCCTGAAGAGATTAAAAACTTTTACGAAAAAGCCATTGAAAACGGCTACGATGAAGTTATCATTATTGCTATAAGTTCGGGCTTAGGCGGTACTTATAACGTAATTAGGCTTATCGGCGAAGATTATAAAGATAAACTTAAAATCACCGTTATTGACAGTAAAATTACAAGTTTTGTTGAAGGTTTACTTGCAGTAAAAGCAAAAGAACTTGTTGATAAAGGCGTTGATACCGAAACTATTGTAAAAGAAATCAACTGGATGATGAACCGCCAAGAATTTTTAGGAATTGACGGTAAACTTGACTATCTTATTTATAACGGAAGACTTAAAGGCAGTAAAGCACTTTTAGGCAAACTTATGAATATTTGTCCCGTAATTCACTTTGAAAAAAATGGTGAAATAACTCCGCTTGCAAGTATTCGTACACCTAAAAAAGCGCTTATGAAAACTTGCGAATTAGTTAAAGAAATTATTGGAGATAGAGACCCTAAGGACTATATTTTATTCCACGTATACACGGGTGACAGTTTAATTAAAGACCTTGAAAAAATCGAAAAAGAATACGGCGTTGAGTGTAACCACGAACCAGTTATTATGTCGCCGGTTAGCGGTTGTCATAACGGACCATGGCTTGCAGGCTACGGCTTAACGTTTATAAGAAGAGAGGACGAACCACTTGAATAATATTATTGTTGAAAAGGTAAGAACAAAAAAACAAATTAAAGAATTTATCAATTTTCCCTTAAAATTGTATAAGGGTTGCAAGTATTTTATACCGCCACTTTATGCCGATGAAAAGGTACTTTTTACCGAAAAAAACATCTATAAAAACACTTGTATAAGTGAGTTTTTTATCGCGTATAAAGATGGTAAAGTAGTTGGTAGAATTCAAGGCATAATACAAAAACAATTTAACGAAATTCACGGAGAAAAAAGGGTTAGATTTACAAGGTTTGATAGCATTGACGATGCAAACGTTTCTTCTGCACTTTTTAACGCCCTTTACGATTTTGCGCGTAAAAACGGTATGACTACCGTTTGTGGTCCGCTTGGTTATAGCGATTTAGAAAGGGAAGGTTTACTTATTGAAGGTTTTGATGAGGTTTCTACCTTTGAAGAACAATACAACTACGACTATTACCAAAAACTTATCGAAAACGAAGGTTTTGAAAAGGAAGTTGACTGGGTTGAATTTAAAATCAATCTTCCCGATGAAAAAAATATGAAAATTCCAAGGGTTGCCAAAAAAACCTTGGAACTTAATAAACTTCACGTTGGTGGCGTAGGTCTTTCTAAAAGGCAATTTATTAAAAAATATAAAGACGGAATTTTTGAGTGTTTAGATGAAACGTATAAAGATTTATACGGCACAGTTCCGTTTACAGAAGAAATGAAATCGCAGATTATATCGCAATTTATGCTTCTTTTAAACAAGGAGTTTTTAATGGTTATTTGCGATGAAAACGAAAGGGTTGTTTCGTTTGCATTATGTCTTCCTGGCATCGGTAAATCACTTCAAAAAAGCGGTGGTAGGCTTGACCCGATTACCCTTATTAAACTTTTATACGAAGCAAAACACCCTAAGGTTATCGACCTTGCACTCATCGGCGTTCTTCCTGAATATAGGGCAAAAGGCGTTAATGCCGTTGCATTAAACGGTATGGTTGAAATGATGGAAAATAACAATTTAGACCATTTAGAAACCAACCTTAACTTAGAAACTAACGGCAACGTTCAAGCGCAATGGAAGTACTTTAAGTCAGAGCAACATAAACGTCGTCGTTCCTTTGTTAAAAATATTTAGTTGTCATTAAACCTATCTGCAAAGATAGGTTTTTTTATGCCTTATATTATCTTGACTAAATGCGGTTTTTATATTAAAATATAAAATATGAGAATTTTAGGTATAGACCCAGGCTTAGCAACGGTTGGTTGGGGTGTTATCGACGTTATAAACGGTAAACCCAAAGCCGTTTCGTTTGGGGTTATTTTAACTGAAAAAGAAAAAAGTTTACCTGATAGGTTACTTATAATCGAACAGGATTTAAAATGCCTTATAGATAAGTTTAAGCCGGATGAAATCGCACTTGAAGAAATCTTTTTCAACAACAACGTAACAACGGCAATCAACGTATCTCAAGCAAGGGGTGTTATACTTTTAACTTGCGTTAAAGAAGTAGGTAAACTTTACGAATATACTCCGCTTCAAATAAAGCAAGCCTTAACTGGTTACGGCAGGGCGGAAAAAAAGCAAATTCAAGAAATGACTAAAACTTTTTTAAATCTTGCTAAAATTCCAAAGCCCGACGATGCCGCCGATGCTTTAGCGGTAGCGCTCACTCACTCACAAACTAATAGGTTTAGTAGTACTTTCAAAATAAAATAAGGTGAATTATGATAGGATATTTAAAAGGTAACGTTTTAAAATTTGATAATGGCACGGTGCTTTTAGAAGTTAACGGGATAGGTTATGAAGTAACTTGTTCTGCTTCGGCGTATCAATTACTTGTTAATGCCGGTAGGGGTGAAATTTATACTTATCTTAACGTTAGAGAAGACGGTTTTTTCCTTTACGGTTTTATTTCCCCTGAAGAAAAAAGTATGTTTTTAAAACTTATATCCGTATCTGGCGTTGGCCCTAAGATGGGTATCACTATTTTATCCGCTATGCCACTTAAAGATTTAGCCTTTATTATTGCTGAGTGTAATAGTAAAGAACTTTCTAAAGTAAAAGGCGTTGGCAAAAAAACTGCTGAAAGAATTATTTTAGAACTTAGGGAAAATATTTCTTTACTTGATTTACCTGAAGGTACAAAAACAACGTCTAAGAAACAAGACGAAAATAAACCTACTATCGAAGGCGATGCCGTTATTGCTCTTATGAGTTTAGGCTTTAACCGCCAAGATAGTGATAGAGCCGTTAAATCGGCAATGGAAAGGGGCGCGGATACTATCGAAAGTATTATTACTATCGCCCTTCAAACTATAAAGTAATAGGGGGATTATTATGATAGACGAACAAGATATATTCGGACTAGAAGAAGAACGTATCGTAGACGTTGAAAAAACCGATTACGACGACGTTGAAAATATCCTCCGCCCAAAATCAATGGATGGTTACGTTGGTCAAGATAAGGTAAAGGATAACCTTACCGTATTTATGAAAGCCGCTAAACTTAGGGGCGAAGCGCTTGACCACGTTCTTTTATACGGCCCACCGGGTCTTGGTAAAACAACCTTAGCGCACATTATTGCAACGGAAATGGGTTCTTCTATTAAAGTTACGTCTGGCCCTTCAATTGAAAAAGCAGGCGATTTGGCTGCCATTTTAACTAACTTAAACGAAGGCGACGTTTTATTTATCGACGAAATTCATAGGCTTAACCATAATATCGAAGAAATCTTATATCCCGCTATGGAAGACTTTTCTCTTGATTTTATCATCGGTAAAGGCCCGTCGGCAAGAAGCGTTCAAATTCCACTTAAAAAATTCACGCTTATCGGTGCAACTACTAAAGCGGGTATGTTATCCGCTCCACTTCGCGACCGTTTTGGCGTAATGCTTAGGCTTGAACTTTATAAGCCAAGCGAACTTTCTGAAATTGCAACACGCTCTGCAAACACCTTAGGTGCGCAAATCGATAAATCGGCAAGTGATGAAATCGCTAAGCGCAGTAGGGGTACACCAAGAATTGTAAACCGCCTTTTAAAAAGGGTTAGGGATTTCTCTGTTGTTTTAGGTCACGATACTATTTTAGAAAGCGATGCTAAACTTGCCCTTTCTCGCTTAGAGATTGACGACCTTGGTTTAGACGGTACTGACGTTGCTCTTTTAGAATCTATGATGGATAAGTTTAATGGTGGCCCTGTTGGTTTAGAAACCTTAGCCGCAACTATTAACGAAGATGCTAACACGTTAGAAGACGTTTACGAACCTTACTTATTGCAACTTGGTTTTATTTCAAGAACTGCGCGCGGTAGGGTTTGCACTCAAAAAGCGTACGAACATTTAGGAAGAAAATTCCCTATAAAACTCAGTAAACAAACTTCAATGTTTGATGAAGAAAACTAATAAATATGTTAAAAACAAGTGATTTTTATTACGATTTACCCGAAGAACTTATCGCGCAAACACCAGTATATCCAAGGGATAGTTCAAGACTTTTAATCTACGATAGAAAAAACGATAAGATAACAAACGGTAAATTTAGCGACATTTTAAATATTTTTAATAAAGGCGATTTACTTGTTGTAAATAATACCAAAGTATTGCCCGCACGTATGTTTGCTTATACTGAGCACGGTGGTAAGGTTGAAATTTTACTTCTTAAAAGGCAAAGTTTAACCGAATGGGAAGTTATGGTAAAACCGGGTAAGAAAGCCAAAGAAGGTATTACTTTAACTATAAACGAAGAACTTTCTTTAACCGTTGTATCCCGTACGGAAAGCGGTGGTAGAATAGTAGACTTCCACTTTAACGGCGTGTTTGAAGATATAATTTCAAGGGTAGGCGAAATGCCCCTTCCGCCGTACATTAAAGAAAAACTTAAAGACCAAGATAGATACCAAACTGTTTACGCTAAAGAGCCTGGTAGTGCTGCCGCTCCAACTGCAGGGCTTCACTTTACAACCGAACTTATAGACGCGTTAAAGGTAAAGGGTGTAGAGTTTGCTACCGTTGAATTAAAGGTCGGATTAGGCACTTTTAGGCCTGTAAAAGTTGATAATTTAGAAAACCACCAAATGCATACTGAATGGTATGAAATAACTAAAGAAAACGCCGATAAAATCAACCTTGCAAAAAAGGAAGGTAGAAGGATAATTGCCGTTGGTACAACGTCGGTTAGAACTTTAGAAACGGTTGCCGATGAAAACGGCTTTGTAAAAGCGCAAAGCGGTGATACAAGTATTTTTATCTATCCGCCTTATAAGTTTAAGTGCGTTGATAGTTTAATTACTAACTTCCATTTGCCAGAATCAACTTTAATTATGCTTGTATCTGCACTCACTACAAGAGAAAAGACTTTAGAGATTTACAACTACGCAGTTGAGAATAAGTATCGTTTCTTTTCTTTTGGTGACGCTTGTTTGTTCTTATAATTTAAAAGCGTATAATCGGCGCAATACTGCGTTTACTGCTATAAATTTTGACTTTGATGACCAACAAGGTCTATCAAATCCAAAATTCTTGCGAGCCTTGTCTTGCTTGATTCTACACTTTTAAATACCTACATTATTAAGCAAACTATTAAGCCTAAAACCAAACAAAACACTTTAAATAGGCAAGAGTTAAATTTAGCGATCCTTGTCTTGCTTGATTCTAAAAAAACAAAACACTTTAAATAAACATTAGGTTAAACTAAAATAATATTATGGAAAATTTTTACTTTGAAGTTGTAAAACAAGACCCTAAAAGCGGTGCAAGGGCGGGGGTATTGCACACTCCGCACGGCGATATAAAAACGCCTGTATATATGCCTGTTGGCACTCAAGCAACCGTTAAGGGTTTATACCCGCGTGACCTTGATGATGCAGGTGCGCAAATTATCCTTGCTAACACCTACCACCTTTTTATGCGCCCTGGCGATGAAATTGTTAAAAAGGCGGGCGGTCTTCATAAATTTATGAATTACGATAAGCCTATCTTAACCGATAGCGGTGGCTTTCAAATCTTTTCGCTTGCAAAACTTAACGATATTAAGGACGAAGGCGTTACTTTTAGTTCTAACGTAGATGGTTCTAAGCACTTTGTTACTCCTGAAAGGGCGATAGAAATTGAAAACAACTTAGGTGCGGATATTATTATGGCGTTTGACCAATGTACCCCTTACGGTATCGACCACAACGCTTCTAATAAGGCTATGAAACGTACTCTTGACTGGCTTGATAGGTGTTACCAACACCACACGGTAAAAGACCAAGCGCTCTTTCCTATAGTTCAAGGCAATATGTATAAAGATTTAAGAATTCAATCTTTAAAAGAAACTATACCTTACGCTAAATATGGTATGGGCATAGGCGGTCTTTCAGTTGGCGAACCAAAAGAAATTATGTACGATATGCTTGATGCATTACTTCCGCATTATCCTACGGATAAACCAAGATATTTAATGGGTGTTGGTAGCCCTGATTGCTTGATTGAAGGCGTAAGGCGCGGTATCGATATGTTTGACTGCGTTTTAGCAACGCGTATCGCAAGAAACGGCACTGCTATGACAAGCAAGGGTAAAATCGTTGTAAGAAACGGCAAGTATAAAGAAGATTTTACTCCGCTTGACCCTAACTGTAATTGCTATTGTTGTAGGAATTATTCAAAAGCGTATTTAAGGCATTTAATCAACGTTGGCGAAATGCTTGGCGGTATGCTTTTAAGCCTTCATAATATCACTTTCCTTATCAAACTTATGGAAGATATGCGCGAATCTATTATCGGTGGATATTATGACGATTTTTGTAAAGAATTTTACGAAAATTATGGAAATTAAGTGAAATGGCTTAAAACGTTTATAAAACACTTGCAACAAGCGTTAAAAAATAGTATAATAATTAAAACAATTGTTTAAGGAGATAAATATGTTATTATTCAACTTACTTGAAGGTGAAACTGCAAATCCAGGTGGAAATCCTTGGTTTACTATTATTTTAATCGGCTTTTTCGTTCTTATTATCGTTATGTCTGTAATCAACAGCAAAAAGCGTAAAAAACAAATGGCTGAAGAACAAGAAACAAGGGATAAACTTTGCCCAGGCACAACTATTATCACTATCGGTGGTATTTGGGGTACAGTAGTTAGCGTTGACCACGAAGAAGCAACTTTCGTTATGGAAAGCGAAGGCAACAAAATTAAATTTGATAAACGCGCTATTTATAAAATGACTCTTCCTGAAAGTGCTGTAAAAGTAGAAGAACCTAAGGTAGAATCTAAAGAAGAACCAAAAGCATAAAACAAGTTATTAAAAAAGACCTTTTCGCATAGTATATGGCGGAGGTCTTTTTTTATGTTAACTGACAAAATTTTTAGTTTTAATCTTATAAAAGCAATTTTAATTTCGCTAATTTTTACTTGTGCTTCGATTTTGCTTTTCGCACTTGTGTTATACTTGTTTTCTATCCCTAACGAAGCGATAAAACCGATAAATTGCCTAATTAAAGTGCTTGCTACGTTTATCGGTTGTTTCTTTTCAATAAAAGGCGATAAAGGGTTTATTAAAGGCTTAATTTACGGCGGAATTATTACTATTATTACCTTTTTGTTTTTTTTAATTCTTAGCGGAACTTTTGTTTTTTCTATCTCATTTTTTTGGGAAATTTTACTTGGCTTAACGGTAGGTGCGGTTGCAGGGATAGTATCGGTTAACAAAAAAAGTAATTTGTAAGCCTTAAATTTGTAAAATTTAAAAAAATATATAGCGAAATGCTAAAAACTTATTGACTTAAATCGCGATAACCTTTATAATAATTAAGTATATATATGTATTATAGGGAAATCTCGAATTTTTTCTATATTCAAACTTATGGAGGCTACAATGAGTAAAAGAAAATCAGGTATTATACTTGCTTTAATAGTGCTTTTAACAGCGATACTCGCCGTAATGGATTTTGCTAAATTTCCAATTCCAGGTTATATGAATGGAACTCAAAACTATAACGGTATTGCTAACACTATCGGTTTAGGTATAGACCTTAAAGGTGGCTACTATGCAGTTCTTACACCAAAGGCTGCTGAAGGTTACAACGATGAAAATGCGGACAACCTTTTTGAAAGCGCGGTTGATATTTTAAGAACCCGTCTTGATAACAAAGGTTATACTGAAGCAACAATCACTATTCAAGGTATCGGTGACGAACAAGAAATCAGGGTAGAAATTCCTGAAATTGACGACCCAGACGAAGTTTTAAAAATCATCGGTTCATCAGGTGAACTTACTTTTGAAAGTTCAACTGGCACTATCTATCTTACTGGTACTGACGTTAAAAACAGCCAAGCAGGTTATGATAAAGACGGTAATCCTATGGTTTACTTAGAATTTACTACTCAAGGTACTGCTAAGTTCTCTGAAGCAACTAAGGCTTTAGTAGGTGACGTTTTATATATCAAACTTGGTGGCGAAGTTGTTTCTCAACCAAAAGTTAACGAACAAATCACAAGCGCAACTGCAGAAATTACTGGTCTTACTTCTTTTGAAGAAGCAGAATCTATTGCAGCCGTTATTAACGCTGGTAAACTTCCACTTGAATTTGACATCGGCGAATCTAACCGTATTAGCGCTACGCTTGGTGAAAATGCTTTATCAGCAAGCGTAATTGCAGGTTTAATCGGTTTAATTATTATCTTCGCTATTATGATTGTTAAATATCGCGGTATGGGTATTGCTGCTTCTATTGCACTTTCTATCTACACGGTATTATTCATTTTATTACTTGCGCTTATCCCAGTTATCGAACTTACCCTTCCTGGTATTGCAGGTATTATTCTTTCAATCGGTATGGCGGTTGACGCTAACGTTATCATATTTGAAAGAATTAGGGAAGAATACGCTTCTGGTAAAGTTGTTGGTTCGGCAATTAAGTCAGGTTTCAAAAGAGCGTTCGTTACTATCTTCGACGGTAACATCACAACCGTTTTAGCGGCTATCGTTCTTTGGATTTTCTGCCCAGGCTCAATCAAAGGTTTTGCTATTACTCTTTTACTTGGTATCGTTCTTTCAATGTTTACTGCTATCGTTGTATCAAGATTACTTGTTAAATTACTTTACAACTTAGCATTCGTTAAAGTTGACCCTACCGTTAAAGCGGTTAAAAACGTAAACCTTAAAAACTCTACTAACCAATTCGTATTCTTTGGTCTTACAAAATCTTTAAGAGATAAATTCCAAGAAAACAACGCTATTGAAGAAGTAGCAACTGAAGAAGAGGAGGATGCTTAATATGAAAAAGACTTTTAAAATCGTTGAAAAGTTTAAAATATTCGCTCCTATCGCTCTTGCGCTTATCTTAGTTGGTGCAATCTTAATGGCTACTGTTCATTTGAATATCGGCCTTGACTTTGCAGGTGGTACTAAACTTGAAATTGACCTTGGTGAAGCCGTTGTTAACCACCAAGAATTAAAACCACAAGCAGAGGCGGAAATTAAAAAAGTTATTCAAGCTAATCACTTTGAAATCAACTCATCAGTTCAATGGGCTGGCGACGATAAAAACATTATGGAAATCGGCTTAGCATCTAAGTATGATGGTAAAGACGTTGATAGAAACAACACTGAAGAACAAACTGAATTCGTTAACAAAATCGAAGGCGAAAACGGTCTTAACAGTAAAATCGTTGAAGCACTTAGCGCTTTAAGTGAAGAATTTGACGTTGATATCGATAGCATTAAAGTTCGTACCGTTAACCCAACAACTGCACGTAGATTACTTGTAAACGCTATTTGGGCAACAGTTGCTGCTATCGTTGTAATGCTTATCTACATCATTATCAGATTTACTTTAAGTTCAGGCTTAGCGGCTATTACGGCTCTTGCGCACGACGTTCTTGTTATGTTCGCGTTAATGGCTATCTTCCAAGTAAAAATTAGTACGACTTTCATCGCTGCTATCATCACTATCGTAGGTTACTCAATCAACGCTTCAATCGTAATCTTTGATAGAATTAGGGAACTTAAAACAATGCCATCACTTCAAGGCGAAACTGATAGTGCTATTGCTAATATGGCAATTAAAAACACCCTTGGTAGAACTATTTTAACAACTTTAACAACTTTATTTACAATTGTTGCTTTAGCAGTTGTTTGCGTTGTTATGGGCGTTACTACAATGGAAGAATTTGCACTTCCTATCATCTTCGGTTTATTAGCAGGTACTTACTCGTCAGTATTCCTTGCTTCACCACTTTGGGTTCTTTACAGAAAACTTGGTGCAAAAATTATCAAGAAGAAATAATATTAAATAAAATTTAGCGGACGGGACAATCCCCGTCCGTTTGCATTTCCGTATGAAATTAAGACAAACTACTTTTACTAATGAACAACTAAATACTATTGACTTTCTTACTAAAACTACGGGTTTGCTTAAAGAAACTGTTTCTATTCTTTTTAGTAGGGGATATACCGATAAAGTTAAAATTCAAAACTTTTTAAACCCTGGCAAAAAGAATTTCAACTCTCCGTTTTTATTAAGCGGTATGGCGGATGCTGTAGATAGGTTAACTTTAGCCCGCGATAACGGTGAAACCGTTGTTGTTTACGGCGATTACGACGTTGACGGCATCTGTTCAACAACCATACTTTTTAACGCTTTAAACGATTTTGGTTTAGACGTTAAAGTTGTTATACCCGAAAGGGTAAACGGTTACGGTTTAACTGAAGACGTTATCGACCAAGTAGTTGAAACGTATTGCCCAGACCTTATCGTTACCGTTGACTGTGGTATCGGTTGCTATAATGAAGTGGAATATTTAAAAGATTTAGGTGTTGACGTTATCGTTACCGACCACCACGAAATCCCTGAAATATTACCTGACTGCATAACTATCAACTGCAAATTTAAAAATCAAGACTATCCTTTCGATAGCCTTTGCGGTGCGGGTGTAGCATATAAACTTGCTAACGCGTTAATAGGCGATTTGGCTGATAATTACCTTGATTTAGTTGCACTTGCAACAGTTGCAGACAGTATGCCACTTGTTTCTGAAAACCGTGATTTAGTGGTTGAAGGCTTAAACGTTATAAAAAACGGCAAGGCGTGTTTACCGTTAAAAACGCTTATGACCGTTTCTGGTATGAAAGATATAACTTCTAACGCGCTTGCCTACAGCATCGCGCCAAGAATAAATGCGGCAGGCCGTATGGGTGACGCGTATTCGGCACTTAAACTCTTTACGTCTAAGTCACTTAAAGAAATTGAAACGTTAGCAATAAAACTTAACGCTTATAACGTTCAAAGGCAAGCGGAATGTGAGTTTTTATACGCTCAAGCCAAAGAACAATTACTTAAAGGCGGTAACTATGGTAGCGTAATCGTTTTATACGGCGAAAACTGGAATAACGGTTTGCTTGGTATAACAACGGCAAAATTAACTGAAGAGTACTATCTTCCTACCGTAATGATATCTAAAAGTGGCGAACTCTGTCACGGTTCGGCAAGGTCGATTGACGGCATTAATATTTACGAAGCAATCGATGCTTGCAAAGATTACCTTATTGATTTTGGTGGTCACTCACAAGCGGCGGGTTTAACTATTAGTAGTGAAAACGTAATTCCGTTCGCTAAAAAATTAAACGAATATATTTTAACTAATCACACTGACGAAGTGTTTGAAAGAAAGTGCGATATAGACGGTTTTATTACTGAAAAATTCACTATGCGTTTATGTAGGGAAATGGACTTGTTAGAACCGTTTGGCGTAGGCAATAAAAGGCCTGTTTTTGCAACTGAAATCAAAAGTGCAAGCGCTAACGCTATAAAGCCAACTTCTCCGCATATAACCTTTATAAACGACGTTATGGAATTTATGTGGTTTAACGGTGTAAATAACTTAGACCTTTTGAATTCCAACGTTACAAAAACTATTATTTTTGAACCGTTTTTAAATTCTTTTAACGGTAGGCAATATCTTAAAGGTTACGTTAAAACTTGCCTTTTAAACGGCGAAATCGACGGGGATATATCTTTAAAATCATTAAGCATATACTTTAAAAACCTTAAAAATTATAAAAGTTATAAAGCCCTTTCAGTAGGCGAAATACAATCTTTAATAGACGGGCTTAACGCTAACGGTTTTGGAACTTTAATTACGGTAAACAACCCTATAAATTGCCGTTTTTATAAAGGGCTTGATAGGTTTGAAAAATGCTTATTCCGTTTAAACGTTAAAGGTGGTAAAAACGCTCTTTTAATAGCGGGTGATAGCGATTTATACGATTTAAAAGATTATCACACCGTAATATCGTTAGACGGCGAATTTTTACTTTCAACAAGTATTCAAAACGTTATCCTTTCTAACTTAAAATCCTTTGATTTTTCAAGCGTTAAAGTAGAGCGTGACGTATTTGTTTTAGTGTATAAACAAATAGTAAAATGGATAAACTTGGGTGAAAGAAACTATGATTTTATCTTAGATAATTTATCAAACGCCTATAGCAAAGAACAAGCGCTTTTATGCTTAGAAGTATTTAACGAACTTGGCTTTATCACGCTTGGCGAAAAAATTCAGCTTAACACTCAAGAGAAAAAAGATTTAGAAAAATCTATAATATTTAACAATGCAAAAATAATCACAAGGGGGAATTAAAAATGAATAGTATGACCGCTGTTTTAGACAAGATAAATAAAATTTATCCGCAAGACGAAAGCGCAATGCTTAACAAGGCTTACTATTTTGCTAAAGATGCGCACAATAACCAAAAGCGTGCCTCTGGCGAAGAATATTTTACACACCCTTGTGCCGTAGCGGATATTTTAATCGGTTTAAGTATGGACTGCAATACCATTGCAGCCGCACTTTTGCACGACGTTTTAGAAGATACGCCTGTTAACGCGCACGACATAGCAAAAGAGTTTGGCGAAGAAGTTTTAGAACTTGTTGAAGGCGTTACAAAACTTGATAAAATCGAATTTAAATCGCACGAAGAAGAACAAGCGGAAAACTTTAAAAAGATTTTCGTTTCTATGGCAAAGGATATAAGGGTTATCATTATAAAACTTGCCGATAGGCTTCACAATATGCGTTCGCTTAACTTCTTATCTCACGAAAGGCAACTTCGTATGGCAAACGAAACGCATGAAATTTTTGCTCCGCTTGCGGGTAGGCTTGGTATTTCATCGGTTAAATGCGAACTTGAAGATTTATGTTTAAAATACGTAGAGCCAGAAGCGTATGAAGATTTATCTGTAAATATCAATTTAAAGCGTAGCGAAAGGCAAGACTTTGTTGATAAAGTAGTTGCGGAACTTAAAGATATTTTACAAGAAAGCAACATAAAAGGCGACGTTTTTGGTAGGCCAAAACATTTTTATAGCATTTATAAAAAAATGAAAACTCACAACAAAACTTTAGACCAAATCTACGATTTGATTGCGGTTAGGGTGCTTGTTAATAGCGTTGGTGAGTGCTATGAATTACTTGGTAAAATCCACGAAAGGTGGAATCCAATGCCAGGTCGTATTAAAGACTATATTGCTATGCCAAAAGAAAATATGTACCAAAGTTTACACACCACGGTAGTAACTTCTTTCGGTCAAATTTTCGAAATTCAAATTAGAACTTACGAAATGAATAACACTGCAGAATTTGGTATCGCAGCGCACTGGCAATACAAAGAGAAAAAGGCTTCTGCAGATAGTTTTGATAAACGTCTTTCGTGGATTCGCGAAGTTATGGAATGGCAAGGCGGTCTTAAAGACAGTAAAGATTTCTTAGAATCAATAAAAGACGATATCTACAACACCGAACTTTTAGTATTTTCACCTAAAGGTAAGGTTGTAAGCCTTGTTAAAGGCAGTACGGCTATCGACTTTGCTTACCGTATCCACACGGAAGTAGGTCATAAGTGCGTAGGCGTAAAAATCAATGGCAAAATGATGCCTATAAACACCGTTTTAAGCGTTGGCGACGTTGTAGAAATTATAACTTCTAACGGCAGTAAAGGTCCGTCTTGGGACTGGCTTAAAATTGTTAAAACTAACTGTGCAAGGGCTAAAATTAGGCAATTTTTCAAGCGTGAAATGGCTGAAGATAAAATTAAAATCGGTAAGCAAATGCTTGAAATGGAAGCAAAGAATAAAGGCTATAATTTAAGCGAATTATTAACGCCTATTGCTTTCCAACGCGTTAGCACTAAACTTGCTTTTACTGGTATTGACGAAATGTACGCGGCGGTTGGTTGCGGCGCGGTTGCTATTAACCAAGTTCTTGTAAAACTTTTAGACTTCCATAAAAAAGAAGTTGTTCCACAAACAATTCCACACCATACTAATATCGCGTCTAAAGTAATTCACTCTTCAGGCGACGTAACTATCAAGGGTATCGAAGGCTTACTTATAAGGTTTGCAAGGTGCTGTAATCCAGTTCCGGGCGATAAAATCGTAGGTTTCGTATCAAGGGGTAAGGGTGCAACTGTTCATAGGCACGATTGTCCTAATATGAAAAACGAAGACCCAGATAGGCTTTTAGAAGCAGAGTGGACTGGTAGACGCGGTGAAGAAGGTTATTCGGTAAGTTTACGTATTCACGCTACTGAAGACGCTACTATTTTAGCAACAGTATCAAACGGTTGTAAAAAGTATAGTTTGTTTATCTTGGCTATTAACGGTAGAATTGATAATAAAAACCATATGTCTATTATTGATTTAACTTTAAAAATCAATAAAACCGAAGACTTAGATAACTTTATAAGGGAAATGAAAGAAGATAAATGCGTTATCGACGTATTTAGAAACACTAACTAATATGCAAATTTTAACTTATCCGCTTGGAGATTTATCTACAAATTCATACGTTTTAGTAAACGAAGAAACCCGCGAAGCAATTGCTATCGACGTTGGCGATAACGGTAACTTTTTGATTTTAGAAGGTCTTAAAAAGGACTTCACTTTAAAGGCCGTTCTTTTAACGCACGGTCACTTTGACCATATCGGTGGCGTTTATGAACTTTACGCTAAAGGTATACCCGTTTATATAGGCGAAAACGAACTTGATTTTATAACTGATAAAAGTTTGAATTTATCTGGTTATTTTGGCTCAAGTGTAAAAGAGTTTGAAGCGGTAGGGGTTAGTGATAATCAAGTTTTAAACCTTTGCGGGTTTGAAATTAAAGTTATTTTAACAAAAGGTCATACAAAAGGTTCAGTTACTTACAAAGTTGATAACAATTTATTTTGTGGCGACGTTTTGTTTGATGGCAGTTTTGGTAGGGTGGATTTCCCTACGGGTAACGCCAAAGACCTTGTAAAATCTGCTAAAAAACTATTTGAATATAATAATCACGTTTTATATTCTGGGCACGGTAACTCAACAACAACGGATAAAGAAAAGGAAACTAATCCAATAAATTATTATGATTGAAACTAATAGGCTTGATTACAAAAAGGATTTAGAAGAAGTTATTTATCTTTTTTGCGATGGTACTTGCGTTGATTTTAAACACTTTGAACAAAACGACGGCGTTAACTTTTTAAACGTTTTCGAATTTGAAGGTCAAACGTATAGGTATGAAAATTTTAAAAATTGCACGTCGGTACTTGAAGTAAAAAGGTTTGAAAAGCGTTTTTCTAAACTTGGTTTGTATAAAATTTTATCTCAAAAATTTAATATAAAAAACCCTTGGGGCGCGCTTACCGGTATAAGACCTACTAAAATGGCTTATCAAGCGGGTGACGACTTTGAAAAAGAGTTTGTTTCCGTTTTTGAAGTTACGCCTAAAAAAATCAATCTTGTAAAAGAGATTTTACAAGCGCAAAAGGGTATTATCGACTTAAAGGGTGAGTATAGCGACTTGTTTTTAAGTATTCCGTTTTGTCCGTCAAGATGCGCGTATTGTTCTTTTATCTCCGAAGAAATAGGCAGAAGTAAATACGTTCAAGAATACGCTAAAACTTTGGCGTACGAAGTTGAAAACACTAAACCTATTATTAAAAATTTAAGAAGCGTTTACGTTGGTGGCGGTACGCCAGTATCACTTCCAAACGATGATTTAATTACTATTTTAGATAGTGTTAAAGGTCTTAACTTTAAAGAGTTTACCGTTGAAGCGGGTAGGCCCGACGTTATCACCGAAGATAAATTGCAAATTTTAAAAGATTACGGCGTTACGCGTATTTGCGTTAATCCGCAAACTTTTAAAGATAAAACGCTTGAACTTATCGGTAGAAAACACACGGCAAAAGATATCATTGATAAATACGAACTTGCAAAAAAATACGGTTTTGATATCAATATGGATATTATTGCAGGGCTCACTGGCGAAACTTTTGAAGACTTTAAAAACACCGTTGATACCGTTATAAAACTTAATCCGGAAAACTTTACCGCGCATACTTTATGTTTAAAACGTGGTGCAAAAATTAGGGATAGTTACGATAGGTTATACGTTGAAGACATTGAAAAAATGGTCGATTACGCCCACGATAAAGGCTTAGAAAACGGCTATAATCCTTATTATTTATACCGTCAAAAATACGCTGCGGGTAACTTTGAAAACGTAGGCTACGCTAAAAGGGGTAAAGAATGTATTTATAATATCGACGTAATGGAAGAAACGTCGTCTAACCCGGCGTGTGGTGCAAACGCCGTTTCAAAAGTGGTTATTCCAAGCGAAAATAGGCTTGAAAGATACGGTGCACCTAAGGACGTAAAAACGTATATTTCTAAAATAGAACAAATTATAGAAGACAAAAAACAACTTTTTTTAATAAACAGTTAAAAACGTTTGCAAAAATGTTAATAATATGTTAGTATTATATAGTACTTTTGACTGGGGATACCGAATACTCTGACGGATTTCTCGGTTTTAAGCAAATATTTCCAAAATGGAGGATAAATAAAATGGAAAGAGAAATCAAAAATCAAATTATCGAAACTTACAAAACTCACGATTCTGACACAGGTTCAGCAGAAGTTCAAATCGCGCTTTTAACTCAAAGAATCAACCACCTTAACGAACACCTTAAGGCAAACCACAACGATAACCACTCAAGACGTGGTCTTATGAAAATGGTTGGTAGAAGAAAAGGCTTACTTGACTATCTTAAATCAAAAGATATCGAAGCGTACAGAGCGCTTATTGCAAAACTTGGCTTAAGAAAATAATTGTTTTTTGGGGTGTATTTTTAGTACTCCCCATTTTTCAATTTTGTGAATTTGTAATTTTTCACTTAAAATCTTCGTTCCAAGAAAGAATTTCTTGGACTTATAGAAAATAGAGAAGACAAAAAGGAGAGTTATATGTTAGAAAATTTTAAAGTGTTTACAACCGAAATCGGCGGACGCGAAGTTAAAGTCGAAGTAGGCAAATACGCTCAACAAGCAAACGGTTCTTGTATCGTAAGATGCGGTGAAACTGTAGTTATGGTTAACGTAACAATGGCGCCTGTTGCAAGAGAAGGTATGGATTTCTTCCCACTCAGCGTAGATTATGAAGAAAAAATGTATGCCGTAGGTAAAATCCCTGGTGGCTTTAAGAAAAGAGAAGGTAGAGCAAGCGATAAGGCTATCTTAGTTTCACGCTTAATCGATAGACCAATAAGACCACTTTTCCCTAAGGGTATTTTTAACGACGTTACTGTTATTGCAACTGCTTTATCAGTTGAACCAAACATTATGCCAGAACCACTTGCAATGCTTGGTAGTTCAATTGCACTTAGCATTTCAGATATTCCTTGGCAAGGCCCTACAGGCTCAGTACTTGTTGGTATGGTAGACGGTAAATACGTTATCAATCCAGGTACGGCTGATAGAGAAGCAAGCGACCTTAGTTTATACCTTTCTGGTACTAAAGATGCTATTATGATGGTAGAAGCAGGCGCTAAAGAAATCGATGATGAACAAATGGTTAACGCTATCTTATTCGGTCACGAAGAAATCAAACGTCAATGTGCTTTCATCGAAGGTATCGTTGCAGAATGCGGTAAAAAGAAACTTGAAATGGACCTTTACCACGTTCCTGAAGAACTTGATAAAGAAGTTAGGGCATACGCAAACGATAAACTTGACTTTGCTTTAGATACTTTTGATAGAGAAGTTCGCCAAACACGTCAAGACGAAGTTGAAGCAGACTGTTTAGAACACTTTGCTGAAATCTTCCCTGACAGTGCAAGGGAAATCAAAGATTCACTTTACTACTTCACTAAAGAAAAAGTACGTGCTAAAATCACTAATAACGGTGTTCGTCCTGACGGTAGAACGCTTACTGAAATTAGACCTATCTGGTGTGAACATGGTGTTTTACCAAGAGTTCACGGTTCAGGCGTATTCACACGTGGTCAAACTCAAGTATTAACAACTTGTACACTTGGTACTATCTCTGAAGTTCAAAAACTTGAAGGTTTAGATGACGAAGTTGTTAAACGTTATATGCACCACTACAACATGCCAGGCTATGCTTCTGGTGAAGCAAGAGCGTTAAAGAGCCCTGGTCGTCGTGAAATCGGTCACGGTGCACTTGCTGAAAGAGCGTTAGAACCAGTTATTCCAAGCGAAGCAGAATTCCCTTACGCTATCCGTCTTGTATCTGAAGTTTTATCTTCAAACGGTTCAACTTCACAAGGTTCAGTTTGTGGTTCAACAATGGCACTTATGGACGCGGGTGTTCCTATTAAACGCCCTGTTGCTGGTATTGCTATGGGTCTTATTAAAGACGTTGAATCTGGCAAAGTTTCAGTTATGAGTGATATTCAAGGCTTAGAAGACTTCCTTGGCGATATGGACTTTAAGGTTGCTGGTACTACTAAAGGTATCACAGCAATCCAAATGGATATCAAGATTAAAGGTATCGACGAAGCAATTTTACGTCAAGCAATCTCTCAAGCAAACGAAGGTAGACAACATATCTTAAACAAAATGCTTGAATGTATCCCTGAAGTTCAACCAGAACTTTCTAAATACGCTCCTAAGATTATTAGTTTTGAAATCAACCCTGAAAAGATTAAAGACGTTATCGGTTCAGGCGGTAAAACTATCAATAAAATTATTGAAGAAACTGGTGTTAAAATTGATATCGAAGATACTGGTAAAGTATTCATTGCAACTTACGATGAAGATATGACAAGGGCTAACCAAGCAAAAGCAATTATCACTTCTATCGTTAAAGAACTTGAAGTAGGCGATATGTTTATTTCAACCGTTGTAAGAATTCTTCCTAAAGTTGGTGCGTTCTGCGAACTTACACCAATGAAAGACGGTATGATTCACATTTCAAAAATGAGCGAAAAGAGAATTGATAGCGTTGAAGAAGTTTTAGCAATCGGCGACACCGTTAAAGTAGAAATTATCAAAATTTCTGAAAAAGGCGTTGACCTTAAACTTCTTGAAAAAATCGAAGGCTAATCAAGGCTTATAAAACTTAAATTAAAAACTCCGTCAACTGACGGAGTTTTTTTATTTATATTGAATTGTTACAGTTTTCTTTTACCCACTTGATAATGTATTCGGCAAAGTCAAGGGTAAGGGGGCTTGCTTGTTTTTCGTAAGGTACGGCAAGTGCTATCGTTCTAAAAGACGGCGGTATTGTTTCAAGCACTTTAACGTTAGCGTTTCTGCCTTTAAGTAAAAGTTCGGGTTCTAAGCAAATACCTAAGTTGTTTTCTACCATAGAAATCATAGCGTGGTCATCGTTAGTGCGGTATTTGATGTTAGGTGTTATACCTACTTCGTCGTAAACACGCTTATAGTCGATATCTGTATTATCGGGTAAACTTATAACTGGTTCAATAGCAAACCTTTCTACAGGGAAAGCAGATAAGTCTTTTAAAGGGTGGTTAGCGGGAAGTATCGCGTAAATTTTTTCTTTTACAAGCGGGTGAAATTTATAATCGGCATCGAAAGGTAAAGAAACAAACCCTACGTCGGCAACACCTTCGTCAAGCGCAACTTTAATATCGTGATAGTTACCGTCGGTGATTGTTATTTCAACTTCAGGGTGTAACGCTTGATAGCCGTTGATAATATTAGGTAACCAGTTAATAGCAACGGACGTAAACGTTGCTATATTTATTTTGTTATTGCTTTCACCTTTGATTTTAGACGCTATCGCTAAAACCTTTTCGTTACCGCTTAGTATATCTTTTGCCGTTTGAAAAATTCGGCTACCTTCTTTAGTTAGGGTAATACCACTTTTGTTTCGTGTCATAACCGAAAACCCAAGTTCTTTTTCCATATTTAATATAAGATGGGTTATGCCCGATTGTGTAGCACCAAGTTTTTCCGCCGCTTTAGATATGCTACCCGTTTCAACCGAAGTAACAAAAGCATAGTATTCTTTTAAGGTCATATTTCTCTCCTGAACTTTAGTATTAGTTTTTGTAATACTATTTTATCATATATGAAAAATAAATGCAAATATTTTTAATAAAGTTTTAAAAATTAGTGAAAAATAGTTGATTTTTTAACTTTTGTGTA
Organism: Christensenellaceae bacterium; assembly: GCA_045613025.1. Lineage (GTDB taxonomy): Bacteria > Bacillota > Clostridia > Christensenellales > Borkfalkiaceae > HGM11412. The sequence continues at coordinate 48,840 of JAZLAE010000031.1, read as the reverse complement.
TTATAATGAATACAATATTTTAGGAAAATAAATTTAGTATGAAAATATTTCATACAAAAGGAGTAATTATGAATACTTGGGAAATAGTTGCATTTATCTTGTATTTTATAGTTGTTTTAGGCGTTGGTGTTTATTTCTTTTTCAAAAGTAAAAACGCTGGCGAAAAGGACTATTTTTTAGGTGGTAGAAACATGGGCGGTTTCGTATCCGCTTTATCTGCAGGCGCGTCTGATATGAGTGCTTGGGTACTTATGGGTCTTCCTGCATCTATCTGTATGTTAGGTGTTGGTCAAGTTTGGATTCCAGTTGGTTTAATTATCGGTACTATTTGCGCTTGGATTTTCGTTGCGCCTAAACTTAGAAGATACGCTATTAAGGCAAACGACTCTATTACTATCCCACAATTTTTATCAAATCGTTTTAAATCTAAAAACAATACTTTAAGAATTACTTGTGCGGTAATATTCGTTATAGCATACTGTATTTATTCAGCATCTTCAATTACTGCCTGTGGTGAATTATTTAACACTGTAACCAACGGTTTAATCAATAAGACGGTAGGTATGATTATTGCTGCTGTTATCGTTATCGTTTATACGTTACTTGGTGGTTTTAATGCCGTATGCTGGACTGACTTCTTCCAAGGCTTATTAATGCTTGCTGCATTAATGTTCTTACCTATCGCAGCGCTTTTCGTTATGAACGGTGACGGTTTTACCGCTTTAGGTACTGTTGTTACACCTGATAACTACTACGACGTATTAGCAACCGGTTCTTTCGACTGGGCTTCTATTGCAGTTATTTTAAGTGGTTTAGGTTGGGGTCTTGGTTACTTTGGTATGCCACATATCCTTGTAAGATACATCTCTATCAAAAACGAAAAAGAAATGCGTAAATCACAAATCGTTGGTAGTTCTTGGACAACAATCATCTGCATTATGTCAGCAGTAGTTGGTCTTGTTGCTCACGAATTCTTTGGTGACAAAGTTACTGACGCTAACAGTTCACTTGTATTTGTTGAACTTGCCAGATATCTTGTTCCTGGCTTACTTGCAGGTATTTTAATTTCGGCAATTATCGCTGCATCAATGTCAACAGCAGATAGCCAATTACTTGCTTCTTCAAGTGCGTTTGCAAGTGATATTTATAAAGCACAAATCAAAAAAGACGCTACTGATAAGCAAATGCTTATGGTTGGTAGAATCGTAGTTTGCGCGGTATCTGCTATTGCGCTTGGTATTGCTTTAATGCCTGGTACAGGCGGTATTATGGGTCTTGTAAGTAACGCTTGGTCAATCTTTGGTTCTTCGTTTGGTCCTGCAATTATTCTTTCACTTTACTTTAGAAAGTTTAACTACAAAGGCGCAGTTGCAGGTATTATTACAGGCTTTGCCGTTTCGGTATTATGGCTTATCTTCTTAACTGGCGTTACTGGTCTTTACGAAATTATCCCTGGCTTTATCGCAAGTTTAGTTGTATCTATCGTTGTTTCTAAATGCACTAAAGAACCAGATAGTGAAGTTGTTGCACTCTTTGACGAAGTTGAAAAATTAGATTCTTCTTTTGAAGGTTAAAAATTAAGGCGTAGCCAAACGGCTACGCTTTTTTTATGTTTAGCAATTAAAATTAGTGTCAATAATACTTATGGAGGTTATTATGGAACTAATTAAAAGCAAAACTTTTGAAAACTTAAAAAAGGCGTTTATCGCCGAATGTTGTGCAAGAACAAGGTATGAATTCGTTGAATACGGTCAGCGTTATAACGGCAACGAAGGTATAGCAACCATCATTGATAAAATTGCTTATCAAGAATTTAACCACGCGCGTATGTTGTATACTAAAATTCAAAGTGCAACTAAAGGCACTATTGATAACGAAGAAAGTAAAGTTTCTTTACCGTATAGGCAAAAATGGGAACTTTTAGATAACTTGCGTTTAACCGCAGAAGACGAAGAAAAAGAAGCGGAGTTTTACAAAAAAGCATCTAAAACTGCAAGGGAAGAAGGGTTTAACGATATTGCCGAACTGTTTGAAATGATAAGAAAGGTAGAACTTAAACACAAAAAGATTTTACTTCACTTATACGATAAATGTAAAGAGCAAGAACTTTACAAAAGCAAAACTCAAAAAACTTGGATATGCCCTTCGTGCGGAAACGAAATGAAAGGCGAAAAAGCCCCTGATAAATGTCCATTATGTCAGGCCAAAATGACTACGTTTGAAATTCCACTTCCAAAAGATATGGCAATTTAGGTGAGTTATGAAAAATAAGCGAAAGGGTAAAATCGCCGTTCTTTCGGAGAAAGATTACCAAGCCTATTTAAATAAATTATCGGGCGGAGTAAAACTTGAAATTGTAGAAGATAAAAAAGATTAAAACTTAGCACCGCGTTTTTAACTAAAACGCGGTATTATTTTGCCGTAAAATAGCACTTTTATTAATAAATTAATAAAAAGGCAATTAAATTTTAAAAAAACAGTAGTAATACGAAATAAAATATGTTATAATTAATCATGTATGGTGGGTTTTTGTTCCCATTTTACAAACCTAAAGAAAAAACTCTTTAAATCACACTTTTAAAGGAGACAATATGAAAATTCTTGTAGATGCTTTCGGCGGGGATAATTCACCGTTAGAAGTTATTAAAGGCGCGGTTAAATACGTTGAAGAAGGCGGTGAAGCCGAAGTATGTTTAGTTGGTAAGCAAGACGTTATTGAAAACTTGTTTGCAGAAAATAATTTTTCTAAAAAGAACATCACGGTTATGAACGCCGATGAAGTTATTACTTGTGAAGAAGCGCCAACCGAAGCGTTTAGAAAAAAAACTAACTCTTCAATTTGCGTTGGTCTTGACGCTATGAAAAAAGGTGAATACGGCGGTTTCGTATCGGCAGGTTCTACTGGTGCGGTGCTTACTGCAGGTATATTTAAAACTGGTAGGGTAAAAGGTGTTTCACGCCCTGCACTCGGCACGTTGATGCCTACTGTTAGCGGTGGTCAAGTATTGTTTTTAGACTGTGGCGCTAATGCCGACTGTAAACCTATAAACCTTGTTCACTTTGCTATTATGGCAGACGTTTATATGAAAAACGTTGCAGGCGTTAAAAATCCAAGAATAGGTTTACTTTCAAACGGTGCTGAAGACCAAAAGGGCAACGAACTTATAAAAACCGTTAACGGCGCGTTAAGAAAACTTAGTAGCATTAACTTTATAGGTAACGTTGAAGGTCGTGACATTATGTCTGGCGTTTGCGATATTGTAGTAACCGACGGTTTTAGTGGCAACGTTGCGCTTAAATCTATCGAAGGGGCTGCTAATACGATTCTTGGCGTTTTAAAAACCAATATTAAAAAATCGTTTATGGCAATTATCGGTTTTAAGTGTTTTATGAAAAAAGCCTTTAAAAACACCTTAAAAGTTATGGACTATAAAAATAGGGAAGGCGCGGTATTTTTAGGTGTAAACGGCGTTATAGTAAAAGCACACGGCTCATCAAAAGCCCCTGCTTTCGTACACGCTATAAGGCAAGCGGAAAAGGCTGCTTCAACGGATATCAATACCGAAATAGCAAACCGTTTGCAAGCAGATGAAATTAAAGAATTAGTTTTTGAATAATATGATATTTTACGTGACAGAAGTTGAAAATAAAATAGGTTATTCGTTTAAAGACAAAGAATTATTGCGTCAATGCTTTACGCACGCGTCGTATCACGGCGACAATAAAAAGCGTAGCGATAACGAAAGGCTTGAGTTTTTAGGTGATAGCATTTTAGGTTTCGTTGTTGCAGATTATCTTTATAAAAACAAGCATAACGATGAAGGCGCGATGACTGAGTATAAGCAAAGCATCGTATCTAAAATTCCACTTGCAAGTGCAATCGATAAACTTTCGCTTCACAACTATCTTTTAAAAAACGAATCTCTTAAAGTTACAGTTAGCCTTAAAGAAAACTTGTTTGAAGCCTTAGTTGCGGGTATTTACCTTGACGGCGGGCTTGAAGAAGCCAAAAAGTTTATTATGAACAACTTGGTTTTAAAGGTTAAGGATATAAAAAGCGTACCTTCAAGCGACTTTAAAAGTCAAATCAATGAATTTTGTGCCAAACAAAAATTTGGTACGGTTAAATACAAACTCTTATCTAAAAAGGGCAGTGACCACGACCCTATCTTTGAAGTTCAAGCAATCTTAAACGACAAAGTTTTAGCAAAAGGTAGTGGTAAAAGTAAAAAAATAGCCGAACAAGAATCTGCCAAATCGGCTCTTAAAAAACTCAAAAAGATGGTAAACAAAAATGCTTAATTTCGAAAGAATAGAACTGCTTGGTTTCAAATCCTTTGCAGACAAAGTTAGAATAGAATTGCTTGACGGTATAACGGCTATCGTAGGACCTAACGGTTGCGGTAAGTCTAACGTTGCCGATGCTATTAAATGGGTTCTTGGTGAACAATCGGCTAAAAGTATGCGTGGTACTTCAATGCAAGACGTTATCTTTAACGGTACTCAATCAAGAAAATCACTTTCTTACTGTGAAGTATCACTTTACTTTAATAATAGCGAAAAGATTTTCCCAAGTCTTGACTACACCGAAGTAGTTATGACGCGTAAACTTTACCGTAGCGGTGAAAGTGAATACTTTATGAATAGGCAACCTTGCCGTCTTAAAGATATCGTTGATACTTTACACGAATGCGGTGTAAGTAAAGACGGTTATACTATTATCGGACAAGGTAAGGTATCTGAAATCTTATCGTCAAAGCCTGAAGATAGGCGTGCTATCTTTGAAGAAGCGGTAGGTATTGCTAAAACTAAGCGTGATAGAAAAGAAACTATCAACAAATTAGCAAGAACCAACGATAACATTACACGTGTATCGGATATTTTAACTGAACGTGAACGTCAACTTGAACCACTTTCACGTCAAGCCGAAAAAACAAGGGCGCACAGGGCTTTAAGCGAACAACTTAAACACCACGAAATCAACGCGTACCTTTATAAGTTTGATAACTCTAACGAAACTAAGCGTAAAATTCAAGATAGAATTAACGGTTATCAAGAAGAAATTATCGCAAGGCGCAAAGAACTTGAAGATACTATCAACTTATACAACGAACACCAAAAAGAAATTACAAGTGCCGATGAATACATAAGGGCGTTAAACGAAGAAATTACCGCCCGCGCCGTTGATATTGAAAAACAATCGGGTGAAACAAAACTTTACGCTGAAAAAATTTCTTATTTTAGGTCTGAAAATCAACGTTTAAGCGAAGATACCGAAGCGGGTGTAAAGAAAACTGAAGAGTTAAATACAACTTTATCGTACAAGAAAAAATATCAAAGAGAGTGCAATAAAGAAATTGACGATTTAACTAAAAAATCACAAGAAATCAGCAAAAAGATTACCGAAATCACCGATGAAATCAATAGGGGCGAAAACTTAGAGATTTCCGTTCAAGATACGGTACTTAAAAACGCCGAAAGTTTAGCGGATATCAAGCGTAATATCGGTGCGTTATCTTCTGAAGAAAACGTTATCACTGAAAGGCAAAAAGGCGTTGTAGATAAAGTTAACGGGCTTGTAGATAGATATAGCGAAATGTCAAGTGAACTTGAATTAAACAAATCCGCGCTTATCGAAACTGAAAACTTTATCAACCAAACTATTGAAGACGTTAAAGATAAATCAAGCAACGTTTCATCTACCAACGAATTTATCGCTAAAATCGATAACGATATTTATGCGGTTAAAACTAAACTTACTGGCGACGAAACAAGTTTAAGGTTCTATAACGGACTTAAAGAGTCTTTTGAAGGTTACAACGCTTCAGTTAAAAGACTTATGGCAGGGGCTAAATCTAACCCTGAAGTTAATAAGAGAATAAAAGGTGTAATCGCGTCGATTATCTCTACTGATAAAAAGTACGAAGTTGCTATTCAAACGGCTATTGGCGGAGCAATGCAAAACGTTGTTACCGACAATATGAACGACGCTGAATACCTTATCAATTACTTAAAGAAAACTGACGGCGGTAGGGTAACGTTCTTACCGGTAACGTCGGTAAAACCGCGCTATAACGGTAGTGAAATTACTCAAGCGCTTAAAGAAGCAGGCGCACTTGGTTTAGCAAACGACCTTGTAAAATACGATAGTTATTACGATAACGTTGTAATGTTTTTACTTGGCGGTACTTTAATTTGCGAAACTTTAGCATCGGCTACGGCTATTGCTAAAAAATATCGTTCAGCATTTAAAATCGTAACGCTTGACGGTGATATTATCGCTCAAAGTGGTGCTATGACGGGTGGTTCAAGGCGTCAAAACGAAACTAACCTTTTATCTGTTGACCGTTCGCTTAACGAATATATGCAAGCGGTAGAAAAGGGTAAAGCCGACCTTGAAAGACTTACTAAATCGAAACAAAATCTTCTTAACCAAGTTAATTTGGAAGTTACTGAACTTGATAGTTTAAAAACGGCTTTAACCGAAGCAAAACAAAAATTCGTTGCTTTAAAAGAAAAGACCGCTTACTTAGAAACCGCGCTTAAAGATATCGAATCTGAAATCGAAAAGAACAAAGATGAAATCGCGGTTATCAGTACAAGACTTCAACAAATCAAAACGGAATTTAACGATTACGCTCAAAGCGACGAACACCTTACTAAGGCTAAAGAAGACGCGTCTAAAGAGCAATCCGTTCGCCGTGAAAAATTCTCTGAACTCAAAGCCAAAAGAGATGATATCTTAAAAGAAAACACCGAAGTACAAGCAAGACTTGCTTACTTACGTTCGGAAATTTCTTCTCAAGATGCCGATATAACAAGAATTAACGGTGAGATTGATGAGATTAAGGCTAAAGGCGAAAACAACGCTAAAATTGCCCACAATAACGAAAAAATCATTGAAGAACTTAAACGCCAAGCAGAAAAAGTTGCACTTTCTAAAGATGAACAAGATAAACTTGCCGATTTAAGAAATCAACTTAACGGCTTAGACGCTAAAAAGGAAAAACTTAACGAACTTATTATTCAAGATAACTTAAAGCGTGAAGTTTTACAAGCCGACATTACTAAGAGTACGGAAAGAAAGAACACCGAAGAAATCAACTACACTAAAGTTGATACCGAACTTGACTTTATGTCGCAAAACATCTTCAATGAATATCAACTTACTTACGAAACTTGTAAGGCTTATAGAGATGAAAACTACGATATTTCTATGAGCCACCAAGATATTACGTCAATTAAGCGTAAAATCGGTGCGCTTGGCAATATCAACCCTGGTGCGATTGAAGAGTATAATGAACTTAACGAAGCGTATAAGGAACTCCTTGCTCAACGTGATGACCTTTACAAAGCACAAGAAGACTTACAAAAGGTTATAGACGATTTAACTAAGGAAATGACCCTTACTTTCAACGAAGGCTTTAAAACTATTAAGTCTAACTTTACAAGGATATTTAAAGAGTTGTTTGGTGGCGGTACGGCAGACCTTATCGTAGAGGAAAGTTTAACTGGCGACCCACTTGACGCAGGCATAGAAATCGTTGCCGAACCACCTGGAAAGAAACTTCAAAAGATTTCGCTTTTATCAGGTGGCGAAATGTCGCTTACTGCTATTGCTATCTTGTTTGCAATCTTAAGGCTTCGCCCAATGCCGTTCTGCGTACTTGACGAAATTGAAGCGGCGCTTGACGATGCTAACGTTGAAAGATTTGCTAAATATTTAAGGAATTTCTCTAAAGAAACACAATTCATTTGTATTACACACAAAAAGGTTACTATGGAAAACGCCGACGGTTTATTCGGTGTAACAATGCCTGAAAAAGGTGTATCAAGTATCGTATCGGTAAAACTTGCCGATGTAGCGCAAATAGAGGACTTTAAAAACTAATGGGATTTTTTTCAAAATTAGCGGGTTCGCTTAAAAAAACAAAAGAAAAAATTTCTTCAACCTTTGCAAGAGTTTTTTCTATAGATAGAATAGGCGAAGAGTTTTACGATGAACTTTTAGATGCGCTTGTTTCTTCTGATATATCCGTTAGAACGGCTATGGATATAGTTGATTCTCTCCGCGATGAAATGATAGAAGATAGCGTTAAAGATAAAGAAGAAGTTGTTGAAACGCTTAAAGAAATATTAGTAGACAAACTTTTAAACGGTGGCGAAATAGAATTTGATTATCCGCTTATCATAATGGTTGTAGGTGTTAACGGCGTAGGTAAAACTACGTCAATCGGTAAAATGGCTAACTATTTTACTTCACTTAATAAAACCGTAACAATCGCTGCGGGGGATACTTTCCGTGCCGCCGCAAGCGACCAATTATCCGTTTGGGCGGATAGGGCGGACGTTAGAATTATCAAGCACGCTGAAGGTGCTGACCCGTCTGCCGTTGTTTACGATGCTATATCTTCAGTTAAAGCCAAAAATACCGACGTACTCATTATCGATACGGCGGGTAGGCTTCACGTTAAGTCTAACTTAATGGAAGAACTTAAAAAAATGACAAGGGTTGTTGATAGGGAATACCCTGAAGCGGAATTTTATAAGTTTATCGTTTTAGATGCGACAACAGGTCAAAATGCAATGAGCCAAGTTGATACCTTTGACGACGCTATCGGTCTTGACGGCGTTATCTTAACTAAACTTGACGGTACTGCAAAAGGTGGTTTTGTTATTTCGCTTTGCGATGAAAAAGAAATCCCCGTTGCTTTCGTTGGCGTTGGCGAAAAACTTGAAGACTTAGAAAGTTTTGACCCTGAAGAATTTGTTGACGCTTTGTTTTAACAGGTGTTAACACGTAAAACGTTAGTGTAAAGTTTTTTTGCTTTACACCGTAATTTTGCTTGACAATAAATCGTTTGATATATATAATAAGTTAGTAATATGGAAAAAGACCTTAATTATTCAGAGTTATATCAAGAATATAAAGCCTTGCTTACTGATAATCAAAGCGAAGTATTTAACCTTTATTATCTTTGTGACTTGTCTTTAGGTGAAATTTCCGAAATCAAGGGTATATCCCGCCAAGGCGTAAACGATACGCTTAACAAAACAAGGGATTTGCTTTTGAATTACGAAAAGAATTTAAAAATTCTTGAAAAAAAACGTAAACTTACAAAATTTGCTAACAGTTTGTCAAACGAAAAAGAAAAGACCGAACTTATTGAAATTATAGGGGACTTATAATGGCAAACGTATTTAGTGGACTTAGTGATAAATTAAATCATATATTTACAAAACTCACTAAAAGGGGCACGCTTACCGAACTTGAAATTAAACAAGCAATGCGTGAAGTTAGAATTGCCCTTTTAGAAGCAGACGTAAACCTTTTCGTTGCCAAAGATTTCGTTAACAAGGTATCTGAAAAGGCTCTTGGTCAAGAAGTTTTAAAAAGTTTAAGTCCGTCGCAACAAGTTATTAAAATTGTTGCCGATGAACTTACTGAACTTATGGGTAGCACCAACTCAAAACTTATCGTTTCGGATAATTTACCTACAACGATAATGATGTGCGGTTTACAAGGTGCGGGTAAAACAACACTCTCTGGTAAACTTGCATTGCACCTTAAAAAATCGGGTAAAAAGCCACTTTTAGTTGCTTGTGACGTGTACCGTCCTGCAGCGGTTAACCAACTTAAAGTAGTTGGTAAACAAGCCGACGTTGAAGTGTACGACGAAGGTCAAGGCAATCCCGTAAAAATAGCCGAAAACGCTATTAAACACGCTAAAAAATTCGGTTTTGATACCGTTATTATAGATACCGCTGGTAGACTTCATATCGATGAAGAATTGATGGAAGAACTTATTGAAATCAATAGAAAAGTTAAGGTTGATGAAATCTTACTTACTATCGACTCAATGACCGGTCAAGATGCCGTTAACGTAGCAAAAACCTTTGATGAAAAACTTGCTTTAACAGGCGTAGTTCTTACAAAACTTGACGGCGATACGCGTGGCGGTGCTTGTTTATCGGTTAAGGCGGTTACAGGTAAACCTATCAAGTTTGCATCGGTTGGCGAAAAACTTGGCGACCTTGAACCCTTCTATCCCGACCGTATGGCAAAGCGTATTTTAGGTATGGGCGACGTAATGTCTCTTATCGAAAAGGCGCAAGAAGCCATTTCTGAAGAAGACGTTAAAAATCTTGAAAAGCGTATGCGTGAAAATTCCTTTACGCTTGAAGATTATTTAAGTCAGTTCGATATGATTAAAAAGATGGGTAGTATGTCAGATATTATGAGTATGCTTCCCGGTATGAATAAACTTAAAGGCGTTAATCTTGATGATATCGATGAAAAGCGCATTGAAAGAATTAAAGCAATTATCCTTTCAATGACTAAAAGGGAAAGGCGTGACCCTAACCTTTTAAACTATTCAAGAAAGCAAAGGATAGCATCGGGTAGTGGTACTACTATTCAAGAAATTAACCAACTTTTAAAACAATACGAACAAACTAAACTTTTAATGAAACAATTTAAAAATGGTAAAAAACGCTTACCATTTATGTAATAAAAAAATAATAAATTTATTTAACGGAGGATATAATTATGGCAGTAAAAATGAGATTAACAAGACTTGGTGATAAAGATAACGCTTTATACAGAATAGTTGTTGTTGACGCAAGGGTAGCAAGAGATGGTGCATACATCGAAAAAATCGGTCACTACAATCCTAACACTAACCCTGCAGAAGTTGTTATTGACGTAGAAAAGGCTAAAAAGTGGATTGCTAACGGTGTTCAACCTACTGAAACAGTAAAAAACTTACTTGTTAAAGCAGGCGTTATTGAAAAACCTACAAAACTTTCACCTTCTAAAACTAACCCTAAAAAGAAATAATAACAAGGGAGTTTTGTAATGCTTGAACTTATTAAATACATTGTAAATCGTTTTGCAGAAAAGCAAGACGAAATCGAGTACATTGTTAACGAAGAAGACGATATCGTTAACGTAACTATCGTTTTAGATGAAAGCGATATGGGTAAAGTTATCGGTCGTCAAGGCAAACTTGCTAAGGCTATTAGAACGATTGTTCGTTCTGCAAGCGCTAAAGAGCAAAAAAAATACAATATTGAAATAAAGGGAAAGGGAGAAATTGAATAAATTTCTCTCATATTTTTATGGAAAAACTTGAAGTTTTTGAAGTGGTAAAACCACAAGGCATTAAAGGCGAATTAAAAGTAAGAATATTAGCCGATAGCATTTTAAACGTTAATAAAATCAAAACTATTTACGATAAATTAGGCAATGCTTTTACGGTAAAATTAGTTAAAGACGCGGGCGGTGGCTTTGCGTTTTTAACCCTTGACGGCGTAGTTACAAGAAACGATGCCGAACTTTTGCGCGGTGTTGTTTACTATGCGGAAAAAGGGGATATTAAAAAAACTAAAACTTCTTACTTTATCACCGATTTAATAGGTTTAACCGTTTATGCTGGTAGCGAAGAAATAGGCGTTATTCAAGACGTTTTAAAAGGTAACGTTGATATGTTCGTGTTAAAAGATAAAGCGCAAAAAACGTTATATATACCTTACCTTAAAAAGTTAAACCCTATAGTTGATTTAGAAGCAAAAACTTTAACGGTGGACGCTGAAAATTTAAAGGACGTAATTTACTATGAAAGTTGATATTTTAACACTTTTCCCTGAAATGTTTACGCCACTTACCGAAAGTATTATCGGCAGAGCGCAAAAGGACGGAAAAATCCAAATAAATATCCACGATATTAGAGAATATTCAACCGATAAGCACAAAAAGTGTGACGACTATCCTTTTGGCGGTGGTGCGGGTATGGTTATGACGCCACAACCTATTGCAAGCGCAATCGAAGCCATTGACCCTAACCACAATGCGCTTAGAATATTTACTTCGCCTAAAGGCGAAACTTTTAAGCAAAGCAAGGTAAAAACCCTAATTGATAGCGGTCATATCATAATTTTGTGCGGTCACTACGAAGGCGTTGACCAACGTATTATCGACTATTATATCGATGAAGAAATCTCTATCGGTGACTACGTTTTAACTGGTGGCGAACTTCCCGCAATGGTTATTACCGATTGCTTGGCAAGATACGTTGATGGTGTTATTAGCGAAGGTTCTTTAACTGAAGAGTCTTTTCAAGGCGGACTTTTAGAATATCCACAATACACGCGCCCGCAAGACTTTAAGGGTATGAAAATACCTGAAGTTTTAGTTTCAGGCAATCACGGTGAAGTTGATAAATGGCGCAGAGAACAAGCGCTTGAAATAACAAGGAAGAAGCGTCCAGACCTTCTTAAAAAGGATTAATTAATATGCACTTACAATGGTTTCCTGGTCATATGACCAGAGCAATGAGAATGATGGAAGAACAAGTTAAACTTTGCGACGGAATCGTATACGTTCTTGACGCAAGGTCTCCTTTTGCTTGCATTAATAAAAAATTAAACGGCTTGTTTGGAAACCGCCCTATAGTGTATCTTTTAAATAAATCAGACTTAGTTGAAGCGCACGAACTTAAAAAGATTGTAGCGCAATTTGAAAGTGAAAATAAAAGGGTTTTAGCGGTTGTTGGCACAAACGAAAAATCGATAAAACCACTTTACGATATAATTTACCAAAGCCTTGCGGAAAAGGTTGAAAAATACCGCCAAAAAGGCATAAAGCGTCCGCTTAGAATTATGGTTGCAGGATTGCCAAACACGGGTAAATCGACCATTATTAACCTTTTATGCGGTGGCAAAAAGGCAAGAACGGGCGACAAGGCGGGTGTTACTAAAGATAAACAATGGATTAAGGTTAAAGACTTAGAATTTTTAGATACACCAGGCACAACTCCACCAAGTTTTGAAAACCAAACTCTTGCCGAATACTTAGCGTTTATCGGTAGTATTAACGACGATATTTTAGATTTTCAAGAACTTTCTTTTATGCTTATTAAGTACTTAAAACAAAACTATCCAAACGCAATAAAAAATACCTATGGCATTGATATCGAAGATAAAACCGAAATAGAAATCTTTGAACTTATCGGCAAAAAAAGGGGTATGATGCGTAAGGGTGGCGAAGTTGACGAAGAAAGATGCGGTAAAACTATCATTACCGATTTAAGAAGTGGAAAATTAGGTAAAATTTTGTTTATATAAATGGTTCTAATATTTCCTAACTAATTTTAACGGTAAAACACTTGCAAAATACTATGTGTTTTGTTCAGTTATGTACTTTACAAGTACACGCCTTCACAATAACACTTGTCTTTTTTGTGTTTTAACCGTTAACCGTTATGCTAATTAGTCATTTAATATTATCACCATTTAATTTTAGGATTTTATACGTATGGAAGAAATTTTAGATAAATTATTTTACGAAAAACAAGAAATTAGTTGCGGTGCTAAATATATAGCAGGAGTTGACGAAGTTGGCAGAGGTCCGCTTGCAGGCCCTGTTGTGTGTTCGGCAGTTATTTTACCGCTTGACGATATTATAGACGGTATCGACGATAGCAAAAAATTATCTAAAAAGAAAAGGGAACTTTTATACGATAAAATTATTGAAAAGGCTATTGCTTATACTATTTGCGAAATACAAGCGGACGAAATTGACGAAATTAACATTTTAGAGGCAACTAAAAAGTGTATGAAAACTTGTATAGAAACTTTATCCGTTACCCCTGATAGCGTGCTTATTGATGCCGTTAAGTTAGATGTAAACGTAAAAACCGTGCCTATTATTAAGGGCGATTTAAAAAGTTATTCTATAGGTGCAGCGTCTATTTTAGCAAAAGTTTATAGGGATAGATTGATGGAAGAATATTCTAAAAAATATCCAGGTTACGGCTTTGAAAGAAATAGCGGTTACGGTACTAAAGAACATATACAAAAAATTAAGGAGGTAGGAAGTTGTCCGATACATCGAAAAACCTTTATAAAAAACTTCTTGGTATAAAGGGCGAACGATTGACAATTAAATACCTTAAAAAGAAAGGATATAAAATCTTAGAAAAAAACTACTTTACCAACTTTGGCGAAGCGGATATTATTGCTAAAAAAGATAATAATATAGTGTTTGTTGAAGTGAAAACCAGAACGACAGAAAAATTCGGTACGCCAAGTCAAGCGGTAGGGCAAAATAAACAGCATAAATACAGGCAAATTGCAACGTATTATATGCAAAAAAACAGTTTAGAAGATTACGTTTTAAGTTTTGCCGTTAGCGAAGTTCTAAACGGCGAAATAAATTTTATTGATGAGGCGTTTTAATGAAAATTTCGGTATCCGCGCCTGCTGGATTAGAAGGTGTTACTAAAAGGGAACTTTATAAATTGCTTGGCGTTGAAGCGGTTGCTGTAAACGGTAGGCTTGTTTTTGACGGTGACATCGAAGCGGTTGCTAAATGCAATTTGTTTTTGCGTACGGCAAGTAGGGTATTTATCGTTTTAGGTGGATTTAAAGCGCAAACGTTTGATGAGCTTTTTGACGGTATAACTAATATTCCATTTGAAGATTATATCGATATAAACGGCAAAATCGAAGTTTACGGTTCGGCAATAGAATCAAAACTTATGGCGGTTTCGGCTTGTTCGGGGGTTATAAAAAAGGCAATTTGCAAAAGGCTTTCAAGCGGAAAAGACCTTTTAGAAAATGGCGAAAGATATAAAATTGAATACGTTATTCGCCGTGACTACGTAACCCTTTCGCTTGATACGTCGGGCGACGGTTTACATAAAAGGGGTTACCGCAAGGAACTTATAGGCGATGCGCCACTTAAAGAAAACGTTGCAAGCGCGCTCATACAGTTATCGGTATGGCGTGAAGATAGGGTGCTTGTAGATTTATTTTGTGGTTCTGGTACTATACCTATTGAAGCGGGTATGATTGCTAAAAACATAGCGCCCGGTAAGTTTAGGGATTTTGACTTTTTACACTATAAAAAGTTTGATACGTCTTTTTTTGAAGAGATGAAACAAAATGCAATAGCAAACGAAAAATCTTGTGAAGACGTTAAGATTTTCGGCTTTGATATTGATGAAAAGCAAATAAATATTTCAAGAAAACACGCTAAACAAGCGGGTGTTAGCGATATTATACACTTTCAACGTGCCGATATGCGCGAATATTCAAGTAAAGTTAAATACGGTGTAATCATTTCTAATCCGCCGTACGGCGAAAGGTTACTTTCAAGGAAAGAGATTGTTTCCCTTTATCGCGACCTTGGTGACAAGTTTAAAAGTTTAAACGATTTTTCTATGTACGTGTTAACTTCGGTTACCGACTTTGAAAAATTAATAAAAAAACAAGCGGATAAAAAGCGAAAAATTTACAACGGCAAGTTAGAGTGTACGTATTATACAATACTTGGTAAAAAACCGCAAAAAGATTAAATTTTATTAAATAATATATAAAATATTAGGTGAAATCGCTTGATTTTATAATAATATTATGATAAAATATTACAAGACTTCGGGTGGTCCGCTTGATAATCAATGAACACCGCGTAATTATGGAGGTATAAGTCAATGACAATAATTGAACAAATTAACAGTGAAAACATTAAAACTGAAGTTCCTAAATTTAACGTCGGTGATACAGTAAAAGTATCGTTTAAGGTTATTGAAGGAACAAGAGAAAGAATTCAAGCATACGAAGGTATCGTAATTGCTAAACGCGGTGGCGGAATCAGTGAAACGTTTACAGTAAGAAGAATTAGTTTCGGTGTAGGCGTTGAAAGAACTTTCCCACTCCACTCACCAAAGGTTGCAGATATTAAAGTTGTTAAGAAAGGTGCTGTAAGACGTGCTAAACTTTACTACTTAAGAAACTTAACTGGTAAGGCTGCAAAAGTTAAAGAAATTCTTTAAGAATATTAAATCCGCTAACTTAGTTAGCGGATTTTTTATATGCAAATGCCTATAATAAGTTTTCTATTCTAAACGAAAAAGATTTTGGTATTTGTTCCATAAGTTCTATAACTACGTCGATTTTAGAAATAGCGTCTTCCTTTTTGCCGTTTTCAACAAGGGTAACTGTTTCTGCTATCCATAAATCAACTTCTTTAATTTCGTTATGCGATATAAATATATGCAGTTTTTCCTTTTTAGAAATCCAAAGTTTTTGTGCTGATAAAATATCGTCTTTTACAGCAACGTCGTTATCTATTTTATTATATATAATAACAAAGGTTTCTTTAAGTTCGCTAAACGTACCGTTTATATAGTTTTGTTCGTAAATCGACGCTAAAAAGAGTATTAAACTTGCAACTATTACTGAAATTATTGATTTTACCACGATACACCTTCCTTTAAATTTATTTGACCGATGATGTATTTTTTATTAAATTCTTGAAGGTAAAACTTGCCGTTGCCGTCAAGTGTAAAAACGCCTACGTCTTTAAGTGATTTAACGCCTAAACTTTTAAAATATTCGCTAAGTTCTTGCCGTGTTAGTTTAGTAATGCTTAAATTTTTTAAAACGGGTCGTCCGTTTTTAATAATTATTATCGGCATAGAAGGTGTAGATTGCGTTTGTTTTTCTATTGCGGATAGCGTGCCGTTTGATTCAAATATAGCGTATTCAACAGCATCGAAAGAAAAATACCCCATATTGCGCATTGCTTCAAGTAAATCGCTAACGTCAAGGTTGTTTTTCTTAAGTTCCTTAAAGTCAATTCCGTTTTTATTTATTACGATTGACGGTTTACCCGATAAAACAAATTTGCAAAAAGCACCGGTTTGTTCTAAAACGGTCATAAGTTGGTGGATTATAAATACTGCAAGTATTGCCGATATACCGTAGAGTAGTGGTATAGACGTATCACTCATAGGTATGCAAGCAAGTTCGGCAATTAAAAGGGTTACAACAAACTCTATAGGTTGCATTTCACCTATTTGGCGTTTGCCCATAAGTCGCATTATTACCAAAAGAACAACGTAAATAATAGTTGACCTTAAAAAAATTATAGCCATAATATTATTATTTAATAAAACCGCGTTTTTATGTAATAATTCTTGCAAATTACCTAATACTATGCTAAAATAACTAATAGCAGAGTAGCCCAAAAGCGTTAAGTGACTTGGAATGGGATGTTGTCCAAGTACGAAAACACAGATTATAGTGTTGCGGTTTAAGGGCGCGTCCGTTGCTGTTGGATTTTTATTATTCATTTTAACGGACCTCTGGGCGTAAGCCAAGGAGGTTTTTTATGTTTCAAAAAATAAAGGATTTATTTTTAACTTCAAGTTTTTTAAAAGGCAAAAGTCACGCCGTAAAACTTGCATACGTTGGTATGATAACCGCACTCAATATCGTTGCAAACGCTATTTTAGAGTTTAAAACCTTAGACGTTCAGTTTTCGTTTACGATATTGTTTTCTATAATAACAGGTATGTTACTTGGCGGAATTTTAGGCTTTATATCGGTGTTTTTAGCAGACTTGCTTGGTTATTTAGTAAGTTCTTGGGGTCTTATGTATATGCCTTGGGTTGGTTTAAGCGTAGCCCTTATGGCACTTATTTCAGGCGTAGTATTTAAATTTGGTAAAAATGATAATGTCCATTTAATTATAAAGTGCGGAATAATAACTTTACTTACCTTTATTTTGTGCACCGTACTTATAAACTCATTAGGTTTTTACTATTATAACAAGGCTATGGGCTTTTCAACTGCAGTTTTAGATTACGCTTCTAAAACCTTTGGTAGCAACGTTCAGTTTGCATCTTATTTAGCGTATAGGCTTATTTTTAAGGGGCAAATTTTTAATAGTATTTTCAATTACGTGTTATTGTTTTTATTTATTCCGTTTGCCAAAAAGTTAAAACTTATTTTTTAAAGATTTGACGTAGGTCAAATAAGTCAAATACCTTGTAAAACAAATAATTAAAAATCACAACAACCGTTGATGCGATAAGTACTGCGGGCGTTACACTTAAAAACCTTAATAAAACTTCCTTTAAAAGATATCCAAGTAGGGTGGTCGGCAATAAAAATATAATGCTTGTTATAATAAAAGCGTTGTATTTTGGCGGAGTTTTACAGGTTTTTTTAATTAGCCGTAAATTTAAAATAGTGGTTGTTAAATAACTTAATAAAAGGCCGACAACTAAAGAATAAATACCTATATACTTAGGCAAAAAGTATATAGAAAACATTAAAAACCCCGCGCCTATTAAAAAGTAAAGTAATGTTTTTCTTTCTAAATTTAAACTGTTTAAAATGCTTGTGGTTATAAGCGTTATGCTCATAGGAAACATTATAAGAGTTGCGCGTTCTATGTAAATTCCTGCATTTTGATTTTTATAAACCATAAGCCCTATTTCGCTACCCATTGATAAAAACACGGGTATTATCATACACGATATAAAAATAGAGCATTTAACGGCTTCTTCTATATTTCGTTTAAGCGTAACAACTTTATTTTGGTAAAAGTTATTAGAAAGTTCGGGAACTAAAACAAGGGCAATAGAGCCTATAAGAGTTGAAGGTATATAAATAAGTGGAATACTCATACCACTAAGTTCGCCAAAATCTGCAAGTGCAACCGAATGTGGGATTCCCGCCAAAACTAAGCGTGCGGGTAAAACTATTGCTATAAGTGTGTTAATTAGCGACGTTATACTTCGCATAGCGGTGATAGGGGTTGCTGATGCAATTAAAGGCTTTAACTCATCTTTAGGTGAGCGAAGTTTTCCGCCCTTTATAAAAAAGAAGATAATCGCGGTTACAAAAGAGAAGATATAAGAGTATAAAACGGCATAGCCCGCTTGTGTAACCCCGTCCATCATATCCGTTGCTTTGTTCACTAAAACAACGCCGAAAATAAGCATAACAACTTCTTCGGCAAGTTCTATTAAACTATACGTTAAAAACTTTTTTCTACCCCAAAAAAATCCGCGTATAACCGCGTAAACCGACGTTATTATAACGCCTGGCAGAACTATTTTAAGTAGCGTAAAGCATCTTTTATCGGTAAATATAAAAGAAAACGCGTTAGGGAAGAATAGTAATAATAAAACGATAGGAACTGACAAAACAAGGCTTAAAATTATACCCGCAGTAACCGTTTTATACGACCTTTCGCTTGATTTTTCCGCGTCGTGCTTTATCATTAATCGTGAAATAGTTATAGGTATCCCCGATGCGGTTAGCGTCATTAAAAGCCCAACTACCGATAAAGATATTTGGTAAATTCCAACGCCTTCAGAACCTAAGTGCCTTGATAAAAATATTCGGTAGATAAATCCAAGCAATCTTTCTATTATAGAAAAAATCGTTACTACCGTCATTGTTTTTACTATTTGTTTAATAATATCACCTTCTAAACTTAATTTTCTTATACATTTTATTATTTAAAAGCGAATATTAGAATAAAATAGTACTATGGAAAAATTAAAACCTATAACTGATAATAAATCGGAGTTTATCTACGTTGTAGAAAGCGGGGATACGCTAAATAGTATAGCCGAAAAGTTTTCAACAACAGAGCGCCTAATTATTACCGATAATCTACTTAAAAATCAAATAAAAACGGGCGATAGATTGTATATAAAAACCTATAAAAAAATATACGTTGTAACCCCTTGCGATACCATTAAAAGCATTGCTTTAAAGTTTAACGTCGATTCGCAAGAAATACTTAACGTAAACCAAATTTTATATATTTACATGGGGGAAAGGATAGTTATTCCTTGCTAAAAAATGAAAGTAAAAAAGTTAATTGATAAATTCATAAGTTCAATATTTTCACTTAAATGGACGTGCAATATTTGCGGTGCAGAAATCTTTAACGGCGAATTTTACTGTGATGATTGTAAGGCGAAGTTAAAGCCGATAACGTCTATCAAGTGCGACCACTGTGGCAGGCTTACAAGTAGCCCTACGCTATACTGCGAATCGTGTACTGGTAAAAACGAAAATATTGATACGGCGCGTAGCGTTTACGCCTACGAAGAAACGATTGCTAAAATTATACATAATTTTAAATATAATTCTAAAACCTTTGTTAAAGACGTGTTTGCCGAAGAACTTTCACGCGTCTATTTAAACAATTTTTGGGTTTGCGATTACGTAACTTATATCCCTATGAGCGAAGAAAGATTAAGCGAAAGGGGATATAATCAATCAAAACTAATGGCGGACAGGCTAAGCGAAATTATTGGCGTTAAATCGCTTGAACTTGTTGAAAAAGTTTGTGAAACTGAAAGGCAAGCAACGCTTACCGCTTCAGAGCGAAAAGAAAATTTAAAAGGTTCGTTCAAGGCAAAAAAGATAGATTTAAAAGGAAAAACCATTTTGGTTATCGACGACGTTTTAACAACTGGTGTTACTATGGACTTAGTTGCTAAAGAACTTAAAAAGATGGGTGCAAGTAAAGTTTACGCTTTAACGGTAGCGTCGGTTGGTAAAAAATTCGATAATATCAACGATTAAAACTAATAAAAAATTGTCGAAAATTTATTTTGGCGAAGTTTAATCGAAAAAAATAACAAAAAAACTGTTTACTAAAACTATAAAGTATAGTATAATAATTAAGTTAGTTTAAATTATAAATAAGGCGGTATATTATGGGACTTATTAAATATATTCTCACGCACGACACAAGGGTTGGTCTTAAAAGAATAGGCAAAATCGCAGATAAGATTATTGAACTTTCTCCTATCTACGAAGCGATGACTGAAGACGAACTTAAAGCGCAAACAGGTATTTTAAAAGAAAAACTTAAAAACGGCAAAACTCTTGACGATATTTTACCAGAAGCATTTGCAACGGTAAGGGAAGCAAGTTATAGGGTTTTAAATATGCGCCACTATAAAGTACAACTTATGGGTGGTATTTGTGTGCACGAAGGTAGGGTTGCCGAACTTAGAACGGGTGAAGGTAAAACTTTAATGGCTACGCTTCCTGCGTATCTTAACGCTCTTACTGGTAAAGGCGTACACATCGTTACCGTTAACGATTACTTAGCAAGCCGTGACGCGCAATGGATGGGCAAGGTTTATAGATACTTAGGTTTAACCGTAGGCGTAAACGTTCACGATTTAACCGACGACCAAAAACGCGAAGCATATGCTTGTGATATTACTTACGGTACTAACAACGAATTCGGTTTTGACTATTTAAGGGATAACCTTAAAGTAAATATAACCGATATGGTTCAACGCGGTCTTGAATTTGCAATCGTCGACGAAGTTGACTCAATTTTAATTGACGAAGCGCGTACTCCGCTTATTATTTCAGGTAGGGGCGATAAGTCTTCTGAATTATATATCAAAGCAAATAAATTCGTTAAAACTCTTAAGGTTGAAGACGATTTTACAATGGATATTAAAGATAAAAGCGTTACGCTTACTGAATCTGGTGCTATCAAGGCGGAAAGATATTTCGGCGTTGAAAACTTTGCTGACATTGAAAACGCCGACCTTTCACACCATATCCAACAAGCCCTTAAAGCACACCATATCTTTAAAAGGGATAACGACTACGTTGTAAATGACGGCGAAATTTTAATCGTTGACGAATTTACCGGCCGTTTAATGATTGGTAGAAGATATAGCGAAGGTTTACACCAAGCAATTGAAGCAAAAGAAAACGTTCCTGTAAGAAACGAAAATAAAACTCACGCTACAATTACCTTCCAAAATTATTTCCGTTTATACCACAAACTTTCGGGTATGACTGGTACTGCTAAAACTGAGGAAGAAGAATTTAGAACTATCTACGGTCTTGACGTTCTTGAAATTCCTACTAACCGCCCTGTTATAAGGGAAGACGAAGCAGACGTAGTATTCTCTACTGAAAAAGGCAAACTCAAAGCCATTATTAAAGATATTATCGAAACGCACGAAAAAGGTCAACCAGTGCTTGTTGGTACTGTAACCGTTGAAAAATCTGAAGAGATTTCAAAACACCTTATTAAAAACCGCGTTAAGCACAATATCTTAAACGCTAAAAACCACTTAAAAGAAGCGCAAATCATTGCTCAAGCAGGTAAGAAAGGCGCGGTCACTATCGCTACTAACATGGCGGGTCGTGGTACGGATATCTTGCTTGGTGGTAACCCTGAATATCTTGCTAAACAAGACCTTAAAAATAGGGGTATCGCAAACGATATTATTGAAAGCGCAACTTCATATAACCAAAACGTATCTGAAGAAGTTTTAGAAGTAAGAAACGAATACAGAAGATTACTTGCCGAACACAGCGAAGTAACTGAAGCCGAAAAAGCCGAAGTTATGGCTCTTGGCGGTCTTAGAATTATAGGTACTGAAAGGCACGAATCCCGCCGTATTGACAATCAGTTACGTGGTCGTGCGGGACGTCAAGGTGACCCAGGTTCTTCACTTTTCTATATCTCTCTTGAAGACGATTTAGTTAAACGTTTCGGCGGTGATAGATTACAAGGTTTATATAGGGCGTTCAAAATTGACGAAGATACACCGTTACAAGCAAGAATGCTTGCCGGTCAAATTGAAAACGCGCAAAGAATGATTGAAGGTAGAAACTTTGGTATAAGGCGTCAAATTATTCAATACGACGACGTTATGAACACTCAACGTCAAGTTATGTACGATGAAAGATTAACGGTATTAAAGGGCGAAAATATCCATAACAAAATCGTTGACCTTATCCCTGATGCTATTGCAGGCGTTATTGCAAACACTGTAAACATCGCGCAAGAACCTGCTAAGTGGGACGTAGAAGCACTTAACAAAGCGTTAGAAGAAAGATTTTTACCTATTGATACTAACTATTTAACTCAATCACGCCTTGAAAAATGGGATTACGATGAAGTTTTAAATAGGGTTATCAATAAAACTATCGAATGCTACGAAGAAAAAATTAAAAAATATCAAGAACTTGGTATTGACTTTAGCGAAATTGAAAGAGTTATTCTTTTAAAAATCGTTGATAAAAAATGGATTGACCATATCGACGATATGGATAAACTTAAACGCGGTATTTCTTTAAGGGGATACGCTCACGAAAACCCTATTAACGCTTATAAGCGCGAAGGTCTTGATATGTTTGAAGCGATGACTGAGTCTATTCAAGAAGATACGCTTAAGTTACTTTTAAAAGGTGAAATTAAAAACCCACCTAAACGCGTTTCAGTTTCTTCAAATTTAACAGAAGGTAATGCAAACTCTAACGAACCGCCAAGAACCACAACGGTAGTAAAAGGTAAACGTCCAGGAAGAAACGACGCTTGCCCTTGCGGTAGCGGTTTAAAATATAAAAACTGCTGTGGTAAAAATTAAGGATTTTTATGGTAAGAACTGACTTATACTGGCAAAAGATAAACGATTTAAAAACCACTTTAAAAGAAGCGGGTTATTCGCTTGATATCGACACTGCAAGGGATGAACTTTTATCTATCGAAAAAGAACTTGAAAAAGAAGAAGTTTACACCGACCTTGCTAAATCTGCCGATTATTCAAGAAAAGCACAATCTATAAGAAATAAAATCGACGTTTTCGATAAAGCAAAAAAGGCTATTTTAGAAGCCGAAGAAATGCTTAAACTTTCTGAAGAAGAAGACGACGATAGTTTTATGGCGGAAGTTGAAGAAGAACTTAAACTTGCTGAAGACGATATTGAAAAAATGCGCCTTCAAGCACTTTTAAGGGGTAAATACGACGCGTCTAACGCTATTATGACACTTCACGCAGGTGCAGGTGGTACTGAAGCGTGTGACTGGACTGAAATGCTTTACCGTATGTATATTTGCTACGCCGAAAAGAACGATTATAGAATTGTTGAACTTGATAGGCTTGCGGGCGATGAAGCGGGTATAAAAAGCGTAAGTTTTAAAGTTGAAGGTACTAACGCTTACGGCTACTTAAAAGCCGAAAAAGGTGTTCATAGGCTTGTTAGAATTTCTCCGTTTGACTCTAACGCAAGAAGGCATACTTCATTTTCTTCAGTAGAAGTTATGCCTGAAATTGAAAATACTAACGAAATTGAAGTTCGCCCAGACGAACTTAAAGTTGATACATTTAGGTCAAGTGGTGCGGGTGGTCAACACGTTAACAAAACGGAATCTGCTATTCGTATTACACACTTGCCAACGGGTATTATCGTTGCTTGCCAAAACGAGCGTTCACAAATACAAAACCGTGAACAAGCAATGAAAATGCTTATTAGTAAACTTATTGAAAAGCGCGAAGCCGAAAGAATGGCTGAAGCGCAAGAACTTAAAGGCGAAATCAAAAAAATCGAATGGGGTAGCCAAATCCGTTCCTACGTATTTTGCCCTTACACGTTAGTAAAAGACCACCGTACTGGTAGCGAAAATAGCAATATTTCTGCCGTAATGGACGGTGAAATTGAATCATTTATAATAGATTATCTTAAAAAATCATAATGAAATATATAGATAAATTACAAGGCGTCGAAATAAAAAAAGACGCCGTTATACTTTCTATCGAATCCAGTTGCGATGAAACTGCGGCATCGGTTATTAAAGGTGGTAGGGAAATTCTATCTTCCGTTATAATGTCGTCAATGACCGAACACGTTAAGTTCGGCGGTGTAGTACCTGAAATCGCTTCAAGGGCGCATACTACCGCAATATCGCAAACGGTAGAAAAGGCGATTGCCGATGCGGGCATAACCCTTAACGATTTAGATGCAATTGCCGTTACCTATGGTGCGGGCTTACTTGGTGCGCTTTTAGTTGGCGTTTCGTATGCTAAGGCACTTGCTTTTTCGCTTAATATTCCGCTTATTCCCGTAAGTCATATTAGGGGTCATATTTCGGCAAGTTACCTTGCGGATAAGGGCTTAGAGCCACCTTTTATTACCTTGCTTGCAAGTGGTGGCCATACCGCAATTATCTACGTTAAAGATTATTTAACTTACGAAATTTTAGGTCAAACGCTTGACGACGCTGTAGGCGAAGCCTTTGATAAAGTTGCAAGGGTTTTAGGTTTAGAGTATCCAGGTGGACCTAATATCGAAAGGCTTGCAAGAGATGGTAAAAACGTAATTGAACTTCCTAAAATGTTAAAGGGTAAAGGCGGTTACGATTTTTCGTATAGCGGTCTTAAAACTGCCGTTATCAACTACGTTCACACTAACGAAATGAAAGGTGTAGAAATCAACAAAGCCGACGTTGCTTGTAGTTTTCAACATTCTGCAATCGACGTTTTAATTGACAAATCACTTCAAGCGTTAGAAGAAAAAAACTGCAACGTTTTAACGGTAGGTGGTGGCGTTGGCGCAAACGGTTATTTGCGTGAAACTCTTATTAAAAAGTGTGGTAAAAAGGGAATTAAACTTGTTCTTCCTGAAAAAAAATACTGTACCGATAACGCCGCAATGATAGGCGCTGAAGGTTATATTAGATACTTAAATAAAGAGTTTGCTGATATCGATTTAAACGCTAAGGCAAGTGTTTCACTCACTTAAAGGTGTATTATGTTTAACAATTTTTGTAAAATTTTCATAAAGGATAGCGAAAACGTAAAATCCCCTAAGGTAAGGGAAAAATATGGCACTTTATCAAGTGTTTTTGGTATAATTTTAAACGTTATATTGTTTGGAATTAAACTTCTTGCTGGTATTTTATCAGGCTCTGTTGCAATCGTTGCCGATGCTATCAATAACTTAACTGACGCGTCTACTAACATTATCGGCTTTTTAGCCTTTAAACTTGGTTCACGCCCAGCCGATAAAGACCACCCTTACGGTCACGGTAGGTATGAATATATAGCAAGTTTAACGGTTTCAATACTTGTAATGATTATCGGTTTTGAACTTTTAAAAAGCGGTGTAGAAGAAATTTTAAGCCCTAAGGCGTTAACTTTTAGTTACGTTATGTTAGGTATTTTAATAGCGTCAATTTTAATTAAGTTTATAATGATGCTATTTAATAGCGAAATCTCTAAAAAAATCAATTCCGACGTACTTAAAGCAACCGCAACGGATAGTAGAAACGACGTTATCGCAACTACAGCCGTGCTTTTATCACTTATTATTTCTCACGTAACAAACGTTAATTTAGACGGTTATATGACGGTTTTAGTAGCATTATTTATTATGTTTAGCGGAATTAACCTTATTAAAGATACGTTAGGTCCTATACTTGGCAAAGCGCCTGAAAAAGAACTTGTTGATAGTTTAAAAGAAAAGATTTTAAGTTACGATGGCGTACTTGGTATTCACGATTTACTTGTTCACGATTACGGCGTTGGTAGACAGTTTGCAAGCGTGCACGCCGAAATGTCTGCCGAAGAAGACCCAATAAAGAGCCACGAAACGCTTGACACCATCGAAATGGACGTTTTAAAAGAATTAAACGTACATTTAGTAGTGCATTACGACCCTATTAGTACCGAAAACGAACAAATTAACGAATTAAGAAAATATATTGAAAATAAGGTTGTAGAGATTGATGAAACTTTATCCGTGCACGACGTTAGGGTAGTATACGGTATTGATAGAAACATAGTTATCTTTGATATGGTAGTACCTTTTTCTTGCACCACCGACGATAAACTTTTAAAAGAACAAATAACCTTAAAAATTAAAGAAAATTATCCATCGTTTGATACTAACATTACGGTTGATAAATCATATGAATAAAAAAGGTAGGCGTTTTGCCTACCTTTTTTAATACCTTGCTCCAAATATTTTAGAGCCTACTCTTATCATATTACTGCCGTGTTTTATGGCTAAACTATAGTCGCCACTCATACCAACGGAAAGGAATTTAAAGTTATAAATAACTTTATGTTTATCGTAAAATTCCCTTAAACTATCTAAAAGATTGATTTTCAATTCTTCGTTATCGGTGTCGGGGAGCATTGCCATTAAGCCTTGCAAATTAACGCCTTCATAGTCTTTAATTAAAGGGAGTAATTCTTCTACTTCTAAAAAAGTAAAACCTGCCTTTTGTTCTTCGCCAAGGTTAACTTCAAGTAAAATATTTGTAACCACGTTGTTTTTTAAACTTTGGTTATTTATTTCTTCTAAAAGAGAGATACTATCAACGCTATGTATTAAACAAGTTTTACCTATAAGGTATTTAACTTTATTTTTTTGTAATCTGCCAAAAAAGTGGTAATTAACGGGTAGAACTTCGTTAAATTTATCCCTAAATTCTTGCGGTTTGTTTTCGCCTATATCTTTAAGCCCAGCCTTAATGCCTTCATTGATATTTTCTACAGTTACGTACTTGGTTGCGCCAACTAAAGTTACAGGTTCGCCAAGGTTGTTGCCGTTTTCAATCTCTTTTAAAATTTGTTTAACTTGATTTTCTATCATAACTATTTTAAAAGGGGGCAAATACCCCCGTTCCTTTATAAAAATACTGCGAACCCTTTCCGATAAGCCTTACCGAAGTGCTTGGATAGTAGTTAACTCCGTTAAAGCAACCTTATGGCACACGACTAAACTGCTTAGTGCTGCTATATTCCTATCCTGACACGGTTCACAGGGCATCGTTGCATAAGACCTTAACATCAACGTCACTTGCTATCGGCTACCTTCCATAAAACAAACCTCGAAGGGCGTTCGGCCTTGCTGTAGCGGATTGCAAGTTACAGGGCACCGCTAACTCCCCACCTATCGCAGTAGTTATATTTTATAATAAATTTAATATTAAATCAAGTATTTTAGTAAAGAATTCATTTGATTTGCTTTACTTAATTTAAAATATTTGTTAAAATATACCTATATTTGTAAATATAGCAAAAGCAATTATCAAGGACGGGTTATTTTATCCGCTATTTTTTAGAGAGTATGGGGGCGCTGAAATCCCAGCATTTAGCAAAATAACGTATCACCTTGTAGCCGATGGCTGAACTAAAGTAAGTCGTTCCGTTAACCGCGTTAAGGTTTTAAGATGCGTAAGGGTAGCCTTACGTAATTGAAGTGGTACCACGGTTTATTCGTCTTCTATGGTATCCATTTTTTTATTTTAGGGAGATTTACTGCCCGCAACACAAACAAGATAATAAATAGGAGAGTCTATTATGTATAAAAAAGTTGATACGAATCTTAACTTCCTTGAAAGGGAAAAAGAAATCATCAAATACTGGGAAGAAAATAACGTTTTTAAAACCAGTATTGATAAAAACGAAGGCAACGAAGAATTTTGTTTTTACGATGGTCCACCAACCGCTAACGGCAAACCGCATATCGGCCACGTATTAACACGTGTTATGAAAGATATTATCCCAAGATACCAAACAATGAAAGGTAAACACGTTTTAAGAAAAGCGGGTTGGGATACTCACGGTCTTCCTGTTGAACTTGAAATCGAAAAGAAATTAGGTTTAGACGGCAAGCAAGATATCGAAAAATACGGTATTGAACCGTTTATTAAACAATGTAAGGAATCTGTATTCAAGTATACTAATGAGTGGAAAGAAATGTCTGACCGCCTTGGTTACTGGTGCGATATGGATAACCCTTACGTTACTTATCACGATGATTATATCGAATCTGAATGGTGGGCATTAAAAGAAATTTGGAAGAAAGGTCTTTTATACAAAGGGTATAAAATCGTTCCTTACTGTCCACGTTGCGGTACTGCGCTTTCTTCACACGAAGTAGCACAAGGTTATAAAGACGTAACTGAAAAATCAGTATTCGTTAAATTTAAAGTGAAAGGTGAGGATAATCTTTACTTCCTTGCTTGGACTACTACTCCTTGGACTTTGCCGTCTAACGTAGCCCTTTGCTTTAACGGTAAAGAAAACTACGCTAAAATTAAGGCTGAAGACGGATGTCAATATATCTTAGCCGAAAAATTAGCACCTAAACTCTTTGAAAACTACGAAGTTATTGACGTTAAACTTGGTAAGGATTACGAATACGTTGAATACGAACCACTTTTCGACTTTGCAACTTTAGAGCCAAACAAAAAAGCGTATATCTGCGTATGCGACGATTACGTTACTATGGACGATGGTACTGGTATCGTACACAACGCGCCTGCGTTCGGTGAAGATGATAGCCGTGTTTGCCAAGGTTACGACGTATCTTTTGTAAACCTTGTTGACGGTCGTGGTTGTATGACTGAAGAATGCGGTGATTTAGCGGGCGTTTTCGTTAAAGATGCCGATAAACTTATAATGGAAAAACTTGATAACCGTGGTTTACTTTTCAAAGCGCAAGACTTTACACACAGTTATCCGTTCTGTTGGAGATGTAACACTCCGCTTATCTACTACGCTAGAAGCAGTTGGTTTATTAAAACTACTGCCGTTAAAGATAGTTTAATTAGGGCAAACAACTCAGTTAACTGGATGCCAGAAACTATCAAGTCGGGTAGAATGGGTAACTTCCTTGAAAACGTTATCGACTGGGGCTTATCAAGGGAAAGATACTGGGGTACTCCGCTTCCTGTTTGGACTTGTGATAAGTGCGGTAAAGTACACGTTATCGGTTCACGCCAAGAACTTAAAGAACTTTGCGGTATTGAAGGTGATATCGAACTTCATAGACCATACATTGACGCGCCTACTTTCGCGTGTGAATGCGGTGGAACAATGTCAAGGGTAAAAGACGTTATCGACTGTTGGTTTGACTCTGGTTCAATGCCTTTTGCACAACTTCACTATCCGTTTGAAAATAAAGAACTTTTCGAAAAACAATTCCCTGCAGACTTTATCAGTGAAGCAATCGACCAAACAAGGGGTTGGTTCTATACTTTACTTGTAATTTCTACTTTACTTTTCGATAAAGCACCGTTTAAAAACTGTATCGTACTTGGTCACGTTAACGATAAAAACGGTCTTAAAATGTCTAAACATATCGGCAACGTAGTTGACCCTTGGACTGTTTTAGATAAACAAGGTGCAGACGCGGTTAGATGGTACTTCTACACAGGTTCTTCGCCTTGGTTACCTTCAAGATTCTATTCTGAAGCGGTATCTGAAGCGCAAAGAAAGTTTATGGGTACACTTTGGAACGCTTACGCTTTCTTTGTTTTATACGCCGATATCGATGGCTACAACCCAGCAAACTACGATATCAATAAGTGCAAGTTATCACTTATGGATAAGTGGGTGCTTTCTAAACTTAATACTTTAGTTAAAGAAGTAGACGAAGGCTTAGATAAATACCAAATCTTTGAAACTTCAAGAATGATTCAAGACTTTGCCGATGAACTTTCTAACTGGTATATCCGCCGTGGTAGAGAAAGATACTGGGGCAAGGAAATGACTGATGACAAGATTGCCGCTTACACTACGCTTTATACCGTACTTGTAACGCTTGCTAAAATTTCAGCACCATACGTTCCGTTTATTGCTGAAAGCATTTATCTTAACTTAGTTCCTGAATTCTACAAAGATGCGCCTATCTCAGTTCACCTTTGCGACTTCCCTAAATATAACGCTGAAATGGTTGATACTAAACTTGAAGAAGCAATGGACGTTATCGTAGACTTAGTTGTACTTGGTAGGGCAGCAAGAAATAGCGTTAACGTTAAAAACCGTCAACCACTTTCTAAGGTATACGTTGCAACTGAAAGAAAAGCGGAATTTACCGATGAACTTTTATCGATTGCGCGCGATGAATTAAACGTTAAAGAATTAGAACTTTTAAAAGACGCTAAGAACTTTATCTCATACAAAATTAAACCACAACTTAAAACTTTAGGTCCTAAATACGGTGCTAAACTTGGTTTAATTAGAAACTTCCTTGAAACTTGCGATGCAACTGAAGTTGTTGAAACCGTTAAATCGGGTAAAACTTACGTTGTAAACTTAGGTGGTAGCGACGTTGAATTTACAGTAGACGATTTACTTATCTCTTCTGAAAGTATGGAAGGCTACGTATCTGCAAGTGAAAACGGCATTACAGTAGTTCTTGATACTACTTTAACCGAAGAACTTATCTTAGAAGGTATTGAAAGAGAACTTGTTTCTAAAATCCAAACAATGCGTAAAGAAGCAGGCTTTGAAGTTACCGATAGAATTAAATTATACGCTAAAGCCGAAGGTAAGATTATCGACGTATTAAACGCTAAGGTAGAAAACCTTAAATCAGCCGTACTTGCTGAAAATATCGAAATTACAAGCGACGTTAAAGGCTACGTTAAAGACTGGGATATCGTTGGTAACGCGGTTACTTTAGGCGTAGAAAAGGCTTAATATGAAAACTGCTAATAACTGGGTAGATTATCAAATTATCGCAACTGGTAACGGTTATAAACTTGAAAGGTGGAAGGACGTAACTTTGCTTCGTCCTGACCCGCAAGTTATTTGGCCGTCATCTATTGATATGGACGGATATAAAACCCTTAATGCAAAATACGTAAGAAGTGAAACCGGCGGTGGCAAATGGCAAAAAAATAAGGCTATGCCAGAAGAATGGATTATCTCTTACGGCAACTTAAAATTTTTAATAAAACCTATGGGGTTTAAGCATACGGGTTTATTCCCTGAACAAGCCGTTAACTGGGATATAATGGCTAACCTTATTAAAAATGCTAATAGACCTATAAACGTACTTAACTTGTTTGCTTATACTGGCGGGGCTACCGTTGCTTGTTTAAATGCGGGCGCTTCGGTTTGCCACGTAGACGCTGCAAAAGGTATGGTTGAAAGGGCAGGCGAAAACTGTAGGCTTTCGGGCGTTGGCGACGGTAAGGTTAGATTTATCGTTGACGATTGCTTAAAATTCGTTAAAAGAGAAATCCGTAGGGGTAAAAAATACGATGCTATCATAATGGACCCGCCAAGTTTTGGCAGAGGACCTAACGGCGAAACGTGGAAGATAGAAAACGAACTTTTTAACCTTGTTAAAACTTGCACGGAAGTATTAAGTGATAATCCGCTTTTCTTCCTTATAAACAGTTATACAACCGGGCTTCAACCACAAGTTATCAAAAATATTTTAACCCTTAATATGCAAGGGTTTAACGGCAATATTGAAGCCTACGAAGTAGGCTTGCCAACCGATGAAGGTATAGCACTTCCTTGCGGTTGTTCAGGTATTTGGACTGCAAAATAAACCGCTATAATTTAGCCAAATAAAAGTAGGAGTTAATTTTTATGACTGAACCTATTATCGTTTACGAAGATAATCATATTATCGTTGTAGTTAAAGAGCAAAACGTACCTTGCTGTGAAGATGAAAGCAAGGATTTAGATTTGCTTAACATCATTAAAAACTACATTAAAGTTAGAGATGAAAAGCCGGGTAACGTATATCTTGGGCTTGTTCATAGGCTTGATAGACCAACTGGTGGCGTTATGGTATATGCTAAAACGTCTAAAGCGGCTTCAAGGCTTTCTGAACAAATGAAAAACGGCGATTTCCAAAAGATTTACTACGCTGTTTTAACTGGTATTTTACCTAAAAAGAAACAAACGCTTACAAACTACTTAAAGAAAAACCCTATCAATAATATGGTTTACGTTTGCGGTCAAACGGTAGCGGGTGCTAAGTTTGCTGAACTTGAATACAACGTTATTGAAGAACAAGCGGGCTTATCTTTAACTGAAATTAAACTTCACACGGGTAGAACTCATCAAATTAGGGTTCAAACTTCACACCTTGGCTATCCTGTTTACGGCGATATGCGTTACGGTGGCGAAAACGCCGTTAAGGGTAATTTAGCGCTTTGGGCTACGTCTCTTTCTTTTTCGCACCCTGTAACTAAAGAAAGGTTGACTTTTAAGGTTGAACCGCCAAAGGCTAACGCTCCTTGGAAGATTTTTGACACTTCAGTAACCTTAAAACCTACTTTATAAAAATTCGTATACGAATTACTTAAAAAGATTATTTTATAGTATTGACAAAATACTTAAATAATAGTAAAATATATAAGATAATATGCAAATTTACGCGATTTTTGGTGCAAGCCTTAAATTTCGGTATTATAGGAGTTAAAAATGATTTTAAATCGTATTAAAAAACTTATAGTTATTACGTTATGCGCTTTATTTGTTTTACCTTTACTTAACTTATCGGTAAACAGCGTAAACGCAGCGGAATACGACCATACGAAATCAATTTACCTTGGTGTAAATTACGTTTACAATATCTCTAAAGACGATATTAAAAACGCTAAGATTGACGATATTACAATTTTCGCTAAAAACTCTAACGAAGCAGACGATAAGTACGTTGAAATTTTTAAAGATAAAAGCGATGCTTCTGACTTAGATAAATTCAAAGTATCTTACTTAACTGGTCACTCTTCTCAAGATGCTAAAGTTACTATTATGATTAGGGCGCTTGGCGATTTTGACGTAAAAGTTCAAGCAGTTAAAAAAGAAGGCGATACAGAAAAGAAAGTTACTCACGTATCTAAGTTTACTGTAACTGATAACTTCTCTAAAGAAGAACTTACACCAAAGTATACTAACTTATATACTTTTAGCAATGGTGAAAAGGCTGAAAGCGACGCTTTAACAAAATACAAAGATAGCGTAAAATCAAACATTAAGAAAAACAACAATCAAATTTTAGCGGGTGATGATTATACTATCCCTAAACTTGATACGTTAATCTCTACGCTTGTTCCTTACGAAAATTTAAAGAAAACTTTATACTACGCTTCACCTAACGGTACAACTTATTCAACTAAAACGTTTACTAAGGCTGATGGTACTTTCACTATTTCTTCTTACGGTACTTACAGATTCTACGTAACTTTATACGTTGAAAAATTTGATAAGTTTGAAGATGGTATTACTGTTGATACTACAGGCTTAGAAGAAAAAGAAGATGGTTTCTATCGTATTAAAGACGTAAACGGTAATGACCTTTACGCTAAAAAACAAAGCAATGCTTGGGTTTACTACGTTGACGAAGAATTTGAAACTAAATATGAAGGCGAAGTTGCAAGCACTGCAAACGATAACCCTATTATTCCTATCTTCTCATTCACTTTAGAAAACAAAGGCCCTAACGTAAAAATTTCAAGTGCTTACCAAGAAAACGGTTATAAAGATTTAGAATACACACTTTCTGGTATCACTATTAGTGGTAACGACGTTGAAACTAAGTATACTCTTCAATACAAAGCAAAAGGCGCACCTGAAACTGCTTGGGCTGACGCTGAAGAAGAATTTGATAGTGAATCTCTTTCTTTCACTCCTACAAAATTAGGTTCTTACCGTGTAAGAATTGATGCTGTAGACGCTACTGGTTTATCAACTCCAGAACCTGTATACACTAAAGAAATCATTGTTGATGAAAAATACAAAACTGTTGATTACAAAGTAAGTTTTGGTGATTGGATTTCAGTTAACGCTGTACCATTTATTTTCCTTTGCATTTCTGGTGCTTGCTTAATTGCTATTATCCTTTTACTTGTTATCAACCCTAAAGAAAAAGTAAGCAACGTTAAAGAAGAAGACAGATAAACTATAAAATATTAAAACCGCGATTGTATCGCGGTTTTTTTACGCCCGAAATTTCCTTTTAAAGCAAGTTAAAAGCGACAAGTGTGAACTTGTCGCTTATTCTATTAAAGTGACCTTATACTGTCAACTGGCGACTTATTTGCCGCTTTTGTAACAGGGATAACCGTTGCAAGTAGTGAAACTACAAACGATATACCAAGTAAAAGTAAAACGTTTATAAATGAATAGTCAAGTATAGTGATTTTAAGTGCATTTTCAAGAGTATAAGTGTTTATAAGATTACAAGCAAAACCGCTTAATACAGCCGAAATGCTAAAGCATATCAAGGTAATTATAAGTGCTTCGATAATAAATATTTTAAATACGTCTGCACGCCTTGCACCAACCGCACGTAATATACCGATTTCTTTGTTTTTAGAAGAGATAGAAACGGTAATAAAGTTAAATAACATAAGTGCCGCAAATAATCCAAATACACCGCCTGCTATCCAAAAAAGTATTTTTAACCCGAATATTAAATCCGCCATTTGCGAAGTAGTTTGATATATTAGGTTAGTCATTTCTAAAGTAATATCTTCAGTAGATTGGTTAAGTATATAGTAAGTTTGCTCAGTTAAGTTTTTAGTTGGGGTAATTATGCTTCCGTACTTTTCTGCAAGTGGGTTAGCATCGTAATTAGACTTGTATACTATTGAATTATATCCGTCTTTTTCAGGTAACGTAGCGTGATTGCTACAAAAATCGTATGATACTAAATAGTTGTAGTCGTTATACATTGATTTACTATTAAATATGTAAAACCCTTTAACGTCAAGTATAACTTCATTTTGTTTAGAGTTTTTAGCGTAAACTTTGGTAGGGAAAGTTAACTCTTTACCGATTACTTCTTTATACGTGGTTAAAAGTATTTTTAAAAACTCTTTAGTTTCTGCTATCGACAAGTTATTTGTATTTACTCTATATATATCGTATAGTTCGTAAAATCTTGGGTATAACTCCCTATATTCACCGTTATATAGCATTTTTGTATAGAAGTCTGAGTCGTCAGTAGTCGGGGTTATAAACGCGCGTTGAATAGGCAAGTAGATTTCGTTTTCTTTAGGTGAAACGTAATCAATAGGATTACCATTTAAATCAATAGCGTCAATAATATAATCGTACTTCCAAATATTTTTATCGGTATATACGCTTGCTTCGTAGCGGTCGTCTGTGATTGTTGTATCTATCGTTTCAAAACTGAAAAATATTCCATTTAAAGATAAATCTTTAACCATAACTTTATCGTTTTTATACGCATCGTAGAAGTTGTTTGAAACGAATATTACCGTATGGAAAGTGTTAGATACTATATCGTTAAGTTCGTATGAAAGTTGCGCTTTTGATATAGCGTCAAGTTGGCTATCTGGGTTTAGAAGTTCATCGTAACGTTCAGGGAGTTTGCCTACGTCGTATACGCCAACTACCGTATATAACTTATCATCAATATTTATTTGCTTATCAATAATATCGCTTGGTTTTTCATATTTGAAATCATCTTGATAAAAGTCTGGGTTAGCGTGTGCAAATAAGTCAAATATATAATTAGGTATTGCAATTTCAGTAGGAGTTAAAGGGTATCTGCCTGCAAGTTTAGTAAATCCGCTATTAAGTAGGTAATCTTCACCGCAATCACTAAACCCTAAAAGGCTTGTAGAAGGGAAGTAAGAATCGTATTTATAACTTACAACTACACCGCGAATTGATGGTTTGATACTGCGGTAGCCTATTACGTTACCAAGTTCAGTTTCGTATACGCCAAAGTCAATAATTCCCGCAAAGTTAAGGTTTTGTGTGTTATTGTTTAGCCTTTCTAAATCTTCGTTAGAAAACGCCGCGCGTAAATCCGCTTTATCTTCTATATGGTCATAGGAGTTATTATCGGCGTTTAAAATAGTCTTTTCATAAGTAGCGCTAAAAGTTTTGTTTAATACGATACTTTCGTAGTTTGAGCCGTTTAAGGCATTTGCTATCGAATAGTTAGGGTCGTACATCATAAGCGATGATGAAACGCCAAAGAATACGAAAGCAACAACAGCAAGTAGAATTGTAAACGCCAAGCGTATAGGTTTAGTTTTAATTCCGTCAAACGCCAGCCTTAACGCGTGCCTTGTAGGTAAGCGTGATTTAATAAGTTTAGTTTGGTCGTTAGAATAATCTTTAACGGTAATATTTTCAGTATCTTTAAATGAATAAACAGGCTTATCTTCTTCAATGCCCGATAACTTTTTGATTTCGGGTAGGTTGTCTGGGTTAGCCGTAATTACCGTTTCTTTGCCACTTTTTTGCATTGTGGATAAAATTTGTTTTAAATCGCTTTCGGTAACGGTGTTCCAGTCTTTAACGGTAATAGTTTGTTCGTTTATAATTTTTACGTTCTTTTCGTCTTTGGTAACAATCGTTGCCGTTTTAGAAATATCGCTTATAACTTTACCGTCGGCAAGTTCGATAATTCTATCGCCATACTGTTCGGCAAAGCCTCTATCGTGCGAAACAACTATTACAAGCCTATCTTTTGATAACTTTTTAAGGGTGTCAAAAATTTGTGTACCCGTAGTAGAGTCAAGCGCGCCAGTCGGTTCGTCCGCCATAATAATTTTAGGGTCTTTAATGAGCGCACGGGCTATTGCTATTCTTTGCCTTTGACCGCCCGATAACGTTCTTGGTTTACGTTTTTGAACGCCGTTTAAGTCAACCATTTCTAAAATATCGCTTACCGCTTCTTTAGGCGCAGGCTTATTTTGAAGTTGAAGGGCTATTGCTATGTTTTGTTCTACCGTGAATTCTTCTAAGATATTGTATTCTTGAAATACAAAACCTACAAAGGTATTGCGGTAAGAGTCAAAGTCGGCAGATGTAAAATCTTTACTGCTTTTGCCTTTTACGGTAATTTCGCCTGAAGTAGGCTTATCAAGTCCGCCGATAACGTTAAGTAGGGTAGATTTACCCGAACCGCTTCTACCAAGCAAAAAGACCATACCCGTTTCAGGGAAGTCAACCGAAACACCATCAAGCGCGTGTACTTCAACACCGCCTTTGGTTTTATAAATTTTTACCAAGTCTTTTACGGATAACATAATTTAAAATCCTTTAATTAGTATTTATTACATTATATAACAATATAAACCGTTTGTAAATAGTAAAAGCACACTAAGTAGTGTGCTTTTAAATTAGTCTATTTCGTAATCTACCGCAACGGATTTTTCTACGTGAGCGTGCATATATTTTTTAACAACGTTAACGTGGTATTCGTCCTTTTGGTATTCTTCAAGTTTTTCCATACTTTCAACTACTACTTGTAAGATAAGGTCGTAAGAACGTTCAGAACCTAAAACGTCTTGCCCAACTTCGATTCCCCAAATTTGTGGAACTTTTGTAACCATACTCATAAGTACGTTGGTTGCTTTTTCTTTTTCATCAATACTATTGTCTTTAAGTTTAAAACATACTACGTGTTTAATCATTTTACCAATCCTGCCTGTCGCTTATTTTAATATCGTCGTAATATTCAAAGTATTTTGCTTTGAACCTACTTGTTTCGGCTTTCGCCTTTTGTTTTTTGATTTTTTCTATATCTGGCTTTTCGGTAGCCTTTTTTTTGTCTTCAGGTTTAACCGTTTGATTATTGTTTTCCATTTTTACCCTTTAACCAAACCATAAGTACCGCAACGTCTGCTGGGTTAACGCCCGAAATTCTTGACGCTTGGTCGATATTTAACGGTTTTACTTGATTTAATTTTTCCCTTGCTTCAATCCTAAGCCCGTCAATTTTCATATAATCGGTATCTGTTGGCAAGGTTTTAACTTTTAACTTTTCGGCTTTTTCAATAGCCATAAGTTCTTTTTTGATATAGCCTTCGTATCTAATATCCGTTTCAATCGTTTCTAAGATATCGCTTGGGCAGTAGTCAAACGCGTTAAAGTAATCTTTAATCGTTCTAATAGAAATACCGCGCCTTATCATATCCGCATAACTCATAGGCTTTAAAACTTCGCCCGTGTTAAACGATGATAAAAACTCTTTAGATTCTTTAAACGGAATAACGGTGTTAACTTCCGTTAAAGCCTTTTTAGTTATTTCTTGGCGTCTAAGATAAACCTCGTATCTTTCGTTGGTTACAAGCCCGAATTCTCTGCCGATAGGGGTAAGTCTAATATCGGTATTGTCTTGGCGAAGAATAAGGCGGTATTCCGCGCGTGAAGTCATAACACGGTAAGGTTCATCTGTGCCTTTAGTAACTAAGTCGTCAATCATAACGCCGATATACGCTTGGTTTCTATCTAAAATTAGTGGAGATTCGCCCTTTAAATATCTACCCGCGTTAATGCCGGCAATAAGACCTTGCGCAGCCGCTTCTTCATAACCGCTTGTGCCGTTAATTTGACCCGCGCTAAATAAACCGTTTACCTTTTTAAATTCAAGGGTAGGTTTAAGGTCTAAACTGTCAATACAGTCGTATTCAATCGCGTAAGCGTAGCGCATAAACGAAGCGTTTTCAAAACCTTCGATTGAGCGGTACATAGCAACTTGAACGTCAATCGGCATAGACGACGACATACCTTGAACGTAAATTTCGTTAGTGTCGGCCGATTCTGGTTCTAAAAAGATTTGATGCCTATCTTTATCTTCAAACCTAACTACCTTTGTTTCAATAGAAGGGCAGTATCTTGGACCAGTAGTTGTTATAAAACCGTTGTAAAGCGGTGAGCGGTCAAGGTTAGAAAGAATAATTTCGTGAGTTTTTTTGTTGGTGTAACCAAGGTAGCAAGGAATTTGGTCTTCCTTGATTTTTTCAGTCATATACGAAAAAGGATAAACGTCCTTTTCGCCTTCTTGAATAGAAAATTTAGTAAAATCTATCGTGCGCTTATCAATACGTGCAGGCGTACCAGTTTTAAAACGCCTTACGTTAAAGCCAAGTCTTATTAAGTTTTCGGTAAGTTTTGTAGCGTTTTGGAATCCGTTAGGGCCTGAAAACTTCTTTACGTCGCCCGAAATTATATCACTGTTTAAATATACGCCGGTAGCCAAAATAACCGCTTTACAGTTAAGTATAGAGTTATAGTTAGTAACAACGCCTGTAACTTTACCGTCTTCAGTTAAAATATCAGTCGCTTCACATTGCAAAATGCGAAGGTTAGGGGTGTTTTCAAGCGTTTTTTTCATTTCGATATGATATCTGTTTTTATCCGCTTGAGCCCTTAACGACTGTACTGCAACACCTTTACCGCGGTTAAGCATTTTGATTTGGAGCATCGTTTTATCAATATTGATGCCCATTTCACCGCCAAGCGCGTCGATTTCGCGTACTAAATGCCCTTTAGCCGTGCCACCGATTGACGGGTTACACGCCATAAAGGCAATATTATCAAGATTGATTGTAAGTAGGGCGGTATTAAAGCCCGTTCTTGCAAGTGCTAAAGCCGATTCGCATCCCGCGTGGCCAGCGCCTACAACAACTGCGTCGTACGTACCCTCAATGTAGTAGTTTTTTTCCATATTATTTCTTTAAAATCATATTTTTAATATCGTTTACTTCGGTTGCAAGTTTGTCGTCTGATTTAATCATTTCGGCAATCTTGTCGCGTGAGTGGATTATGGTAGCATAGTTTTTACCGCCAAGTGCTTGGCCTACCGTTACAAGCGGAATAGACATAAGTTCCGTCATCAAATAAGCGCAAACTTGCCTTGGTTCAACAAGTTCTTTATTACGCTTTTTAGAAATTAAATCACTCTTTTTAATGCCGTAGAAACTACAAACTCTTTCAATGATTTCGCTTGTTGTAACCGTTTCTTTAACTTCTTGCGAAATGCTATCTTTAAGCGCGTCGGTTGCTAAGGCTAAGGTTATAGGTTTTTCGTGAAGGATTGATGCAAATATAACTTTGTTTAAAAGACCTTCTAAACTTCTAACGTTATCACCCGAATTTTCAGCGATAAACGAGGCAACGTCAAGCGTTAAAATGTGCTTTTTAAGTTCGGCTTTCTTTTGTAAAATAGCAATCTTTGTTTCTAAGTCAGGCGCGGTAACTTGCGCTTTAAGTCCGCCTTCAAACCTTGTTTTTAAACGATTGTCAAGTACTTCGATAGCAGAAGGGTCACAGTCAGCAGAAAGAACGATTTGCTTGTTTTCGCCGTATAACGCGTTAAAGGTATGGAAGAACTCTTCTTGAGTTGTAGGTTTGCCCGATAAAAATTGAACGTCGTCTACAATTAAAACGTCAATATTTCTGTATTTGTTTTTAAATTCAACGCCTTCTTGTGAGTACGCTTTACCCGAACGGATATTAGCAATAAGTTCGGTAGTAAACTTTTCGCAAGTAGAGTAAACTATTTTTTTAGTTGGCATTGTTTTTTGAATTTCGTTAGCGATAGAGTGCATAATATGCGTTTTACCAAGACCCGATGCACCGTAGATAAAAAGCGGGTTATAACTGTTACCAGGGTCTTCAGACACCGCTTTAGCGGCAGCGTAAAGGTATCTATTTGATTCGCCAACTACGAAGTTTTCAAAAGTAAAGTTAGGGTTAAGTGGTAAACTTTCAAGGTTGTTAACTTCTTTTTTAGATTCAACCGATGCAACGTATTCGTTACGGCTATTACCAACGAAAATTTCGATATTAGTAATGCCAAGAGAAAGTTTGCTTGAAGAACTTAAAATTTTATCTACAAGTAAAGTTTTAGCCATGCCAGAGTTAATTGTATTATTTGCAAGTAAAACAAGGGTAGTACCTATTAAATCAATAGGCACTAATTTTTGAATAAACGTTGTATAGTGAATTGTAGATATAGAATTTTCAAGTTCAGGAAGAAGTTTTTCCCAAATAATTTCGTAACTTTCTTTAAGTTGCATTATTTTTTCTCCTTGAAAGGTAAAATTGTATTGTAAAAATCAAATAAATATGATATACTTATCATATTATATATTATTTTTTTATAAAAATCAACAGTTTAAGCGGATAGCCTATGTATATAAAAAAATTAACTTTAAAAAATTATCGCAATTATCAAAATGCAGAGTTTGATTTTTCAAGCGGTATAAATATTTTAGTAGGTGATAACGGCCAAGGCAAAACAAACTGTGCCGAAGCCATTTTTTATCTTTGCACTGGTTATTCGCCAAAAGCAACAAGGGATAAGCAGTTAATTAAGGATGGTGAGTCCGCTTTTAATATCTCTTGTAACGCTATATCGCGTTATGGCACGGTTAACGTTGATATTTCTTATAATCTTCAAAGCGAAAAATCTATACAAGTAAACGGTGTTCCGCTTAAAAAAATAGGCGAACTTATGGGCAATGTTAACTCTGTATTTTTTAACCCAAGCGAACTTAAACTCATAAAAGAAAGCCCTGAAGATAGGCGTAGGTTTATGGATATAGCGATAAGCCAAATGTCTAAAACTTATTTTTACGCCCTTCAAAAATACCGTAAAATTTTAGAGCAACGTAATAATTTATTAAAA
This sequence comes from Christensenellaceae bacterium, assembly GCA_045613025.1. Taxonomy (GTDB): domain Bacteria; phylum Bacillota; class Clostridia; order Christensenellales; family Borkfalkiaceae; genus HGM11412. The sequence continues at coordinate 7,038 of JAZLAE010000031.1, read as the reverse complement.
AATCCAGATAGAGATATGGTATTTGAAACCTTACCACTTTGGGACGACCAACTTTGCACGTATGCCGAAATTATCGTTAACGAACGTAAAGAGTTTTTAAATAAACTTTACCCTTACGCTAAAGAAATTCACGATTATTTATCGTGTGGAAAAGAAGAATTAGAACTTAGTTCCGACCTTTCTTACGTTGAAGACGGTTTATCAGTTAAACAGTCGCTTGTTAAAGCCCTTGCCGAAAGAATTGATAAAGATATTGCTTTAGGTTATACAAGCGTTGGTCCTCACCGTGACGATATTAAAATCAAACTTAATGGTATCGACGTTAGAATTTACGGCTCACAAGGTCAACAAAGAACTTCTGCAATATCGTTAAAACTTGCCGAACTTGAAATATTTAACGAAAAGTTTAACGAATACCCAGTTTTGATTTTAGACGACGCTTTATCTGAACTTGATAAATCAAGGCGTAAAAAACTTTTAGAAAGGGTTAGCGGTATGCAAACGATAATAACTTGCACCGATTTTACCGATGAACTTCCAATTGATGCAAAAGTTAAATACTTTGATATAGAAAACGGAAATATTAAGGGAGAAAAATATGTTTAAAGAGTTAGGTTATAAACTTAAATTTGCTGCATACTGCGTGTATGCAATTTGCTTAGCGGCACTTGTAGTGCTTGGTGTATTTATGATTTTGCAAGGTAATTTATTTGGTTACGTTATAGGTTTTTCAAGTATTTTTGTCGCTTGGATACCTGCGGCAATTATTTACGCAATAGGCGAAATGTATGAAAAGGTAATGTACGAAGGTAAAGAAGTTCCTATCTTTAAAACTAAAGCGCAAAAGAAAGAAGAAAAAGATGCGGAAGATTACGAAAAACTTAAACATCTTCAAGAAGTTAAAAATAGTCAAACTGTTCCAGAGTACGATAAACTTAAAAAATTAAAAGAACTTCAAGATGCTCAAGCAAAAACTAAAAAAATCAAAATTGACAATAAATATACTGAAAACGATATATAAAAAAAGGAACTGCAATTAAGCAGTTCCTTTTAAATTGCTATTAAATTTATCTTTCTTCACGGAAGTAGTTAACGCCAAGTGAAGCAGGTGGTTGAGCTTGTTTAGAACCCGAAATACTAATGAAAAGTAATACTAAAATGGTTACTAAATAAGGAATAAGATCAATTACTTTTTTAATTGCAGTTTGCGCAGTGATTGATGCGATAATGTTTGCGTTTGGTAAAATGTATAACGCGCCGAATAAAATTGAACCGAAAATTGCAAGGTTTGGTTTCCATAACGTAAAGATAACAAGCGCTACCGAAAGCCAACCAAGTGATTCCATAATGTAGTAACTGTCGTAACCGCCTTGGATATAGTCAAGGATAAAGAAACAACCCGCAAGACCTGCAATACCAGAACCGATTAAAATTGCTAAATATTTATATCTATCAACTTTAATACCAACTGCGTCAGCAGCGGCAGGGTTTTCACCGATTGCGCGAAGGTGTAAGCCTACTTTAGTTCTTTTAAGAATAACTGCAGTTACTATTGCTATTGCTATTGCAAGGTAGATTAAAAATCCGTGCGCTAAGAATATTTGACCAAACCAACCAAGGCTACCTGCAAAAGGAAGTTTGTATTTAAATAAGGTTGACGCGCTTGAAATAAAGTCAATATTAACAAAGTTTTTCATAACGAACTGTGTTAAACCAGTACCAAAAGTAGTAAGCGCTAAACCCGAAATGTTTTGGTTACATTTAAGCGATACCGTCAAGAATGCGTAAATTCCGCCAAGAAGTGCCGCAAAAACAAAAGCGCAAACTATGGATATAAGCATAAGTAAAAGGTAGTTAGGGGTAGCGCCGTTAAGTGCTCCCATATAAATAGAAACGCCTAAGCAACCGCCCGCGCCACCTGCACAAATAATGCCGGGGATACCAAGGTTAAGATGGCCTGATTTTTCAGTTATAATTTCGCCTGTACAACCAAAAAGGAAAAAGGGCATAAAGCCTATTGCGCTTGCTATAAGTGAAACCATATTATTTTTCCTCCTTTTGTGTGTTTTCTTTTTTGTTAAAGATTGATTTTACTTTGTTTATTACAAATAACACGCCTTTTTCAATTTTTTTGTATAACCAGTTAAACGGAATTGCAATTTTGTTGAGAACTGTAGTGATTTTTGCATTGAATACTATCTTGTATTGAACAAAGAAAGCGCAAGCGATAATAAAGAAGTAAACAATACCGATAACCAAGTTAGATATCGTATCGTCAAGCATACCAAAGGTTGGTCTTACCATTTCCATACCTTTTGTAATAAACACAACAAGTCCGCAAGTCGCTATTGCAAAAAGTGGGTTACAGTTAGCAAGCCAAGTAGTCATAATAGCGGTAAAACCACGGTTAGCAGCCGTTTGTGCGCCGATAGTGTTACTCATACCGTTAGTTAAAAGTAAACCTACTAAACCGCTAATCGCACCTGAAATAATAAGTGTACGAATAATAACTTTTTTAACGTTGATACCTATGTATTTAGCAGTGTTTTGGCTATCGCCAACTACCGAAAGTTCATAGCCGTGTTTAGTGTATTTTAAATAGATTGTTACAAAAATTGTTACTAAAATACCAAATAATACAAATAAGAAGTATTTATTGTAGATTTCAGGAAGTTTACCGTAAGCAAGCGGTTTTAATACGCCCGAACCGCCCGTAACCCAAATAGCGATAAATAAACTTACTAAGCCAGATGCTATATAGTTAAGCATAAGGGTAAATAACGTTTCGTTTGTATTCCAAAGGGCTTTACAAATAGCCGGGATAACCGCCCAAATAGCGCCGGCTAAAATACTTGCAAATACGCAAATAATAATTAAAAGGGTTTCATCAATCTTACCGCCTAAGTAGTAAGAGCAAGCAATAGATGCTAAACCACCAATTAAAATTTGACCGTTAGCGCCTAAGTTCCAAAACTTCATTTTAAATGAAATGATAAGCGCCATAGAAACGGCAAGTAGTATTGCAAATTCTTGTAAGAATAGCCAAGTTCTTCTTTCCGTGCCAAAACAACCTTCGTAAAGGGAAGAGAAGAATTTAGCAACGTTACCACGTGGAGATACCGCCGAACAAAGTATAGCGCCAAGTAGCAATGATATTAAAATTGCAACAGCGTATATAAATACTTTTTTAGGAATAGTAATGTTTCCTCTTTTTACAATATGGAAAAGGGGTTCGCGCACTGCTTTATTTGTGTTGTTTTCCATTATTCGTTACCCCCTTCGTTATTTTTTTGTTCTTCCCATTGTTCTTCAGTTAAGTTACTGTCTTTTGCGATGCCGTATTCTTTTTGTTTAACTTCGGCAAGGTCAAGTGAACCCGTCATCATTAAGCCAAGTTCTTCTTTAGTAGTTTTTTCAGCGTGTACGATACCCATATTTTTGCCGTGGCAAATAACCATAATTTTATCGCAAAGGGCAAGCATAACGTCTAAGTCTTCACCGATAAACAAAATACCCGTACCTTGTGCCTTTTGGTCGTTTAATATATTATAGATAGCGTAAGAACTGTTAATATCAAGACCACGAACAGGGTAGGCGGTTATAATTACGTTTGGCGAAGATTCAATTTCTCTACCAACAAGTACCTTTTGTACGTTACCACCCGAAAGCCTACGAACAGGCGTTTCAGTTGAAGGTGTAACGATTTCAAGTTTTTTAATAAGTGCTTGAGCGTTCTTTCTTGCAGTTTTTCTATCAACGAAAGGACCTTTTTTATCGTTATACGTTTTAAGCATCATATTATCCGTGATAGAGAAGTTAGGTGCTAAGCCCATACCAAGTCTGTCTTCTGGTATAAAACTCATTGAAATACCACGGTTGATAATTTCTTTAGAAGAAAGGCCAATAATGTTTTCGCCCTTGTGTGCAACTGCACCGCTTTCAATCTTTCTTAAACCGGCAATTGCTTCGCAAAGTTCCTTTTGACCACAACCTGCAATACCTGCAACGCCTAAAATTTCACCGCCACGAATATAAAAACTTACGTCTTCAATCTTTTTAGAGCCGTCGTCACCATTGATTGATAAGTCACGGATTTCTAAAAGCGGTTTATCAAGGTTTGTTTTAGTTCTTTCAATTTTAAGGTCGATTTTTTTACCAACCATCATTTCGGTAAGTTCTTTTTCATTAGTGTTTTTAGTTTCAACAGTGTCTATATATTCGCCTTTTCTTAATATAGCAACACGGTCACTAATTTCCATAACTTCGTTGAGTTTGTGGGTGATAATGATAATAGATTTACCATCTTCACGCATTTTCTTTAATATATCAAAGAGTTTTTTAGTTTCTTGTGGTGTTAAAACGGCGGTAGGTTCGTCCAAAATTAAAATATCCGCACCACGGTATAAAACTTTAATAATTTCTACCGTTTGCTTTTCAGATACCGCCATATTGTAAATGTATTTTTTAGCGTCTATATCAAAACCGTATTTAGAAGCAATTTCTTCTACACGGGTGTTTACTTCTTTAAGGTTAAATTTGTCGTTAACACCTAAAACGATGTTTTCGGCAGCGGTAAAAACGTCAACAAGTTTAAAGTGTTGATGTATCATACCAATTTTATATTTGAAAGCGTCGTCTGGTGAAGTTATATGTACTTGATTACCATTTATAAAGATTTCGCCTTCGTCAGGGTAGTATATACCCGAAATCATATTCATAAGGGTGGTTTTACCCGAACCGTTTTCGCCAAGTATGGATAAAATTTCACCTTTATATAATGTTAAGTTAACGTTTTTATTAGCGACAACGCTACCAAACGTTTTGGTTATATTTTTAAGTTCAAGGGCTACGTTGCTCATCACAATAGTTTCTCCCGTAAATAAAATTTAAAAGTTGTAATAAATAAAATTAATGGGCGGAGCAATTAACTCCGCCCAAAGTTTTAGTGTTAGCTATTAAGCTTGAGAAGTAACGTCATCACCAACAGTGATACCATCAATAGTGATATCGAAGTAAGGTGCAGAACGTAATGCAGATTCATCAAAGAATGTTACGCCGTTTTCAGTTTTGATAACGTTTGTTTCAGGTTGGAAGTCACCGTTATCAACAACGTCTGCAATGTATTCAGTAAGTGGAGCGCCGTTTACAGTGAATGTAGAGCAATCAAATACTTTTAAAGTACCAGCCATAAGTTTAGCTTTAACTTCGTCAAGTTTAGCTTGAGTGCCAGCAGCTGCAGCTTTACCAAGAGCAGTGATTTGAACTGAACCAGTTGCTAAAGTACCAACGTAGTCAGCAGGGATAGCAGTGCCTTTCATAGCGCCGTCAAGCATAATTTCGAAGTATGGTTGCCAGTTAATTTTAGATGCGATAACGAAAGTATCTTCGTTAGTAGTACCGTTGTAGAATACGTTAGGAATGTTAGCGTTTTTACAAGCAGTAGGAACACCGTAAGAGTCAGCGTGACCAGAAACGAGTTTAGCACCGCCTTGGATTAACGCTTCAGCAGCAGTTTGTTCTGCAACTGGATCATACCAGCTGTTAGTAAATCTAACTTCCATAGTAGTGTTAGGAACGATATATTTAACGCCAAGGTAGAAAGATGTAAGACCTGATTTAACTTCAGCAAATGGCCAAGCGCCAACGTAACCGATTTTTGCTTCTTCAGCAGTAATGTCTTCACCGTATAATTCGATGAGTTTTAAACCAGCAGCAACACCTGCTAAGAATCTACCTTCGTAGATAGAAGCGAATGCGTTGTGGAAGTTTGCAGGAGCGTCATCAGAAGCGTCTTCAGTGTTTTTGAAACCGCCTGCAGTACCAGTAGCGTGACAGAATTGAACGTTAGGGAATTCTTTAGCCGCTTTGATCATGTTTGCTTCGTGACCGAAAGAGTCAGCAAATACTGCTTTGTAACCGTCGTCAGCGAATTCTGCTGCTTTATCGTAACAAGCAGAGCCTTCTTCTGGAATATCAACCACTACAGTGTATTGATCTTCAGTTAAGCCTTTTGCTTTACAAGCTGCTTTGAAAGCGTCAATGAAGTTCTTATCGTAAGAAGAACCTTCGCCGTGTAAGCAGATAAGAGCCGCAACTTTTTCGTTACCAGTTTCGCCTTCGTCACCACCGCAAGCAGTGAAGAGGCTGAGTGAGCTAACAGCTAAAACAACTGAAAGCAACATAGTTAAAAGTTTTTTCATAAATTACCTCCTATACCTTGACAGGTATTTTTAATATTTAACGCTTTACGCGTTTTTTTACTCCATAAATTCAATTACGCCGTTTTCCATTTTCTTAATGCGGGCAAGGGAATAAACGTCGTATCCAAGGTCAACAAGTTTTTGGTAACCGCCTTGGTAAGTTTTTTCAACGGCACAACTAATGCCTTTAACTTGTCCGCCCGCTTGGTTAACGATATCAATAAGACCTAAACAAGCGTTGCCGTTTGCCAAAAAGTCGTCAACTATTAAAACGTTTTCGCCTTCGTGTAAATATTCTTTAGACGCCATTATGATATTTTCCTTTTTATGTGTAAAAGAATACACTTTAGAAAAATAAACGTCGCTTGAAATATTAAGTGACTTATGTTTTTTAGCAACTAAAAGCGGGCAATTAAAAAACTGCGCAACAAAACAAGCAAGACCGATGCCTGATGCTTCTACGGTCAAAATCCTATTTATTTCGCAGTCCTTATATTTTTCATAAATTTCTTTTGCTAAAAGGGATAAAAGGTTAACGTCCATTTGATGGTTTAAGAAATTATCGACCTTTAAAATATCGCCGTCTAAAATTTTGCCGTCAGTTAAAATCTTTTTTTCAAGTAAACGCATAACTTAATCCTTTGTCTAAATAATAATAAAGTTATTTTAATATATAATATTAACTTTGTCAACACATTTTAAAAATTTATTACAAAAAAACTTAACATTCGCCATTATTGTAAATTATAGTGCGAATTTTTAATGTTATTATAGCCACAACAGTAATGGAGTATTTATGTGTAGAAAAATAGTAGTAACGTCAGGTAAAGGCGGGGTA
>JAZLAE010000030.1:0-21481 GCA_045613025.1 Christensenellaceae bacterium | reverse complement strand
CTCGGACTCGCGACACCTGCCTTGGCAAGGCAGTGCTCTACCACTGAGCTACTCCCGCAGATATGGTGGGAATTACAGGGCTCGAACCTGTGACCCTCTGCTTGTAAGGCAGATGCTCTCCCAACTGAGCTAAACTCCCATCAAAAGGCACTTTATAATCAAGTGCCTATATAATATATCAAAATCTAAAATAAAAATCAACTGTTTTTTAACGGTTTAGTAAAAAATTATTACTAAAGATTATTTTTTATACGATACACCGTAAAGTGACTTCATATCTCCGTCAAATTTTTTAATTTTTTCGTACTGTTTAGTTTCAATTTCGTTATCGAACTTTTCAAGTTCCGATTTTGCTTTCTTTGAAAGTTTGGTAGGAACTTCGATAGTAACTGTAACGTATAAATCGCCAGCGCCTAAGCGTGACTTAATGCCCTTACCCCTAACGATAAACTTTTTACCGCTTTGCGTTCCTTCAGGGATAGTAAACTCAACGGTATCGTCAAGGGTAGGAATTTCCACCTTACCGCCAAGCACCGCAAGTTTATAAGTAATAGGAAGTTCAATAAATAAATCGTAGTTTTTGCGCGTAAAGATTTTGTGTGGCAATACTTTAAATACAACGATTAAATCGCCCGCTTCACCGCCAAGCGTTGAAGCATCGCCGTAGCCACGCTTTTTCATATACGAATTAGTATCCGCGCCCGCAGGGATATCTAAAGTTACGGTAGTATCCTTTTTATTATATCCTTTTCCGTTACAAGACGTGCATTTTTCTACAATTTTTTTACCCGTGCCTTGACATTCAGGACAGGTTTTTACGCTAATCGAACGGAATATTCCCCCGCCCGACATATATTGAACTTGACCAGAACCCTTACAGTTTTGACAAGTAGAATAAGCCGTGCCGTTTTTAGCACCAGTGCTTTTACAGTCTTTGCAAGGTTCTTTTCTTGTATAAGTAATATCACGTTTACAGCCTTTAGCCGCATCTAAAAACGAAAGTTCAACTTCTAAAGTTACGTCTTGACCTTTAGTGTTTCTTTCAGTGCGCGTACTACCACCGGTAAACTGACTGAAAATATCACCAAAGATATCGCCAAATCCACCAAAACCTTCGCCACCGCCAAAGTTAAATCCGCCCATATTTGGGTGTTCTAACTCATAGTCGTATTGCCTACGTTTTTGCGGGTCTGAAAGGGTTTCGTTGGCTTCGTTTATCTCTTTAAATTTAGTAGCGCAATCAGGGTCGTTTGGGTGTAAATCGGGGTGATATTGTTTAACTAATTTTCTGTAAGCCGATTTAATCTCGTCTTGAGAAGCGTTTTTATTCAAGCCAAGAGTTTCATAATAGTTAGCCATAATAATCCTTATATCCAAGTAGTGAAGAGCAATTTTTGCCCTTCACTACTTAATTTTATTCTTACTTTTTCAGCCGTTATCGTGACTGAACTAAGGCTATGAAATACCATAAGGTTAATACGAAAGGACAAATCAAACACAAGTAAGACAAGGCAAAGCCCGAAGGCAATACTTGCCGTATTGCCGAGTGGTTTTAACACAGTATTGCGCCGTATTTCATTTGGACTTTTTTAACCGTTGGTATTGAAGAGCCTATACATTAGTTTTGGTGGAATTCTGTGTCACCGTCTTGTGTAGCGTTAGGGTCTGCACCTGGTGCACCACCTGCTTGTTGATAAATTTTAGCAAAGATTGCTTGTGCTTCGTTAGAAAGTTTTTCAGTAGCCGCTTTAATTCTATCGTTATCGTTAGATTCAAGTTCTACCTTAGCATCTTTGATAAGTTCTTCAAGTTTAAGTTTGTCTTCTTCAGGAAGTTTGTCACCGTTTTCTTTAAGTGCTTTTTCCATTTGGAAAATCATACCGTCAAGAGCGTTTCTATTATCAACTTCTTCCTTTCTCTTCTTATCTTCTTCTTCGTATTGTTGTGCTTCTTTAACCGCTTTGTTGATTTCTTCTTCAGAAAGGTTAGTTGAAGAAGTAATAGTGATATCGGCAGATTTTTGTGTACCTAAATCTTTAGCAGTTACGTGTACGATACCGTTAGCGTCGATATCGAAAGTAACTTCGATTTGTGGAATACCACGTGGAGCAGGCGCAATACCCGAAAGGTTGAATTGACCTAAAGTTTTGTTATCTTTAGCAAATTTTCTTTCGCCTTGTAATACGTGAATAGTAACTTCTGGTTGATTATCAACGGCAGTTGAGAATACTTGTGATTTTTTAGCAGGGATTGTAGTGTTTCTTTCGATAAGCGGAGTGCAAATACCACCTAAAGTTTCAATACCAAGTGTTAATGGTGTAACGTCAAGTAAAAGTACGTCTTTAACTTCGCCAGTTAAAACACCGCCTTGAATAGCCGCACCGATAGCAACGCATTCGTCAGGGTTAATACCTTTGAACGGTTCTTTGCCTGTAACGGCTTTTACCCTTTCAACCACTGCAGGGATACGTGTAGAACCACCTACTAAAATAACTTTTTCGATATCGCCGTAAGAAAGACCAGCATCTGCCATTGCTTTAGTTAATGGTTCGATAGTTTTTTCAACAAGGTCTTCAGTTAAAGCGTTGAATTTTTGTCTTGTTAAAGTAACGTCTAAGTGTTTAGGGCCGTTAGCATCAGCGGTAATGAACGGAAGGTTAACGTTTGTGTTAGACATACTTGAAAGTTCGATTTTAGCCTTTTCAGCCGCTTCTTTAAGTCTTTGCATTGCCATTTTGTCTTTAGAAAGGTCAATGCCTTCTTTAGATTTAAAGTCATCAACTAAATAGTCCATAATCTTTTTATCAAAGTCGTCACCACCTAAGAAGCAGTTACCGTTAGTTGCTAATACTTCAAATACGCCGTCGCCGATATCAAGGATAGATACGTCGAAAGTACCGCCACCAAGGTCGTAAATAATAACCTTGTGTGAAGTTGTATCTTTATCTAAACCGTAAGCAAGTGCAGCGGCAGTAGGTTCGTTGATAACCCTAAGTACGTTAAGACCTGCAATTTTACCAGCGTCCTTAGTTGCTTGACGTTGAGCGTCGTTAAAGTATGCAGGGCAAGTGATAACCGCGTCGTTAACAGTTTCGCCAAGGTATGCTTCCGCATCTTTTTTAAGTTTTGATAAAATCATAGCAGAAATTTCTTGTGGTGAGTATTTTTTATCGTCAACGGTTACTTTGTAATCAGAACCCATATGTCTTTTAATAGATAAAATAGTTCTGTCGCTGTTTGCAACCGCTTGTCTTTTAGCAACTTGACCTACAAGTCTTTCTCCGTCTTTTTGGAAACCTACAACCGATGGAGTAGTTCTTGAACCTTCAGCGTTAGCAATAACAACTGGTTCGCCACCTTCCATAACGGCTACGCATGAGTTTGTTGTACCTAAATCTATACCAATAATTTTAGCCATAATAAAATTCTCCTTTAATATATATTCTTATTCGCCTACGACTACAACTTTAGCGTATCTAATAATCTTGTCGCCCATCTTGTAGCCTTTTAAAAATACTTGTTTAACGTTGCCTGTTTCTTCCCCTTCCTCTTTCGGCATTTGCATTACCGCTTCTTGAGTGTTAGGGTCGAAAGGCTGACCTTCGGGATTGATTTCTGTAATCCCTTCTGCTTCTAAAGTTTCCTTGAACTGACGCGCCGTCATTTCAATACCTTCTTTAGTTTTTGCGTCTAAATCCATTTTAAGCGCTCTATCTAAATTATCGCCAACAACCAAGATTTTATTAACCATATCAATCTTGCCTTCTTTATAAGCGGTAATTCTTGTTTCTGCATTGCGCTTTTTAAAGTTTTCAAAGTCAGCGGCACATCTGTACCAACTATCTTTTAAAGAAAGTGCTTCAACTTTATACTTTTCAACGTCTTGCTTTAATTCTTCGTTTTCAGTAAGAAGTGATTTAAGAAGTTTTTTGCACTCTTTTTCAGTCATATTTTTAATATCTAAACCCTTTTTTTCGGGTTGTTTTTCAGTTTCTTCGGTAGAAACTTGCTCTTTAATTTCTTCTGCCACTTGTAATTCTCCTTTAATTTTTACCTGATAGCATACTTTCTAAAATCTTGCCTACGTTTTCAAGTACGGCTACTACCTTTTGGTAATCCATACGCGCAGGGCCTATAACGCCGTAAGTACCGATTTTTTTACCGTTTGCCGTGTATGTTGCAGATACAACCGAACAGTCTTTAGGGATATTATCGTAACCTTCAGAGCCTACTTTTATATTTATGCTAATATCACGGTTATCACCAGTTAAAAGATTAAAAATTTTATCCTTTTGAGTTACAACCGATAAAAAGTCTTTAATTTTTTCAACGTCGGCGTATTCGGCGTGGCGCAAAATCTTATCTTCGCCTTCCATAATAACGTCGTTATCGTTGGCGCTAAAGTAATTTTTAAGCGCTTCAATTACGTTTAAAAATATCATTTTATAACCTGAAAAGCCTTCGTCGTAATCAACTTCGATAGAACAAATTTCCTTAAATGATTTACCTACGAACGCTTTACTTATAAAAGCGTTGGCTTCTTCAAGTTGTTCGTTAGTCATATCTTCAGGGATATAAATATAGTTATCTTTTAAAAGTTTAACGTCGGTAACGATTAAAACAAGTGCCGTATCAGGCTTAAACCTATAAAACTTAATATCCCTAAGTTTATCGTCTTCTTCTTTTGACGAAACGCCAAGCGACGTGTAATCTGTAAGTTCGCTTATAACTTTAACCGCGCTTTTAAAAACGTTTTCTATATTATTAGTTTTTTCTAAAAAGATATTTTTAATATAGTTAAGTTCTTTAGCGGAAAGTTTTTCTTTAGTCATAAGGTCGGAAACGTAAAGTTTGTACGCCTCTGCAGACGGAACTCTACCCGACGACGTGTGAAGTTGCGTTAAATAGCCAAGTTCTTCAAGGGCGCTAAGTTCCGCGCGAATAGTTGCCGAACTAACGTTAGACATATACTTTTCGGAAATGACTTTTGACGAAACTGGAACAGCAGTGTCGATATAATCGTCAACTACTATTTGAAGGATTTTTTTCTTTCTATCACTTAACCCCACTTTTAGCACACCCCTTTTAAGACTGTTAGCACTCTTTTGGTGTGAGTGCTAATTTGTAATCTCATTATAAAACGATAAAAACCATTTGTCAATAGTTTTTGACCATTTTTAAAAAATTATTTAAAAAGGCAAAAATACTATTGCAATCTCATTTATTCAATGGTAAAATAACTATGCAAGGAGAAACTATTATGTTCACATTAAAGCCAAGTTTATCTCTATCCTGTTTTGGTCTTAGATGGATTGACCAAGCAAACCGTAAATATGAAATTACTAAGAACTTTAACTACGTTGAAACCAAACTTAAAGATATGGTGGATAACGGTTTTGAAGCGGTTGAACTTGTAACCGCAGGGCCTTGGAATAACGAAGAAGAAAAAGCAAACTACCCTTACGTTAACGAATTTGCAAAATTAATTAAAGATAGCGGGCTTATTTATCAAGGCGTACATTTACCTTTTTCACTTCCTTGGTGGGAATACGCTTCGCCAGATGAAAACAAGCGCACTCAAGCGGTAGACGCTTTTAAGCGTGCCGTTGATATGCACGGCGAATATTTACCTAACCTTTTTGTTATTCACCCTGACGAAATGCCTAAAAACGATGAAATTCGCCCATTTATGCTTGAACAATTAACAAAATCGATGGAAGAAATTTGTGATTTTTCGCCACGTACCGTTTGCGTTGAAAATATGGTTGGCAATAGGCTTTTAAATAAAATGAGCGAAGCAAAGGAACTTTTAGAAAACGTATCTAAACTTTGCATGACTATTGACGTAAATCACTCTTTACTTCAAAAACCTGAAGATTATATCGCTTGCGTTGGCGATAGAGTTAAAAACTTACATATTTCCGATAACGACGGCACAACCGAAAGGCACTGGTTACCTGGCGAAGGTGTTATTAACTTTAACGCAATACTTTCTAACCTTGAAAAAATCGGTTATAACGGCACTTTCAACTACGAAGTAGGCGCTGTTTTACAAAAAGAAAACGGCGTTAAAATGGTTAAAGAAAACTTTGATAAACTCTTTAGCGATTATAACAATAGTAAATAATTTAAAACGGTATCCCCTTTGGATACCGTTTTTTTAGTTGAATTTTATTATAATTTCGTGTTTGCCACTATGCGTTGGCATAACGATTTTTTTATAAATATTGTCTTTAACTTTAACTAAATCATCACTGGCTTTATATCCGTTAGGAACAAATAGCGTAATAACGTACTTGGCATTTTTAATAAGGTTGCAAGTAAGGTTTAATTCTCCGTTATTATACCCTAAATTTTCTATCTCCATTGCACCTTGCGATATATGGCGTGAAGTTGATAAAATTTGAGGAAGGTCTAAAACCTTTCTTACGCTTAAAATTCTACTTTCGCAAGGTTTTAAGTCTATAGTAAACTCGCTATCAAACTCGCCCAAAAACTTATCGCAAGTGTAATCGTATATAAAATACTTATCTTTTTCAAGCCCCAACTCACAAAAACTAACAGTTATGGTTTTATTGTTGTTTTTAGTATTAAAAAGACTTATTACGTTATAACTTTCCCACTCTTTATTAATTGCAAGGTTGGTTGTTAAAACGTCTTTAGGGTTTTTAGTTTTATATGCGTTTTTAGGGCGAATATCTAAAACGGGAAGGCAACTTTTAATAAAGGAAATACGCTTATCGTCTAAAACTTCAAACTCATCGCCAAAAGTTATAGGTAAACCAAGCATTGAAACGAAATAAATTCTTGATGCCGATTGCTCAATATTATTAAACTCTTCACGCATAACAACGTTGTCACAATCGGGATAAAACACGCTACGATGCATTGGGTAAAACCTAAGAGTTTTTTCTACACCTAATTTTAAAAAGTCAGACCACTCAAAAATATCACCGCCTACCCTTGCCGAATCAAACACGCCAAGACCCCATAAAACGTCATCATCGTTAAGTGCCGCACAAGACAACATATAATAGTTATCCCCTAAATATTCACGGGTTTTTTCTATCATGTTTATATACGCTTGCTTTGTTGTGAGGGAGGTATCGTATAAGCGGTCGTGATATTTTTCTATCATACGGTTAGCGTATGGTAAAGTATCGTATTTAACCGCGTTATAACCCCATTTTTTAACGTTTTCAAGTGCTTTAGGCAAAAATTCGTTTAAATATTTAGGGTGAGTGTAATCGTAAAAATACCTACCCGACCAAATTGGCTCATCTACAAAAACTATTTCGGGGTTGTCTTTCGTGTATTCGTTAACTGCACCGTCATTAGTAAAACCTATCCAAAGTGCAGGCTCTAAACCAAGTTCACGAATTTTTTGAGAAAGATATTTAAGCCCGTTTGGGTAACTTATAGGGTCGGGATTAAAGGTGTCTACACCATCATCACGACTGCCCGATAAATCTTTATGATACCACTCCCAATCAACCCAAATAGCATTTGCACCGTATTCCTTTAAATTTTCACTTTGCCACTTAGCGTTTTTAAGGACTTTTTCTTCACACGCATCAAACTTAACGGCGTACCAAGTCATAAACCCAACTGGTGGTGCATTAAAGGTGCGGTTAAAATTCATAGGCTTATAATCAATTGCGTATTGACTTGTCATAATATCATTTTTTACTGATATTGTTAAACTACCGCTAACGGCGGTAAAGTTAAAAGTGTAATTATTTGCACTCCAATCGTAATTAAGTTTACAGTTTTTACCTTTAAAAACTAATCCGTTATCGGTAAGCCTATCAAAAAGCATATCGTCGTTAAGCGAAGTTGCAGGGCCTAATGACGTTGATATAATTTTACTGTTCTTTTTAGTAGAAGTAGGCAAAATATTATCGTTACCGCTATTAAAATTAATAGCGCCACTTATTGTAATAGACGTTTCAATTAAACTTTTAACGGTTATTTTTACACCATTATCGTTAACGGTAAATTTAATAGTGCTATCTTGACAGTTAGCAAGCAAATAACCACCGATTTTAGTTTTACCTTGTTTAACCGTGCAGTTTTTTATAGACAACTTTATATTACCACCTAAAAAACCAACCTCAAAATCATTATTAAATTTTAGAAAATAATCTTTATGCTTAACAAGTAAGTTATTTTTATGCATTGCTATCCCCTTTTTATAAAATTATTCTACTATACCTAAAAACAAAAAGCAATAGTAAATTTAAAAAATGAAACTAAAAAAACCTTGCTACCAAAACAAGGTTTAATTATTAATATTATTTCTTGCAAAATAACCTGTATTGCGTTGGCGATAGAGTTAAAAACTTACATATTTCCGATAACGATGGTACTACCGAAAGGCACTGGTTACCTGGCAAAGGTGTTATTAACTTTAACGCTATTTTATCCAACCTTGAAAAAACCGGTTATAACGGCACTTTCAACTACGAAGTAGGCGCTTTTTACAAAAAGAAAACGGCGTTAAAATAGATAAAAAAACTTTGATAAACTCTTTAGCGATTACAATAATAAGTAATAAAAAAGACCGCTTAAGCGGTCCTTTTTAATATCATTTTTTACGAAATGATTTACAAAAGTGTGGAGTTTGAAGACAATCACAACCAGTTTGTTCGTGTGAAATTTCAATAGTTCCTAAATTACAGTTATTTTGGCAATCGTTGTGCATACATTCGCACACGTTGCACTTTACTTTACAAGTACAATTATCCATTTATATATCCTCCAACGATAGTATTATCTAATATAAAAAATTATATACTTTATTTTAAAAATGTTTAAATTTGCTTGATTTTATTTTTCGTTTTGAGTATATTATATATATAAATTATATATGCTTTTACAGCAAACCACGCTGGTGTAGCTCAGTCGGCAGAGCAGCGGTATCGTAAACCGCAGGTTGCAGGTTCAAATCCAGTCACCAGCTCCATAAAAGACCGTATTTTACGGTCTTTTTTTGTATCTTAAATTGAAACTATTAAAAAAGACCGCTATAAATTAGCGGTCTTTTATTATTTAATTATTCGTTATAACCATCTGGGTTGTTAAGTTGCCAACGAAGAGCGTCCGCGCACATATCGTCGATAGTTTTTGTTGCTTTAAAGCCAATAAGTTCGTAAGCAAGGGTTGGGTCTGCATAACATTCAGCAATGTCACCAGGTCTACGTTCAACGATTTCGTAAGGAATATCTTTACCGTACGCTTTAGAGAACGCTTTAACCATATCAAGAACGCTATAACCAGTACCAGTACCAAGGTTAACGATAAAAAGTCCACTCTTTGTTAAGAGTTTTTTAACTGCTTGAACGTGGCCAACTGCTAAGTCAACAACGTGGATAAAGTCTCTAACGCCAGTACCGTCTTTAGTGTTGTAATCGCCACCGAATACGCGTAAAATAGGAAGTTTGCCGATAGCAACTTTTGTAATGTATGGGCAAAGATTGTTAGGGATACCGTTAGGGTCTTCACCGATAGTACCAGATTCGTGCGCGCCAACTGGGTTAAAGTATCTTAAAATAGCAATGTTAAAGTCTTTATCAGCCTTATATAAATCTTTTAAGATATATTCGATAAAGAGTTTAGTGCTACCGTAAGGGTTAGTTGTAGAAAGTGGGAAATCTTCCTTAATAGGAACAGTATGTGGGTCGCCGTAAACTGTTGCAGAAGAAGAGAATACTAAGTTTTTGCAGTTAAATTCTTTCATAACTTCAACAAGGGCAAGTAAACCACCAATGTTGTTTTGGTAATATTCGATAGGTTTTTGAACAGATTCACCTACTGCTTTATAACCAGCAAAGTTAATAACCGCGTCGATTTTGTAATCAGTAAAGATTTTTCTTAAAGCATCTTTATCTAAAATATCTGCTTCAATGAAAGGAATTTCTCTACCTAAAATCTTTTCAACGCGCTTAACCGCTTCAATTTTACTGTTATAAAGGTTATCAACGATAACTGCTTCGTAACCTGCTTTAACAAGTTCAATAACGGTGTGCGAACCAATGTAACCAGCGCCACCAGTAACTAAAATAGTGCTCATAATGCCTCCAAAATATATTTAGTATATGTTTTTGCTATTAGTATTTTAGCATATAAAATTTTATTTTTCAATAGTTTTTTATAGTAAATTTAAAATAAAAAATACACCCGATAAGTTTATCACTTACGGGTGCAATAAATTAAGTTATCTTGCTTTTTGAACGCCACATTTTGAACATTCTTGAGTAGGGTCACCGTTACCGTCAACTACGCCTTCTTTCCAAGAGTGTTTTTCTTGTACTTTTTCTTTACAAATAGAACAAGTATATCTGTGGACATTGTTATCTACAGCAGTATAAACTTTACCAGGTTTGTGTTTGCAAGCAGATTCGTCTTCGCCACCGCAACCAACAACGCCAAGTGCTAAAGTTAAAGCAAATACAACAGTTAAAATAGTTACAATAAGTTTTTTCATAGAGTTTCTCCTTTTTATTTATATATCCATTTTAGCAAAAATTTTTACTTTAGTCAATTATAAATTAGCAATTTTTTAGCATATTATGTATTATGAAAAGCATTGTTTTAACGGGTGGTGGCACGGCGGGTCACGTTACGCCACACTTTGCCCTACTTGATTTACTGAAAAAGCATTTCGACGCTATTTATTACATCGGCTCAACTGGAGGCATCGAAGAAAAATTAGTTAAACAAAAAGGTATAAATTACTATCAAATACCGTGCGTAAAACTTGTAAGAAACAGCATCTCAAAAAACCTAACTATGCCCTTTAAATTTATTAGTTCAATCAACCAAGCAAAAGAAATTTTAAAAGATTTAAAGCCAAGCGTAGTTTTTTCTAAGGGCGGTTACGTTGGCTTACCCGTTACAATATCAGCAAGTAAACTAAAAATACCAGTTATCGTGCACGAATCAGATTTAACGCTTGGGCTTGCTAATAAAATTGCTTCTAAATTTGCAAAAAACGTTTTAACGTCGTTTGAAGAAACGGCAAAAACGGTAAACAACGGACTATACGTAGGCACGCCCATTAGAAAAGAACTATTTGAAATAACAAAACAAACGGCCCTTTCACACTTTAACTTTAACAGCGATAAACCGGTACTACTTATAACTGGCGGGTCGCTTGGTGCTAAAGCGATAAATACCGCTATAATAGACGCTCTACCTAACTTGCTTAAAGATTACTACGTTTTACACGTTGTAGGCAAAGGCAACTTAACTAATTTTAGTCACCCCAGTTACCGACAAATAGAGTTTGCCGATATGAAATACTGTTATTCCGCTTGCGATTTAGCAATTTCACGCGCGGGTGCTAACACGGCGTTTGAACTTTTAGCACTTAAAAAACCAACGCTTTTTATTCCCTTGCCTAAAGGCAATTCGCGTGGCGACCAAGTGGATAACGCTAACTACTTTAAAAATAAAAACCTTGCTAAAGTTTTACTACAAGAAAACCTTAATAAAACTACGCTATTAAACGCGGTTAATAACCTTAAAACGGATAAAAATTGTTTAATAGATAATATGAACAAATGTAAATTTGTTAATGCTAACGAAAAAATTGTGGGAATACTAAGTAAAACTTGACACTGGTATGTCGCTATGCTACAATAAAAATATGAAGATACAATATTTAATTGAAATTTTATTTTTATTACTGTCAAGAGAAAAGGTTTCGGCTAAATACGTTGCCGACCGTTTTTCAATCTCCGTGCGCACAGCGTATAGGTATTTTGATGAACTTTCTTTATGCGTGCCTATATATAACGAACGCGGAAGAAACGGTGGATATTCTATCTCTAAAACCTTTAAAATTCCATCAACTTATCTTGGCGTTGATGAAAGCGACTTTTTACTCAACCTTTTAAACGGTATGAATAACGAAGTTACTTCCCCTATTTTACAAAGAATTATCGATAAACTTTCATCTATTGCTAAAAAATCTAAAAGTGATTTAACAATCGACTTTGGCAATTTAGTTATCGACGGCGGACCTTGGGGCAACACCGATAGTTATAAAGAAACTCTCACCTTTTTAGAAAGTTGTATTGAAAACTCAAAAGAAATTACTATCGATTACCGTGATAGAGAAGGCTTATCTTCCAGAAGAGAAATCGAACCACACACCATTATTTTAAAACAAGGCTTGTGGTACTGCTACGCTTACTGTCATTTAAGGGAAGAATTTAGGCTTTTTAAAGTTGGTAGAATTGAAGGTGCTAACTTAACGGGCAAAACGTTTACAAGGCGCAGTACCGATAAACTTAAAGACTCTTTAAAAGACTGGTACGAAAGTTTAGACTGCGAAGAAATGGAACTTATCTTAGACCCTACCGTTAAGGCGGATATTGAAGAATGGCTTGGCGTTGACAAAGTCTTTACGAAATCTAACGGCGAAATTATCGCAAACGCAAGTTTACCTATCGACGCTACCGTTTCAAGTAAAATATTATCGTACGGCAACAAAGTAAAAGTTATAGCGCCACTTAAATTAAAAGAAATGGTTATTTCAACCGCTAAAGCAGTTGCTAAATTATACTAAAACAAAAACCACGGCATACCCGTGGTTTTTTTAATGTAGCGCGCATTTAAATCGCGAAAATTATAATTTTATTTCCTTAAAAAATTCAGGAACTATTTTATTATCGTACTGCCAATCGTTCATATTTATATCATCAAACAATCCACAGTGCATAGGTACAGCAATACCGCCAATTTTTTCGCAGAAGATTTTAGCGTCTGCCATATTCATATTATTTCCCATTCCGTTAACAGGTACAAATATGTAATCTATTTTTTTAGGTAAATAGTTAAAAATCTCTACGTTATATAAAGTATCGCCCGTAATATAATAGTTTTTACCTTTTAAGTTAATTATTACCCCTATTGCATACTCATCAGAATGCTCTGCCTTAATGGCTGTAAAAGTAGCAAAATTTTCCGTCCAAGTAGTGCCTTTGTTAAATAACACGTAATTATTTTTTAACCCACCGAATTTGCGAAGTTCTTGCCAAGAACCATTTGGTGCTAAAACTGTTACGTTGCTATTTTCATTCAAATAATACGATAACGTTTCTTTATCTAAATGGTCCATATGATTATGTGTTATTACAATTACGTCTGGTACGATTTGTAAAAATTTTTCATCAACATCTACCCTGCGATTATTTTGCGGTTGAACCTTAAAAACGCTATTTGAAAGGTATGGGTCAATTAAAATCTTTTTACCATCTATTTCAAATAATAATCCCGCTTGACCAAGCCAAATAATTTTCATATTTTACTCCTTTGGAATAATAGGATAAAGTTGTATCATGTTTCCGCCGTCAACTACAAGTTCTGCTCCCGTTGTATTTCTTGCCATAGTTGCAAAATACCAAACGGCGTCGGCAACGTCTTCACCAACGGCAACGTCACCTAACGGAGTGTATCTACTTGGCACGCTGTTATAAAATTCTTTATTCTTTTCCCATCTATCCGTTTTTATCATACCAGGAAGCACGGCGTTTACACGAATATTATATTTGCCCAAATCAAGTGCAAGTCCACGCATCATTCCAAGTTGTGCAGACTTTGAAGTTTCGTATGCAATCCTATCCGGTATTGCCCTATAAGCAGTGTTTGAATTAACCAAAACAACGCTTCCTCCACCTTTTTCCTTCATACGAATTGTTGCGTGTTCTATTAAAGCGTAATTCCAAACCACGTTAGTATTTAATACACGCATAAAATCAGTTAAAGGATTTTCAAAAATTTTCATATTTAACCCTTGGTCTGCGCCGTTAAGAACTACGCAATCAACAAACACGCCATTTTTATCTAAATCAATAAATAATTCATCAATAGCCTTTTCGTCAACGTTTTTTTCATCAATAAGCGAGTTTAAAACGTAACCTTTTATTTCTACGTTAGAAAATTTTTCTCTATAACCTTTTTCTGCCTTATCTACCTTTTCTTTATCTCTACCCGTAAAAACAACGTTATACCCGTTAGAAGCAAATTTTTCAACTATTGCCACACCAGTATTTATACAAGCACCGGTTATTAAAACAGTTTTTTTCATATTTTTCTCCTTAAAAATAGAATTCCGTTTTAGGTGGTCTTATATCAGTAAGCGCACCAGTATAGTGACGAAGATTATGTTCTACGTAAGGGTGTTTTAAACATTCTTCTTCATTAAGTTCTATACCAAGACCTGATTTGTTACCTATTTTAATTCTTCCATCTTTATATTCTAAATTTTCATTGGTAATAAATTTACGATAATCTACGTCTGAATACATAATTTCTAAGATGGCAAAATTAGGGCAACACGCCGCAATTTGTAACGTTGCAGCATTGGCAATAGGTCCGCTTGGGTTATGCGGTGCAAATGGAATATAATTAGCCTCTGCAATAGCCGCTAATTTTTTTAATTCCATAATTCCCCCTGCGTGCGAAATATCCGGTTGGATATAATCTGCCGCGCGAAGTCTAAACAACTCGTTATAATCAAAACGGGTATAAAGCCTTTCCCCTGCCGATATTGGTACGGGAGATTTATCACGAACTGCTTTTAACGCCTCTAAATTATTAGGTGGAACAGGTTCTTCTAAAAGCATAGGTTTAAACTGCTCTACTTCTTTAGCAATTTTTATACCTGTTGGAACATCAAAACGTCCGTGCGCTTCTATAAGTAAATCAACGTCGTTTCCAACTGCTTCTCTTACCGCTTGTATACATTTTAACGCAGTATCTAATTCCTTATTAGATATTTGAAGATAGTTTTTACCAAATGGGTCCCACTTCATAGCCGTTATACCTTTTTTTACGGCTTCTTTTGCTTTTAAACCAAATTCTTCAGGTGTTTTTGCGCCGGCAAACCAACCGTTAACGTAAATACGGCAATCTTCGTTTACCTTACCGCCTAAAAGTTGATAAACGGGAACGTTAAGTGATTTACCTAAAATATCCCAAAGCGCCATTTCCACAGCGGAAAGAGCGCTCATAAGCACTGCGCCACCACGCCAATATGCGTCACGATAAATGTCGTGATAATGTTTTTCGATTTGACGTGGGTCTTTACCAATCAAATAACTTCTAATGTGATCAATAGCGCCAACCAACGCTTTTTCTTTATATTCAAGCGTGCCTTCGCCAACACCCGTTATCCCTTCATCAGTATAAACCTTTACGAAAACCCAATTTGTTCTAAAACAATCAACAACGAAAGTTTTTATATCAGTTATTTTCATTTTAATCTCTCCTACGCATCATTTAATAATAAAAAACCTTTACAAATACGATTTGGTTTGTTATTATATATTTATATTTTTCATTTTATCACTATTTATTGTCAATTTATAGTAATATTCTACACTATTTTTATCATATTCTTACGATAAGGGGTTTTAAATGCTTATTGCTCATAAAGATATATATTGTGGACTTTTTGAAAGTTCCATAGTAAGGGGAAACATAACCGAAAGCGATATTAGAACAGTTGATTGCTTTGAACTAGAAATTTTTCATTCAACTGGTGGTGTAAGCCATATAAACGGAGAACCATACCCTACTGAGTACGGAATGTTCCTTTGCGCTAAACCAGGGCAAATTAGACATAGCAAATTCCCAGTAAAATGTAGTTTTATTAGGATTTTTAAAAATGAATACACGCCAAAAACATTAACAGATATATTATTATCTTTACCAAACTGCACATATATAAAAAATAAAACGGATATTGAAAATTTACTTGCTTTACTATCCGATTTGGCAAGTCTTTTTACCGCTACAAACGTAAAACCTTTAAACGAAGTTTTAATTAACTCGCTATTTTACGATTTCTTACATAAGTTATTAAATATTTTAGAAGGAGAAGAAACTAAACCAACCAAAAACAATATAAATCCTATTTCTTTACAAGCGTATGAGTATATAAACGAAAACTTAACGTCTGATTGTACGCTTAAAAGTATTGCAAAAGCCGTTAACGTTTCGCCAAACTATTTACAAACAACTTTTACCAAATCTTTTGGTATTTCACCCTATAAATATTGCATTATAAAGCGAATAGAAAAAGCAAAAAAGATGATTGCGGTGGGAGATAAAAGCATATTAGAAATTTCTTTAGAACTCGGTTTTTGCTCGCAATCGCACTTTAACCGTATATTTAAAAAAATTACCGGGAAAACCCCTAAAAAACTATAAAATTTATCCACAACCATTTTTGCATAGCAAAAATGATATCACGCGCAAAGCGCATATCACGCAAGATTTATCTTGTATATCACTCACAAACTTGTTTGTGAATATAACTTAAAAAAGTCACGGTTTCCCGTGACTTTTTATTTTTATTCTGCATCAAAAACTTTTAAAATTTCGTCTTTGATTTGTTGCATACCAAGTGCAGTTGGGTGGCTTGATTCAAGTTCAACTTTAATGCCTACGTAGTGACCGCCAACGTACTCACAAGAGTTATAAATTGAGTCAATAATTTCTTGTTTCATACGAAGGTTTGCAATACCGTAAATTTCAGCATTAGGTAAAATTTCACGAATTCTACAGAAGAAGTAGCACATAGCAGGAAGAACTTGATTTAAATCATCTTGAGTCCAATCACTATATTTTTCTTCGCCTAAAACGTGACCGCCGTTATCGTTAGTACCACCTAAAACGAATACGTAATCGATTTGGTTTTCTTCAAAGAAGCCATCTTCGTAAAGTTTGTTAAGCCTGTTGATAAACGGATTGTGACCTGCAGTACATACAGTAGAACCACTTGAGCCGTCAACCCTTACAACGTTACCGCCCCTTTCTTCAACAAGTAAGCTCCACCACATTTGGTCAGGACTACTTAAAATATTATCGCCTTTATAATAAGGAAGGTGTCCTTCAGGGATAGTGCCGATATAAGATGAATAGCTATCACCGAAGATAAGAATGTTTTTACCAAACATTTCTTTGCTTTCGAAAGTATCTTCGTTGCCAACTTTACCACAAACGCAAGATTTGTAGAATAATGATGGAGCACCGTCTTCACCTTTAGTGATTAAAGCATCTTCAGTTACTGTGTTTTGATTGTAAGTATGAGGTAAGAAACCTTCAACTTCAAAAGTTTCAATTTTGCCTACTTCGCCACATTTACAAGATTTGTAGTATACAGCGTTTTCAGTACAAGTTGCAGGGCTCTTTAACGCAGCGTTCATAACTAATTCTTCAGTAAAGTCGTGCATTTCGTAGCCGTAGTAACTTGCTTTCCAGTATGGAACACCGTTAATGATAGTCCAATATTTGCTATCAAATGAAGCAAGTAAATCGGTATTATTTGCTACGTCTTTAGCCATTTCTTCTACGGTGTCGTAAGAAACAACGCCAGTTGCAATGTTAATAGGTTCTAAAGTATAACCTGTTGCATTTAAGATAGTTTGAAGAGTTTTGTTTGTTGTTGTAACTGTTGTAGTTTCGCCTTCAGTAGTAACTGTAACTTTATTAGATGCAACCCATAAACGTTTGTGAACGCCGTCGTCACTAACTTTAATTTTACCGCCAGAAATTTCCATACCAAGTGGCGCTTGAGAAATTGCTACACAGTTTTTATAGAAGTTTTTATAGCTTGCTACGTTGAAGTTTAAGTGCGCAATAGACGCGAAAATACCATTAGTAGTTAATCTATTAAGTTCAGTTTCGTCTAAATCCCAAACGGTAACAACGTTTTCAAGTGAAGCGTTAGGGTTGATTGCAGAGTAAGTTAAAGTGCCAACTCTTGCTAAAGTACTACTAACAACTTCAACGTAAACGTTTTTAAGTTTAGTGTTTTGACCTTCAAAAACATTAGCAATCGTACAGTTATAGTAACCTGTAAGCGCAACGTTTGTAAACGCTATATTTTTGATAAGTGGCTGATTAGCCGAGCCGAAAATACCGTTAGAAACAGCAGTAAGGTTAGAAACTGTATAACCATTACCATCAAATACGCCTGTTAAACCACCTTTTTTATCATTGCTACCAGGGTAAACTGCGTTGGTTGCAAAAGTGTGGTCTTGCATTACGTAACTACTTGCATCGATATTGTTTGTTACAAGGTAATAACCTGCGTGTGTAGGGATAACGCCAGTGTTAGCATAGTCAAACCTAAAGTAATCAAAGTCACTTGCTTCGTCGATAAGTTTAGTGTAAGCGTAAACGTTATCTAAAACGATTTCTTCACCGTTTATAATAACGATAATTGATTGAGCGGTATCCACCACCCTATTTGCATAAGTGCCGGTAATAGTTACGTTTAATTCTAAAGTTTCAACGCGTTCGCCGTTTACGATATAGCCTTCAATTTGATTAAGTGAAGTGATTTTAACGTCAACTTCATCAAGCGCTCTTCTTAAAGATAATAAATCAAGCGCTTTATCATCAGCCGAATATAAAACTTTATCTTCAGCAACGTTTGTAGCGTATAAAACGTGAGTTTCATCGTTAGAACATACTTTGTAGTGACCTAACTTACTATCGTATAACCAATCGCCGTAATTATGTGCCGAAGGGTCAATTTCTACGTAATCAGTTTTATAAACGTCACCACATAAACAAGAATGAAGCGTGTAACCTTCACTTATACAAGTAGGCGCAACAACTGTTATATTGTGGTTGTGGATATGGTCTTTAAGGTTGCCGTATTCGTGATTACAACCTTCGCAAACCGCCCTTTGAGTTTCAGTAGCAACGCCACCGTAACAGTCGCTAACAAGTGTATGTTCGCTATCATTTAAGCAAACTTGTTCGTGTTTATCATTACCAACGTAAACTGCTTCGCCATAGTTATGGCCTATTGCATTAGCGGTTGTTACGATAATATCACCGCAATAACAAGTGTTAGTTATGCTACCATCTTCTTCACAAGTAGGATTTTTTACTACTGAATTATAACTGTGTTTATGCTTCCAAGTAGGAACGCCACTTGTTGTATCCCAGTAGTTAGAACTAAACGTATTAAGTAAGGTTGCATTTGCTTCTTTATCTTTAGCCATTTCAGTTGCATTATCGTAAGAAACAACACCTGGTAAAATAATACTTGAATTTAAAGCGTATCCAGTAGAAGTTAAGATAGAGTTAATAGTTTCATCAGTAGTAGTAACAACGTCACCATTAACGGTTACTTTATTAGATGCAATTGCAAACATAGGGTGTAAACCACTATTATTATTGATAGAAATAGCACCGTTTTTATCAGTAACAATGTAAACTGGCATTTTAGAAAGTGATACGCAGTTTTTGTGTAAGTTAGGATAGTTAGCAGGGGTAAATTTCATAAATCCAAGCATAGACATTTGGATACTTTTAGCCGTTAATTTTGCATAATCAGTATCGTTCATGTCCCACTTAGTTACAACGTTTTCAACCAATGCAGATGGGTTAACCCCACCATAAGCAATAACGCCTACCCTTACTTGAGTTGCGCTTACTACTTCAACGTAAATATTTTTGAGTTTTGTTTTACTGCCATCAAAAGTATTTGCAAACGTTGCGTTGTAGTATCCTGTAAGTCTTGCACCTACAATTGCCACGTTTTGAACAAGCGCGTTGCTTGCAATGCCGAAAATACCATTTGATGGTACGTTAAGATTAGAAATAACGTAACCGTTACCATCGAATACACCAGTTAAACCGTGTTTCATATCTGTACTACTTGGATATACTGCTTTAGATGAGAAGTTGTGTTCTAAAAGAGTAACGCCTTCTTTATCAAAGTCAATATTCTTAGTCATAAGGTAGTAACCAGGGTAATCTTGATATACTTGTTTAGTTGCGTAATCGTGGCGGAAGTAATCAAAGTCGCTTGCTTCGTCAATAAGTTTAGTATAAGCGTATACGTTAGAAAGTAAATATGCTTTATTGCCAACGCAAACTATAGCAGTTTGAGCGGTATCTATTACCCTATTAGCATTTTCGCCTGTAATTTTTACTTCAAGTTCTAAATCGGAAAGGGTTTCGCCGTTTACGATATAACCTGTAATTTGGTCTTTGGTAATTTGTGAATATCCCGCATCTTTAAGCGCTTGGTTTAAAGAGTCAACGTCTATTGCTTTATCGTCTTGAGAGTATAAAACTTTACCGCTTACGTCGTATGCGTTAGAGTAAGTAATAGTAAGCGTTTTTACAATAGTATAACCACCTACTACTGCTGAAATTTCAATATCGTAACTACCAATTGAAGTTGGTTCGTTTGCTAAACTGATAACGTTACCATTTACTTTAACGCCAACAGGTGCTGTGATAGTAGTATTATTAAGGTTTTCTATGCCATCAAATAAATTTAAAGCAAATTTAGTATCAGTATCTTTAATAACGATATCTTCAGTAACAACGTTACCTTCGCTATCGGTTACAACTAAATCAACTTGGCTATCAAAAGAAGATTTCCAGTAAGGAACACCATTTGATATTACCCAATATTTATCACTAAAGGTTGCTAAACTATCAGTATTTTTATCAACGTCTTTAGCCATTGCGCTATAATCATCGTACGCTTTAAGACCTACAGCAACCATTGTATTGCTTATCGTTAAGCCTTTAACGCCTAAATATTTATTAACGCGTTCATCAATAACGTCGCCTACTGAAACAACCTTACGGCCTTCAGCAACGTGTTCAACTTGGTTTTCAGCAAAGTATGGTTTAGTATCTCTTAAGTAAACAGGCGCTTTAGAAATTGAATATACGTCCCAGAATACTTGTTGGTTAGACATATCTGCTTGGCCACCACCAATAGTACCAAACGCGTTACCATTTAAAATACCGCTCATAATAGTAGCGTCTTCAGCATCACTAAAATTTGTGTATTCAACAACAACGTTTTTAACTTTACCAGTCATAGGGAAAGAGTTATTCACTAAAACACCTACACGTTTAGAAGAACCCCAAGTAATTTTATTAACTTGTACGTATACGTCATAAAATTCTGGTTCTTTAACAACAACACTGTCACTCCATAAGCGGTTAGCCATATGAGCAAATAAAGTACCGTAATAACCTGAAATTTCAACGTTTGTAAATGCTACGTTTTTAATTGTAGGCGCAGTTGCACAACCGAAAATACCGTTATTGCCAACTTTCATACCGTCGATAACGTGACCTAAACCGTCAAAAACACCTTTAAAACCAACTTCTTTTTTACTATCTGGGAAAGTAGTTCCATTATTAGAGTAAACGTGGGTTTTAAAAGTCCAGTTAGATGCATCTATATCTTTAGTTACAACGAAATAACCGTCTATACCGTTAAGACCTTTTTCCGGCGTTAAAGTA
This sequence comes from Christensenellaceae bacterium, assembly GCA_045613025.1. Lineage (GTDB taxonomy): Bacteria > Bacillota > Clostridia > Christensenellales > Borkfalkiaceae > HGM11412. Next base: position 175 of record JAZLAE010000030.1, on the reverse strand, counting down.
AACACTTCAAAATCACTTGCTTCATCAATGGCTTTTGTTACGTACATATATTTAATACGGTAAACGTTGTGGCCTTTGAATGCTGTAACGTAGTAATATTCACCTGCCACTTTTTCAGCAAGGAAAGTTTCAGCGTTTGTTAAAACGTCGTTTTCGATAGCAAATTCGATATTAC
>JAZLAE010000029.1:0-247694 GCA_045613025.1 Christensenellaceae bacterium | reverse complement strand
GGCAATATAGGTTCAGCCCTTTTAACAGCCCTACTTAAAGAAAATCACAACATAATAGTTATCGATTCAAGCGAAAAAGTTATTGAAACCGTTATTAACTCTTACGACGTTATCGCAATTTGCGGTAATGGTACTTCGTACGACGTTTTACAGCAAGCAAACGTTTCTAAGTGCGATTTGTTTATCGCTATGACTGGTTCAGATGAATTCAATATGCTTTCATCGTTTATCGCTAAAAAGATGGGCGCTAAACACACGGTTGCAAGAATTAGGGATTCTAAATACACTACCCCTGACTTTGACTATATCAAGCAAAACCTTGATATTTCACTTACCGTTAATCCAGAACTTATGACGGCGCAGTTTTTATACAACGTTTTAAAACTTCCGTCGGCTATAAGCGTTGAACCGTTTTCTTCGGGCGAACTTGAAATTATTGAACTTATCGTTAAAAAAGGTCAACCGATTATCGGGCTTGCTTTATACGAAATAAGAAAAAAATATCCCGTTAACTTCTTAATTTGTTCGGTTAAACGCGGTGAAGAAGTTATTATACCTAACGGCTCTTTCGTTTTACAAGAAGGGGATAAAATTAGCGTAATAGTTTCGTACGACGAAGCGCATAAACTTTTAAAACTTTTTGGTTTTGAAAATATTCACGTTAAAGACGTTATGATTGTAGGTGCAAGCAAAACCGCGCACTACCTTACTAAAGCGTTAATTTCAAGCAATAACTTCGTTACCGTTATAGATAAAAACCAAGAGTGTTGCGAAGCCTTTTTAGATGAAATTAAAGGCGGTATTACCGTTGTTTGCGGTGACGGTATGAAACAAGACTTGCTTTTAGAAAGCGGTTTACTTTCTACCGATGCGTTCGTAGCGTTAACAGGTAACGATGAGAAAAATATATTAATGTCGCTTAGCGCAATAGATAAAAAATGCGATAAAGTTATTGCAAAAATTAAAAATCAAGACCTTAACACTATTTCTAACAAGATAGGGCTTGACTGTATCGTTACCCCTAAAGAAGTAGTTGCAAACTCACTTATTAGATATGCAAGGGCTCTTCAAGATAGCGAAGGTAGTAAAATCGAAACGCTATACAGTATTATGGACGGCTCTGTAGAAGCAGTTGAATTTATCGTTTTAGATGATTTTAAATATGCTAACATTCCGCTTAAATATTTAACTTTAAGTAAAAACACTTTAGTTGCAGGTATCACAAGGGGTAGAAAAAACTTTATCCCTGGTGGTGACGATATAATTTTACCTAACGACAAAGTTATCGTAGTAAGTTTAAAATCAAGCGTTAACGACTTATCGGATATTATTAGGAAGAAATAATTATGAATTATAAAATGATACTCAACACGATAGGCAAAGTGGCGCTTATCGAATCGGGTCTTTTAATACTTCCCCTTGTAACGTCGTTAATTTATCAAGAAAGTGCTTATTTATCAATACTTTTAACGATGGGGATTTCCCTTTCGGTAGGATTAGTTTTAAACTACGCCTTTAAGCCTAAAGACAAAGTTATATACTCCCGCGAAGGGTTTATAATAGTTTCGATTGCTTGGATAGTTTTATCACTTATAGGCGCTATACCGTTTACGGTAAGCGGTGAAATTCCATCGTATATCGACGCACTTTTTGAAACTATTAGCGGTTTTACAACAACCGGTGCATCAATACTAAACGACGTTGAAAATATGAGTAAAGGCTTACTTATGTGGCGTAGTTTTACACACTGGATAGGCGGTATGGGAATACTTGTTTTCGTTATCGCGTTAATGCCTAAAAACACCGATAGAAACATCCACATACTCCGCGCGGAAATGCCAGGCCCTACGGTAGATAAAATCGTACCTAAGTCAAAAGACACCGCTAAGATTTTATATCTTATGTATATCGGTTTAACTACTTTATTAATCGTACTTTTAGCCTTTGGCGATATGAACTTATACGAAAGTATAGTACACGCGTTTGGTACGGCAGGTACGGGTGGTTTCGCTATAAAAAACGCGGGTATAGGCGCATATAGTGCGTATTCGCAATGGGTTATAGCAATATTTATGCTTTTATTCGGCATAAACTTTAACCTTTATTTCTTGTTGTTATTAGGTAAATTAAAAGCCTTTTTCAAAAACACTGAATTATTAACGTACCTTGGTATAGTTATACTTTCTACCGTTATTATTGGCTTTAATATCTACCCGCTTTACAATAACCTTTCGGAAACAATTAGAACGTCGTTCTTCCAAGTATCGTCTCTTTTAACAACTACGGGTTACTCAACCGCTGACTTTACTTACTGGAATTCAACAAGCCAAATTTTACTATTGTTTTTAATGTTTGTAGGCGGTTCGGCTGGCTCTACTGCGGGCGGTTTTAAGGTTTCAAGAATAGTTTTAATATTTAAGCGTATTAGATACGAACTTAAAAAACTTATCAAACCGCACTCTGTTGACGTTATGAATATGGACGGTAAAAAAATAGAAGAAACAACTGCAAATAGCGTTATGACTTACTTTGGAATTTACGCGGTAATATTTGCAATCGTTCTTTTCATTATTTCGTTTGACGGCTTAGATTTTACAACTAACTTTTCCGCTACCCTTGCTTGTATAAACAATATAGGCCCTGGCCTTTCGATGGTAGGCCCGATGTCAAACTTCTCTTGCTATTCGCCTGTTTCTAAAATTGTTTTATCACTTGCAATGTTACTTGGCAGACTTGAAATTTATCCGTTACTTTTAGCGTTTACACCAACCGTTTGGTTTAAAAAATAAAAATAAAAATAAAATCTCTCGATTATTCGAGAGATTTTTTTCTTGTAAATAATTTTATTATTCCGTACACTACCCAAGCAAACGCGCAAACGCCTAAATAGATTAGCGCAAAAACAAAAAGCAATAACCAACCTAAAGCGTCCCAACCTTCTGTTGTGAAAGTGGTAATTATAAACACAACGCTTGCTATTGCGCATAATAAAATCGGCAGTAATTTTATTATTAAAAATTTACCTTTGAATAAAAGTATCATTTGTAAAGCAAAAATTACAATACCTATTATTATTGCTATAAAGTTTGATGCATCAATTTTAATAAAACCTAAATCTACCATAGTTATCCTCCTATAATTATTTCATCTTACGTTTTAGTATTTCACTTATTATAAAAATTATAAGGCTTGGAAGCAAAAATTCTAACGCCCTAACGATAATATATGCATAATACGGTGCCGACGTTGTTATAGGATTATAATAATAAAAATCAACACCTAAAAACACAACGAATAGCAACACGAAAAGCGCGGATATACAATGCAAAATTTTACAAACGTTATTTTTCATATTAGTACCCTAATTTTTCGTTGATTAAAATAATTTCATACTCAGCACCAACGGGCTTTGTCCAAAGCACCGAAAGGTTTCTACAAATTCTATCGGGGCTATTACAATCGTAACATTTATCCCCTTTTACAGCGCAAGGCGTTTTTCTATTTAGCCTTTTAGCGTTTAAGGGACTTGCAATATTTCTTGCCCTATAAAGCGCGCTATCATAATCTTTAGCAACCTTATTTTCACCGATAACCAAGAAAACTTTTTCAGGGCCAAACGAAATTGCGCCAACACGATTGCCCGTTGCATCTATATTTATAATTTCGCCTTTTTCTGAAATGCCGTTAACTGACGATATATAAATATCTGCTTGAGTTGCCTTTTTACGCGTTTCGTAAACTGTTAACCCTTCGGGTTTTTCATCGTGCCAAAATACGGTATTATTAGAGTTTAAAGCGTTAAATAAGCCTATTTCGTGCAAGGTTTTAGAACCACCAAAACCTACGGTTTTACCGCTAATTTTACAACTTAAATACTCAACCGCATCACGGCTATTTTCAAACACCGAAACGATGTAACCTTTGTTTTCTAAATTGCTTTTTAATATAGAAAAATCACACATAATTAGTTCCTTTTCTTTATTTTAACACACGCGATAAAATTTGTAAATACCAAACAAAAAAACACTTGCAAATAGCAAGTGTTTTTGTAAAATCGCCATAAGGCTTTGATTAACGTTTTGAGAATTGAGGAGCACGACGAGCCTTTTTGAGACCGTATTTCTTTCTTTCCTTCATTCTTGGGTCTCTTGTTAAGAAACCTGCTTTTTTAAGCGCGTCACGAAGTTCAGGTTCAGCAAGAATTAACGCTCTTGCGATACCGTGACGGATAGCACCTGCTTGACCAGTATAACCACCACCAACAACGTTAACGAAGATATCGTATTTTGTTAAAGTATCAGTTAAAACAAGTGGTTGTTTAATGATAAGTTTAACAGTTTCAGTATCACAGTAATCGTCAATGCTACGTTTGTTGATAACGATGTTACCAGCACCGCCTGGGATAAGTCTTACCCTTGCGATTGCTTTTTTTCTTCTACCAGTACCCCAGAATTGGAGTTTCTTTTTGCTTGCTACTTTAGCCATTACTATGCTACCTCCTACTTATCAAGTTTGAGTACAACTGGTTTTTGAGCGATATGTTTAGCGCTTTCATCACCTTTGTAAACTCTAAGTTTAGTTATCATTTGTCTTCCAAGACTATTCTTTGGAAGCATGCCTTTAATTGCTTCGTATACAGCAAGGTCAGATTTTTCTGCAATCATTTTGCTGTAAGGAATTTGTTTAAGGCCACCAATGTAACCAGTGTGATAAGTATAGAATTTCTTATCAAGTTTTTTACCAGTAAGAACAACTTTATCCGTATTGATAACGATAACGTGGTCACCTGTATCAACGTTAGGCGTAAAAGTTGGTTTATTTTTTCCTCTTAAAACGGATGCTACTTGTGAAGCAAGTCTACCAAGTGGCATATCTGTTGCGTCAACGATATACCATTGTCTTTCAACTTCACCGCTTTTTGCCATGTATGTTTTCACAATATTTCTCCTTTCAAATTAAATCTATTAAAAAATTTGAATTTCGGGGGGCTAATCCGTTAATTACAAATCTTTATTCCGCATTGTATATTTTATTAAAAAACACAATTTATGTCAAGCGTTTTTTCATTGATTTTTCATTTTTATTGCACTTTATTATTATAACTTACAGAATATAAGCATAATCCTTGCGGTGGCATAGTTTTTCCAACCTTTTTTCTATCGCCAGTTTCAAGTGCTAATTTTATATCGCTTAAAGTAATTCTATTTTCGCTAACGCCGATAAGCGTACCTACGATAATTCTTACCATATTGTATAAAAAACCATTGCCCGAAACCTTAACGTCGATATCCTTACCTTTTTTTATAACGGTGATAGAATATATCGTTCTAACGGTATCTTTAACCGAACTACCGCTTGCTAAAAAGCATTTAAAGTCGTGCGTGCCTTGTAAAACGGTGCACGCTTCTTTCATTTTAGAAAGGTCAGGCGCAGTTTTTAAGTAAGTTTTATAGCGGGATTTTATAGGGTTTTCATCTCCGTAATAAAGTGAGTAAACGTAGGTTTTTCCCTTTGCTGAATACCTTGCGTTAAACTCATCATCTACCATTTGTGATTTTATTACCCTAATATCGTTTGGTAAAACTGTGTTAAGCGCGTTTTTAAAGTTCTTAGGCGGAATTGTAGAATTAGTATCAAAATGCACCTTTTGACCTATCGCGTGCACTCCGCTATCCGTTCTACCACTTGCCACCGATTTAACAGTTTCGCCCGTAACTTTAAAAATAGCATCGTTAAGTTCTTGTTCTACCGTGCGCTTATTAGGTTGTACTTGATAACCGCAAAAATCAGTTCCGTCATAACTAACAGTTAAAAGAATTCTCATAAAAATCCCCCTAAACCGTTTAAGAATATGACTAAAACAAAACAGCCGACAACAAAAAGTGAGCCTACTAAATCGCGCCAAGACGTTTTTAATTTTTTATATTTTGTGTGAGTGCCATTGCTTCTATAACACCTGCTATCCATAGCGTCGCCAAGTTCTTCAGCACGCCTAAACGAACTAAGAAGTAGTGGCACAAGCACGGGAAGTAAAGCCTTTGCTCTTTTGAAGATATTGCCTTCTTCAAAGTTAGCGCCCCTTGCCTTTTGAGCAAGCATAATTCTTTCAACTTCGCCCATTAAAATAGGTATAAAACTTAAGGCTATACTCATAACCAAGCCAAATTCCCTAACGGGAACTTTTATATAAGTTAAAGGCTTTAACAAACTTTCCATACCGTCGGTAATTCCTACTGGGGTTGTGGTTAAGTTTAAAAGCATACTGCCAAGAACTAAGGTGATAAGTCTAAGCGCCATAAAGCCAGAGAATAATAACGCTTCTTTAGAAATTATCCAAAAAAGATAAGTTGGATTTTCTGGTTTATAGAAAAATACGTTTAAAATAACGGTAAGTAAAATTATCAAAAGTACCGCTTTTATGCTTTTTAGCATAGATAAAATAGGCACTTTAGAAACAAGCGTTGCAACTACTAAAAAACCGCATAACACTAAATATCCGTAGAAGTTTTTTACTACGAATACAAGTACTATATATGCAATTAAAAGGAGTATTTTAATCCTTGAATCCATTTTATGAACAAAAGAATTCGATGGATAATACTGACCAAATGCAACGTCGCCTAACATATTAACCTAAATATTTATCCTTTACCGCGTTTATAAAATCGTTTAATTTGAGTTCGCTATCAATATCTACGCCTAATTCGTTTAAACTTTTAAGCATTTTAGCAGTGATAGGAAGTTCAAGCCCGCTTTCTAATAAAAGTTCTTCGTTTGAAAAAACCTTTTTAGGTGTATCAACTTTTAAAAGTTGACCTTTTGAAAATACTGCAACTCTATTACAGTTTTCAACTACTTCATCCATATCGTGCGAAACTATAACTATAGTTTTAAGTTTGACACCGTGAATAGAGTGAAGTAAATTCATAAGTTTACGCTTGCCAACGGGGTCTAAGCCCGCAACAGGTTCGTCTAAAACCAAAACTTCAGGCTCAGTAACAAGAACGCCCGCTATAGCAACGCGCCTTTTTTGACCGCCCGAAAGTTCGAACGGAGATTTGTTTTTAACCGCGTCGTAATCAAGCCCTACTATTTCAATACTTTCTTTTACCCTACGCTCAACGTCTTGCTCAGACATTTCAGGGAAGAAATTTCTAATACCAAAAGCAACGTCTTCAAACACCGTTTCGGCAAAGAGTTGCGATTCGGGATATTGAAATACCATACCAACTTTACTTCTTAAGTTATAAAGTTTCTTTTTATCCTTTTTGTTTTTAAGGGCTAAATCATAGTCGCCAACCGTTAACTGACCGCTTTGCACGGGTATAAGCCCGTTTAAGTGTTGTATAAAGGTAGATTTACCGCTACCCGTTTGACCAACGATGCCAAAGAAATCCCCTTCGTTTATAGTAAGCGTTATATCCTTTAACGCTTGCTTTTTAAACTGACTTTTAGGGTTATAGGTAAAACTTAATTCTTTTGAAACAATTTGCATAAGTCCTCCTCTAACTCTTCAGCAGTTAAAATACCGCTTCTAAGCGGAACGCCGTAAGTTTTAAGTTTTTCGGCAATATAGGTAGCCCTTGGTAAATCAAGACCGTAGTTTTCAAGTTCCGTAGAGTTGTTAAAAACTTCAAGCGGAGTACCATCTTTAACGATTTTACCCTTGCTTAAAACAATCACGCGCGAAGCGTCAACGGCTTCGTCCATATAGTGAGTTATTGATATAACCGTCATACCTTCCTTGTTGAGTTTTTTAACTACGTCCATAACTTCTTTTCTACCTTTAGCGTCAAGCATAGAAGTAGATTCGTCAAGTATTAAAACGTCGGGCCTTATTGCAAGAACGCCCGCTATCGCAACCCTTTGTTTTTGACCGCCCGATAACCTTTGACCCATACTTTGCCTATAATTTTGCATAGCGGTAGAATCTAAGGCAAAATCAATTCGTTTACATATTTCTTCACGCGGTAAACCTATGTTTTCAGGGCCGAAAGCGATATCGTCTTCAACGATAGTTGCAACCATTTGGTTGTCGGGATTTTGAAAGACTACGCCAACCCTTTTGCGAATATCGAATATTGAGTTTTTGTCTTTAACGTCCATATCAAAAACGGAAATATCCCCGCTTACAGGAAGAAGCATACCGTTTAAAAGTTTAGCAAGGGTAGACTTACCGCTACCGTTTTTACCTAAAACGCAAATAAACTCACCTTTTTCAACGGTTAAATTTAAACCGTCGATAACAAGCGGTGCTTCATCTTGATATTTGAATGAAACGTTTTTAATGTTTATAATACTCATTTTTTTAGTATACCATATTTATTATAATTTTAACAACTATTTAAAAGGCAAATGTCCAAAAGTTAGGACATTTGCCTTGTTTTTAAAACATTTGAAGTATATCAACCAAAATACAGAAGCCTAAAAGAACAACTAAGCCAACGGCGTGGATTATTCCTTCAACTTTTCTATTGATAGGTTTTTTACGGATACCTTCGATAATGCAAAATACCGCTCTACTGCCGTCAAGTGCAGGGATAGGAAGCAAATTGAACACCGCAAGGTTTATGCCGATAAAGCCCATAATTTCAAGGAAATAGTTAAATCCGCCTTCTTTAATAGCGGTACTTGTAACTGAAATAGTTGTTATAGGTCCACCCATTGCGGTAATACTTAATCTACCGGTAAAAAGTTCGCCAAGCGTTCTAAAAATAGTACCCGCTACGGTGTAAGAATACCTAAACCCCCTAACAATACTTTCAAAAAAACCAAAGTGAACGTTTTTAGTAGTGTACTTTAAAAGCATTGAGTGTTCTTTAACGCCAAGTTCTAAAAGAACTTCTTCATCGCTTAATGAAGATAAATCTTTTTCGATTTCAACAGATACAAGTTTCTTTTCGTCTTTATCTTTATACCTAACGTAGAAAGAACAAGTTTCGCCTTTGTTAAATGTTTTAGCGTAATCAATTAAATCTTTGGTAGTAAAAATTCTACTACAATCATCGTAATTATCGCTATCGGCAAGCCTTAAAAGGTATTCGCCGTTTAAGATTTTAGATTTAACGGTGGTTACGTCAAGCCTTACTATTGTTGATACACCAAGCGCCGTGTAAGAAGATATAACGTCAGTCATACTGTCACTATTAACAGCGTTTCTTAACCTAACTTCCCTTTCTTTAACGTTGTTATCTTTATCTACAACTTCAACTTTTATTATATCGCCCGCTTTTTTGCCGTTAAGCGCGTCTGTTACGTCGCTTGAAATAAATATAAGTTTTCCGTCTATTTTCTTTATCGTATCGCCGTTTTGCAGTGTATAGCCCGCATATTCAGGCGAAGTTTCAGGTTTGATATCATAGGTATTTATTAAAATTTGACCGTAAACACCTACCGATAAAACAAGCACTAAAATGCCTAAAATAAAGTTCATTGTTGCGCCCGCTAAAAGCACGCAAAGTCTTTTCCAAGGCGATTTATTGTTAAAAGCGTTTTCGTTTTGGCTATCTTCATCTTCACCGTCAAACGCGCAAAATCCACCAAGCGGGAATATCCTTAACGAAAATACTTCCCCAGTTTTTTCGTTGGTTTTTTTGAAGATTGCAGGTCCCATACCTATAGCAAATTCATTAATTTTAAACTTGAAAATCTTGCCGATGATATAGTGCCCGAATTCGTGCACCGTAATCATTATAAGAAGCACTAAAATAGCAAGGAGTACTGAGCCTACCGTTTCAAGCGCACTTATAATACTTAATAAATTTATCATATTTTGCACCTATTTTTATAAAACTCCATAGCGTAGGCTCTTGCTTGTTTATCGGTGTACTCTAAACTTTCAAAGGTAACTTCCGCTTTTTGAGTTTTGTTTACCGCGTATTCTAAACAGTTAACTATATCGGTAAACTTAATCTTGCCGTCTAAAAACAACTTAACGGCAACTTCGTCTGCCCCGCTTATAGCACAAGGGAAGTTATAGCCTTTTTTGATAACTTCTTCCATAAGCGCAAAGCAAGGATATTTTTGCCTATCAACTTCAAAAAAGTCAAGGCTTTTGCCTATAAAGTTAACGGGCTCTATACCCGTGTAAAGCCTTTCGGGATAAGTGAGCGCAAGTTGTATAGGAAGTTCCATTGACGGATTGCCCATTTGCGCTAAAACCCCACCGTCGTCAAACTCTACCATAGAGTGAATTATGCTTTGCGGGTGGATAACTACGTCGATATCACTAAACTTCGCGTTAAAAAGCCACATTGCTTCTAAAACTTCAAAGCCCTTGTTCATCATAGTAGCGCAGTCGATAGTAATTTTATTACCCATAAGCCAAGTAGGGTGTTTTAAAGCATCTTCGGGGGTAACTTTTTCAAGTTCAGGAAGCGTTTTGTTTCTAAACGCACCGCCCGATGCCGTTATTATCAATTTTTTAAATTTTTTGTTAGGGTTAAATTCTAAGCATTGCCAAATTGCAGAATGTTCGCTATCAACAGGTATTATATTAACGCCGTTTTCGCGCGCCATTTTCATAATGAGTTCGCCACCAGCGATAAGCGTTTCCTTATTAGCAAGTGCTACCGTTTTTTTAAGTTTGATTGCTTCTTTTACCGCGTTGAGCCCAGCGTAGCCCATAACGGCATCAAACACTACGTCACAATCTTCAGTAATAGCGTGAATTAGTGAGTTTTCGCCGTAATAAAGGGTTGTTTCGCTTGGAATTTCGGTAATATTTGATAAATTTTCGGGATTGTTTATACAAGCAATAGTAGGCTTGTATTTATTTATTTGATTAGCAAAAACAGCGACGTTTGAACCCGCCGCCATTGATACGATTTTAAATTTTTCAGGATATCTGTCTACAACGTTAAGAACTTGCCTACCGATATAGCCCGTACTACCCAAAAGTGCTATTTTAATCATAATAATATTATATCCCTTTTTTAGATTAAAAATGAATACAAAACAAAAGTTGTAAATGCGGTAAATACTAAACCGTCTATTCTATCAAGCATACCGCCGTGACCTGGAATTAAATTGCCCATATCCTTGATACCCAAACGGCGTTTAAGCCAACTTTCAAACAAGTCACCCGCTTGAGTGGTAATAGAAAACATCATACCCGATACCACAAGGAATAAAACGGTAGTTAATTCTCCCGCATTAAATACGGGAACGCTTAACGCTTTAAGGATATAGTATGTAGCAAGCGATGCTATAATACCGCCTAAAAGCCCACCTATAGCCCCGCTTATAGTTTTGTTAGGGCTAATTTCAGGGCAAAGTTTTTTTCCTTTTAAAGCCGAACCTACAAGGTATGCCATAACGTCGGTAAGTGAAGTTGTGGTAAGCGCCAAAATAAGCAAGAACCACGATAAATCGCCCATATAGTTAAGCATAACTAAAGCAAGAAGCGGTGCAGATGGATAAAATATTGCAAGCACCGTTTTTGCAAGGCTATCTAAAGATTTTTGCGGATTCAAAAGCACCGATATTGCAATGGCAAAAATTAAGTATAAAACTGAAATTCTAACGATAATACCTGGTAAAAACGTTGCAAGCGGAAAAGCCAAACAAGGATATAAAATTATTAAAACTTTATCAGTTTTAGAAATGCTTTCACCGTATGCTTTAACCATTTCGGTAGCAGAAATAACCGCTAAGCCTAAAACGAAAAGGTTAAATAACCTAACGTCTACAAGCCTTAACGCTAAAAAGCCTATTGTAATACCAACAATAAAAATTCCCGCAATACTTCTTTTAAGCATAATTAAACCTTTCCAAATCTCCTATCCCTACCGGTATACCACTCTATAGCCTTTACAAGTTCATCTTTTGAAAAATCTGGCCATAAAACGTCGGTAAAATAAAGTTCAGCGTAAACAAGTTGCCAAGGAAAGAAATTACTTGTTCTTTGCTCACCACTTGTTCTAATCATTAAATCAATATCAGGTAAACCTTTGGTGTAAAGGTATGAAGAAAATTCTTCTTCGGTAACGCTTGTTTTACCACTTTGTAAAAGGTTGTTTACAGCGTTAAGTATTTCTTGCCTACCACCATAGTTGAAAGCAATATTCATAACCTTGCCACTAAAGTTAGCGGTTTTTTTAAGCGCGTTATCAATTGCATCAACTAAATCGGGCGAAAGATTAGTTAAATCGCCCGAAATTACAAGTTTTACTTGATTTTTAATTAGTAGTTTTAAATGTTTTTTTAAAAAACTTTTTAAAATAGACATAAGTTTGTCTACTTCTTCTTTAGGTCTACCCCAGTTTTCGGTAGAAAACGCGTAAAAAGAAACGCACTCTACACCCAAATCAAAACTTTTCAGAACGATTTCTTCAATCCTTTCAGAACCTTTTAAATGCCCGTAGTTTCTTGGTTGACCTTTTTGTTTTGCCCATCTACCGTTACCGTCCATAATAAAAGCGATATGGCGTGGGATTTTTAAAGAGTTTTCCATATATTAAATGGTTAATAATTCTTTTTCTTTATCAGCGATAATCTTATCAGCAGATTCAACTGCCTTTTGAGTAAGTTTTTCAATTTGCGCTTCGTATGAAGAATATTGGTCTTCAGTCATTTCCTTAGCGTTTTTAAGTTTTTTGAAACCGTCAAGACCATCACGTCTTACGTTTCTTAAAGCAACCTTGCCGTCTTCACCCATCTTTTTAACTTGTTTAACGATTTCGCGACGTCTTTCATCGGTAAGCATAGGGAATACAAGTCTTACAACGTTACCATCGTTAGTAGGCGTAATGCCGATGTTTGACACTAAAATTGCCTTTTCAACAGATTTTAAAAGTGATTTATCCCAAGGTGAAATTACTAAGCATTGACCGTCTGAAACGGAAATATTACCGATTTGGTTAATAGGGCTCATTGCGCCGTATGCTTCAACTTGAATTTTATCAAGAATGTGTGGGTTTGCTCTACCAGCCCTAATTTGCAAAACGTCAGCGTGTAAAACGTCTAAAGTTTTGTTCATTTTTTCTTCACATTCCATAAGCATCATTTCTAAAGTTTCGATATCTACCATAAATAGTTCTCCTTTATATTATATTACATTTATATTGTATATTAAACTTAAGATTTTGTAAAGTGGTTTTTATTAAGTTTAACAATGCACTTGATAAAGCGATAAAAACAAGGCTAAGCAAAACACACGTTAAAGGCGTAGAAGCGAGTTAGACGAGGCACAAAAAAAAGCGGTATAAAACCGCTTTAATTTTATTAAGTTTAATAATGTACGTATTTAAGGCGATAGATACAAGCAAGACAAGGCTCAAAAAAATGGTAGGCATTTTCCCTACCATTTTAATTAAGTTTAATAAAGTACGCATTTAAAAGTGTAGAAACAAGTTAGGCAAGGCTCGTAAAGGTTAGCGGACACGATAGACCTTGTTGGTCATCGAAGTCAAAACACTTAGTAGAAACGCAGTATTGCGCCGTATATATCGGCTTAAATTAACGAATCCAGGTGCCGATTTCTTCACCCTTTACAACTCTACTTATACTATTTTCTTCATCTAAGCCAAATGCTAAGATAGGAGTTTTATTTTCCATACAAATAGCAACGGCTGCGGTATCCATAGCCTTTAAACCTTGAGAAATAAAGTCAATGTATTTAATTTCTTTATACTTTTTAGCGTTAGGGTTAGTTTTAGGGTCGCTATCGTAAATACCGTCTACGTTTTTAGCAAGTAAGATAACGTCTGCATTGATTTCCGCTGCACGAAGTGCAACAGCCGTATCGGTAGAGAAGAACGGGTTACCAGTACCGCAAGCAAAAATTACGATGCGGTTTTTATCTAAATGGTCAAGAGCCTTTCTTAAAATGTAAGGTTCGGCAACTCTTGTTATTGTAAGAGCAGTTTGAACGCGTGTTTCAACACCCCTTCTTTCAATAGCGTCTTGAAGAGCAAGCGCATTGATAACGGTTGCAAGCATACCCATATGGTCGGCAGTAGTTCTTTCCATTTCAGTGCCTTGTCTACCACGCCAGAAGTTACCGCCACCTACAACGATAGCAACTTGAACGCCAAGATTATGTACGCTTACGATTTGGTCAACTACTTTAGCAACAACAGATTGGTCAAAACCCATACCCTTTTCGCCTGCTAATGCTTCGCCACTTACTTTGATTATAACTCTTTTATATTTAACACTCATTTGAACCTCGAAAAAAAAGGAACATTAAATAAATAGTGTTCCTTTTAGTAAATATTATTTTTGCATTGCAGAAACTTGTTCAGCAACAGCATCTGCTAAGTTTTCAGTTTTCTTTTGTAAACCTTCACCCATTTCGAAACGTGCGAATCTTCTAATAGCAATCTTTTCACCGATAGTAGCAGTTGCTTCTACAACAAGTTGTTCGATAGTTTTAGAAGGGTCTTTAACGAATTTTTGGCAAAGTAAGCAGTTTTCTTCATAGAAAGTTTTAATTCTACCTTCAACCATTTTATCAACGATTTTTTCAGGTTTACCTTCTTCAAGTGCTTGAGCGCGAAGAATTGCTTTTTCTTTTTCGATAACTTCTGCAGGAACTTCTTCAACAGTAACGTATGAAGGGTTAGATGCAGCGATTTGAAGAGCGATATCGTGAACAAGTTCTTTGAATTGGTCGCCACGTGCAACGAAGTCAGTTTCACAGTTTACTTCAAGTAAAACGCCGATTCTACCACCCATATGGATGTAACTATCAACGATACCTTCAGCAGCGATTCTGCCTGCTTTTTTAGCAGCCTTTGCGATACCTTTTTCTCTTAAATAGTCAACGGCTTTTTCCATATCACCGTTAGTTTCAGTAAGTGCCTTTTTACAGTCCATCATGCCTGCGCCAGTTTTTTGGCGGAGTGCCATTACGTCATTTGCAGTAAAACTCATAGTAATCTCCTTTTGAAATTATTTGGGCTTAAGCTTCTTCAGTAGTAGCTTCAGCTGATTGGTTCATAGAAACTGCTTCATCCATAGAAACAACTTCTTCTTCATCTACAACGTGCTTAACAGCGTCTTCACCTTGGTTTGCTTCGATAACAGCGTCAGCAATAATTGAAGCGATAAGTTTAACGGCTCTGATAGCATCGTCGTTACCAGGGATAACGTAATCGATATCGTCTGGGTTACAGTTAGTATCTGTGATAGCAACTACAGGGATGTTAAGTTTTTTAGCTTCTTTGATAGCAATTTCTTCACAGTGTGGGTCTACTACGAAAAGTACGCCTGGAAGAGTGTGCATTTCTCTAATACCGCCTAAAACTGTTTGAAGTTTTTCCCTTTCTGCTTTTAAAGCGATAACTTCTTTTTTAGGAAGAAGTTCGAATTCGCCTGCTTTTTCCATATTGTCAAGTTTATTAAGTCTTTCAACTCTTGACCTGATTGTTTTAAAGTTAGTTAAAGTACCACCAAGCCATCTTGAATTGATGTAGTATTGACCACATCTTTCTGCTTCTTGAGCGATTGCTTCTTGAGCTTGTTTTTTAGTACCAACGAAAAGTACAGTCTTACCAGATTTTGCAGCTTCTACTACAAACTTGTAAGCTTTTTCGATTTCTTCTACAGTGATTTGTAAGTCAACAATATGAATATTGTTTCTTGCACCGTAAATGTACTTTTTCATTTTTGGGTTCCATCTGCTTGTTTGGTGACCAAAGTGAACACCAGCTTCAAGCAATTGTTTCATTGAACATACTGCCATAATAAATATCCTCCGTTATTCCGCCTGACGTTGCGATTATCCCCATCACCTTGTTCGACGTTAGATTTTTTATTTAACAAGGCACGAATTTAGGGCGCTAACCGCCAGTGTGAATTTATCTTTAGTATATTAACATATTTTTTTTACTTTGTAAACTAAATTTTATATAGGTTTAAAATAATTTTTTTACAAAAAGATAGAAAAATATTTTGACTTTACTAATTTTATATGGTATTATAATAGGGCTTTAAGAAAGTAAAGGCTTCAATAACTGCTTTCTAACCCTTAGCAGTGTAGCCGAAAAATCAAAACTAAATACTAATTTAACTTGAGATTATGGAAAAGTACCCAAGTGGCTCAAGGTCACTAACGTGCCTGCTCCAAACACAGTTTGTTCGCCGCTTTGGCTACAAACAATTATCAATTGTTTGCTTAACGCGTCGCGCCCCTGCTTCGGGAACCCTTAGCAGTGTAGCCGTAAAATTAAAACTTAATACTTTAAAAAAATTTGAGAATATGGAAAAGTACCCAAGTGGCTCAAGGTCACTAAAGTGCCTGCTCCAAACGTAGTTTGTTCGCCGCTTTGGCTACAAACAATTATCAATTGTTTGCTTAACGCGTCGCGCCCCTGCTTCGGGAACCCTTAGCAGTGTAGCCTACAATTTTAAAACTTAATACTTTAAAAAAATTTGAGAATATGGAAAAGTACCCAAGTGGCTCAAGGGGCTCCCCTGCTAAGGGAGTAGTGTGAGATAATCGCAGCGCGGGTTCAAATCCCGCCTTTTCCGCCAAAAAAGTGCAGTAGTTTTTGCTACTGCACTTTTTTATACAAGCCGAAAGGCTTGGTATGTTATCCGCTTTAGCGGAATGTAATTGCCGTAGGCGTATTTAATCACGCGTTAGCGTGTATGATTTCGGCTTGATTACATACAATACTACGGTTGCAAATAACATTCACGGCGTTGCCGTGATAAACAACTAAAAGATTTCCTTCTTTATCTCTAACTTTCGAATCCTTAAAAAATTCTTGTTGTTCTTTAGAGAGAGTGTTGCCTTGTGAATCTTTTGGAGATGTGTAAGAGAATTTTACTTCTTGCTTATTTCTATTGCCTTGCCTACTATCAGGTCTTGTTTCTGATTTACTTGATTTTCTGGCATTTCCTGTTGTAGCCACTTGCAAAACCGATAAATCTTCTCGTCTGTATCCAACTTCATTGTTATCAACACTTTGTTTTCTTCCGCCATTTTCATAGATGCTAACACTTTCATTAACGCTTGTCTCATAACTATCAATTCCTTCATTAGATTTAATTTCTCGAGCAATCTTATCATAATCTTTCTTTTTAATTTCAGCGACTATAAGATATCCACTATCCAAATTATCAAATTTTTCTATTAGATACCATTTATCATTACGAGAAATTAGTTTTTGCCAACCTGCTTTTATATGACTTTGCTTTGCCCATCTTGTTGCTCTTTCATTGGCTTCGCTTCTTATATCGCCACGCCCATAGTATCTCTAACTTTTGAATCCTTAAAGAATTCTTGTTGTTTTTTAGTTAAAGTGTTACCTTGAGAGTCTTTTAAATTTTTTTGTAAATTATTGTTGACGTTTTCGGTTTTATTGAGTATACTATTTTTAGAAGCAATGTCTGTTGCAGTGTCGACCATATTTTTAATGTGGCTGCCTGCGTTTCAGCATTGCTTTCTTTTTTTTGCGTATGAAAATTTTAATCCATTTCCTCTATCATTTCCATTTCTTTCAGAAATTGGGCTTTCGTGATTTGTGGATTTTCTTGAATCAGTTGCAGACTCTTTTCCAAGTTCTCGTCCGACAACACTTCCGCTATCATTATCCACGTTAACCCCAAGGTTCTTAAATACTGTTCTATTTCCAAAATGTTTTTCATAAGACTCCTTATTGATATTATCTATATATCTTTTTCTTTTTATTGTATCACTAATAATTATTTGCTTCCTAACGCCAAAATCAATAATTCCATTAGCAATTGCCCAATAATGATGCCTAAATTCTTTTTCAGCCACAGTCTTTGGGTCTCTTGCCTTATAAGAATACCTTATTACTTTGCCAAATGTATGGCATAAAAATAAATTTTGCATATTAAATGCGCTGTATTTATATTAATTTAAAAAACCTCTTGCGTGTATTAACTCAAAGTGCTACAATATATTTATCTCACACAAGAGAAGGTAAAAATTATGCCTGCACAGCTTTACGGAATAGAACATTTTACTTACATATTTATTACAAGTTTGATTGCGATAATCGGGCTTTTTATTGCTAAAAAATACGCTAAAACGGAAAAATCGCAAACAATCGTTTTAAAAGTTATTGCAAGTTTATTGTTAGTATCAATACTTACAAATAGACTTTCGCAAGTGTTTAGGTACGAAACTACTAAATGGGTAGATATTATCCCCGAAAGTTATTGCGGTTTAACAAGCCTTGTTTTAGCACTTGCGGTGCTCTTTGGCAAAAAAGATAACGGCGCGTATCATTTTTTATGGATTCTTGCCTTGTTTGGCGGAATTTCTACCGTTATATACCCTGCATTTATAAATCAAGGCCCAACGATTTTTTACTTACCAACGATATCTGGGCTACTTCACCACAGTTTTTCGGCTACACTTGTAGTTGCCCTTTTACTTTTTAAACAAATTGATATCACTTATAAAAAATGGTACTGCACCTTATTTGGTTTTACTTGTTACCTTACGCTTGGGGCGTTTTTAATAGGTTGTTTAGGGCTTTCGGACGCCTTCCACATTTACACGCCACTTCTTTCCGACACCCCGCTTACAACTTGGGTAATGGCGCCTATCTACGCCGTTTGCTACGCGTTGTTACTTTTTGTTATAGAAATTATCCGCAAATCCAAAACAAAAAAATCATAACACTAAAGGACGCCAAAAGTGCGTCCTTTTTACTTGTAATTCTATTTGATTTATGCTATTATATTTAGGTTGTTTAAATTAAAGGGGTATTTATGAAAAAAATACAAAAGAGTTCGGAACTACTTTGGGTGTTTGGGGTTGTTTTCGTGGCGCTTGGGGTTGCTATTTGCAGTAAAGCCGACCTTGGCGTTTCTATGATAGCCGCGCCCGCGTTTGTTGTTTACGATGCTATTTCTAACCTATGGTCTGGGTTTAGCGTTGGTATGGTTGAATATATAATTCAAGGCATACTTTTAATTATAATGTGTTTTATAATCCGCAAGTTTAACTGGCGTTTTTTATTAGCGTTTGTGGTTGCGGTTATTTACGGATACGTTTTAGACTTGTTTTTATGGCTACTTAGCCCTATTAATTTTAATTACGTATGGCTTCGCTACGTAATGCTTTTAGTGGGCGATATCGTTACCGCTTTTGGCGTGGCGTGCTTTTTTAAAACTTATTTGCCACTTCAAGTATACGAACTTTTCGTTGCCGCATCGGCGTATGCTTTTAAAATCAAAATATCAACGGTTAAAAGTATTTTTGATAAAGCGTTACTTGTAATATCAATAGTTTTAGCACTTACCTTGTTTGGTGACGTTACAACGTTTGACTGGTCTACCATTTACTATAAAAGTTTCCATAGCATAGGTCTTGGCACTATTATTACAACGCTAATTAACCCTACACTTATAAATACTTGCAGTATTTTTATCGACAAGATTTTTGAACCGACTGCAAGATTTACTAAACTTGAAAAATTTTTAAAACATAATTAAAAAAATCCACCAGACTTTCTGGTGGATTTTCATTTAGAATTTTTCGTATTTTACCACTTCTTCAAGTGGGCGGAATTTATAATGCATATCAAGTGGAGTGCTATCTTCACTTGGATACCCCATAACAAGTATAGCAAGTGGAACTACGTTTTCAGGGATATTAAAGTTTTCTATTACAGCATCGGGGTCGAAACTCATAACAAAGCAAGTGCCAACGCCTAAATCCCAAGCGCCTTGCATTAAATAAGTTGTTACGATAGACGCGTCAACGGGTGCGGATAAAGCGCCGTCGTGTCTACGGCGTACCCAAGATTCGTCTTTGTTGTAGCAAATAATCATAGCGTTTGGCGCGTCAAAGTGGCATTTTGTACAGTTTTTAAGTTTATTAAGAGATTCGTTTTCAGTTAAAACTAAAATTCTTTGCGGTTGAAAGTTGCAACCGGTTGGCGCTAAATGACCACACGCTAAAATTTTATCAATAACTTCTTTACTTAATTTTTCTTGCTTAAATTTTCTTACTGAATATCTTTCTTTTATAAGTTGAGTGAATTCCATTATTTTAAAATCTTCCTTATTATAAAAAATTGAAACCTTTTTGGCATTAAGTTTAAAAGGATAAGTAGTGGATTTCTGTTTATAGAATAAGCAAACTTAGGCTTTTTGCTTTCTATTATCTTTTTAGCCTTTTTGGCAATCTTTATAGGCTTGATTTTCTTTGCTTCTACGCTTTCAACAATATTTTTAAATCTTTTTGCATTGCAGTTGTATAGATTTGTATTATTTATAAATTCATCAAGCGCAGTAGTAGAAACGCCAAGCATACCAGTATCAACAGCCCCTGCGCGAAGCACGGATACCGAAACGCCTAAAAGTTGCAATTCCATACGAAGGGAATACGCGTATTTATCAAGCGCAGTTTTACTTATACCGTAAATACCAGTAAACGGTAGCGGGTCAAGTGGCGCAAGTTCGCTGGTGGTAATTAAAATTTTGCTACCCCTTTTGAGCATAGGCATAAAAGTTTTATTTATTAAAAATGCTCCGTATAGATTGATTTTAAAGATTTTTTCAAAATCGTTTGAAGAAATTTCTACAAGCGAATTAAGCATATAAACGCCCGCAAAATGAACGATTGCAAATAAGTTATCAGTTATTTCTTTTACTTGGTTAAAGGCTAAATTAACGCTTTCTTCACTTGTTATATCAGTTTTTATAGATATAACGCCGTCTATATTTCCTTGTTTATAATCAAGGGCGATAACCTTATAACCGCTTGTATTTAATTCTTGAATAAATTTACTGCCCATACCGCCGTATGCGCCTGTTACAAGTACGTATTTCATAAGTTTATTATATAATATATAGATAAAATAATCAATAGAAAAACGCTTGAAAAATTCAAGCGTTTTAGCATTTATAGAAATGCGCTTTGTTTCCTTTACTTATAGGTGAAGGCACAATGTAAGGATGAAACAAAAGGACTTATCAAACGCAAGTAAGGCAAGGCAAAACCCGAAGATAAGAGTATACATCTTTTCAAGTGGTTTTAACGTAGCATTACGCAGTGTTTCATAAGGACTTTTTCAACCGTCATTGTGACTGAGCCTTAATCCAAATCGATAACGTCTTTGATTTTTCTTTCTTTGTACTTACCGCGGGTAAAGTCTGGGATTTCTACAAAGCGTTCTTCTTTGATAGAAATTTCGCTTAAGTACGTAATACACATAACGGCAACGGCTTCGTATACGTCGATAGGCATTTCTTTGCCGTTTTTAAGGGCGTCTGCCCAAGCAACAAGTTCAAACCAGTCGATACCACCGTGGCCAGTTTCGATAATTTCTTCAGTGATATTTTTCCACATATCAGGTAAAAACTCTTCTTCGTACTCTTTAGCGTTGCCAAGATATTTTTTATAGGCTTCCTCCCACCCGTCAAACTTACCGTCTTCTAAAATTGTATATTCGTTACCTTGAAATCTACCTTTAGTGCCGATAAACACCATATCCCTTTGGTGTACTCTTGGCGTGGTTGTATCAAGTTTAATTTCGATAAGTTCACCATTTTCGGTTTTTATCATTGTGGAAAATATATCGCCTTGCTTAATTTTTACATCTTTAACTTCGGGGTAATTTTCAATATCGTTATCAATATATTCCCTTAAGCCTACCGCTTTTGATGAACAGGCAATAAGTTTTGTAAATTTATTACCGCGCGTAATACCTAAAATTTTTGCAATAGGGCCAAGTTCGTGCGTTGGATAGTTTTCGCAGTTTCTATCGATATATTCTTGAAGGCGATAGTGATGATTTTTAACGCTGTTTGCTAAAATGTGCCTTAAATCGTGACCGTAAGCACCGTTGATAGCAACCACCGTACCAAGTTTGCCCTTTCTTATCATACTTGTTGCAAACAATTCGTTTTTAGCAAAACAAGCATTTTCAAGGAACATAAACGGCGTTTTAGTTCTTTCGTAAGCGTCAACTAAATCCCAACATTCTTGTTCGTTATACGCACCGCCTACTTCCATAGCAACGGGAATTCCCTTTTCCATAGCGGAAACGGTTGCCTCAACGTGAGTTTCCCAACTGCACGCTACGATAACTGCTTCTGGTTTAGCATTGTCGTACATATCGTTAAAGTCGGTGTAAAGCGCAGGTTTAAAACCTTGTAATTCTTCAAGTTCTTTGACAGTTTTTTCGGCGTTAGGAAGATAAGGGTCGCTAATTGCGATTACTTCGTATTCCTTAGTTTTGATAGCAGTTTTAGCAAGCGTTCTACCACGCCCACCCGCACCAACAAGTGAAAGTTTAATTTTTTTCATATAAATCCCCTTAGATTTTATAGTAAACTAATTTTACTATAACGATGATTTTTTGTTAAGTCAAAATTTAACTTTTTTTGTGTATTATCGTCCACAAGCCTTTTTTAGTATTTTAAAAGGCAAAGCACCTGCTTTGCCTTATGTCTTTAAAATTGAGAATAGTTGATTTGCAAAACATTTGTGTATTGGCGGATAAAACGGCTAAAAAGACAGGCGTTATTGTGAAGGCGCATACCTGTAAGATATGTAACTGAACAAAACGCATAGGATTTTTTGTTGTTTTGCCGTCAAAAATCAACTATATGAAATTTAAAAGACAAACCTTTAATCAAAGTCGATTACGTCACGTTTAGGTCTATCTTTATATTTACCGCGTGTGAAATCTGGGATTTCTACGATACGATTTTCGTTGATAGAAATTTCAGATAAGTAGGTAATACACATCCAAGCAGCAGCGTCGTAAACGTCACAAGGCATTTCTTTGCCTTCACGCATTGCTTTAGCCCATTCAACAAGTTCAAAGTAGTCCATACCGCCGTGGCCTGCGTCTAAAATTTCTTTAGTAACGTCTTTCCACATTTTAGGCATAAATTCTTCTTCGTACTGTTTAGCGTTTTCGATATAATCTTTATAATCCGCGTGGAAGATAGAGAATTTACCGTCTTCAAGCACCATATAATCGTTACAAACAAATCTGCCTTTAGTGCCAACAAACATAGTATCACGGCAAGCGATACGTGGTGTTGTAGTATCAAGTTTAATATCGATAAGTTCGCCGTTTTCGGTTGTAATCATTGTAGAGAAAACGTCACCTTGTTTAAACTCAACGTCTTTAATTGCTTCGTATTTATCTAAGTTTTCGTTGATATATTGATGCATTGAAATAGCCTTAGATGAACGTGAAACAAGGGTTGTAAACCTATTACCACGGTTGATGTTTAAGATTTTAGCGATAGGGCCAAGTTCGTGTGTTGGGTAGTTTTCACAGTTACGGTTGATGTAGTTGCGAAGTCTGTAGTGGTGTGAAGATACGCCACCTGCGATTTCGTGCCTTAAATCGTGACCGTAAGTACCTGTACAGTACATAATATCGCCAAGTCTACCCTTTCTAATCATATTAGTAGCAAGGAGTTCTTCTTTGTTAAAGCAAACGTTTTCAAGGAACATAAACGGTGTTTTAGTTTCTTCGTAAGTATCAACTAAATCCCAACATTCTTGTTCGTTGTACGCGCCGCCTACTTCCATAGCAACCGAAATGCCTCTCTTCATTGCGTTAACGGCAATTCTAACGTGGTCTTCCCAACTGCAAGCGATAACTACACAGTAAGGTTTTGCTACTTCAAACATTTCTTCAAAGTCTGCAAAAGCAAGCGGTTTAGAGCCTTGTTTTTCGTTTAATTCTTCAGCAAGTTTTTCTGCTCTATCAAAAAGCGGGTCGCAAACGGCTACTACTTCGTATTCGCCGGTAGAAATAGCAGTTTTAGAAAGCCAAGTTCCGCGGTTACCACACCCGCAAAATGCAACTTTTAATTTTTCCATAATAATTTCCTTTTACTTTTAGGTTGAGTTATTGAAGATATTTGATTAGTGTTTACACGGTTAAACGAGTAAAATACAAAAAAGACACGCGTTCTTGTGTAGGCGCGTACTTGGAAAGTACGAAACGGAACAAAACGCAAAGTATTTTGCAGTTATTTTACCGTTTAAAATCAAATAGAAGAAATAACAAAACCTTACTTAACTAAAGCGTCCATTTGGTCTTTAATTTTTTCCATATCGGCAACAAGTTTAAGTTGAGTTCTACATCTATCAAGGTTTTGACCTTCACGATGGGTTCTAAAGTAAGTGTCGCCAGATAAATAGTCGGTTAAGAATCTCATACCACATTCAATAGTCATCATAATTGAACCAAGTGCTAAGTTATCTTTTTCGATTTGAGTAATGCTATCGCCAAGAGCGGTTAAATAACCGTCTAAATAAGTTTTGTAAAGGTCGAAACGGAAGTTTACTTTTGATAAATCTTTTTCGTCTTCTTCACAAGGGTTGCAACCAAATCTAATACTATCGCCAAAGTCATAGCAAAGTGAACCAGGCATCATAGTATCAAGGTCGATAACGGCAACAGGTTCGCCTGACTTATCGTCAAGTAAAACGTTGTTGAGTTTAGTATCGTTGTGGGTAACCCTTAAAGGCATTTCGCCACTTTCAAGCATACCTACGATTTTGCCGTAGTAATGTTCCCTATCCATAATGAATTTAATTTCTTCTTGGCAGTCTTTCGCTCTACCGCAAATATCCTTTTCTACCGCTTCTTTAAAGTTTTTAAATCTGTTTACGGTATTGTGGAAAAGCGGGATAGTTTCATAAAGTTGAGAAGCGTCAAACTCTGCAAGAAGGTTTGCAAAGTTACCAAACGCGATTGCGCTATAGTAGAAATCTTTAGGGTTAGCAACAGTTTGGTAAGCAACTGTTCTTTCAATGAAAATATATACCCTAAAGTAGTTATCTTCAGCGTCTTTATAGAAAGTTTTACCATCAACCGTTCTAACGATTGTTAAACTTTCTCTATCAGGGTCGCCACCTTTTTCGATAATTCTTTTTCTGTTAAATTCCGTTACAAGTTCAATATTGCTCATAAGGTGTTCAACAGGATTAAAAAGTTTTGAGTTGATTTGTTGTAAAATATAACGTTTAGTTTGACCGTTAACGTCGTATACCGCTAAGAAAGTGCGGTTGATATGGCCAAAACCATAAGGTTCAACTGAAACAAGTGTTCCGTCAATTTTAAAATTAGAAAGTGCGTCTACTAAATACTTTTCCATTGTTATTTCTCCATAAATATTAATTAAATTTTATAACGTCTAAAGGTTTGCGATTTTTATATTTACCCCTTGTAAAGTCAGGGATATCAACAGGCATACCGTTATTTGCTATAGATATTTCGCTTAAATAACTTATAGCACCCCAAGATGCGGCATCATATACGTCGATAGGCATTTCTTCGCCCTTTAAAAGGTGCTCAGCAAAGGCTTTAAGTTCAAAATAGTCAATACCACCGTGACCTGCTTCAAGCGTTTCCTTTGTTACCTCTTTCCACATTTTAGGAAGGTATTTATCGTAATACTTTTCTGCGTTGTTAAGATATTTTGCGTAAAATTCGTGTGGAACTATCATATCTTCAAAATTATCACTATCCAAGCAAATCATATTATGGTCCATATCGGCAAAACCTTTGGTGCCGTGAATTTGGAATTCCCTTGAATAGTAGCGTGGAAGCGAAGTGTCAAGTTTTAAAGTTATAAGTTCACCATTTTCACAAGTGATAATAGTTTCAACTACGTCGCCTTGCTTAAAATCGGTATTCCATAAAAACTCATATTCTTCTTTACCTTTAACGAATTCTTGTATACCGCGTGATTTAGATGCCCTTGACACAAGTGACAACATTCTATTTCCCCTATTGATATTTAAAATTTTAGCAATAGGTCCAAGTTCGTGCGTTGGATAGTTTTCACAATTGCGATTTTTATATTCTTCTAAACGGTAATGTCTATTCTTTCTACCATTAGCGACTTCACTTCTTAAATCGTGACCGTACGCGCCGTGACAATGCACTATTTCACCAAGAAGCCCTGCTTTTGCAACCGCAGTAGCAAGCAATTCTTCTTTGTTATAGCATACGTTTTCTAAAAACATAAACGGTGTTTTAGTTTTTTCATAAGTGTCAACCAAACGCCAAGTTTCTTCTTCACTATAAGTTCCGCCAACTTCTAACGCAACTGCAATATTTTTTTCCATTAAATCGCATGCAAGTTCTACGTGATATTGCCAGTCAACCGAAACAAGAGCCGCATCGGGATTGAACTGTTTGATTGCTTGATTGTAATCGGTAAATACAGGAACTTTTTTGCCCGTTTTTTCTTCAATAACCTTTGCAAGTGATTCTGCTTTATCTAAATATTTATCGCAAAGAGCAACTAAATCATAGTCTTCAATTTTAGCAAGCAAGATTGATTGACCATATCCCCTTTGACCACAGCCAATAGATATAATTTTCACCTTATCCATAGTAAGTCTCCTAAATTTTTGATACGTTACAATTATAACACATTATTTTAATAATGTAAAGACTAATTTTAAAATTATTCACTTAATTTTTCATCTAAACATATACTATTATAGCCGTATGGCTAAAAACAATAAAAGGCTTAACTAAATTAAATTCTATTAAACACACGCCAAATTTTGGCGAAATATAATAGATAACTGATTTAGCATTGCGGTTTGGCGGATAAAACGGCTAAAAAGACAGGCGTTCTTGTGAAGGCGCATACCTGTAAGGTCTGTAACTGAACAAAACGCGTAGGATTTTTTGTTGTTTTGCCGTCCAAAAATCAGTTAAATATTAGATTAAGCCAAAGGATAATAAAATGTGCTTTAATTTTTGTTGTAACAACCAAAACAATTGTCAAAATAGACCACGCTTTATATCAGGTCCTACTGGTCCGGCTGGCCCAAGAGGACCGGTTGGTCCTACTGGTCCACAAGGCCCGCAAGGTCCTCAAGGTGAAATTGGCCCTGTCGGTCCTCAAGGTGCTACAGGCCCTATCGGCCCACAAGGTTTAACGGGTGCTACCGGTCCGCAAGGACCGATTGGTGCGACTGGCCCACAAGGTCCTACGGGTGCAACTGGCGCTACGGGTGCAACTGGTCCACAAGGTCCTATTGGTCCTATAGGTCCGCAAGGACCACAAGGGCTTGCCGATGCTTTATTTGCCGAATCTAACGTAGGCACGATAGCGGTTGGCGACACTTTACCACTTACCTTATCGGCACAAACGCCTATAAGTACAAGTACTTTAGCGGGCGATACCATCACCCTTTCGCAAGGTTACTATTTAGTAACTTTCTACTCTACGGGAAGTAGCCCAGATTACGATTTAACCCTTGTAGTTAACGGAACTCAAGAATTTACCCTTGAAAGCGCCGATACAACCTTACAAACTTTATCAAAAACGGTTATATTGAACGCTCCACAAGGAACAACGCTTAGCCTTTTAAATACGGGTACGGGTGCATTAGCGCTTGAAGATGCGGGTATATCGGTAGTAAAACTTGCTTAATTAAAAAAATAGTAGCATTGCCAAATCGGCAATGCTACTTATAATTTTTAGTGGTTGTTAGTGTAAGTACGCCATTTTGCTTTAAGTTCAACGGTTTCTTTAGCGATATCCCAAACTTTAGGGTTTAAGATAGAGAAAGACATATTACCATAAGTCCAACTTTCAAAAACCGCACCAGTTTTTGTTGGCATATATAAATACACGTCAAAAACTTGACCGTAATTTACTAAAACTTCCGTAGGGAAATCAGCCGAACCGCCGTTTAAATTAAACACTACCGTAATAGGCTTAAATACAACGTTAAGTTCAACGTCTTCATCGAACGGCCAACTTTCACCTTTTATAGGGAACGTTTCTTCTTTATCTTTTAATTTTAAACAGTCTACAATATTTTTAATAGAGTTATCAAAAACTATTTCGTACGGCTCACCGTAAGCAACGGTGCAGTTCATAATAGGTTTATTTAATACGTCGTAAATATTAACGTTATATTCATTGCCTTCGTATACGGCAACTAACTTTACGTCACTTTCAATATTCCAAACGCCTTTTACTGCTATTTTAGAAGAACTTAACATCCAAGTTTTAAAGGTAAAACCTTCTTTTTCTGGTATTGGAAGTTCATATGATTGACCCATTTTTACCGTCATTGTTTCAACGCTAACAGTACCACCGTTTGCATCGAAAGTAATGGTAAAGGTATCGTTTTTACTACCACAACCAGTAGCAAAAACCATACACGATAAACTTACAATCAATAAAATTACGCTAAAAAGTTTTTTCATACTTCCCCTTTCATTACGCTTTTATACATTTATACATACTTATTTTACAATAAGTAAAAAGTTTTGTCAAGACAATTAAAAACATAAAAAATTCGCCCACCGATTACGGTAGGCGAAAGTTTTAACTTGATTAGATTTCAGCGAAGTATTTGATAGTTCTTACCCTTTGTGAAGTGTAAGAGTTTTCGTTACCATACCAAGAAACAACTTGTACTTGGTAAGTATCGTCGTCAATCTTAGAAACCATAGTTTGAGTAGCATCGAAAAGTGAACCAAACTTCATACCGATAACGTCAGAAGATACGATTTCGTCTTCAGTGTAACCGAAAGATTCAGTAGCTTGTGCTTTCATAGCAGCGTTGATGCCTTCTTTAGTAACGTCTTTACCTTTAACAACTGCGATAAGGATAGTAGTAGAACCTGTAGCAGTAGGAATTCTTTGAGCAGCACCGATAAGTTTACCGTTGAGTTCAGGGATAACAAGACCGATAGCTTTAGCAGCACCAGTAGAGTTAGGAACGATGTTCATAGCGCCTGCTCTTGACCTTCTAAGGTCACCTTTTCTTTGTGGACCGTCAAGAATCATTTGGTCACCAGTGTAAGCGTGAACTGTAGTCATGATACCAGAAACGATTGAAGCGTAATCGTTAAGGGCTTTAGCCATAGGTGCAAGACAGTTAGTTGTGCAAGATGCAGCAGAAATAACTTTGTCTTCAGCAGTTAAAGTTTTGTGGTTTACGTTGTAAACGATTGTAGGAAGGTCGTTACCTGCAGGAGCAGAGATAACAACTTTTTTAGCACCAGCAGTTACGTGAGCCATTGCTTTTTCTTTAGAAGTATAGAAACCTGTACATTCTAAAACAACGTCAACACCGATTTCACCCCAAGGGAGTTCAGCAGCGTTTGCTTTTGCGTAAATAATAATTTCTTTTCCGTCTACGATAATTGAGTTATCAGTAGCTTCTACTGTATGTTTGCCTTCACCGAATTTACCTGCGAAACCGCCTTGTGCAGTGTCGTATTTAAGAAGGTGAGCAAGCATTTTTGGGCTTGTAAGGTCGTTGATAGCAACAACGTCATAACCTGGAGCATCAAACATTTGTCTGAAAGCAAGACGACCGATACGACCAAAACCGTTAATAGCAACTTTTACATTTGACATTTTTGTGTCCTCCTAAATTAACATTTCGTTAAAAATTTAACATATTGATATGGGATTTTTCCCAACATTTAACATTATACAATGTTTTTATATTTTAAGTCAAACAAATTTCGATAATTATTTTAAATTTTCGGGATTTAAACATTTTAAGTCTTCAGTAACGAACAATCCGTCTTTTCTTATGAGTTCGCCGTCAAGATAAATCTCCCCGCCACCGTACTTTTCAGTTTGAATTTGAACCAAATCCCAGTGAATTGCCGATTCGTTACCGTTGTAACAATCGTCGTAACACGAACCTGGCGTAAAGTGGATAGAGCCAGAGATTTTTTCATCAAATAAAATATCGCCCATAGGGGTTGTTATATACGGGTTTACGCCAAAGGCAAATTCGCCAACGTATCTTGCGCCTTCGTCGGTATTAAAGATTGCATCAAGTTTTTCTTGGTTGTTGCCAGTAGCCTTGATAATCTTACCATCTTTAAAGGTTAATGATACGTTTTCAAACTTAAAGCCTTGTTCAACTGACGGCGTGTTGTAAGTAATAACGCCGTTTACGCTATCTTTAACTGGCGCGGTGTAAATTTCGCCGTCAGGGATATTGCAGTGACCCGAACATTTTTTACTGCCGATGCCTTTAATAGAAAAACTAATATCGGTATCTTTAGCGATAATTCTAACCTTATCTGCCTTATCAAGCCTTGCCTTTAAAGCGTCCATTGCCTTATCCATTTTAGAATAATCAAGATTGCAAACTTTAAAGTAGAGTTCTTCAAAACCGTCGGTACTCATACCCGCAGATTGAGCCATACCTGGATTTGGATATCTTAAAACTACCCATTTAGTTTTTTTAACGCGTAATTCGTGATGAACGGGAAGCGAATAAAACTGACTGTCTATTTGCATATTTTTTTCAGGAACGTCAGCAGTTTCGTTAGAGTTATCACCACCGCGAATACCGATGTACGCGTCCATATCCGCCATTCTAAACGAAGCGTATTTTGCCTTTAATTTAGCATATTCTTCAGTTTCGCCCATTAAAAGTTCACGCGTTACCCTGTTATCGAACATTTCAACGAAAGGATAAGCGCCTACTTTATACGCTTCTTTTACAAGTTCGTTAACAAGCATATAGTCTACGCCTTTTGCTTCTATTAAAATTTTTTCGCCTTTTTGTAAGTTTACTGAATAGTTGATAAGTCCTTTTGCAAGTTGTGTAAGTCTACTATCTATCATAATTATTCTCCTACTTTCTTATAAAGCCTTTTTTATATTTTAACACTTATCTTAATTTTTGACAAGATTTTATCATACCTAAACTTTATTTGACTAAATATATTTTTTTTGATATAATATCCATAAATTTAACACTAATGAGGAGCTAAATCCCCTATGAAGATGCTTAAAGGAAAAAAAATTACACACTACGACTTCACTAAAAAACCAAGAAGTCCTTGGGTTTTAATGTGGATTATTCAAATTGGCAGTGCGTTTATGCGTATTGGTAGGAAAACTAAAATTCACTACGTTACGCCTAAATCTAAAAGACCGTCGCTTGTTTTAGGAACTCACGCTGCATTTAACGATTTTTATATGCTTTTTAAAATTTATAGAAGCCCTAAAATCAACTACGTTGTTGCTATCGACGCGTTTAACGATATCGGCCCATTATTAATGGACAAAATCGGTATCGGCGCTATTTCTAAAAGAAAGTTTATTCAAGATTTATCTTTAATGAAAAATCTTAAATATGCCGTTAACGAACTTAAAAACAACGTGGTTATCTACCCTGAAGCAAGATATTCTTTAGACGGTACTACAAGTTATTTACCACCATCGCTTGGTAAACTTGCTAAATTTTTAAACGTACCTATTACCGTTATCAATTTAAAAGGTAGTTACATTAGCGACCCGCAATGGAATAAATACAAACAAAACCGTATGCCTATGGAAGCATACGTAGAAGAAATCGTATCGGCAGAAGAAGTTAAAACTTTATCGGCTGACGAAATTAACCAAAGAATTCAAAAGGCTTTTGAGTACGACGATTGGAAATGGCTTAAAGAAAGCGGTACAAAATTAACGTATAAAAATAGAGCTTTTAACCTTAACGCGATACTTTATCAATGCGCTAACTGTAAAACGGAATTCCAAATGCAAGGCGAAGGCACAACCCTTAAGTGTAACGCGTGCGGTAAAACTTGGGAACTTGGTGAAGACGGTCAACTTACCGCCACTAACGGCGTAACTGAATTCCCGCACGTACCTGACTGGTTTAAATGGGAAAAACAAAACGTTCACGAAGAAGTATTTAGCGGTAACTATAATATGACTGCGGATTGTGACGTTTATACTTTACCAGACTGTTATGGCTTCGTAGCACAAGGCAAAGGCACACTTTTACAAACTCCAGAAAAAACAGTGCTTAACGTAAATCTTTACGGTGAAGATAAAGTTATCGAATACACAGGCACTCAACTTGAAAGCGTACACGTTGAATATAGATATAAAGATTGCGGTGATATGCTTGACTTCTCTATCCCTGGCGATAGTGTATGGATGCACCCTACTAATCGCAAAGATATTTTAACTAAAGTTTCGCTTGCAACCGAAGAAATTCGCGACCTTGCAAAATCAAAACTCAACAAACTGTAAAAAATTGCCCTACTAAAAGGGCAATTTTTAACTTTACAAAACGTTAATATAGTTATATAATTTAAGTATGGAACTAATTTTAGCAAGTAATTCGCCAAGGCGTAAACAAATTTTAACGGATGCGGGTTTTAATTTTTTAGTTATTCCGTCTAACGTAGACGAACCTGAAAACAAAAACCTACCCGCTGATAAATACGCCGAATTTTTAGCAGAATTAAAAGCAACCGACGTTTACTTAAAAAACGGCAACGTAGTTTTAGGTGCGGATACTATCGTTTATCTTGACGGCATTATATTAGGTAAACCTAAAGATAAAAACGACGCTATACAAACGTTAAAACTATTATCGGGTAAAACACACGTTGTATGTACTGGCTTTGCTATAATTAGTAAAAACACTAAAATAGTATCAAACGATAAAACTTACGTTACCTTTAACGAACTTAGCGATGAACTAATTTTGGATTACGTAAACAGCGGTTTATGTATGGATAAAGCGGGTAGTTACGGTATTCAAGACGGATACTCTCTTGTTAAAGAAATAAAGGGAGATTACCAAAACGTAGTAGGCTTACCTATAAATATTATTAAGGGGATTTTAAAAGAGTTATTATGAGACCTAAAATTGCAATAGAAACGGGAACTTCATATACTAAGATTTACAAATCGCGCGCCGACGTTGTTTTATACGAACCATCGGTAATTGCAATAAAAAACGGCAACTATAAAAAACCGATTGCAATAGGCGAAGAAGCGTATAACCTTATTGGCAAAACTCAAGACGGCGTTAAAATTATTTACCCTGTAAATCATACCGAAATAGTAGACGTAAAGGCATATTCTGCTATGGTAAGCGGATTTATAAACAAAATAAGAAACCCTTACGAAAGAATTAGCGACGCGCTTTTGACAGTTGGTTGCGGTGCTGATAGAGAGATTATCGGCAAGTTTGAAAGGGTGCTTAACGGCATTGGCGTTTACGGGGTTGAAACTGCAGAAACGTCTATACTATCAGTACTTGGCGCAGATTTATCTATAAGCGAAAGTTCTTGCAACGCGCTTATTGATTTTGGCGGTGGTCAAACTACCATTTGCGTTCTTACGGCAAGCGGTGTGATTTCCGGCGTTTCAGCGGGCATTGGCGGTAACACTCTTAACAAGATGATTGCTAAGCACGTTGAAAGCACTTTAAACATTACACTTCCTGAAACTCAAATTGAATACTTGAAAAAAAGCGTTGCAAGTTTAGCAAGCGACGACGACACTAAAGTTGTAGTTAGCGGTAAAGATACTTTATCTGGTAAAAACCGTTCAATAAACGTTTCGGCTTCACAAATTTTAGAACCTGTAAAAGAGTTTTTAGATAAAATTGTTGAAATTGTAAAAATGGTATTTAACAAAGTGCCAAGCGAAAGCATTTTAGAAATTCAACGTAACGGCGTGCTTTTAACGGGCGGTGGTTCTAAACTTTACGGCCTTTCCGACTACTTATCACCTATTTTAGGATTTAAGGTTCAAGTGGTTGACGAACCTGACTTATCTTCTATTATAGGCGCTGGTAAACTTGTTGAAGATAAAACTTTACTTAACAAATTAAAACTTAAAGTTTAAAAGACGATTGTACACATTTACAAAAAGAAAATGACCACTATTTTTTAGTAAAACGTAGTATAATATACAAACTGAAAGGAGATAACTTATGAATATTTGGAAGGATATTGACCCTAAGCGTATTACACCAAACGATTTCATTGCTTGCATAGAAATCGAACAAGGCTCTAAAAACAAATATGAACTTGATAAAGAAACAGGTCTTATTATTTTGGATAGAGTATTATACACGTCTACACACTACCCTATGAACTACGGATTTATTCCACACACTTTATCTGGCGACGGCGACCCGCTTGACGTATTCGTGCTTTGCTCTCAACCGATTGAAAAAATGAGTTTGGTAAGATGCTACCCTATCGGCGTTGTTTATATGACTGATAAAAACGAAACGGACGAAAAGATTATTGCTATACCGTTTGGTGACCCACAATATAACGAATATACTGATATTAAGCAACTTCCGCAACATATTATTGATGAACTTCGCCACTTCTTATCGGTATATAAAGAACTTGAACACAAAATCGTAAGGGTACTTGATATATCTTCTGCTGAAAAAGCAAAAGCAACTATTAAAGAAAACATTGATGAATTTAACAAAACATTTTGCAAATAAAATAAAGCGTTGAGATTTTTCTCAACGCTTTTAGTTTGATTTAAATTCTTCGCCATTAATTAAATAGTCAATAGATACGTTAAAATATTTAGATAAAGCAACAAGCATATTAACGTCAGGACTGCGTTTACCGTTTTCGTAGTAAGAAATAACTTCCCTACTAATAGATAAATCCATAGCCACTTTTAGTTGGCTTAATTTCTTTTTTTTACGTATATCCTTTAACCCTTTTAATTCCATCTTAATTCCCTTGACTAAATTGTAACATAGTGTTACAATACATTATGTAACAATTTGTTACATTTATACTATGGAGATATACTTATGAAGAACAAATGGGCTTACATTAGTGGTTTTGCTTTAAGTTTCTTATCCGGGGTTGTTGGGGTTGTTATTTCATTAGCAATAAACCTACCTAAAACAATCCGTGGCGCTATGCACGGTTTTCTTTTAAGAATAGTGGTAGCAATAATCGTTTTAATTATATTACAAATTAAACTAAATATTTTTGCTTTAATATTACAATTATTATAAAATTTAACAAAAACAAAAATAAAGCGTTTGCGATTATCCGCAAACGCTTTTATTATGTATTAAAGTAAATAGATAGGTAAACTTTCGCCGATTTGGTATTTTTTAATTTCGGCTTTTTTAGTAGTTTTAGGCGCAACCGCTTTTTTGGTAGCAACAGGGATTGACGGTGCTTCTACTTTTGGTTCTACTGCTTTTTTAGTGGCAGGTTTTTTAGCAGGCGTAGTGCTTGCTTTTTTTACGGTTTTTTTAACGGCTGGTTTTTCTTCTTTTTCTACAACCACGCTGTTTTCCATATCGGGCGCGGTAGTTTTTACTTTAGAATATCCGTTATTAACTGCTCTTTTAATAGAATTTTCACCTATTGGCATAATTTATAATCTCCTTTGCAAGTTCTGTATATTCAATAGCGCTACGGCTTGTTTTTTTGTAGGCTACTACAGGTTTACTGTTATCTTGCGACCACTCAATAGCACTATCTACGTGAATATAATTTTCAAACAAATCAGTGCCATCGGTATTGTTTAAGATTTCTATAGTTTGCTTTAAGTAGTTTTTTCTTTCGTCGGCTTTAGTGATTGCTATGCCCATAATTTTAAGGTTTTCGGCTATATCTTGAACGTGAGATACAAACTCAAAGATATTAGCAAGTCCAAAAAGACCCCAAGGGCTTGCTTCAACGGGTATAATTACGTAGTCACTTGCACACATAATATTCATAACCCAACAGCCAAGCGTTGGCGGTGCATCGATTAAAACGTAATCGTAAACGCCACTTTCAACAACCTTTTTTAAGCATTTTTTAAGGAGCAATTCCCTTTGCCATTTAGTAAAAAGGTCAAATTCAATACCGCTCATAAGCGTTGACGACGGAATTATATCCAAACCTTCATAATCGGTTTTTTCAATAAAATCAGTTAAGTCTTTATCGTTTTTTATAGCAGTATAGATATTTTTGCCACTTTCTTGAAAAGCAAGGGATTTTTCTTCATCAAAATACGATAAAGTTAAGTTAAGTTGCATATCGCCGTCTATTAAAAGCACTTTTTTGCCCATCATAGCCATTGCGCAACCAACGTTAGAACAAGTAGTAGTTTTACCGCTACCACCTTTATTGTTTGCAAAAGAAATAACCTTAGTTTTTGACATAAAACACCCCTTAATCTTGCTCTAAATACTTAATGATATCTTGTAAGCCTTCGCCGGTAACCGCGCTTACAGGAAAGATTTTTTTACAACCCGCAAGTTGAAGCCATCTTGTAACCCTTTCAACGTTAGCGTCGGGCTTATCAATACCCGAAACTATACCGATAACTTCACGGTTAACAAGGCTTGTTATACAAGGCGAAAATATAGAGTACGGCTCATTAGCACTTAAAACTAAACCTACTACGTCCGCTTCGTAGGAATAAAGTGCCAAAGCGCCACTTGTTTGTCTTAATTCGGTATATTCGCCGGGTGTGTCGATTACGGTATCTAAATAGTTTACGTACTGCGTTTTAAAGTAGTGAATTTCTTCACCCCTTAACGCTTGCGTAAGCGTAGTTTTGCCCGCGGCTACCCTACCTATTAGTATTATTTTTTTCATTAGGTTCTTGTAAGTTCACAGCAAGTGTAACCAAGTTTAGTTATAACGTATTCTCTTATTGCGGTAAAGGCCGATTCAACACTTGAAACGCTACCCGAAATAATTAACGTGCCTGTAAATCTATCAACGAAGCCGATTTCCGCGCCAGATGATTTCATTGCGATATCCGCAGCGATAACCGCGCTTTCTGCAGGGCTTATAGTTAAAACGCCGATAGCACTTTTAGTATAATCAGTTTTAGGGTCTAAACCAAGTTTAGTATAAAGAACGTCGTCTGGATTAGCAATGATATGGCAAAGTGTTACTTGTTTGCCTGGTACTAATTCTTGAACTATTCTCATTTTTTCTTTAAGTTCCATTTTAAACTCCTTATTAGCCACCTATTTGGCTTTTAATTCCTTTAGATAAAGCAACTTGTAAAAGTTCTTGCATCTTGCTATCAGGTGGCGGTAAAATTTCAGATAATTGATATTTTCTACCAAGTTTATCGTACTTATCCGTACCAAGCCTATGGTATGGAAGTAAATGAAATTCCTTCGCCCCAATTTTTTTAGCGTACATAGCAATATCGCCTATATCTTTAGCATTGTCGTTAAAACCTGGAACAACAGGAGTTCTTATAATAAGGTCTACCCCGCTGTTTGCAATTTTAACGGCGTTTTCTAAAATACGTTCGTTGCCGTTTGATGTATATTCTTTGTGCTTTTGCGAATCCATATGCTTGATATCCATAAGATATAAATCAAGGTACGGAAGTATTTTTTCTATCTTATCAAAACTTGAACAAGCGGTTGATTCAACGGCGGTATTGATACCGTATTCCTTTGCAGCGTGAAGTAAATCCCTTGCAAAGTCGGGCTGACATAAAATTTCGCCACCCGATAAGGTAAGTCCGCCACCGCTACGCCTATAATAATGGCTATCCGCCATAATCTCTGGCATAAGTTCACCGACAGTTACGTCTTTACCAACCGTTTTAAGTTTGCCGTCTTCTCTCATTTGCTCTATTTCGTAGTTTTGAGATTCAGGGTTACAACACCACCTACATCTCATATAGCAACCTTTAAAGAAAACGATAGTTCTTATACCCGGTCCGTCGTGGATAGAAAAGCGTTGAATATTAAATATTCTTCCTTTTGTATCGTAAATACTCACGTTTACCACCCTTGTTCCGTTCTATTTATAATATCTTCTTGAAGTGAGCGCGAAAGCGTTGTGAAAAGCGCGCTATAACCTGCAACCCTTACAACTAAAGTTTTATACTTTTCAGGGTGTTGTTGCGCATCGCGTAAAGTTTCTCTTGTTACAACGTTAAATTGAACGTGCATACCCTTTTGGTCGAAGTACGAACGGATAAGCGCAGAGAATTTTAATAAACCTTCCATACCCTTTAATGCAGAAGGATGGAATTTTTGGTTTAATAAAGTACCGTTTGATGCAGAAATAAGGTTAAGCCTTGCAACTGAGTTAGCAGTAGCAGTAGGACCTTTAATATCTCTGCCCGATGCAGGGCCGATACCATCGGCAATAGGCGTGAAAGCAAGTCTGCCATCAGGCGTTGCGCCCGTTTGCGCACCAAGTGGTACGTTAGCAGATACAGGGTAAAGACCCGCTTGATATACACCGCCACGACAGTTTTTATATTTTTCTACTTCTTTAGTATAACTGTCGGCAACTTTTCTTGCAAACATATCAACACATTCAATATCGTTGCCGTATTTAGGGCAAGTTTCTTCTATTAAACGTTTGATTTCTTGATATCTGTTTTTAGTTTCAGTAGAAAGCCTACCGCATTCAGTTACTTCTTTATAAATAGTAGCAATAACTTTTTCGTTAATTGCAACGCCTTTTTTAGCCAACTCAATAGCAAGTTCAGTAGTTAAATCTTCGGCTTTTTTGCCGTCAACACCGTAGCCAAAGTTGTTTGCTAAAGCGTCTTTTAATTCTTGCATTGAAACAAGTTTTTGGTCGAATACAAGTTGTTTTACTGCAATTAAACCGTCGGTATTGTTAGCAATACCAAAGCCTTGCGGACCAGTAAAGTTATAGATTGCACCGCCTTCTTGAAGTGATTTACCCCTACCGATACAATCGTCTACCATAGAAGATTGGAAAGGAAGCGGACATCTAACGGCGTGCGCCGCGTCAATAGCGTTAATTGCATTTACAAGCAATTTAACCATATAACTTTGTTGTTTAACGTAAGCATCGTAGAATTCTTCAAAAGTTTTAAAAGAAGTTACTTCGCCAGTTTTTAAACCGATTTGTTTGCCTTTATCTATACCGTTTGAGAAAACAAGTTCTAAAGGCCTACACATATTAAAGAAAGCCGCATCGTGCCAACCGTCAGTTTTACCTGCCTTTTGCGGTTCAACACAACCGATAATACAGTAATCCCTTGCATCTTCAAGGGTAAGACCCCTTGCCATAATCGACGGAATAATAACTTCGTCGTTATAATACGCAGGGAAACCTGTACCAAGTCTTGTAAGCGCAGCCGCTTTTATAAGCAAGTCGTCAGGCGTTTTATTCCAAATTCTAACCGAAATTGATGGCTGTGGAAGTGGAACGTGCATTGACGCTTCAATACACATAAAAGATAAGTCGTTAGTAGCGTCGATACCGTAGATATCTTGACCGCCAACGATAAGGTTTTGGAACATACCGTAGCCCGCAAAACCATCGGCAGAAGCCGCGTCGCGAACTTTATTGATGTCGTTGAGTTTTACCCATAAACAGTCGATATATTCTTGCGCTTCATCAATAGTTAAAATGCCGGCGTCTATATCGTTTTTGTAGTAAGGGTACATATATTGGTCAAACCTACCAGGAGAGATAGAGTGACCGCTTGATTCTATTTGTAATAAAAGTTGTACAAACCAGAAAGATTGACACGCTTCGTAGAAATCCCTTGCGCCGTTTTCAGGCACTCTATCACAAGTTTTAGCAATTCTATTAAGTTCGGCTTTTCTTGTAGGGTTAGTTTCTTTTGAAGCCATTTCGCTTGCTAAAACAGAATATCTTTTAGCGTAATCAATAGCCGCTTGCGCAGATTCGATAACGGCATATAAGAAGTTCTTTCTTTGAACGTAATCGCCGTCTGTTATATCAAGTTCTAAAAGGGCTTTAGCCGCTTCTTCCATAACGCCTTTGTAACCTTTCTTTAAGATTTTAGCGTAGTCAACACAAACGTGACCGATACCGTTATAGAAATAGTTACCAGGCGTAAACATACCGTGTACGGTAAAGGCTTCGTACGCTTCAGGCGACATATTAGATTTTGCTAAATCGCTATTAGTTTTGCCTTTCCAGTACTTGTATGCTTCAGATAATTCTTTTTTAGTTTTATCGCTGATATAGAAAGGGTCGGCTGGTCTTGTTGCAACGGTGTCAAACTCCGCTTCAAGCCATTCAAAAGAGTATTCAGGGAATACTTGGCAACCCCTTGGCGCAACAGTTGCGCTACCAACGATAAGTTCTTCATCGCGGATAACGATAGGAATATTTTTTAAAATATGCGAAAACGCCGCGCTTCTACGATTGATTATAGGAAGCGCTTCCGTCATTTTGTAACTTTCAGTTACAAGCAAGCCCCTTGCCGATTCGATTTCCGGCATACTTGCATATAAATTATTTATAAGCCTTTCAATTCTTGGGCTTTTGTTGAGTACGAATTTAATACTTTCCATATTTACTCCGTAATAAGTTTAATACTATAATGCTCCGCCTACTTAAAGGCTATAGCGCAATATAAGGTGATAGAGCCTTAAATTAAAGTTGTTCCCAAAGTTCTTGGTGTGGTGCTGCAATAACTGAAGTAGAAGTTAAAAGACCGTTTTGTTTAGCGTGGCTTGCACCTGCTTCAACGGCGGCGGTTACGTCACCAACTTCGCCAGTTAACATTACAAGACCTTTACCGCCCATACCCCTTGAAACGCGAAGGTCGAAGATTTCTACCCTTGCAGTTTTAACGGCAATATCCGCAGCCTTGATAGCGCTTGCAGCGGAGAAAGTTTCGATAATGCCAAGCGAACCTTTTCTTTCGCCCGTTTGAGTACCAAAAAGTGCGGTTATTACGTTTTCATCAATTCTACCCATAATAGAGTGGTCGATAACGTATTCCGAAAACCTATTCATAATATGGCTAACGGAAGCGGTTACGTTTGAAATAGTTCCCGTTAAAATAATTTCGTATTTACCAGGACAAGACGGGTGGCAAGAAACCATTTCTACGCCTGCGCTTTTAAGAGCAGCGTCCGATGCTTCTACGCCTTTTGATATGCTTTTAAGTTCTATAACACCTATTGCTTTAAACATATTAGTTTACCTTACAAATTATAATTTCATCGCCAACCGACGTTACTTTTCCGTCAACGGGCGCGTATTGTGGAAGGGATAACCCTTCGTTTGATTGAGCGATTTTATCGCCTATTTTAACGATATCACCAACCTTAACGGTAGGCACGCTTGGTGCGCCTATGTGTGCGCGCATTGCTATTTTTACTTCGTTAAAATCATAGTCTTCACCGATGAATTCGGCTACTTTATCAAATTTAGATACGCCTAAAATACTTTCCCAACGCGTTGATGGAATCATACGGTAATCCCTTTCTTTAGAAACAACCGCTTCCGTTTGCGCTACGTATCTTAATTTATTTTTTGCAAGAACTGCTTTGTATTCGTTAATAACGGCTTTAGGAGAAACGCCTTGGTTACAAGCAAGAGTTTCACATATACCACAGTTACAACATAAACTTGCAGTTAACGCCATTTCAGGGTTAAGTTCTACCGCGTGCATTGCCGTTCTAACCATTTTGTGTGGTTCGATAGGATAACCAAGTAAATTTCTTGGACAGATATCCGTACATCTCATACATTGGCAACACGCCGTTTCCGCCCTTGCAACCGACATTTTAGCATTGATTTGCTTATTTTGAATTGCAGGGATATTTTTAGGTAAAATCAAAAGTGATTTAGTAGTTTTAGTAACTACGGCCCTATCGCTATTTATAATTTTACCCATTGATGGACCGCCGTCTACTACTACGTGGCTTTCAGGCACGTTAATAGAGTATTTTTTAAATAAACTTTCCACCTTAGTTCCGATAGGAACTTTAATAACGAACGGTTTAACGATATCTCCGCCAACGGTAAGCCATTTATAAATCAAGTTTTCGCCTTTAGCGTAAGCGTTGTATACGTTATATACCGTTTCAACGTTATAAACGATAACACCTACGGTTATAGGAAGATTACCCGGTTTTACAATCTTACCCGTTGCTTCGTAGATAAGGCTAATTTCATCGCCCATTGGATATACGTCTGGTAAAACTTTAATATATACGCCTTCATCAAGCATTTGGCCATCGCTAAAATCTAAGCGCTTAGCAGTGTGGTCTTTAATGCAAAGAAGGGATTTTTTTATTTTTAAATAATCGGCAATGAGTTTAATACCTTTTACTACCGATGGTAATTCTCTTTTTAAAATTACGTAGTCGGTATATAAAAGCGGTTCACACTCCGCACCGTTTATAACAAGAGTATTAGCACCATCAGCAAGTTTAGCGTAAGACGGAAAACCCGCCCCGCCCGCACCAACAATGCCAGCCTCTTTCATTATTTGTTTAATATCCATAATAAGCCTAAAGTAAATATTTGAATAAAAATTTTTAAGGTGAAGGCGCATTATAAGGTTGATATAGATGGGTAAATCAAACGCAAGTAAGAGAAGGCAAACCCCAAAGGCTATACTTGCCGTATTGCCAAGTGGGTTTAACGTACTATTACGCAGTGTTTCATTTACACGTTATCGACCGTTATTGCGACTGAGCCTTTAGTCTACGATACCCACTATGACAGCATCGGCAGCAACGCTATCTTTTGAGAGTGCAAAACGCGCTTGGCTACCAGTTGTAATTAAAACTGTTTCGCCAATACCTGCGCCAACGCCACAGTCAATAGCAATTAAATATTCGCCAGTAAGTTGACCGTTTTTCATAAGTTCAACTTCCATAAACTTACTGCCAACAAGTGAATCGTGTTTTCTTGTGGAAACAATGTTTCCCCTAATAATACCTCTTAACATATTACTCCTTAACAATTTGAACTTTCGCGCCGTTGCCGATTCCTACGGCGTTAGCGTCGTCTGTGTCAATGTGCATTTCCAAATTAAAGTCAGGGCTAACGCGCACTTGCACGTCAAACCATCTTGTACGCCTTTTACCGATAACGTCAACGGTAACGGTGTCGCCGTCTTTTACGTTAAAGATTTTAGCGTCGCTTGGGGACATATGTATATGCCTATTTGCAATAATACAGCCCTCATCAAGTTCTACTACCCCTTTAGGACCTACTATATAGATAGGCGAAGAACCTGCAATTTTACCCGATTCTCTAACGGGTGGTTTTACCTTTAAAACAAACGAATCCGTTGCCGAAATCTCTACTTGAGATTTACCCCTTGCAGGACCTAACACCCTAACTTTTTCGATAGGCCTAAGTGACGGACCTATTAAAGTTAAAGTTTCCTTGCACGCATACTGACCCGGTTGAGATAAGTCTTTTAACGGGGTAAGTTCATAACCTTCCCCAAATAACGTGGCAATATCTGCCTTATTCAAGTGTATATGTCTATTAGATACGCCGACTGGAATTTCTTTTTCGGTATTTTCAAAAGATTCTTCCATAGACGAAAGAACTTTTAATACGATATCGGCAATTTGTGAACTTGAATATTCCATAATAATTTCCTTAAAGTTTGTGTTTTTTAGTTTTTGCCCTATAATGCCCGATAACTTCGGGCATTATTATAAGCAAATGGTTTATTAAATATGATTTTTACAATCTTATTTAATGCTTGGAAGTAATTTTTCAACGTCCATGTGTGGTCTTGGAATTACGTGTGTTGCAACGATTTCGCCAAGAGCTGAAGCCGCTTGAGTACCTGCTTCAACAGCAGCTTTAACAGCACCAACGTCACCTCTTACCATAACGCTAACGAGACCGCTACCGATTTTTTCGCTACCGATAAGTACTACGTTTGCTGCTTTAACCATAGCATCTGCTGCTTCGATTGCTGCTACTAAACCTCTGGTTTCTACCATACCTAATGCTTCCATTTCTATTCCTCCTAATTTATTTTTAATTTTATTGGCAATCAAGCCAATTAGATTCTTTTTTTGTTGGTGAAAGAACAATAATTGATTGATAGTTTACGATTTGACGCGCAAAACACAAAAAAGACGAGCGTTCTTGTGAAGGCGCGTACTTGTAAAGTACGTAACTGAACAAAACACGACGTATTTTGCAGTTGTTTTGCCGTTCAAAATCAATCAAGAATTGTGATTGAACCAACTATTCTTAACCTGTAGTAAGAAATCTCATAACGTCTGGATGCGGGTTAGCAATAACTTCGCAAACCTTTACGTTACCAACTTCTTTTGCTGCTGCCGCCCCTGCTTGAAGTGCAGCGGTAACTGCGGATACTTCGCCTTGAACTACAACCGTTACAAGCCTACCGCCAAGGCGTTTTTCAACGTGGATAAGTTCCACGTTTGCCGTTTTTACCATTGCATCAAGCCCTGCTATCGCAGCAACAAGGGCTTGTACTTCTAATAATGCAATAGCCTTCATAACCTTTCTTCCTTATATTATTTAATAGATGGAAGTAATTTTTCAACGTCTGCGTGTGGTCTTGGAATTACGTGTGTTGCAACGATTTCGCCAAGTGATGAAGCGGCTTGTGTACCTGCTTCAACTGCAGCCTTAACTGCGCCAACGTCGCCCCTTACCATAACGCTAACTAAACCGCTACCGATTTTTTCGCTACCGATAAGTACTACGTTTGCTGCTTTAACCATAGCATCTGCTGCTTCGATTGCTGCAACTAAGCCTCTTGTTTCTACCATACCTAATGCTTCTAACATATTGATATCTCCTTATTTATATAAATGTTTTTATTTTTAATTTAACGGCTTTGAGCCTATTATTTAATAGATGGAAGTAATTTTTCAACGTCTGCGTGTGGTCTTGGAATTACGTGTGTTGCAACGATTTCGCCAAGTGATGAAGCGGCTTGTGTTCCTGCTTCTACTGCAGCCTTAACTGCGCCAACGTCGCCTCTTACCATAACGCTAACTAAACCGCTACCGATTTTTTCGCTACCAATAAGAACTACGTTTGCTGCTTTAACCATAGCATCTGCTGCTTCGATTGCTGCAACTAAGCCTCTTGTTTCTACCATACCTAATGCTTCTAACATAAAATTTAATCTCCTTAGATTTATTTCCTTAATTTATCTTTGCCTAAAGCGCTTAATCTTGCAAACCACTCAATTTCTTCGCTT
This sequence comes from Christensenellaceae bacterium, assembly GCA_045613025.1. Lineage (GTDB taxonomy): Bacteria > Bacillota > Clostridia > Christensenellales > Borkfalkiaceae > HGM11412. The sequence goes on along the minus strand of JAZLAE010000029.1, from coordinate 203,036 downwards.
TGACGGGCAATTACTTTGTGGGTTATATAAAGTCCACGTTTTTCGGCTTCTTCTTTACCTGCTTGAACAGCCGACTCAACAGCAGCCGCGCTACCTTCTACCTTGATTGCCATTACCAAAGGTACTTGTGCGGAATCTCCGCCAGCGGGCTTGTTTTTATCAATGGCTACAACTTCTACTTCAGAAGTCTTTGCCATTTTATCGGCTACGACTATAGCGGTTGCAAAGCCGTAAACTTCAATCATACCAAGTGCCATAATAAACTACCTCTTAATCGGCAACGTAGCAAATCTTAATACCTTCTTGCTTAACGTTTGTTTCCATTGCTTCATTGAGTTTATCAAGTGGGAATGAGTGAGTGATTAATTCTTTAATAGGAATATTCATTTCCCTTGCTTGACGTAAGAAGGCTACTGTTGTTGGGTAATCTTCTGCGCTATAGTCCCAAGAACCAACAAGGTTGATTTCTTTATTACACATAGCAAAGTGTGGGTTAACGGTGTATTCGCCGTTGTTAACGAAGAAGCCCATTTCACACATACCGCCACCGCGCCTTATATATTCGTAAATATCTTTAGCAGCCATTGGTGCGCCTGTGCATTGGAAAGCAAAGTCAACGCCACTACCCATTGTTATTCCTTTAACGATTTTAACTTTTTCTTCTAAAGTTTTATATTCTTTAAAGTTAATAACAGTTTTTGCGCCTAATTTTTTAGCCATTTCTAAACGTTTTTCAGTACCGTCGATTGCAACAATGTGGTTAACACCAGCAGCCCTTAATACGCTTATCATAACTAAACCAACTGGACCTAAGCCTTGAACTAAAACTTTTGAGTTGAAGTTGATAAGACCAGTTGTATTTGCCCTTTTAAGAGCGTGTACACAAACACAAGCAAGTTCTAAAAGCATTCTTTCTTTAAGGTCAAGGTCGTTAACAACAAAGTAAGTTGCGCCTTTACCCCTAATTAAAAGGTGCGTAGAGAACCAACCCGATAACGGTTGCTTTTCATTGTGTGGGATAAGACCGAATACGCCTTGATTATCGCAAAGGTTAGTGTTTGCAGGGTGATTTCTACAAATTTGACATTCACCGCAACTAAATACGCTTGTTACGATTTTGTCGCCAACCTTGATAGGATTACCAGCGGTATCAGTTTTTACGTTTTTACCTAAGTATACGATTTCGCCAGTGCCTTCGTGACCTAACGTTACAGGTATAATACCAAACGGGTCGCCTTTCCATTCGTGAACGTCTGTACCACAAACGCCACAACCTTCAACTTTAACTAAAATGTCATCGTCTAAAAGTTCAGGAACTGGGAATTCTTTAACTTCAATTTGTTTTGTAGCCGTAAGCATTGCAACTTTTGCAGTTTTAGGGATTTCCCTACTGCAACAAGAAGTCTTACAGTCCATTTCGCCTAATATTTTGCGAACGATATTTTCAACGTCCATTGAATTGATATTCATATAGCATTTTCTCCTTGTTAAATTATTCTAAAGTTGTCCGCCATAACGCATCTTCTTTTACGTGTGAAACTTCTTGCACTTGTAATGCCTTCGCCTGTAGGACCTGCGATAGTAAAGGTCGTATGACCTTCGCCACCAAAACCGATACCTGCAAACGATGGTGCGTTTTTAACGAATATCGTTGTTTCAACGGCTCTTGCAAACTTAGTTAAGTGGTCGATATTTTTAGAGTGCATATGCGCTGTGTGACGATTGCCGTGTTCGGCTTTAACGGCTAAATCAATGGCTTCGTCAACGCTTGATACCGAAACGATAGGAAGAATAGGCATCATAAGTTCGTGTTGAACGAAAGGATGTTCAAATTCCGCTTCGCAAATGATACATCTAATATCTTCGCCTACGTTAATATCAATTTTCTTTAAAAGAACCGCAGCATCTCTACCAACGCAATCACGGCTAATAGTCTTTTTAACTTCGCCCGATTTTGTTTTAGTATCAACAAGTACTACGCCAGCAAGTTTTTCCGCTTCTTGCTTAGTGATTTTATAAGCGCCGTTTTTAAGCATTTCGTTAATTAACGCGTCTTTTACGTTTTCTAAAACGAATACTTCTTTTTCAGCGATACAAGGAAGGTTATTATCAAAACAGCAACCGTCGATAATATCTTTACCAGCCTTTGCAATATCAGCAGTATCGTCAACGATAACAGGTGGGTTACCTGCGCCCGCGCCGATAGCCTTTTTACCGCTTGATAAAACTGCTTTAACAACGCCCGGACCACCCGTACAAACTAAAAGTTTAATATTTGGGTGTTTGTACATTATTTGTGCCGTATCTAAAGTTGGCTTAACAACCGATGCAACTAAAACTTCAGGTCCGCCTACCGAAGCACTTGCCCTATTTACAAGGTCAACTGCATAGTTGGATACCGATATAGCGTTAGGGTGTGGGTTGAATACAACGCCGTTACCAGCCGCTATCATACCAATACTATTACAGATAACCGTTTCACTTGGGTTTGTACTTGGGGTAATGCTACCAACAACGCCGAAAGGCGCCATTTCGGTAAGGGTTAAACCGCAATCGCCCGTTTTAACTTCAGATATAATATCTTCAGTACCAGGGGTTTTGTCAGCAACTAAGATGTGCTTAGCAGCCTTGTGTTCTACCCTACCCATTTTAGTTTCGGCTACACCTAACGATGCCATAATAGGTGCTTCGGCTCTACAGAGATTTCTTATAGCCGTGATAATTCTTTCACGTTCTTTAAGAGACATTTGCCTTACGCATTTATAGCCGATGGTTGCCGCGTCAATCGCGTCGTTCATATCTTGGTAGATACCTTTAAGTTTTCTACCTTGATACTCCGTTGACGACCAACCGTTACTATTTTGCGCAGGTTCTACCGCTGAAGCACCGCTTTTGTTAAGCGTTTTTATAACGGACGCAACAACTTCTTCAATTTGAGTTTCCGTCCAATTTATAGCCATAAGTTACTCCTTATTTCTTTAATTCTGCTAATACTTTACGTGTGATTTCAGCAACTAATTCTTCTTTGCTTTGGCAAGCAGGCTTTTCTTCTTCGATTTCAATACCAGGGTGACGACCAGGAAGATTCATTTTCTTTCTTAAGTCCATAAGTTTTTTAAGTTGGTTGTTAGGGATTTCGTGAACAGCGCCAAGTTCCATTGCATATTTACAAATTTTAGCGTTGAATTCAACTTCTTCCATAACGAACATTGCTTTGTTAAGGTCGCAACCAACTGTTAAAGCACCGTGGTTTCTAAGTAAGAAAGCATCGTGATTTTGGATATATGGTTCAAGTGAGTCAGGAATTTCCATAGTAGATGGAGTACCATAGTCACAAGTAGGAACTTCACCGATAGTAAGTACCGCTTCTGGTAAAATGTATTGGTCAAGTTCAATATCAGCAACGGTGAAAGCCGTAGCGATAGGTGGGTGCGCGTGAACTACTGCGTTAACGTCAGGACGTTCTTTGTAAACACGCATGTGCATTTTAATTTCTGAAGATGGATTTAAAGTACCTTCTAACTTTTTGCCGTTTTCATCAACCTTGATAATCATATCAGGTGTAAGCGCGCCTTTAGATACGCCAGTTGGAGTACATAAGTATTCGCGTGGGCTGATTTTTACAGAAATGTTACCGTCGTTAGCGGCTACCATACCTTGGGCATAAAGTTTATGACCTACTTCGCAAATTTCCTTCTTGAGTTCAAAAATCGATTTCATAAAATACCTTTCCTTTATAAAAATTTATTTTGATTTTTTTGGCGGTTTTACCCGCCACAGTAAACATTTAATCAATCGCACTTATTATATCATATAAGGAAAAGCATTTCCATATATGTTTGAAAAGTTGACAAACGACTTTGAATTTGATATAATTCAATCATAAACGAACATAAATGAACATAATTTTTGCAAAAAGGAGTAAATTATGGCATTAAACGAAAGGCAAAACGGCATTTTAAACGCACTTAAAGAACATAAGTCACTTAGGGTATCGCAACTTAGCAAAACTTTATACGTATCAGAAGCAACTATAAGGCGTGATTTAACTGAAATGGAAAGTATGGGGCTAATTGAAAGAAGCCACGGCGGAGCGATACTTCCTGAAAACTCATCAGAGATATCTATATTTTTCCGTATGGAAAAAAACCCCAAAGAAAAAGAGCGCGTTGCAACCAAAGCGCTACTTCATATACCGTTTTTTAAAACGGTTTTTATTGATAGTTCTTCAACGGCGCTTGCCCTTGCCGAACGTATGGATTTAAACTATAAAACGGTAATAACCAATAACTTGCAAACGGCAATACAACTTTCTAAAAAGCCGAATATCAGTTTAATACTTCTTGGCGGAACGGTGCATTTTAACACCAACTCTACAACAGGAAGTTGGACTACAAGGCAAATGGACGACTTTAACTTTGATTTAATGTTAACGTCTTGCGCATCGGTGATTGACGGTTGCGCGTACGAACGCTCACTTGACGGCAGAGAACTCAAACAAATGGCGTTTAAAAAGAGTAAGCGTAGAATTTTGCTTGTAGACCATACCAAGTTTAACGAACAAGGAACGTACTGCACGGCAAAACTTAAAGATTACGACGTTGTTATAACCGACTGTAAACCACCCGAAGGCGTAAACCTTGACGGAGTGAATATTGTGTATTAAGGAGATTTATACAAGCAAGACAAGGCTTGTTTAAGGTAAGAAGTAATAGTGAATAGGTAAGAAGTGTGGATAATATCAATATACGATAAAAGCGTTTGGCAATTTTGCCAAACGCTTTATTTTATTAAGTTTAATAAAGTGATTTTTTAAGTCGATAGATACAAGCAAGACAAGGCTAAAATATACCCGACTTAAATAATGTGCGTATTTAAAAGTGTAGAAGCGAGTCAGACAAGGCTCGCGAGTTTGGGTGGATACAATAGACCTTTTGGTCATTGTAGTCACACAAACGAAGAGAAAACGCCGTATAACGACGCTTATACGCTTTTAAATTTTTTCAATTTTAATTATTTTACCACCCTTTTTACGCTTGTTAAAAATAAGCATTCTATCTTTGTATTTTACAAATAAAACAAGGGCAAAGGCTAAAACAACGATACCTACTACTATCCAAATGATGAAGGTTGGGAAAGTAATAAATTTAACGTTATTCCACATTGTGTTGATATCTTCAAGAGTTTTGTCTTTAAACATATCCATTACGGCACATCTAACAACTACGTCTTTACTTGGGTATTGAGTTGCGGCTTGGCGATATAAACTATCAGTTTTAATAACGTACTTGCCGTTTTCTTCGCCACCGAAGAAATAATTAAGGTCTATTTCGTATTCGCCGTCTTCTACACCATAATATTCTACAGCCCTTTCAAAAACTTCTTCGCCAGCGATACAACTTGTATAGCCGATATAATCCATATTACGAATTGCGGATTCAGGGGTAGAGATAAAGTTTAAAAATTCAAGTGCTAATTCTTCGTTGGCGTTCTTTGGCATTACCCAGCCGTCAAACCAAACGTTAGAGCCTTCTTCGGGAACGATATAGCCAAGTTCTACAATTCCTTCGGCTTCGTCCATAGCAAAAACAGCATCGCCACTCCAAGCAAAGTTTACGTTGATTTTGCCGTCGATAATATCGTTTTTACCACTATCAACTTCAAAGCCGTAAAGATTAGATTTTAATTCTTTTAAAATTCTTTCAACGTTTACAAGAGTGTATTCGTCTGTTCTATTAAAGATTTCAAAAACTTTGTTTGAGTAGTATTCTTCGGTAACATCGCCTTTAACGTAACTATCTTTAAGTTCTAAAAGTTCTTCTTCGTAAAGAGCACCTAAAGCCATAATGTAGGTATCCCTAATACTATCTTTGATTGTAACTTTGTTTTTAAACTCTTCGTTCCAAATAGACTTCCAGTTTTTAAGGTTTTCTTCGTTTACTTTATCCATATTATAGATAAAGCCCATTGTACCCCACATATAACCGATAGCGTAAGTTTTATCTTCACATACGTTGAAGCCAAGTTTTTTAAAGGTGTCTTGAATATACGGCGAACCGTAAGTAAGCCAGTTTTCAGGGAAAGAATACGGTTTAATTAAGCCTTCTTCTTTCATCTTCATAATCATATATTCAGATGGACAAATAAGGTCGCACGCTTTAGGGTTTTTAATAAGTTCGTTGTACATATCTTCGTTTGTTGCAAAGGTAATGTAGTTAACTTTTATACCCGATTCTTGTTCAAACTTATAAATAAGGTCGGTGTCTTCTGAAATATCCCCTTCTTCGCCTACTTCCATATAGTCTTCCCAACTAAATACAGTGATTTCTTTTTCTGCGCCTTTAACGGTTTCAACGTTAAAACCAAAACCAGAAAAGGCAACCGCTAAAGTAAAAAGGCAGGTAAACAATTTAATAACTAATCTTTTCATTATTTGCCACTCCTTTTTGCTTTTTTATTAGCATTAACGTTAGCAATTACCACAAAAATTACAGTAAGCAAGAAGATAATAGTTGTTAAAGCACGGTAAATAGGAACTTTTTCACTTGCTTGCTTTGTACTTAAAGCAATGGCTTTATAAACTGCGGTACTAATGGTATCAAAGTCAAGCGGAGCAAGTGTTGCCGTGATAATGTAATCGTCAAGCGATAAAGTAACGGCAAGCATAAAGCCCGCAAAAACGCCTGGTAAAATTTCAGGGATAACTACCTTCCAAAGTGCTTGGAAAGGAGTGTCGCCAAGGTCAAGTGCCGCTTCGTATAATGACGGGTCCATTTGTTTAAGTTTAGGCATAACCGATAACACAACAAAAGGTGTAATAAGGATAATATGACCTACGTACAAACCGAAAATCGACCTGTTTGAAAAGCCTAAAAGCATAAGTAACATTACAAGCGCACACGCGGTAACTACTTCAGAGTTAACAACGGGAATTTGCGAAAATAAGTTAACCGATTTACCTAATTTACCTTTGCTATAGAAAATACCGATAGCGCCAAGCGTACCTAAAATAGTAGCAATGGTTGCGGCTACTAAGGCAAGAACCACGGTGTTTATAACAACGTCTTTAACTTCGCCAAGTTTAAAGTACCACTTTAAATCAAAGCCTTCCCACGTGCCGATAGTTTTACCAGAGTTAAAACTGTATAAAATTAAAATGAAAATAGGGATATAAATAAACGCAAGAACTAAAAACACGTATCCCCTTGAAAAGAACTTTTTAATCATAAATTAGTCCCCCTCGTATTTTCGGAATTTTTAAAGCCACCGGTTACCGACATAGTGATAACCATAATAACAAGCATTACAAGTGCTAAAGCAGCACCGTCGTTAATTTGGATAGGTGCACCACCTACGCCAAGGAAGCAGATAGCAACAAGTTTACCTATGAGTGAAAAACCACTACCACCGCTAAAGGTATCGGTAATAACGTAGCAACTCATAACAGGTAAAAATACCATCATTGCACCGCTTATAATACCAGGAACGGAAAGCGGAAGAGTAACGTTTAAAAATACTTTTGATTTGCTTGCACCAAGGTCGGAAGCCGCTTCTTCTAAACTCTTGTCAAGTTTAACAAGGGTTGAGTAAAGTGGCATAATCATAAACGGTAAAAAGTCGTAAACTAAACCTATAATGCTTGCGCCGTTGCCAAGCGGAACGCCGATAAGTGATAATACTTCTTTCATAGCCATAGCCCTTAATACGAAGTTAAGCCAAGTTGGAAGTATAAATAATAAAAGTAACACGAACGCAGTTTTGCCGTTCATACGCGATAAAACGTATGCTACGGGATACGCTATAAGCAAGCATAAAAAAGTAACTAATAAACTTACAAATACGCTTATTATAAGGGTACTAATTTTTGTTGTGTCTTGAAAAAACGCAATAAAGTTATCAATAGTAAACTCACCAGTACCGTTAGTAAAAGCGTAGTAAACTATTAAAAGTAACGGAAATATAACAAAAAATACTAAAAACAAGCCGTAAGGAATACAAAGTTGTTTTCTTGAAAAGTTAAACAAACTTTTTTTACCTTCAACGATAGGTTGTAACGGTTGTTTTTTTACAATCCTACCTTCTTTCATCTCTTTTTATTCTCCTGTTTTAAAGCAAGTTTAATTTTATCCCTTGAAATATTGATACTTACCCTATCGTTTTCGTTCCAAGTATCTACGGTATCAAATACGAAATCTTCTTCGTATTCTTCGCCTTCTACACGAACGATAAGTTGATAGTGGTCGCCTTTATAGATAATAGATATAATATTACCTACCGCGCCACCTGCAGTTTCATCGTCGCTAATTTCTATATCTTTAAGACCTACTTCAACTTTAACGTCAACGTCGGTTAAATCAAGTTCCTTGCCGTCTTTAGTTAAAAGGTAGCCGTCTTCAGTGAGTTTAGAGCCAGGGTATAATTGAGTTACGTCACAAGCAAATTCGCCACCGCCAAAGCAAACGGTGTTGTCTTTAGTGATATAGCCGTCAAACACGTTAGAAACGAATTCTTTGTGCATTAAGTGGATATTGTTAGGCGCAATATTTACGCTAACTTTTTCGCCTTTTTCGTAGCCTTTAGTGCTTTGAATAATAAGTTCTGTTCTACCAACAAGCATTACCATTTGATAGTGCATACCTTTAAAGATGCACGAATCGATAACGCCTGACGCCATACCTTCGCCGAAAGGCACGATTTCGATATCTTCAGGGCGAACTACTACGTCAACTTTTTCGTTGAGTTCGAACTCATCGATACAGTCGAATACCTTGTTTACAAATCTAACCTTTTTATCCCCTACAACAGTACCGCTTAAAATATTACTTTCACCGATAAAGTCGGCAACGAAAGTATTTTTAGGTTCGTTGTAAATATCTTGCGGAGTGCCTATTTGTTGAATTTTACCGTCTTTCATAACAACAACGGTATCACTCATAGTTAAGGCTTCTTCTTGGTCGTGAGTAACGTAAATGAAAGTTATGCCAAGTTTATTGTGCATATCTTTAAGTTCAAGTTGCATATCCTTACGCATTTTAAGGTCTAACGCGCCAAGAGGTTCGTCTAAAAGCAAGATTTCAGGTTCGTTAACAATCGCCCTTGCAATAGCAATACGTTGTTGTTGACCACCAGATAAAGTTGATACGCTACGCGTTTCAAAACCTTCAAGGTCTACCATTTTTAAGGCTTTTTTAACTTTTTCGTTAATTTCTTCTTTGGTGTACCTTTCAATTCTTGAATATTGTTGACCTTGCGGAGTTTCGTAAGTAACTTTAAGTTTAGTAAGTTTTAAACCGTACGCTATATTATCGTATACGTTAAGGTGTGGAAATAACGCGTACCTTTGGAAAACCGTGTTAACAGGTCTTTTGTGCGGTGGAAGTTCAGTGATATCCTTGCCGTTTAAATATATTTTACCGCTTGTTGGTTTTTCAAAACCCGCAATCATTCTAAGGGTTGTAGTTTTACCGCAACCTGATGGACCTAAAAAGGTAATAAACTCTCCTTTTTTTACGTATAAGTTAACGTTGTTAACGGCAGGGGTATCATCGTATTCCTTACAAACGTCAACAAGTTCAATAATTTTATTTTTTTCTAAGTTTTTCATAAGCTTCTCCTTATAGGCTTTAACATTGAAAATGTTTGATTAATAATTTATTATGATTTGGGGGATAAAACGGTAAAAAAGACCCGCGTTATTGTGAAGGCGCATACCCGTGCGGTCTGTAACTGAACAAAACGCAAAGTATTTTTTATTGTTTTGCCACCAAAAATCAAAGAGATGAGATGGTAAAGACTACTATCTAAAAAGTTGGTGGAGAAGATATCCATAAAAATTTGGCTACCTTATCCTTTATATTTATAATATAGTGAGATTTATCCGCTTGATAATAAAAACTTTCGCCCTTTTTGACGACGTGTTTTTTCTTACCGATGTGTAAAACAATCTCTCCATCTAAAACGTAACCAAACTCTTCGCCTTCGTGCGGAACGTCTTCTTCGGTTGCAACGTTCTTTTCAAGTTCGATAAGCATAGGTTCCATTTCGTTTTTTTGCGCGTTAGGTACAAGCCAGTTGTAAGTTATTCCGTCAACCTTTTTCTCTATAAAATCGTTTTCCGAAAAAACTATCTTTTGCTCTTCTTCATCGGCAAAAAACTCTTTTAAGGAAGTTCCAAGCGCCGAAAGTATATCAATAAGCGTAGCGATAGACGGGCTTGTTAAATCGTTTTCAAGTTGCGAAATATAACCTTTTGTAAGTTCACAACGGTTGGCAAGTTCTTCTTGCGTTAAATCACAACCAAGCCTTAATTCTTTAATTTTATCACCTAAAATCATTTTGCACCTTCTTTTTGTTTAAGATTAGAAAGCCTAAACTTTTTGTTTAATAAAACTAAACAAGATTATTATATAAACACTACCCCCTATTGTCAACTATTTTTATATATATTTTTTATAAAAAATAAAAAACACTTTCCGCAATATTGCGAAAAGTGTTTTATTGTCGTTTAACAACTTACTCTTAGTCAACAGAAATATCTGTCATAGCGTTATCTTTATAGATGTTTTCGATAGCGCGTGCAAATAATTTAGCAGAAGTAATAACTTCAATTTTATCAAGCCTTTTTTCTTCTGGTAAATCGATAGTATCAAGAACTACAAGTTTAGTGATGTGTGAGTTTTTAATTCTTTCGATAGCAGGGCCAGAGAATACAGCGTGAGTACAGCAAGCGTAAATTTCAGTAGCGCCGTTTTTGTATAACGCTTCAGCCCCTTGAACGATAGTACCAGCGGTATCAATCATATCGTCAACCATAAGGCATTTTTTACCTTTAATGTCACCGATAATGTTCATAACTTCAAGTTGGTTTGCTTTAGGACGACGTTTGTCGATAATAGCCATATTGCAACCAAGTTTAGAAGCAACGTTTCTTGCCCTTGCAACAGAGCCAACGTCTGGTGAAACAACAACGAAGTTATCGTCAACAATGCTCTTGAAAGATTTGTAAAGTAATGGACCGCCGATAAGATGGTCAACAGGGATATCAAAGAAACCTTGAATTTGAAGCGCGTGTAAATCCATAGTTAAGATTCTATCTGCACCTGCGGTTTGAAGAAGGTCTGCTATGAGTTTAGCGGTGATAGGGTCACGTGGGCGTGCTTTTCTATCTTGCCTTGCATAACCAAAGTAAGGGATAACTGCGGTAATTCTACCTGCAGAAGCTCTTCTTAAAGCATCAATCATAACAAGAAGTTCCATAAGGTTTTCGTTAACTGGTTGACCAGTTGATTGGATAACGAATACGTCCCTACCCCTAACAGATTCGCCGATGTGAACGTTAATTTCACCGTCGCTAAATCTGCCAACTTCTGCTACGCTTAATTCCATTTTAAGTTCTTTAGCAATGGCTTCGGCAAGTTTCTTGTTAGAATTGCCACAAAAAAGTTTAATCTCCGTGCTATGTGTAATCATAGTAGCGCCTCCGAATAGTATAATTATATATATATTTTAGTAAATACTAAAAAAATAGTCAACGAAAAAAGGGGTAAAATCTCAATTATTTCGCTTGCTTTTAAAAAACTTCTTTAAAAGCATAGAACATTCTTCTTCTAAAATACCACCTTCGGCGTCTACAGTGTGGTTAAGCCCGCCTTTAAAAAGTATTTGATAGTTACTAAACACGCTTCCGCTTTTTCTTTCATACGCGCCGAAATATAGTTTTTTAATGCGTGAGTTTACTATTGCGCCCGCACACATAGGGCAAGGCTCTAAAGTAACGTACATTTCGCAAGCATCAAGTCGCCAGTCGTTAAGTTTTTTGCAGGCTTTTTCTATCGCCAAAATTTCCGCGTGCGCAGTTGCCAAGCGTTTACAGTTACGCTTGTTATAGGCTTTTGCTATAATCTTACCGTCCTTTACGATAACTGCACCTATAGGAACTTCGCCTATGTCGTAGGCTTTTTGGGCTAATTTGTAAGCCGTTTTCATAAATTTAATTTTATTATCTATCATTTATGGTATTTTCCGTCTACTGAAATTGTAAAAGCGCGATATAACTGTTCAACAAGCATAACCCTTGCAAGCGTATGCGGAAAAGTCATATCCGAAAAAGAAAATTTAAGTTTTGCTTTTTGCTTAACTTCATCGTCTATGCCGTAAGAACCGCCTATTACGAAAGTTATTTCGCCGTCTTGATTTTTAAGTTTTTCTAAAAGCGAAGAAAATTCAACCGATGAGTATTTTTTACCTTCGATTGCCATTGCGATAACGTGCCCTTTAAGTTCTTTTAATATAGAAGCGCCTTCCTTTTTTAAAATGGTAAGTTTTTCAGATTCGTTAGGCTCTTGCACGAAATTTTCTTCTTTTACTTCTATTATTTTAAGGTTGCAAAATTTAGATAAGCGTTTTTGATATTCCAAAACGGCTTCTTGAAAATATTTTTCTTTAATTTTTCCAACCGCAACAATATTTACCTTTAACATAATTACCCTATCAAGTTAATAATCCAAAATACAACGCACACTACAACGCCAAAAGGAAAACCCTTGAAAAATGATTTTCTTTCGCTTAACATTTCAGCCGTTTTAGGTTCTTTTTTAGAGTTAAACACAAGTAAAAACAAACCAAGAACAAGCGCTAATAAACCAAGCACCGTTAAAATAATTTCAAGTTCTAAAGTGAAAGTTATTTTAAAGAAATATTCGTTTAATACGATAAATAAATTGTTGATAAAGTGAGAGATAAAAGTTAAATAAAAATTACCGCCGTAAACTACTATAAGCGCGTAAAGAGCACCTACTGCAAACTGGTAAATTGTTTGTTGTGGTGACATATGAAAAAGCGCAAATAAGGTAGCCGATGCTAATACCGCAAATATCTTACCACTTTTTTCTAACGATTTTACTATGATACCGCGCATTAAATACTCTTCAAAAAGCGCAGGTAAAAAACAAATAAAAATTATAACAAGCCTAATGTTTAACGGGTCGCCTTCAGGCAAGGTAATAGGTGTTGGATTATATCCGAAAAGACCTAAAAACTTTACGAATAAATTGTTGAGTTCCGCAAGCCCGAACATCATGCCAAAAGTTATTAAAAGGGTTGCAATAACAACGTTTAAACGCGGTTTTGTAAATTTAGCAACGGATAAAACGTTTTCCTTAGATTTTTCCGCATAAGCGTAAACGCCTAAAACAATACAAATAGGCGTGCAAAAATAAGAAAATACCACTTGAACAATTTCACTTTTAATATGTGGTACAAATAACGAATATATTAAATTTACCACTAAAACGGCTATCAAAACGTAGTCAAAAATATTTTTAGCGGTTTTAGCGTTTAAAGTTCTTTCTTCCATAATATTATTGTACTATAAAAAAACTAAAATTTCAAGTTTTTCGCAATAAAAAAAGCCTTAATAATAAGGCTTAGAATTATTCGTCGTCAAACTCACGGCGGGGTGGCGGTTCAAAAGAATTTTCACACGGCATAGTAAAGGCGCAATCGCACTTAGACGGAGGGCAGTCGGGTTTTATACGGCACTTTTTATATAAAATGGCGTCGTCGCCGATTTTTTCTATACATTTATAATCTATAAAAAACTCATCGCAGTTTAAAAACCCGCCCTTTTTACCGGGAACTACTATTTTTAAAATCAAACCGCTATCTATATCTATAATAAGGTCAGAAATTTTGCCTAAATTTTTGCCGTTTGAAACGTCAACCACTTCTTTCTTTTTAAGTTCGTTAAAATTTATTTCCATATAAATATTTATGCTTAAATATTAGTAATAATTCTCAATTTAGTATTGATTTTAAATTAATTTTAGATTATAATCTTAAATAAGGAACGTTTTAAGTTTATTATTTATGTAATTTAGGCAATTCGTATGCTATTTTATATAGAAATTTTAAAAAACTCATTTTAAAATTACAAAAAGGAGAATTTTATGTCTATTCAAACAACAACTAAAAAGTTGAAAAAAGAAGACTTAGGTGTAGTTACCCCGCACGAACACATCTTTATAGAACTTACAAATTTCTTTACTGAACACCCTGTAAAAGGTATTGAAGACCCTTCTACTCACCCAGTAACGATGGACGTGCTTGGCATTTTAAACCGTGACCCTTACGCACTTAAACAAAACCTTATAATGATGGATTACGAAACGCAAAAGAAAGAAATTTTGCGCTTTAAAGACGCGGGCGGTCAAACTGTTGTTGACGCTACTATGCCTGGTATAGGTAGATACCCTGAACTTTTAAGAAGAATCGAACAAGACACAGGACTTAACGTTATTATGGGTACGGGCTTTTACGTTTATTCTTCTCACCCACAAGAACTTAAAAATATGACGGAAAATGAAATTGCCAACCTTATGATAAAGGAAATCCGCGAAGGTGCAGACGGCACTGATATTAAAGCAGGCGTTATCGGTGAAATCGGCATTAGCGAAATCTTCAACGAAGAAGAAAGGCGCGTTTTAAGGGCGGCGGCTATTGCACATAAAGAAACGGGCGTTGGCATACTTGTTCATATCAATCCGTGGACTACTAACGGGCTTGAAAGCGTAGAAATTTTACTTTCTATGGGCGTTGACCCTAAACGTATTGCGATATCGCATATCGACGTTGAAAATAGGCTTGATTACATTTTAAAACTTTTAGAATACGGCGTTTACGTTGAGTTTGATAACTTCGGTAAAGAATACTACGTTGATAGAGAAGTTAGAAACGCGGGCTACGGCTTATTCGCAACCGACGTAGAAAGGGTTAAACTTGTTAAACTTTTAATTGATAAAGGTTATCTTAACCAAATACTTCTTAGTTGCGACGTTTGCTTAAAAACTTGCTTAAGAACTTACGGTGCTTGGGGTTACGACCACCTTTTAACTAATATTCTTCCTATGATGGAAGACGAAGGCATCACTCAAGAACAAATTGATACAATGCTTAAAACAAACCCACAAAACTGGTTGGATAACGATAAAGGAGAATAAAAAATGATTAGAATACCTGATAGCGAATTTAAACAAAGAGTATTAAAAACTCAAGAACTTATGAAAGAATACGGCTACGACGTATTATTATGCTACGGCAACGAAGCCGAACCACAATACGTACGTTATTACAGCGATTACTGGCCATCGTTTGAAACTGCGGGCGTTTTAATCCCTCAAGAAGGCGACGCTAAACTTTTAATCGGTCCTGAAAGTTTCACATACGCAACCGACCGTTCAAGAATTCCTGATATTAGACTTGTTAAAGCGTTTAGGGAATCAAGTGAACCTGAATACCCTGGCAAACCACTTGATACCTTTACAAGCGTATTTGCTGAATGCGGTATTACTAAAATTAGCAAAATGGGCGTTGCAGGTCTTCCACTTTTAACAGTTGGTATTTATAACGATTTAGCAGACTGTTTAAAACCGTTCGGCGACGTAAAAATTGAAAAAGCCGATAATATGGTTGCTAAACTTAGAATGATAAAAACTGAAAACGAACTTGCTTGTATGAGAAAGGCTGCCGAAATTACAAGAGAAACTATGGATTACGTTCTTGCAAACATTAAAGTTGGTATGACTGAAACTCAAGTAGTTGGTTTAGCACTTGGCAAAATGCACGAACTTGGCGCAGAAAGAGAAAGTTATCCACTTTGGGTATTAACCGGCGACGGTAGTGACCAAGCAATTAGCCGTCCAAGACAAAAGGTTATTCAAAAAGGCGATTTAACATTCTTACAAATCGGTGCAAGATACGAAGGCTACGCTTCAACAATCGGTAGACCAGTTGTATTTGGCAAGGCAACGGAAGAACAAAAACGCCTTATCGAAACGGGCTATCAACTTCAAAGGGAAATCTTAGCAATGGTTAAAGAAGGCGTTCCCGCTAAAGACGTTGCTTTATTCCACTTACAAAAAGTTAAAGAATACGGCTATGAAGACCATTACTTATACGGACCTTTCCACGGCAACGGTCTTATGGAAGGCGAAGCACCTTGGGTAGAAACAACAAGTGATTATTTACTTCAAGAAAATATGACTTTCTGCTCTGACTTATTCCTTGGCAACCACGATACAAAACGCGGTATAAGAATAGAAGACGTTGTAAGAATTACTAAAGACGGTTGTGAAAACTTAACACACTACCCGCTTGAACTTTTCGAAATCGATAGATAATTAAAATGCTCCCGCATGGGAGCATTTTTTATGCTTTAAATAAATTTACACATAAAAATTCCAAGGCGAAATGCCTTGGAATTTTGTTTTGCTTTTTACTTTATTTTATAAAGTAGGATACTCTACGCCAAATGTTACTACACAGTTTGAAGAGTTGTAATTGTTTTCCCAACCTAAAGGAACTGACGTTGCTTCTGCGTAAATCTTTAACGAATCAGGGCCACCCCTTACCGTTTTAAAGCAACCGCTGAACGCGTAGTCGCCGATAGACGTACAAGACTTAGGAATATAAAGTTCTACGAATATTTTACATTCTCTAAATGCAGACCTGCCTATTGTTTCAACCTTACTGTTGTTACCAAAACTAAAGTATTTAAGACCCGTATAAGTACGTGTACTTGAATAATATTTAGAACAATTGTAGAAGCATTCGTCTTTAAGTTCTTTAAGGCTACTGTTGTTACCGATAAATACCGATTCAAGAGTGTAACAATAGAAGAATGCCTTTTGACCTATAACTTGAAGATTATTGTTGTCTTCAAACACTAACGAAGTAAGGTTTTTACAACCGAAGAATGCTTGAAGTTCAATGTATTCAAGGCTTCTTGGTAAGTTGAGTTTAGTAATATTGATACAGTTTGCAAAGGCGTTATTACCAATAATTTTTAAATTGCTTTCGCCGTTAAACGCTATTTCTTCTACAGAAGAATATGCAAATGCAAACGGTTCAATTTCTTCAACTGTTGAAGCAATAACAAGCGTTTTAATGTTATCACAGTTTACAAACGCTGAATTTTTAATAACTTTAACACCTTCAGGAATTACAAGCGTTTCATAAATTTGACCTGCTATTCTTAAAGTTTTACGGTTATCAACGTCTTTAGGGATAAATCTGTATTCAGCAACTGCATCATCAGGGTCTAACGAATAAACGTGGTTAAGCGGGTTAGCCGTATCGTTAGCGAAGGTAATATTAAGGTAAGATTCTAAACTACCACCATAGTTAAACTCAGTAAGAGCGCTACAGTTAGCAAACGCCATTGTGCCTATCTCTTTAATTTGAGTATCTTTAGGGAAATTTACTTTAGTAAGTGAAGTACAATCCGCAAATGCTAATTTACCAATGTAAGTAAGCGATGCAGGGAAAGTAATTTCAGTTATTGCTTTATTACCCTTGAATACGTCTTTATAAATACCCGTAGTACCTTCAGGGAATACTAAGTCAGATGACGTACCGTTGTATTTAACAATGTATTTATTGCCTGTGAATACGAAGAGTTCGTAATCGCCTTCAATAACGAATTCGCCAGGTTGACCGCTTGTTGATGAATATACGTTACAAGCATAACTACCGATTGCACCGTTTGAAATTTCACCTTTTACAATTTGGATATTAGAGTCGTTGCAAACGTTTAATAATTTTTCACAGTAGCCAAACGCGTTGTATCCGATATTTTCAACAGTTTCGCTTACGTATACCATAAAGAGTTCCGTACAATTTTGGAAAGCATACATACCTATTCTTTCCATACCGTACACAAACTTAATTGACGTAATATTATTGTTGCCTTTAAATGCGCTTGGCGCAACTTCTTCAACAACGTAGCCTTGGTAGTGTGAAGGAATAATAATTTCGTTATCAGTAGCAGTGCCTATACCCGTACAAATAGCGTATTTAATACCCGTTTTAGTAGTTGCAATTTCAAATTCAAGACCTTCAGTACCATATACTTTAGGAAGAACCCTGCTACCACAACCATCACAAACTAATGTGTTGCTATAACAATCTTCAGTTATAACGTGTGAACTATCGTTTGCACAAACGCTACTATGAGTGCTATTGCCGTTGCAAATGAATTCGCCGTAAGCGTGGCCTAACGCTTTTCCGTATTCAAACGTTTCTTCGCCTATTTCGCCACAATCACAAGCATAATAGTAAACTGCTTTAGATTCACAAGTTGCTAAAGATTTTAAGAACTTGTTAGTGATTAATTGTTCAGTAAAGTTATGAGAGTGTACTAAAACTGAACCGTATTTACTATTACACAATTCACAAACAGGTTTTTTAGTTTCGGTAGCGTGACCACCGCGACAATCTTCTATAACAACGTGTGATTTATCATTAGCACAAACCTTAGAGTGTGTACCGTCGCCATTTGTTGTGAAAATGCTATAGTCGTGACCTAACGCGTCTACGTAATTACCTATATATTTATGACCGCAATCACAGTAGAATACCGAATAGCCTTGTTTATCGCAAGTAGGGTTAGAAACTATTTCGCTATACGTATGTGCAAGTAATTCGCCATACTCACCGCCACAATCTTCACAAACCGCTTTATCCGAACAAGTAGCAACACCGCCCTTACATTGTTCTGTAATAACGTGAGAGCCGTCGTTTACACAAACTTTGCTATGCGTACCGTTGCCGTTAGAAACAAATTCACCGTATTCGTGGCCTAACGCGTCACTAATTACTTTAGAGTGAGAATCGCCACAATCACAAGCGAAATTAACTACGCCGTTTTCTTCACAAGTAGCATCTTTAAATTCTACTTTATAAGAGTGTTTGTGTTTCCAGTAAGGTACACCGTTTATAATAGTCCAGAATTCTTCACTATACGTTGCTAACGTGTTAGCATTTGCTTCGCTATCTAAAGCCATTGTATCTTTATTAGCGTAGAAGCGTAAACCACGTGCAACCATATGAACGTCTAACGTTAAACCTTTTGCAGTTAAGAAGTTAGCGTATTCTGTATCATAAATTTCGCCAACAGAAGCAATCCAGTAACCATTAGAGATGGTGTGTTCTACTTGGTTTTCTGCAGCGTAAGGTCTTGTGCCCCTTGAGTACATTACAGGAAGGTCTGTTATAGCATAAGCGCCTTCGAAAGTTAACGTTTTTTGCATATCAGAGCCGTTAGAGCCACCGAAGATACCGAATTCGTGTGTTAAAGCGTATACCTTATCGTAAACACCGTCCGCTTTAGCGTTAGTGTATTCAACAACTACGTTTTTAACTCTTATTGATAATGGCATTGTGTTGTTTGCTAAAATACCAACACGTTTTGAAGCACCCCAAATTACTTTATCAATTTGGATATAAACGTTTTCAAATAACGCTTCTTCAGTATAACCTTTACCATCTATCCAGCCGTCACGGTTAATAGAGTGAGCAAATAACGTACCGTAGTAACCAGTGATAGTAACGTTTGTAAACGCGATGTTTTTAACAATCGGTGCAGTTGCTTGGCCGAATAAACCGTTGTTGATAGAAGTAAAGTTAGAAATAGTATAACCATTACCATCAAGCGAACCAGAGAAGCCTTTATCTTTGCTACCAGCATAAGTAGTACCACCACCAGTGAAAGTATGTGTGCCGTGAACGTAACCGGTAGCGTCGATATCTTTAGATAAAATATAGTAACCGTCAAGTCGATTTTCCGCAGTGTATTCAGTTAATACGAATACCGCTAAATCGCTTGCTTCGTCAATAACTTTTGTATACGCGTAAACGTAAGGTAAAACGTATTCTTCACCGTCTATAACGATAACAACTTGTTGAGCCTCAACAGTAGCGTTTACGCCAGAACCAGAAACAATAACGTCAAGTTCTAAAGTATCTGAAGATACGTCGTTTACGATATATTCATCGATATCGTCAAGCGAAGAAATAGTAACGCCTAAATCTGCTAATGCAAGTTGTAAGCCTACTAAATCTAACGCCTTATCGTTTGCCGAATATAAAAGTTTTTCTTCTATTGCTTTAGCGTAAATCACGTGCGAACTATCGTTTTTACAAACTCTATAATATTCGCCGTTAGAACTTGCTATCCATTCACCGTAGTTATGACCTAATGCAGGGATAATTTCTTTAACCGCTAACGTTTTACCGCAAGTTGTACAAGTTTTAGCATCGGTTAAACCTGTTTCAGTACAAGTAGGGCTATAACCTTTATCAGTTACGATATTGTGTTCGTGAACGATAGGTATACCTGCCGTATTCCATTTAGGAACGCCGTTTACAACAGTCCAATACTTGCTATCAAACGTTGCAAGGCTATCACTGTTTGCTTCGCTATCTAAAGCCATTGCTTCGTAACTATCGTAAGCACGTAAACCAACAAGTACGTTGCCCGTAGTTAACGTTTTACCGTGTAATGCTAAAATTTCGTTTACTTGTTCATCAATAACATTGCCAACAGCAATTACCGAACTACCTGCTTGGTTAAGGGTAAATTCAACTTGGTTTTCTGCAAAGCCTGGCAATGATGCCGACAATACAGGAGCAGTAGAAATTGAGTAAACGTTTTTATAAGAACTTGTAGCATTAACCATCGAGTTCTTACTTGAGCCAAACATATAGAAAGGCTTAGCAGCATCAATTTCCGCTTGAATTTCACTACTTACTCTAAGGTAATCAACAACTACGTTTCTAACAGCAACTACTGCAGGTAAAGTATTATTAACTAAAATACCTACACGCCTTGAAGTACCTTTTGAAATAGAACTTACAGAAACGTAAACGTTGCTAATCATACCTTCAATGTTAGTGAAAGAATCGTTGTGGGTTTTACCCCTTGATATATTGTGTGCTAACAAGGTTGGATAATAACCTGAAAGTTTAACGTTAGTAAACGCGACGTTTTTAATAACAGGAGCATTCGCTTGACCGAATAAACCGTTTGACTTAACACCTAAACCGTCAATAACGTGGCCTTGACCGTCAAATACACCCCTAAAGCCTACGTCTGCAGTTGAACCGTTGCCAGGGTTAACTGCGCCAGTTGCAAATACGTGGTTGTCAAGAACTAACTTAGTAGCATCAATATTTTTAGTAACGATAAAGTAACCGTCAAGTTCATTATATTGATTATCGTTCTTCATAGTGAACACTTTAAGGTCTTCAGCATCATCGATAATCTTAGTGTAAGCATAAACGTTAGTTAAAAGGTAATTATTACCGTTTACAACAACAGTAACCGTTTGCGCGGTATCAACCGCCCTGTTACGGCCGGAGTTATTAGAACTTGTATTGTTAGAAATAATAACTTCAAGTTCTAATTCATTTGTAAGTTCGCCGTTTACAAGATAGCCGTCGATATCTTCAAGCGAAGTAATCTTAACGCCCCTATCTGCAAGCGCAAGTTTAAGAGTTGCTAAATCTAACGCCTTATCAAATTGAGAGTATAATACCCTTTCTTCACTCTTAGATATACCACAACCCGTACAAACGTCGTTTACGTAATTATGTTTTTCAAATGATTCTACTTGGTTATCGCCAACGTACCAACTATTACATCTTTCGCAAGAATAGATTGTATAACCGTTACTGAAACAAGTAGGAGCATAAACAGTTTCAGTGTAATTATGACCTAAAGCGTCTTTATAATCGTCTTTATAACTATCGTCGCAACCGGTACAAGAATAAAGTGTATAACCTTTGCTTTCGCAAGTAGGTGCAACTACTTTTTCAAGGTATTCGTGTTCTTTATGAGATAACGCTTTCCAACGTGGAATACCGTTTATAATTGCCCAGTAAGTTTCATCGAAAGATTTTAAGATTTCTTCATTAGCACTTTCATCTGCTTGCATTTCTTCAAAGGTATGATATGCTTTGATACCTATAGCAACGTCGATACCGTTTTCGTTGGTTTTAGTTTTCTTAGTAGCATTAAATACCGTATGGGTGATAAGTTGACTTTCAAAATCATCTTTAAACGAAACGTCTGTTTTACCAGTAGTTGCGTTTTCAGTTAAGGTAATTTGGTTTTCCGCTAAAACGAACGAAGCCCAAGTGAAATCACTACCGTGTGGACTTGATAAACCGATAGGCGCGTAAGAGATAGCGAAACTATTAGTAAACATCGTATCAGTCCATACTTGAGTTCTTTGTGGAGAAATTACTGAAATGTTTGACTTATCATCGTTATAACTATCAATCCTACTTATAACGTCTTCTTTACTGATTCCGTATTCAACGATAATGTTTTCGTGAACACCATTTACAGACATTTGTTGTTGATATAAACCGCCACCCCTAATTGCAATACTATCAATTTGAACGTACATATTTTTAAGTTTAGTAGCGCCTTGTTCAAAGTGTGCAATTAAGCAAGGATAGTAACCTGTAAGTTTAACGTTAGTAAAGGCTACGTTTTGAATAGTAGCACCGTTAATGCCACCGAACATACCCCTTGAGTTAACAGTAAGTCCAGAAATAACGTGGCCGTTACCTTCAAATACACCTTTTAAACCACCGTCTTTACGGTCATCAGCATAAGCAGATTTACCGTATAATGGCATTACGTAATTAGAAGCGTCAATATCGTTTGCTACGTAATAGTAATCAGTAAATTCAAAGTGTTTAGAGAAGAAGCCAAGGTCTTCAGCAGTTGTAATGTATAAACCGTAAACTTTTAACGCTACTTTATAAATTTCAGTTTCCGTAGCAATAGAAATTACCGTATTATACGCGCCTTTGTTAGGGCCTGTAATACCTAAGATTTTGTTATCTTCAATAGTAAGTGGTCTGCCTTCTTGGTATGCTTCAATAATATTAGCGCTATCATTGCCGTAAATTTTATTTGTGATAGTTTTTTCGATAAAGTTGTCTTTAGCATCTTTGAAAGTACCTAAACCAGAAGAGAAATTAGTTATTTCAGTTTCGTAATCGGCTTCAGGACGAATAACGTTAATATCAAACACCTTAACGTATTCAATACCTTCATATATGCAAGAAACGTCAATTTGAACTTGGCCGAATTTTTTAGCAGAAATAAGGTTTCCACTAAAATCAATAACTGAAGTATCGCTTATAGCATAGTTAAATTCAACGTTAATCTTTTCGCCTTCCGCATAGAATTCAGGTATAAACTCTTTTGAGTCTACAAGGGTTTTACCGTCAAATTCAGAAAGAGTATAAAGTTCAAAATAGTCAGCAGAAGTATCCTTTAACGTAAGGTATGCTTCTTTTACGATTACTACCGTGAAATCAAATCTTAATCTTACAGTATCATTAGAACTGTATTCGTTCCAAACTGCTTCAACGTAACAATCAACGCTACCAGATACGTCTTTAGTAATTAAAGTGTTGCCGTTAAAGTATGCGATATTTTCATTAGTTGAAACGAAAGTTGCTTGTAAGTTTGTATAAATTTGACCGCCAAACGATACCGCTGGATAGAAGTTAAACGAAGTGTTTTTATAAAGGTTATAAGTTTCGTTAAATCCGTAAAGGTCAATAAGAACAGGATTTGCAAACTCATCGCAAACAACGGTTACTAAACATTTAGTAATAGCACTGCCGTATTTTGCAACAACGTACGTTGAACCGATATAGTTTGCTTTTACTCTACCGTGGTTATCAACAGTAACTACGTTTTCGTCTTCACTATAATATTCAACTTTCAAATTAGGAATATCGTTTCTTCTAATTTCTAAGTAAATAAATTCGCCTAAATTTAATTCAACTGATTTACGTTTAAATGAAATTTCAGGAGCAATCGGATAAGCGTAAATAGCATTACATAAAGAACAAATTATAGGTTGATTAGGGTCGCTTGGAGTATCGCCAGAACACTGTTGTGTTACTTTATGAGTTCTATCGTTTGCACAGTAAATTTCGTGTGTACCGTTGCCGTTTGATACAATATCACCTAAACTGTGACCTAACGCTTCACCGTATTCAAAGGTTTCTTCACTATAACCGCCACAAATACAAGCGTAATAGTATACAGCCTTAGAATCGCAAGTTGCAGGTGATTTTAAATATTCTTCACTTATAATTTGTTCGTTATACGTATGTACAAAGTGCTCTAAAAGGTCACCGTATTCGTGATTACATACTTCACAAATAGCCCTTTTAGTTACAGTTGCTTGACCGCCACGGCAGTTTTCAGTAACAACGTGCGAATTATCGTTTTCACATTCTTTACTGTGTGTATCATTGCCGTTTGATATAAATTCGCCGTACGCGTGGCCGATAGCGTCTACGTAGTTATCAACGTAACTATCACCACAATAACAAGTGTAAGTTGTAAAGCCCTTTTCTTCACAAGTAGGCTTTGTTACAACTTCTTGATAACTATGACCAAGCGCGTCTACGTAATTATCAATGTAACTATCGCCACAATCACAAGTGTAAGTTGTAAAGCCTTTTTCAGTACAAGTAGGTTTTGTTACAACAGTTTTATATTCGTGTGGAAGTTTTTCGCCATAATAAGCGTTACATATTTCACATTTTGCTTTTTCCGTGCAAGTAGCAACGCCACCTTTACAGTTTTCAGTAACAACGTGTGAGTTATCGTTTGCACAAACTTTACTGTGTGTATCGTTGCCGTTTGAAACGAATTCGCCGTAAGCGTGACCAACCGCGTCTACGTAGTTATCAACGTAACTGTCACCGCAATCACAAGTATAAGTTGTATAACCTTGCGCTTCACAAGTTGGGTTAGTTACGTTCGCTTGATATTCGTGCGAAAGTGTTTCGCCGTATGCTACGTTACAAACTTCACATACCGCCCTATCTACGCAAGTAGCCGTTCCACCTAAACAGTTTTCAGTAATTACGTGTGAATTATCGTTTGCACACACTTTACTGTGTGTATCATTGCCGTTAGATGTAAATTCGCCGTAAGCGTGACCTAACGCGTCTACGTAGTTATCAACGTAAGTATCGCCACAATCACAAGTGTAAGTTGTAAAGCCTTTTTCCGTACAAGTAGGCTCAGTTACAAACTCTTGATATTTATGACCTAACGCGTCTACGTAATTATCTACGTAACTATCGCCACAATCACAAGTGTAAGTTGTAAAGCCTTTTTCTGTACAAGTAGGTTTTGTTACAACAGTTTTATATTCGTGTGGGAGAATTTCGCCGTAATAAGCGTTACATACTTCACATTTTGCTTTTTCCGTGCAAGTAGCAACGCCACCTTTACAGTTTTCTGTAAACACGTGCGAATTATCGTTTTTACATACGGCACTGTGCGTACCATCTTCGTTAGAAACGATATCGCCGTACTTATGACCTAATGCAGGAATTACTTGTTGCGAAACGTAAACCTTACCACATACCGAACAATGCTTACCCGCAGTTAAACCGTTTGATTCACAAGTAGGGTCAACCGCTTCGTCGTTAACGATAACGTGTTCGTGTTCTACCGCATTAATAGTATTCCACGTAGGAACACCATTTACGATAGTCCAGTAAGCACTATCAAACGAAGAGTAATCGTTTGTAGTATCGCTAGCCATTGCTTGTACGTTAATATATTGTTTAACGTAAGGCATATAGTCGATAGTCCATAAAGTATCGGTAGTAGGTACTGTAGGAGTCCAAGTATAATTATTTTTAGTATAAGTTGCATTTAATGCTTGATTTAAGAATGCAAATGCTTGTTTATCTGCAACTTCATATTCAGTAGTAGAACCTTCTTTAAGTTTAAGAACGTTGCTTGCAAATACAAAGTTGTTACGCGCAGTGCTTGTTGCAAATTGAATAGCAATAGGTAAATCACCAATTACGTAGGTATTTCTAAACGCTTTACCCGTACTAGACGTAGAATAAATTCCTTGCAAACCGAATACACCGTGTTGTTTTCCCGCTAAGATATCCGTTTTTTCTTGTTCAGATAAAGTGTGGTTAACAACTACGTTATTAGTATCGCCGTTATATGCTTGGTAGTTAAAAATTGAAACAGATTTATTTTTAGGGAAAGTAGTACCTTCCACGTAAATATTTTCAAGTACTGAATAGCAACGTGAACTTTCAAAATTAGTATAACCTACAGAACGACCTAATAACGATGGGTAGTAACCGCCAAGGTTAATATTTTTAAACGCTACGTTTCTAACGATACCACCAGTAACGTTACCAAATAAACCGTCTGATGGGAAGTTCATATTAGAAATAGTATAGCCGTTACCATCAAATACGCCTTTTAAGCCAGTAGACTTTTTATTAGCGGTTTTACCATCATAGTAACCGGCAATTGAGTAGTTTGCACCATCTTCGCCAAGACCAGTACCGTCAATGTTCTTAGTTACAAGGTAATAGCCATCATATACGTCGTAAAGGTATGTTACACCATCTTCTGAAAGAACTCTTTCTTGTGAAATCCAAGATAAATCTTCAACTTCATCAATAAGTCTTGTATACGCGTAAACGTTATTTAAAACGTAATTTTTACCGTTTACAACAACTACTACTTGTTGAGCAGTATCAACCGTTCTTTCGTACATCATATTTTGATACTTATATATCTTTTTAGACGTAACTAAAACTTCAAGGTCTAATTCAGGAACTTCTTCGCCGTTAACTATGTAGCCGGTAATTTGGTCTAAAGTAATATCGTCTTGACCTACCGATAAAAGCGCTTCATTAAGGGTTCTTAAGTCTAACGCTTTATCATATTGAGAGTAATAAATTTTGTCGTTAATTTCTATTTCATTAGAATAATTAATCGTAACGTATTTAACAATAGTAGCGCCGTTTACGGTAGCGGTTGCTTTTACTTCGTAATAACCAACGCTTGTTGGGTTAGTTGCAAGTTTAATTCTATTACCGTTAACAACTAAACCTTCTACCGGTTCAATTTCAGTTTCTACCGCATTGCCGTATTCGTCTATAATGTCAATTGTTAATACTGTTTTATCATCTTTTAATTCAAAAGCACTATCAATTTCATTTTCGTTATTTTTAACGGTAACGTCAAAACCTTTAACGTAAATTGCTTCCCAATAAGGAACACCGTTTATAACAACCCAGTATTTAGAATCAAAAGTTGCTAAACTTTCTTTATTTGCAACGGCATCACTTGCCATTAAAGCGTGGTTATCATAGTAACGTAAACCACGAGCGACTTTGTGAACGTCCATTGTTAAGCCTTTTGCAGTTAAGAAATCAGCATATTTTGAATCTAAGATTTCTCCAACCGAAGCAATCCAGTAGTCGTTAGAAATTGTATGTTCAACTTGGTTTTCTGCCGCGTAAGGATTTGAACCCCTTGAATACATAATAGGAAGGTCAGTTATAGCATAAGCACTTTCAAACGTTAACGTTTTTTGCATATCTGAATTGTTTGAACCACCAAAGATACCAAATTCGTGTGTTAAAGCAAATACGCCATCGTAAACACCGTCCGCTTTAGCATTAGTGTATTCAACAACTACGTTTTTAACTTTGATTGATAATGGCATTGTGTTGTTTGCTAAAATACCAACACGTTTTGAATTACCCCAAATTACCTTATCAATTTGGATATAAACGTTTTCAAATAACGCTTCTTTTGTATAACCATACCCTTCAACCCAACCGTCACGGTTAATAGAGTGTGCAAATATTGTACCGTAGTAACCTGAAATTGTTGCACCAACGAAAGAAATATTTTTAACTACAGGCGCAGTTGCTTGACCAAATAAACCGTTGTTAATTGAGTAAAAATTATAAATCGTGTGACCGTTACCATCTAAAGTACCGTCAAAACCTTTATCAGAACTACCTGGATAAGTTGTGCCGCCACTAGCGAAAGTGTGAGTACCGTGTTTATAACCAGTAGCATCAATATCATTTGCTAATGCGTAATAACCGTGAAGGCGGTTTGCAGCAGTTTCTGGTGTTAAAACAAATACTGATAAATCATTTGCATCGTCAATTGCCATTGTTACGTATTGATATTTGATACGGTAAATTTCGTAGCCTTTAAATGCCGTTACGTAGTAGTAAGCGCCAAGTTGTTTATTTGCAAGGAAAGTTTCTGCATTTGTTAATTTATCGTTATCGATAATAAATTCTACGTCTTCGGCAACACCATCCGCTGTGATAGAAGCACCGCTTAAAGCCTTTCTATCCGCATTAGATAAACCTACAACGTCACCATCTTCTTCTATGTAAACTTCGCTTTCGCTTTCAACAAGGGTTGATAAATATTTTGTAGTGAAATCAACGGAAATCGGGTCACCGTCAATAACGGCAGAGTTAGCAACCTTGACCATTGAACGCGCGTCAGATAATCCCGAATAAACGTATTTCCCTTCGTAAACGTAGTAAGGTCTACAAACAAGGTCGGTTGACAACGCTTCAAGTTTAGCGATTTTAAAGATTTCATCGTCAGAAGCGTTAGGCATTTCAGGTTTGTATTTTTCAATGGCTTCCGCTTTCCACTTATCGTTGAACCTATACGTAATTGACGCGTAATAAACAAGGTTAGGATAATCGCTTGGTTGGTCAGCATCAAATTTAGATGCATCATCAACGTAACAAACGTCGGCAATATTTTCGTCGTCTTTATTAAACGTTAAATCGCCACCTAAGTTGTTATCCACGTAATTTTTTGTAGAAATTAACGCACCGAAAACAACGCCACTTGGTAAAGAAGCGTAATATTCTCTGTTAACTTCAATGGTAAACCTTAAGCCGGTTTCTTCTAACGTATCACCGTACTTAACGCTTGCGCCTGCAACCGCACCAAAGCCAGGGTTTTCTTCGCTTGCTAAAACCGATGTTTTAGGAAGAGAAACTAAACCAAGCATAGCGGTTAAAGCAACTATTACTGATAAAATTTTTGTTAATAATTTTCTCATAATAGCCCTCCCTTATAACCCTAAACTTTCAAGCCATTGAGTTTTAAAGTCAACGCTTTCAGAAGTAGTTAAAATATCTATTTTGTTAAAAGCAACTATCTCTATAGTTGGGGCAAAATATTTTTTCATTAAATTTTCTCCTTAGAAAACTCCATTATCCATACAATTATACTATAATTAGTATAATTAAGTCAACAAAAACCAAACAAAAAGAGCCAAACCACGTAGTTTGACCCCTATTTTTTTGTTAAATTTTGTAAAGATTTTGCGTTTAGCAAAATATTTAACTTCATACAATTTATAATGTACTTGTTTAAAAGCGATAGATGCAAGTTAGGCAAGGCACGTAAAGGTTAGCGGACACGATAAACCTTTGTGGTTATTGTAGTCACACATACGAAGCATTAAATATAACAGTGCTTAATGAAGTACCTATTTAAAAGTGTAGAAGCAAGTTAGGCAAGGCACAAAAAAAAGGCAGGTCGCAATAGACCTACCTTTTTAAATTAGTTTATTGATGTGAGTATTTAAAGCGATAGATACAAGTTAGGCAAGGCTCGCGAGTTTGGGTGGATACAATAGACCTTTTTGGTCATTGTAGTCACACAAACGAAGCAGTAACGAAGCATAACGCCGTATATATCGTTTTAAATTATTTGCGGTATTTATCAAGCACTTCCATATTAAGTTCTACGCCTATACCTGGAGTGTTAGGAATATGAACGTAACCATCTTTATCAAGTTTGAAGTGGTTTTTGATTAAAGTTTTTGAAAGAACTGTTTCTTGAGCGCAATATTCTAAAATATCGGCGTTAGGGATAGCAGCGATAAGTTGTAACGTTGCACCGATTAAGATACCAGTTTTAAAGGCGTGCGGAATAAGTTTTTTACCGCGAAGTTGTGCCATATCGGCAATCTTTTTAGCCATAGTGATACCACCGCAACGGCTCATATCAGGTTGAACGATATCAACTTTACCAAGGTCTAACATTTCTTTGAATTCAAACATCGTGCCGAATTCTTCACCCGAAGCAAGTGAAATATTCATATTGTCAGAAAGTCTGCCAAAATCGTCTGTTCTGTCTGGGCAGAAAGGTTCTTCAAGCCAGTAAATTTTTTGTTTTTCGTATTCTTTAGCAACACGTAAAGCGTATTTATAATCAGTCCAACGCATACCGATATCAATCATAAGTTTGCTATTAGGGCCAACCGCTTCACGGCAGTATTCAACAAGTTTAACGTCTTTTTCTTCGCTTTGACCAAGCGCGCCCCAACCGAATTTATAACCTGCGTAGTTACATTCTTGTTTGTGGTGATTTACAAGGTCGAAGATTTCTTCTTTAGTTTCAGGCATTAAAACTGAACAGTACGCTGGGATTTTTTCTCTAAATCTACCACCGATAAGCATAGAAACTGGAACGCCCATTTTTTTACCCGCGATATCCCAAAGTGCAATATCAATACCACTCATAGCGTGAATACCTACGCTACGACGTGTGTAATAGTAACTGTAATGATACATTTTGTACCATAAATATTCAACGTTAAGTGGGTTTTCACCGATTAAGATTTCCCTTAAACCACGGCATTGGTCGTGAGATGCTGGGGTTTCAACGATGGCTTTTACTACTTCTGGTGAACTATCAACTTCACCGATACCTGTAATACCTTCGTCGGTATGAACTAAGATAACGGCTGTATCTTGACTACCGTCACCTATCATTTTAACTTCGTCTTGCCTAACGACGATAACTTCTACGTCAGTAATCTTCATAAAAAATCTCCTTAAAATTCAATAACCGCTTTTATAAGTTCTTTATCACGGTTTCTATATAAGTCAAACGCTTTGTTTATGTCTTCAATTTTAAACCTGTGAGTGACCATTTGTTCTACGTTAAGTTTGCCTTTTTCGATAAGTTCTACAAGCGGATACCACGCTTTAGTATTACCTACCGCACCCGTTAAAGTAATTTCGTTAACAATCATTTCTTTAACTGGTAAAATTGTTGTGTCATTATCGCCAGGGATACCGTATTGAATAACCGTACCGCCTTTTTTACAACATAAAATTGATTTTGTGATAATTTCGCCCGCGCCCGTTGCTTCAATAACTATATCTGCACCTTCGCCGTTTGTCATCTTCATAATTTCCGCTTGAATATCAGGGGTTTTGGTTGTATCAACAATAGCGTCCGCACCGAATTTTAACGCCCTTTGTGCCTTAAAATCACCCCTTACAAGTGCGATAACCTTACCCGCGCCCATTATTTTAGCAAGCATAATATATGCAAGAGCGGCAGGGCCAACGCCAGTAACGAACACCGTTGAGTTTACAGGTATACCTACGCGCATAAGCGATTCAGTTGGGCATACGGTACTTTCTAAGATGCTACCAGCATAATCACTAACGGCATCGGGAATAGGAACGATTGCGGAAACGGGAACTTTTAAATACTCTGCATAACCGCCGTTGTGTGGAAAATAACCTATTTCTGAACTATCTTTACAAAGGTATTGTTTACCTTCCCTACAATACGCGCAATGACCGCAACCAAGCGACGTTGCTATAACACATCTTTGACCAACTTTAATATCAGTGCGGTCAGAGTTAATTTTATCTACAACACCGCAAATTTCGTGGCCTTGAACGTTAGGGTATTTACCTATTTTTAAGTAACCCGAAATAATGTGATAATCGGTAACGCAAACGCCCGCGCATTTAACTTTAATAAGGGCTTCTTCTTTTCCGATTTCAGGGATAGGAATATCTTTTACTTCGATTTGATTAATACCCGTCCATACGGCTGCTTTCATAATTCGTCTCCTTTATTGCCAAACGGAATACCACTTGCCTTTTCCATAAGTTTTTTATAACCAAGTGGGAAAGTTTCGCTATCCGCTTCCCTTAAGCAAGGTAAAATAGAATGTTGCTCTTTTCTTGCCATTTCTAAATTACCTTCGCCTACGTACTTATAGATATTGAAAATTTTGTCTGGATAAATAGTTGCAAGCGCAGTCATACTACCAACGCAACCGCCAACAAGTGCAGGGAATAAGATATCATCCGTACCCGTTAAAACTTTAAAGTCGTCACCGCCAACGTTTTCTACCATATGTATAAGCCTTTTCATATTAGCGCTACTATCTTTAATACCCCAAATATTAGGGTGTTTAGAAAGCCTATAGATAACGTCAAGTTCTAATTCTTGAGTGAAGAAAGGAACGTTGTATAAAATTACAGGAACTGGCGAAATATCGGCAAGTTTTGTATAGAACGCTTCCCTTTCTTGCTTGGTGTATTTAAAGTAGAAAGGTGGGCATACAAGCACGCCTTCTGCACCAACTTGTTTTGCTAAAACGCATCTATCGTAACATTCTTTTATATTACTTGCGCAAGCGCCTACGATGATTTTTTTGTTTTTATCTTTGTTTTCGTATACGATTTCTACAAGTTTCTTTTGTTCTTCAAACGAAAGGGTTGGAAATTCCGCAGTACTACCGTTTACCATATAACCAGCGATGTTACTGCCTTGTAAACGTAAAACTTGCGCTTTAAACGCTTCGTAATCAACTTGTCCGTCTTTAAAAGGGGTTAAAAGTACAGCGTACGCCCCGCCAAGAGTGTTTTTCATTTTAAAATATACTCCTTTATATCAAGTGGCATTAAGTTTTCAAATAGATTTTCAACTCCACCGTCAGTTACTAAATAATCGTTTTCTAACCTTATGCCAAAATCTTTGTAAAGCCCTGGTTCTAAGGTGTAAAAATTACCGCTTTCTACAATGCCGTTATTATCGGGTAAAAATTGCGGTTGCATAAGAACGTCAGTTAAAAGTTTGTGGCCGGCGTGATGAACTAATTCGCATCCGTTTTTTAAATATTCGCTATTTACCGCGTTATACACTTCACTTGCTTTAGCGCCGTTTCTTAATGCGGTTTCGCCGTTTTTTATGGCGTTTTTAATCATTTTAAATACTTCAACTTGCTTTTTAGAAGGCTCACCTACGAAAAAAGTTCGAGTTACGTCACACCAAACGCCATCAAATTTAACGCTGATATCCATAATAACCGTATCGCCAAGTTTAGGCGTGTAGTTTTTTGTAGTGCCATCTATACCCGTGGTGTCTTCACCCCAGATGTAATCGTATGCGATTTCGTAACAACCAAGTTCGTTATCTAAAGAATTTAAAAAAACCTTAAAAAGTTCATCAGTATTATTAGAGTGCGAAAAGGCCTTTTTAAAAGCACTAAAAGCATTGGCTACCGCAGTTAAATTTTTTATGATTTTTTGTTTGTTTTCTAAGTAGTTATATACCATATTTATTGTATAATACAATAAGCAAAATCTAAAGTCAAGTATAATTTTGCTTTTTATTTTCCCTATTACAGCAATTTTATACCATACGTGATATAATGCGAAACTTTTTCGTTCTTTTTGATTATAGGCGACTTAAAAATAGGGTTATTTACCGCGTTTGGAACAAACTGTGGCTCTAAGCAAAAAGCACCGTGTTTACGGTAAATTTTACCAGTTTTACCTATCTCTTTATTAAGGTCGTTAGCCGTATATAATTGAACGCCTTCCATATCCGAATAAACCGATAAAGTTACGCCCGAATTTTTATCAAAAGCCGTTGCTTTTAAACTCTCTTTAGTTAGATAGTTTATATCGTAGCCGTTAGCCCTTTTAAGTTCGCTATCGTCACAATTAATATCCTTGCCTATAGCCTTATAATCGGCAAAATCAAACGGAGTATTTTTAACGGATACAACTTCGCCCGTAGGCACGCCGTTGCCGTCTACCGCCGTGTAAACTTCGCCGTTAATTTTAAGCATAGTATTGTAAATATTTTCGCTATCCGAAAGGTTAAAATACGGGTGCATTGTTGGTGCAAACGGAGTTTTTTCATCTGCTTTAGCAATAAAATTCACTGTAAAATCGTTGCCGTTTAAAAAGTATTCTACCTTAAAGTCAAGATTACCTCCAAAGCCACCTTCACCGTCAGGGCTAAAGGTAGATAAAATAAGTTTATCCCCTTTTATTTCATAATCAAACACGCGCTTATCAAAGCCAGATAAACCGCTGTGATTTGAGTGGTTTCCGGCGTTTTTTGTTAAAGTGTATTTATTACCGCCGATAGTGTACGTAGCGTTTTCAATAACGTTAGCCACCCTACCTACTACCGCTCCGGCATAAATATCGTATTTTAAATAATCGGCAATACTACTAAAGCCTAAAACTATATCTATATTATCATAAACTTTAAAAGACTGGATAATCCCGCCAAAGTTTAATATAGTTACTTGTAAATTTTCGTTTTTAAGTGTAAACGCCTTAATTTCAGTGCCGTTTAAATAATCAAAAGTAGTTGTAGTAATCATAATTTCACCTACTAAATAATAGCAAGTTATTAAGAGTTTGTCAATATATCTTGTTTTTGGTTGCCGAAAGTTTAAAAATGTGTTACAATACTATTTAATTTGAATACTATATATAAAGAAAGAGAATTATGATTTACAATAATATTTTAGAAGCAATAGGCAATACGCCTATTATCAAACTTAATAATATGACGGATAGCGATAGCGCTACAATCCTTGTAAAATACGAAGGCTTAAACGTTGGTGGCTCTATTAAAACAAGAACTGCTTACAATATGATTGTTGAAGCCGAAAAACAAGGCTTACTTAATAAAGATAGCATTATCGTAGAACCTACAAGCGGTAACCAAGGTATAGGCTTAGCCCTTGTTGGTTGCGTTAAAGGTTATAAAACTAAAATTATTATGCCTGACTCTGTTAGTGAAGAAAGGCGTAAACTTGTAAAACACTACGGTGCAGAAGTTATTTTAGTTCACGATAACGGCAATATCGGTTTATGTATTGAAGAATGCGTTAAACTTGCCCTTAAAATGAAGCGTGAAGATAAAAACGTTTTCGTACCACAACAATTTGAAAACCCTGCTAACCCTTGGATTCAAAAAAACGTAACGGCAAAAGAAATTTTAGACGCTGTTGACGGCCCCATCCACGGTTTTTGTTCGGGTATCGGCACGGGCGGAACTATTACGGGTATCGGCGAAGGTTTAAAAGAAAAGAACCCTGATATTGAAATTTGGGCGGTTGAACCTGAAGACGCTGCAATTTTATCTGGCGGTTCAATAGGCACACATATTCAAATGGGTATCGGTGACGGCGTTATCCCACAAATTTTAAATCAAGAAATTTATTCAAGCATTTGCATTGTAAAGGACGAAGAAGCATTACAAACTTCTAAAGACCTTGCAAAAAAAGAAGGTATAATGTGCGGTATTTCAAGCGGAACAAACGTTGCGGCTGCTATTAAACTTGCTAAAAAACTTGGCAAGGGCAAAACGGTTGTAACAGTACTTCCCGATACGGCTGAAAGATACTTCTCTACCCCACTTTTTGAAGACTAATAAATTACCCCTTTGTTTAAAGCAAAGGGGTTTATTATTATAAAAAATAACGGCTTAGCAATTACGCTAAGCCGTTTTTAGTTTTAGATTTTAGTAAAATCTGAAATGATTACGTTAAAGTAAGGTGCGTTAGTTGCGCCAAGTGACGAAGCACTCATTGTAACTGAAAGCCAGTCAGAACTATTGTTGAAGTTAGATGGTACTTGGTCTGCACCAGGAACGCCTTGATAAGCAAGAGCCATAAATGGAGCAATAGACGTAGTTGTTGGCATAAACGCAAATTGATTACCACTTGTAAATGCTACCGAACCTAACGATTTAACAACTTCTACTGGTGAAGCGTTAATATCAATTACTTCAATATCAGCCCTTTCAATTCTACCTTTAACAAGTAAAAGGTCATCTGCATTTCTTGGAGTCATTATTGCTTCAGGGTTAGGAATATTAACTGCGATAAGGTTGATTTGTTCAGCACCGTTTACGTTATGAACGAAAGTTTTATTGCAAGCAAGCGCTTCTAATTGAGGGTTCACCGCCTTAAACATTGCTTTCATATTAGTAAACATTGCGTTCATATTTTTAAGTTGTGTAAACAATGCGGTTGCATCGTAAATACTGTACCACGCTTC
Source organism: Christensenellaceae bacterium (assembly GCA_045613025.1). Classification (GTDB taxonomy): domain Bacteria; phylum Bacillota; class Clostridia; order Christensenellales; family Borkfalkiaceae; genus HGM11412. Next base: position 167,207 of record JAZLAE010000029.1, on the reverse strand, counting down.
AGTACCAGCAGCATAAGATTCAAGTATTGATTTATCATCAATTTTAAGAACAGGTAACGCTGGGTCTTCATCTGCTTTTGCTAATTCACGTTCACCGTCGCAAAGGATAAATATAGGACCACCTGCATTTTTCATAATACAGTTTTCAACAACAACGTTACTTCTCCATAAATAAATCATATTAGAGTAAGCGTCAGTCATTTTTGAGTTTTTGAAACTTAATCTGCTTTGTGCACTTGCTAATTCATCACAAGTAATGTGTGTATAGAATTGCGAAGTAATGATGTTATCTACGCTAAGTTCATCGATAACGGTATTGATGCCCATTAAACCTGCAGGTAAACCGCTATTATTAACTTTTGGCATATTACCTTGTAAGAATACGTTTTCTAAGTTAATGTTAACTTCTTCAGTACCAGATTTATAGAACTTAAATAATGACCAGTGTGGTGTAGGGTTAGTCATTTTTTTAGTGTTGCCTGTAACGTAACCACTTGAGATTATAGAACTTAAAGTTCTTGTAGCACTATCTTTAGTGGTAACGGTCATATAGTTACCTGAAATAGAGCATTGGTTAGTGTTAAATAAACCTTTTTGCATATTTACACAACTCCAAGAAGATTCATTGTAATCTTCAATAACGCCATCTCCGTCAGAGTCGTATTTATTTAACGCCGTACTGTTGAAGTAATTACCAGTATGGTTGTAGTGGTCACCGTTACCAGTACCATCACGAAGCGAACCTTTTAATCTGTTAGCAAAGGTTAAAATATTACCAGAACTTTGGTCTGCAGCCTTAGCCATTTGAAGCGCTAAATCATAGCCTGGTGTATTTTCAGTCCAGAAATAGTTGCTTGGAAGTTTATCGGCATCAACAGAAATATCGTTATGAAGAACGATTAAAGTTACGTCTGTATATTCGCTAAGTTTCTTATCGTCGTAAATAAGGGTACGGTCTTTAATTTTAGCCCAGTTTTTAACGTTTAAGTTATCCATTACAGATAAACCGTAAACGTCGTATACGTTATACGCTTTTTCTACTTTGAATTCAATAGTAGCAGTAGGAGTTGTATCAAATCTTGAAAGGTCGTAAATTTCAACGTCTGGTGAAACGATAAGTTTAAATTCTTTACCTACTGCTTCATCGCTGAATTTATACATGTTGTTAACTGCGCTTTCAATATAGATTTGGCTATCAACCGTTGTGTATTCGCCGTTATTGCCTTTAAGTTGAAGAACGTAAGTTGTAATAGGGTTTTCAATAAGAACTAAACCCTCGTTAGGGTCAACGTAAGTAATTTCTGGTAAGAATTTGAATTTATTTACGCTACCTACAACGTATGATTTACCCCTAATAGCAAAGTCTGAATCGCCTAACGTAGCAGGGTCTTTTACAGCAGAAGCATCTTTAAAGTCGATATAAGATTGTGGAAGAGATATATTTCTTACTTTAATAGCGTTTGCCTTTTTAACTTCTACTTGAATAGACGTTTCTTTGCCTTGGTAAGTTACAGTTAAAGTATGTTTACCTTCTTCAAAGGTATTAATTTGGTTAAATTGAACGCCGTCATCAGTTAAAGCAATTTGTTCATTTGCGTTAGCGTCGTTATAAATAGCAGTTACGAAAATTTCAGAATAGTCAACTGTTGACTTATAGTCAAACACTAAACCGTTTGGATAGTTAAATTGAATTTTTTGAAGTACTGCTACAACGTTAATAGTAAGGGTAATAGTTTTACCACCGCAAGAGATAGATAAAGTCTTTTCGCCTTGGCTTGTTAAGTCAACCGAATAAGTAACGCTTTCATCGTTTAAGAATACGTGTTGTTCAATAACGTTAACTTCGCCTTTTATTACTTTAATTTTAATTTCGTTAGCGTTAAGTTCGCCACCAACGTAATATTCCGCTTTAATACCTGATTCAACTTCAATAGAAGCAACAGGTGGTTCATCAACTACAACTGTAAGTTCAGCAACTTTACCTTGGTAAGAAACTTTTAAAGTTTGTTCGCCAAGCGTAGCGGTATCAACGTTATCAATAATAGTAACTTCGCTACTATTTAAAGCGATATCTTCGTTTACGTTAGCGTCGTTATAAACTGCTGTAATAAGAATTGTAGATAAATCGATATTATCTTTATATACAACGTGTAACACGCTTACTTTGAATTCGATTTTTTGTAATACAGCAATAACGCTTACAGTTTTAGTTATAGTAACGCCACCGTAAGTAATACTTAAAACTTTAGTGCCTTGGCTTGTTAAGTCAAGTGAGTAAGCAACGTCAGCATCGTTTAAGAATACGTATTCAACGGTAGAATCAGCGTCGTCTTTAACAACTTCAAGTTTAATTTCGCTTGCATTAAGAACTTCGCCTACGTTGTATTCGGCTTTAAGACCTTCAACAACTTCTACTGATTTAACGGTAGGTTCGTTTACGTTAACAACAAGTTGTGTAGTTTTACCTTGGTATTCAACAGTTAAAGTTTTTTCGCCAGCGGTAGAAGTATCAATTTGATTATAAATTACGCCTTGAGTTGAAAGGTTGATGTAACTTTCAGTATCGTTAGAATAAGTTGCTTTAATAATGATAGAAGCGTAATCGATATCTTCGTTTAACGCGTAAGAAGTTTTAGCGTTGAAGATTTCAATGCTTTCAAGCACGATTTTAGCCTTAACGATAATAGTTAAAGAAGTAGTTTTACCTTGATATTCAATATTTAAAGTTTTAGTACCAGCGCTTGTAGTATCAATTTGATTATAAGTTACGCCTTGGGTAGTAAGACTAATAAATGCTTCGCTTTCATCACCGTAAACGGCTTTTAAAATTATTTTAGAATAGTCGATTACGTCGTCAACTTCGCATTCTGCTAATCCGCTAAACACTTCGATAGACGAAAGTGCAGGATTTACTTTAACGTTGGTTGTTACGCTAACACCCTTAACGGTAACTTTAAGTTCTTTAGTTCCCGCAGAAGAAGTATCAATAGGCGTATAAGTAACGTCCGCATCGGTAAGTTTGTAGGTAGAAGTTGAATTATCATCGTAAACTACAATAACTTGAATGTTAGAGTAGTCGATTACTTCGCCAACTACGTACTCACCCGCTAAAGTGGTACTATCCATCTTGATTTCCTTAATAGTCGGTTCGCCACCGCCACACGCGGTAATCATAATAGACATAATCATTACGATTACAAGTGAAAGAATCGACAAGAGTTTGGATTTTTTCATATTGTTTCTCCTTTTAGTATAAAAAATTTTAACGTTTGTCAACGTAAATTTATAAATAAAATTACATGCTAATTTTAATTACCATTTTTTTGTTTGAGTTATCCTTAGACCTATACGTTATAGTAGCGTCACCTATCTTAGCGTTTACTGTAAAAATACCATTTTCATAAGAAATGCAGTTAGGTGAGTTTTCGTTACAAAAAACGCTTACGTCAAGTTCTTTATTGGTAGGGTCTATAGTTGGGTCAATCGCTGTTAATACAGGCGTTATTTTAATAGTCATACCAACTTTACCATCGAAAATCAATTGATATTCTTTATACGGCGTTGCTTCGTCGTCCATAGATTTTTCTATAAAAAATAACGTATCGCGATTATGGCTAAACTCTAAGTGGTCGTTATCGTTAGCAAGGGTAATACTGCTTATGTAGTTTATATTGTTAAACGACATAATTTGCATACCGAATATACCAACTATTAGTATGGAAGCAAGGTAAACTATCGTCAAAATCAATATAGTAGGTTTTGTCATAATTACCTCTCCTTATAATAGAGTTTTACTCTAATGAAATATAAATATACTCTTGCAACCATAAACGCCGTACTTAACACAGCAAGTTTAATAAAGGTTGAATCTAAACCCGAAGGCGCTAAGAAGTATACTAAAAATGCAAATAACGCTGAAATGATAAGAGCAAAAATAGTGGTCTTTTTAACGTTAGGGTTATCAAACTCTAAACCAACGGTTGCATACTGGTCGCTTTGCGGATTCATAATATCCATTTCTGCCGACCAAAGTAAATGTGCAATACTAAGTGCGCTACCAGTTATCGATACGCAAACAAGTTCTAAAGTAGATGCGCCCGACGTATACACGTAAAAGCAAGTCGCACCAATTACCGAAACTGTTGAAATAATAATTCTTGGAATTAACCTTGAAAAAGTTAACACCCAAGGACTGATAGGTCTTGTTTTTTCAATAAATCTTGCATTGCCGTCCTTACTATATACCGAAGCGTATTCGTTGTTAAACGAAAGCACCGTTAAGTAAAGGACTACCATATTAAACGCTTTAGTCATAAATTGGCCGTTAAAACTTGTTTGCATTGCCGAATACAATTTATTAAGCAAGAAAATAAGTATTGACGGTAAAAGTAACTGAAGCATTACGTTTACAATGTATTTGCTACTTCTAAAGTTACGTTTTAAATCTTGGAAGAAAGGGCTTAAAAATTTAAAGTGTACCTTATTTTTCTTTGGTGGAGTTATCTTCTTTTCGTATTCGAATTGCTTAGACGCCATTTTAAAGAATAACGGTTTAGCAAGTAAGTACGCAAGGAGTATACAAACAGCCAAAAATAATACAAGAATTAAAAAGTAAATTAAAGCGTTACCGCTAAATATATTTTTAGAGATTGCAAGCGTACCACCTACAATCATAAGCGTTACGTAATAAAACGGACTAAATATTTCAGTAAACTTTGTTAAGAAAGGTTTTATAACGTTTTCGCTAATAGTAGTCCATTGAGCGATAATGTTAATGTTTTCAGGGATAATGCTAACAAGTTTAAAAAGACCGTTTGCAATAACTAAACCAATAGCGATAATAACAATACCTTGTAAAATTTTGTGCTTATCAATAAACTGCGAAACAAAAAGCCAAGGAATACTTAAAACCGCACCAACGGCTACTGGAAGCATTGAAACTAACACGAAGCCGACTATAAGCCATAAGTAATAGTAAAGCACCGCGCCGTTGTTTATGCCGTAGGCTATAAAAAGCGGTAAAGTGAAGAAGAAATTTTTTCTAATCTCATAAACAAAATACATTATAAGTTTAGAGAAAAATACTTGGTTATGTTCAACGGGTAAAGTTAAAAGCACCCTGTTGTCTTGCGATTTGTAAAGGGAATCGGTAAGCCCTACCATACAAGTTATAATGGATAATAACTGAATAACCGTAAAGATAACGGCTATAACGGTGTCTGGAATTTCCTTACCTAAACCAAAAACGCCAAGTAAAGAACAAATCATAAAAAGCAAGTAAAACGCAACCGTTACAACAACGAATTTAACGATGCTTAAAATTATAGTAAATAGTGCGCTTCTGAACTTTCTAATAAACGAAAAATCAAGTTTATCGGCAAGTTGCATAGCCACAAGTGAGAAAAGTTTTTTCATACTATGCACCTTTTACCGCTTCATTCACCTTGATTGCTTCAACTTCTTTACCGTTAATGATATTCATATAGAAGTTTTCAAGCGAATCGGTTTTTTCAATTTCTTCAATGGTTTTAACGCATTGAATTTGTCCTTTTTTAATAATTGCAATCTTATCGCAAATTTTTTCAACTACGTCGATGATATGGCTTGAGAAGAACACTATATTACCCTTTTTAGCGTGGTTTTTCATACACTCTTTAACTTGGAAAATACTGTTAGGGTCTAAACCTGTTAAAGGCTCGTCTAAAATCCAAATTTTAGGGTCGTGAATAAGAGCAGCCATAATAGTAACTTTTTGTTTCATACCGTGTGAGTACGTTTTGATAGGGTTATCAATTGCCGCTTCAAACTCAAAAAGTTTAACGTATTCGTTTAAGCGTTCGTTTCTTACGTCAACTGGCACGTCGTAAAGGTCGGCAATGTAGTTAACGTATTCCCTTGCGGTTAATTTTTCATATAACGCGTAGTGGTCTGGCACGAAACCTATTTGAGTTTTTGCTTCAACTGGTTGAGTTTGAACGTCGTAACCACAAACTGTAATAGCACCGCCAGATATAGTTTGAATACCAACGATACTTTTAATAATAGTTGATTTACCAGCACCGTTAGGACCTAAGAAGCCGAATACTTCGCCCGCATTTACTTCTAAATTAGCGTCTTTAACGGCGTACACGTCACTTTTGCCGTATCTTTTTGTGAAGTTTTTAAGAACAAGTTTATCTACGCTATTTAAATCCATAGGTTCTCCTTTATCGCGTCCGTTTAATTTTGATTGAAGTGCAAGTTCGTCAAGTTTTACCGCTTTGTTTCTAATTGCTATATCTTTCCAGCCGACTATTACGTCGTAACCAAGTTCGTATATAAACCACATTGCAAGTGATAATAAGATATAAACGGTAAAGTACAATACTTGATATACCGGATAGTATTTAAAGTTTAATTCGCCGATATTAAAGTCAATAGTTACGTTTCTTAAACTAACCGCCCAACTACCAAGTTTATCGGCAATGAAATCGCTGTTGATAAAGAAATAGTCGATACTTGCATCGTAGTTAGTAAACCAACCGTTTAATATTAAAACGAAACAGTAATAAGAAGCAAAGCCTACAAGCGAATATTTAAACTCTTTAAGCCTTGGCCTTCTAAAAATTCCAAGCCCTACGATAAGTAATGGCATATAGAACGCTTGATAGTGTGACCTGTAAAAGTTAAGAACGTCCATTATAATAAACGTGCCGTTCAAGCCTTCCATATTGTAGTTAGGAAGGGTCATTGCTAAAAACGCGCCAAGTACGTTGATAAAGTAGGTAAAGTAGAAAACTTTTTTCAACTTAAATATCAAACACAACGGCGTAATATAAAGCGCGGTATTACATAAGTGGAAAGGAAGCCCAGCAACGTTAGTAAAGTCTTCAAACTTATGCGTTAACGTGTATAAAAACAATCCCGAAAGAGAGTAGTATAAAAGGGCAAAATTTTTAGTTTCTTCACTTTTATTATTCAAAAACAAGTAAAGCACGATAGGTACGATTATCATTGGATAAAGGTACAATCTGTGATATAAGTTAAGGTCGTCTACCTTGTACGCGTATTTATAAGGGTCTAATAAAAGTTGCGGTATATAGTTTGGCATTGTTATCATAATCATACCAACTACTGATAACACCGCGTAAACTACAGTTTTTAAATCAATCTTAAATTCGTCCGTTTTAACGTTAAGGATATATTTAACCAAACTTAAAAGCGAAACGGCTAAACCTAAACCAACTTCTACGGAAAGAAGCACTGCCCTTAACGATACGTCGTAAATTTCCATACCGAAGTTTGCAAGTAAAAGTTTTTCTAAGCAAACGGTAGAAAGGATAAAGGCAATAGGCGCAACAAAAGAAGTTAACACCTTAACCGTTTTTACCTTTTTAAAAAACGGATATAAAATAACAAGTAAGGCAAAAGGAACTTCCACCCACATAAGTATTGCCGAAAATCTAAGGTCTTTTAAAGTTTCAAACCCAGCAACGCTTTCAGGGTTAATTAAAGTTTCTAAATATAAATCTGCAAGCGCGTATCTAAATAAAAATAGTACGGCAATTACAAGGCCTGCTATTTTAGAAAATAACCCGAACTTAGAATTTTTAAACTTGTAAACGGTTACGGCAAATGCCGTAAATATAAAAAATGAAATTGTTAACGCAAGGAAATAAATACTCATATTAAAATACTCTTATGTAAATTTTATTTTAAAAAATAAAATTACCGATAACTATAAGTTAATCGGCAATACGCCTTTTAACGAACTTAAATCACTATGTAAATTAAGGCACGCTAAAAGATAGACTATTAAATTTTAACAGTTAAGTTTAATTGATGGCGCGATAAAAGCACCGCAGTAAGATTTAGCGGTTTTATTTTCTTTATTGCCCTTTTTATAGAAAAATACACATACGGATACACCAATTGCCACAAAAATGAAGAATAAATTAAACTCACTTATAAAAAGAGCAACGCCGTTTGCTATTTCAAAAAGAGAAATAAACAAGTAAACCAACGTATAAAATTCAAACATACCGTTGAAAATTTTATACACTTCTGCTAATATAATAAACTTAAAAAAGGACACGACAAAAATAATAAAACACTTTTTAAGCGTTTCAAGAGTTTTAGTTAAAATATCAAAATTAAGAAAAGCCATACTTAAGGACTTTAAAATCTTGCTATTTTGCACCGCAGTTTTCTCCTTTTTCATTTCTTATATTTTATTATAAAATAAAATTTATGTCAACCCTTTTGTAAAAATTTGTAAATTCAAGGCTACTACACTAAAAAAACACAAAAAAAAGTCGCAAAAAGCGACTTTTTAAAGATAAAGAGAGTCTGTAAGCCGAGTTCTGTCATTTAATACGGCTATCTATCTACGACAATAATTACTTATTGCCTCAAGCGAATAAAACAAACGGGAGCGCGTAGCACGCTTTATCCCATTCCCATCTTGCTTCAGGTGGGGTTTACACAGCCCCCTACGTTACCGCAAGGGCGGTGAGCTCTTACCTCGCCTTTTCATCCTTACAACTTTCGTTGCGGTAATTTTCTGTTGCACTTTCCTTGAAGTCACCTTCACCGGCCGTTAACCGGCACCACGCTACGCGAAGCTCGGACTTTCCTCGTGAAATTTCTTTCCCGCAGCCGTACAACTCTCTTTAGTTGTATTTTAGCATTTAGATAATTCTTTGTCAAAGGTTTAAGGGGTTTTACTGCCTTTTACACCTTTAATTTCCTTTAAAACGCTTGAGTCAAAGTTAAAATTGCGATTGTTTTCGCGAATGTGCTTGCGAATTCCTTCCCCTAAAAGTTCCGTTAGCATTTTAGAAAAATCTTTAACGCTATCGCAAAACAAATAGTATGCAAGCGAACCGGGTACGGTATTTATCTCATTTAAGTAAATTTTACTACCTACAACAAGATAATCTATTCTTATAACGCCCGAAAAATCGCCTTTGCGATAAACCTTTTCGGTAATGGCCTTTATTTTTTGAGTTAATTCGTTTGGCAATGAGCAAGGAAAGTTTTTTTGCGCACCGCTTTTAGAACTTTGGTACTTATCGCTAAAAGATAAAATATCACCCGCAGTTATAGGTTCTTCGCACTCTGAAATAATAATCTTATCTCCGCTTTTATACGCGCCACAGTTGATTTCCCTAAACCCCGTTATAGCCTTTTCTATAATAACTTTTTCATCGTATAAAAAGGCTTTATCAAGTGCAGGGAGTAAGTCCGTATCCCTTTTTACAAGGGTAATACCTATACTGCTACCAAGATTGCTTGGCTTGATTATTACAGGATAACCAAACTTTTTTTCAATCATTTTTACCGTTAATTGTTTCTTTTGATAGTACGAATCTTTAAACAGCCTTACGTACGGCAATCTATCCACGTTTATCCCCGATAAAAACACTTTCGTGTAGTCTTTATCCATAGATAGCGAACTTGCAAATAAATCGGGGCTTGCAAAAGGGATATTACACATTTTTAAATACCCTGCAAGCGTACCGTCTTCGCCGTTTAGCCCGTGTATACAGTTTATCGCCACCGCTATTTTACAAATAGGTTTTATTTTGTTTTTATGTACCGAAAATAAGGTATCTTCACCAGAAATTAAGGTAACTTTAGTAAGTTTAGTTACGATTTTATTTTTAAACCACTCTATATCTTTTAATACTTCCGCGGTATACCACTCTCCGCTTTTATCAACGTATATAGGTATAGCGTTATACTTTTCTTTATCGATAGAATTTACCGTTAAAACACCCGTTATTACTGAAACGTCGTGTTCGCAAGATTTTCCACCAAAAAATACTAAAACATTTCTCAAAAAAAAACACCTCCGTTAAAATTTTAGGTTAACTTTGGTGTTTCTTTTGTATTTAGTTTAGGCGATAAAATACCATAAGGTGGTATTTAAAAGCCTTAATTGTATTTATCTGGCAAATCATTTTCAAAAAGTACAACGTCGTTTGGTTGTAAACGATTTGCTATTTCTGTTTTTGCTTCTTCAAGCGACCCTACCATTATGATTTTATCCGTAGGATAACCTTCGCTTATAAGACCTTCGCGGATTTTTAACGTTCTTGCCCTACCAACTAAGATAACGCCATCGCAAATTTTTGACATCATTACGCCAAACGAAAAGTTTTTTTCGGCTTCGGCAAAGCCAAGTTCTACGATACCAGGTGTTACAACGTACTTTTTACCTTCAAAGAATTTTAAGGTTTCAAGTGCCGTTTTTACACCTTCGGGATTAGCGTTGTAACTGTCGTCAAGGGTGATTATTCCGTTATCAGTTTTAACAAGTTCAAGCCTGTGCGGAATGCTTTTTAACGAACTTATGCCCATTGCAATTTCAGGCAAGGTTACGCCTAAATAGTCGGCAACGGCTACCGCAATACAAATGTTTGTAACGTTGTGCTTGCCTAAAAGTTCAGTTGTAACTTTTATGCTTTCGCTTCCTACGTTAAGGGTAAATTCCGTGCCGAAAGTTCCCATTTTAATATCGCTTGCATAGACGTAAGGGTTAGACGATTTATCCACACCCGCAAGCCTAAACGGAAAGGTACAGTTTTCACTCATTTCTTTAGTAAAGGCATTATCCGAAGAGAAAACCGCTTTGCCGTCCTTCATATTTTCTATAATTTCATACTTGGTTTTTTTAATGTTTTCAAACACTAAAAAACTTTCTAAGTGCTGAATGGTAATGCCCGTAATTACGGCAATATTAGGTTTTACTATTTCTGTTAATTTTTTAATATCTCCAACACGCCTTGCACCCATTTCGGCAATAAAAACGTCGTACGTGTCGTCGATACGCTTAGCCGTTTTGGCTATGCCAAGCGGTGTGTTATACGATTTTGGCGTAGCAAGTACTTTATACTTTTCAGAAAGTAAAACTTTTAAAATTTCTTTAACCGAAGTTTTACCATAACTACCTGTTATACCTATTTTTATAAGGTTAGGATATTCATCAAAAACGTTACTACACCTTTTAACGATTTTTCTTATAAAATACCTTTCAAGCGGTTCGTTGATATAGTATGAAATAAGTATCAAATACGGAACAAGTATCGGGCATAAACACAACACGGCATACCTAAAATTAGAAAGTAAGTGAGTTCTAAACGGTATAGCCACTAAGTTTACCAAGATAACAAGCCCAAAACTGAAAAATATAGTTACAAGCGAAAAGGTTAAAATTAACCTTATCATACGCCTTGTCATAACCAGCGGAAGTTTATCTTTACGCTTTCTTTCGCCCCTAAAATAAACTGCTAAAAACAAAAAGTAAACGATGAAGCCTGAAAACCTAACAAAATCGCTTTTGATAAACGAAAGCGCCATATTGGTAAGCAAGAAACCTAAAATCGAAAGGATAGAAAGCATAAAAAGTCTTGTTAAAAACACGTTGTCTTTACGTGCAAGCCAAGTTAAATACTCTTTACCCTTATAACCGCATTGTTGCATCGTTTGAAAAAATTTGTATGAAATTAAAACCATTAAGCACGCGTTTAGCGCACCTATGATGATAAAACCTAAAATGGTATTTAGTGAGAATAACTCACTTATATTTTCAAGTTCTAACGGAAGAAACATAAAAACTCCTTAACCTAAAAATTCCTTAATTAAAACGTTTATTTCGTTTGGTTTTTCCATAAAGCAAAAATGCCCCGCGCCTTTTACCGTATATAAAAACGACCCTTTTATCTTTTTGAAAAATTTATTCGCCATATAAAGCGGGGTTTCGGTATCTTCTTCACCGTATATTATAAGCGTTTTATTTTTAATACCGTCAATTTCGCTATCTTGATGTTCTTTTACTATCATAGCGTAACTATCCCGCATTGCCCCGCGCAATAATTTATATTCGCTTGAGCCGTATGATAGTAGTTTTTCTTTAGATAAAAAACGCTTTAGAATTTTATATTTATACACCTTAAAGTAATAAGCGGGTTTACGCTTAGGCTTTAAACCAGCGCCACCGATGATAACGAATTTATCAAGCCTATCGTCAGTTAAGGCAAGGCGTATGCCTATTCTTACCCCGAAAGAGTGCGCTATAAGGTGATATTTTGTGATTTTTAAACTTGTGATAACGTTTCTTATATCCCTAACGTAATCGTCAAGCGAATAGGGATAAGGCAACTTTTTACTACAACCAAAACCCGTTATATCTATCGCAATAGTCCTATACTTTTTAGATAAAAATTCCGTTTGATAGTAAAAACTTTCCTTATTCGACATAAAGCCGTGCAAAAAAACTATCGTTTCGCCGTAGCCTTTTACGTCCACCGAAATACCATCAACTGTCTTTAAAATAAAGCCCCCTTGCAAATGCTTGTATAAGGCTTATCTACCCATTGCTATCAAAGAACCTTACACATATCTTAATCGTAAGGCTATAAGCAATACAGTTAATTTAAAAGGACTAATCAAACACGAGTAAGAGAAGGCAAACACCGCAGATAAGAGTTTACATCTTTTCAAGGTGTTTAACGCTCTATTACGATGCGTTTCATTAGGACTTTATTAACTGTTATTGTGAAATAGACTTACACATAATAAGGGCGTCTTCAACTCCGCCGTAATATTTTTCCCTAACACTTATATACTCAAAACCAAGTTTTTCGTATAAGGCTTTTGCCGAATGGTTATTTACTCTTACTTCTAAAAAGATTTTTTCTACACCTTTTTCTTTTAACACGTCAAAGATTTTTAAAAGCAAAGTTTCGGCAACTTTTTGCCTGCGATATTTGTGCGTTACTGCTACAAGATTTATTTCCGCTTCGTCTAAACAGTAAGTAAGCGCAACGTATCCAACTACTTTGCCTTCGTGTTCGGCAACGTATCCTATAAAATTATTACTTAAAAAAGCGTCGCAAATCATTTGCTGAGACCAAGGCTCTTTAAAACACTCTTTTTCTATGCGGTAAACTTCTAAGTTATCGCAATATACCCAAGGCCTAAAAATCATAAGTTTTCCTCTGCTTGACTTTTTCTAACGTAAAGGGGTACTAAACTTTCTTTTTCCGTAGTGGCGGTAGATATTTTACCAAGTACGGCATTTATAAACCCTTGTTTTAAGTCGCAATTTTTCACTTCAAACTCTATATCGCTTGACGTTAAAATATTAGGAAATTCTTTTTTAAGATTGTTAAGACCTTCGCCGTTTACAAATTCTGGAGATGTAACAGCATTTTCACCATCGTAACCGCATACGTAATAATTACCGTGTCGGGCGTCTATTACAGCCAAGTTTCTTCCGCCCTTTTTATTGTATGCAAGGGTGTCAAACGAAGTTACTTTAAATACTTTTTTATTAAACGCGTAACTAAACGCTTTAACGGTAGAAACGCCTATTCTTATACCCGTAAACGAACCAGGGCCAACAGACGCGCCAAAAAAATCTATATCTTTAATATCCAAACCCGCTTCAATAAGCAAGTTTTCGATAGTAGGCATTAAGGTTATAGAGTGTTGAAGCCCGCAATCTTCTATGTATTTAACGAAGATTTCTTCGCCTTTTATGATAACCACGGTTAAGTGGCTACCGCTTGTGTCAACCGCTAAACAGTTCATAACGTAATTTCCCTTTTGTTTTCGTCAATTTTTTTAATGGTTACGATTTTTACCTTGTCAGGTAAAACGCTTTGTATATTTTGCGACCATTCGATAACGCAAACGCCCGTACCGTAAAAATAATCGGTTAAGCCAAGCGCTTCGGCATCTTCACCGCTTGTAAGCCTATAACAGTCGTAATGGTATAACTTGCCGTCGTAGTCGTTCATATAGGCGTAAGTAGGGCTTGTAATAACGTCGGTAATACCTAAACCTTTAGCAATACCTTTGGTAAAAGCCGTTTTACCGCCACCCATTTCGCCATTTAATAAAACAACGTCGCCCGAAGATAAAGTCTTGGCGTAAGTTTTGCCAAGTTCGATTGTTTCTAATTCACTATTAGTTAAATAAGTCATAAATTTATTATACTACTTTATTATTTATTTTGCAAATTGATTTTCTTGAATAAGTAAGAAGTCTTTTTATACACTAAAACGGTTACAATTGATATAATAACGCTTTTTATCAGGTTAAAAATTAAAATGTAATACCACACGCTAAAATAGAACGCGTCGCTACTTTCGGTAGGTACGAAAGGCGCACCGCCTAAGAAGAACGGGAAGTTAATAAACCTATTAACTAAAAGCGATATAAACGATTGAATTATACAACCGATAATAAGCGTTACAACAACAACTTTTAACCCTTTCTTTTTTTGATATACAAGCGACGGAATTAAAACGTAAAAGGTAGTGATAATCATATTAGCAAATTCGCCAACACCACCAGTTGTACCTATCATAATATGTATAAGTTCTTTTACAAGCGAAACGATTAGCGCGGGAACAGGCCCGTACATAAACCCTGCAAGCATTACAAAAACGTTAGATAAATCAAGTTTTAAAAAACTAACGGGGGTTGCGGCAAAGATAGGTATTTCTATTAAGTAAATTAAAAACGAAATAGCCGAAAACACAGCCATACCCGCAATATTTTTAGTAGAAAAAACTTTCATAAATTTATCTCCTTTACGGTTAATACTTATCAAAAACAAGTAAAGTAACTTACAACCTTGAAACAGTTTCATAAAAGAAAAAATCGGGGATTATTATCCCCGAAACAAAAAAGCGCAATAAAACACCCTTTTCTTTTATCATCCAGACTATACTGTCGGTTACGGAATTTCACCGCATCGGGGGCTTACGCCCTTAGCAGACTATACTGCCGGTAAGGAATTACACCTTGCCTCAAAGAAAATTACATTTTAATTGTATACCTTTAAAATTTATAAGTCAAGTATTTAGAGTATTGATTTTACCATCTAACTCTTCGGCTACAAACGGACAATCAGGGCTTAAAATTTCGCTTGCGCCGTTATTTAGTGCCGTTATAATTTCAGTTGCCGTTTCTATACTTCCCGCACCTTCGATAATGCATTTATTTTTAGATAAATCGCATAGGTCTTTTACGGCGGAAAAATTGATTGCTGAAGAAAATGAATTAAAAGGGATAATCGAATATATTTTACCAGTTGAAATTACGCTTTCGATAAAGGCTTTAACTTCGTTATAGTTGAGTTTTGTAAAGTCGATAACAATGCTAAGTTTACGCTTTTTTACCACCTTTTGAATTTTTTTAAAGTCTTTTAAAATTCGCTTGTACTCTCCGTTTTTAATAGCGGAAGTAGGAAGCGTTAAAGCCAAGGCGTCAGCACCGTTTTTTATTGCGGTTTTAACGCTATATAGCCTATTTTTTTGCGTTTCTTCGCCAAGCGGATAGTCGATTATAGCGCGAACTTCTACCCCTTTACCTTGAAGGGTTAACTTTGCTTTTTTAACCATACTTGAAAGCACCGTTACACCTTTAAAACCATACTTAACCGCCAAGTTGCAACGCTTTAAAACTTCTTCGTAAAACAGGGTGTTATCCACTATTAAATAGTCTAATTTTTTGTAGAGTTTTTTAGCCTTAAAAACGCCGAATTCCTTTGACATTTCGCCTTCGCTTTGCCCAAATAAATCGGCTAAATCTTTTATACAACACTTGCTTTCTTCGTGCAAAAAATAGTCTTTTATAACCTTGCTATTTTCGGCGTTATCGCCCTTCTCTTCAATAGGTAATTCGCTTTTGGTTAAATCTTGTAATTTATTATTTAAATCTTCCATAATACCCCCTTTATTATAGAGAGATTATGTAGATTATTTTTACAAATTATACCACCCAACAAAAAATAAAGTTTTTCGACGATTTTTTATAAAAAGCACCTTTTTATATTTGATAAAATGCCGTTATGAAAGGTTTTATTTATTTAATTATGATATACGCGCTTGTTTTTTCAGTTTCGCTTATCGTTAAACTTTTTTTAATTGATAGGCACAAAAATAATAAAGGCGAAAGCACAACTGCTCCGCCCCAACAAATATTTTACATAAAAAGCGCAAACGTGCGCCGAAAAAAGCCCAAACCAAAACCAACAGATATTACCATACGCGGTAATATTGTTGATAATGAGTAAAAGTTTTTTAAAATTGAAGAATAATCTTCAACAACTTTTGTGCTTCTTGCGTTTAAAGACTAATCTTTGAGAATAATTGATTAGTTTACGGCTTAACGGATAAAACACAAATAAAGACGCATACCTTAATGGTACGGAACTTAACAAAATGCAAAGTGTTTTGAAGTGTTTTACCAACAAAAACCATCATTTTAAAATATTTTAGTCTTCTATCTTTTCACCTTCGCCCCATAAGCGTTCTAAGTGATAGAAAAGGCGTGTTTCATCGTTGAATAAGTGTAAAATAACGTCGCCAAAGTCAATAACAATCCATCTTGAATCGCCGTAACCTTCTTTTCTAACAACCTTACCACCGTTCTTTTCTACTTGTTCTTCACAAAATTCGCCAAGCGATTTAATTTGAGTAGATGAACGACCGCTTGCGATTATAAAATAATCGGCTACGGAAGTTTTTTCCATAACGTCAATTTTAACGATATCGTACGCTTTACGCGATGATAAAGTTTTGCATATTAAATTTGCAAGTTCTAATGAATTCATAAATTTCTCCTTTTGTTTTGGTATTAGTAACAGCCTATTTATAAAATTCGCAGGCTTCAATAGATAACGGGTAAATTTCTTCGCCCGATTTTTGTAAAAATTCTAAAATTTCTTTAGCGCAAACCCTAAAGCCGTTTTCAAAGTCTTTTTCTACTTCTTTGCGCAATTCTTCAACGCCTAAAAATCTGCGCGACGGCTCAATGATATCCGCGGTGTAGATAATTTTTTCAAGCAAAGTCATATTTGCCCTGCCAGACGTGTGATAGCGGATAGCGTTTAAAACGTCTTCATCGTTTACACCTAAAATGGTTTTCGCTATATGCGCCCCTACGTATTGATGCGCAACCTGGCTTGGGCAATCACTTGGCACGCCGTATTTAACTTTATCACTATCGCTTATCGTAATATACTTTGCTAAATCGTGAAGTAGAGCGGATAATTCAACTTTTTTCTTATCTATAGGCAAGTTTTTTGCTATTTTAAGCGCAGTTAATATTACGCCTAAAACGTGTGTTTTACGTTTTTCGGGAAGATTTGTTTTTATATATTCGTAATACTTATTAGGTTTAAACAACCCGTTTTTATCTATATATTCTTGAACTTCTAAAGAAACTAAATCGTCAAGCGGTAAACCAAGCATTTTACGTAAACGGATTTCAGTACTTGATACGTCTTGCCCGGAAACGTTAAGTTTTATAACGCTATGACTATATAGCGATTTTATATTTTGAACTAAAATCTCATCTTTTACTGAGTTACCTTGCCTATTTATTAAAACAAGGTTACAGTTTTTAACTATATCGTCAGGGTTTTTCCAAGTAGGGAAGTTTTCAAGCATATCGCTACCCATTAAAAAATATAAGGTAGCATTAGGGTAAAGTTCTTTAAAATGCCTTACCGTTAAATAGGAATAACTTACCCCTTGCTTTTCAATTTCGTAATCGCTAACAACTACTTTATCGTTGTTTTTGAAAGCAAGATTTAACATATTAAGCCTATCGTTACCGCTTAAAACTTCTTCGCCTTGCTTGTGCGGAGCAACGTAGGTAGGAATAATAAAAAGTTTATTAAGTTGTAATTCTTTGATGGCTTCAAGGGCAACCTTTACGTGTTCTTTGTGAACGGGATTAAAAGAGCCACCAAATATACCTATTTTTTCCATAATTTTATTTTAGCATAGTTATAAGTTTTTTACAAGTTTTAAAAGGCAACTTTTAAGTCAATAATTTAATTATGAAAAATTTAAAACTTTCTATCGTATTTGACAGCGTTTTTATCTTTATTTCAGCATTTTTTATGGCGTTTGCCTTGATTAGATACAACGGCGGTAAATTTATAACGTCGCTAATATTTTCTATTTTAATATCTTTAGTTTTAGCCTTTTTATACCTTATTTTTATTATATTAAACAAAGATAAATGCGCAATAAAGTTAGACGATGAAAATAAAATCAACTACTTAAAAACGGAACTTTGCTTTATGGATAACCAAAGTTTACTTTCGCTATTTTTAAGTTTTTATAACAAATTAAAGGTTAACGCCATAGCGGAAAAGGATTATTTGATTATAGAAGAAAACAAATGCCAAACCTTTTTACTATTTAATTACGAAAAAACTGAAAGCAATAAGGTTATAGACTGCTATAAGCGTACAAAACGTGGCTATAGTACGGTAATTTTATCAAACGAATACACTTTAGATGCATTAAACTTAGTTAATGATTTATCCTTACGAATAAAACTATTTGACCTTAAAAGCGTATACGTGGCACTTAAATCACAAGACTTACTACCAAAAATAACCGTGCCTAAAAAGGTAAACTCAGTTAGTTTTATAGATAAAATGAAAGGGGTATTTAAAAAATCAAACGGCAAAAAAGCCTTAACGCTTGGCGTTATTATAATCTTATCGGCAAGATTTTCGTTTTACCCTATCTATTATATTATATTCGGCGGTGGCTTAATAATTTTTAGCATAATACTGCGCTTTTGGGGCAAAAAAGAAACTCAGCCATCGAAAACCGAAAAACTGAGTTTGAGTTGAATTATTTCGTTTTTATTTAGATTGTTTAATAAAGAGCACATTTTAAAGCGATAGATACAAGTTAGGCGCGACACAATACTTTTAACAACTTAAATAATGCACCTATTTAAAAGTGTAGAAGCAAGCAAGACAAGGCTCACTAAGGGTTTTGGGTGAGATAGACCTTGTTGGTCATCGAAGTCAAAACACTTAGTAGAAACGCAGTATTGCGCCGTTTATACGCTTTTAAATTAGTATTTGATGTGGTCTACACCTTTTTTCTTACTATACCTATAAAGTACGATTTTATGACCGATAGTGCAAACTACTTCGGCGTTTAATGCGGAAGCAAGTTCTTCGGCTACGTACATAATAGGTTCGTCGTTATTATTAAGTAAAGTAATTTTAATAAGTTCCCTTTTATCTAATGCTTCTGAAAAGGTTTTTACTTGATTTTCTGAAATACCACCCTTGCCTACTTGACCGATAGGTTCAATGGTTTGTGCTAAACTTCTAAGCACGCTTCTTTGTTTTGAAGTAAACATTTATATTCTCCTTTTTAATCTATGAAATCAAACTCAATGTCGCCGATAACAACGGTATCACCGTCTTTAGCGCCCATATCCCTTAACTTTTTGATAACGCCGGTTGTACGTAAGGTTTTTTGAAGGTATGCCATACTATCCATATCGTCTAAAACAACGTTACGCGAAAGCAATTTAACAAGGTTACCGAACACAACGAAAGCGCCGTCGCTATCGATTTCAATATCAAATTGATTATCGTTAGGCGTGTTGTAAGAAAATCCGCTATCTTCTTTAGGAAGCGTTTTAGGGATATCTTTAAGTTTATCAAATAAAACTTTAATAAGTTCTTCAGTACCTTCGCCAGTTATTGCCGAAACTGTTAAAATTTTGTATTTTTTAACGCGTTTTTTAAATTCTTTAACGTTTTCTTCAGCACCGTAAAGGTCGCATTTATTTAAAACGATAACTTGTTCAAGCCCTGCTAAGCGTTTGCTGTATTCTTTAAGTTCTTTATTGATAGCCTTGTAATCTTCAACAGGGTTTCTACCTTCAAAACCGCTTTCGTCGATAACGTGGCAAAGCATACGCGTACGTTCGATATGCCTTAAAAAGTCGTGACCTAAGCCCGCGCCTTGCGCAGCACCTTCGATAAGACCAGGGATATCCGCAGCAATAAAATTATTATCGTAATAATTAACAACGCCAAGGTTTGGGGATAAAGTAGTAAAGTGATAGTTAGCAATTTTAGGTTTTGCGGCTGAGATTTTTGAAAGTAAGGTTGATTTACCTACGTTAGGGAAACCAATAAGCCCCACGTCTGCAATAACTTTAAGTTCTAAGCCTACCCTTTTAATTTCAGTTTTTTCGCCTTTTTGCGCGAAGTGCGGGCAATGCCTACGCGAAGTAGTAAACCTTGCATTACCTTTACCACCCCTACCACCGTTCATAATTAAACGGGTTTGTCCGTCTTCGTAAATATCGCAAATGAATTCGCCGGTTTCTTTATCGGTAATAACAGTACCTAAAGGCACGCGGATATATAAGTCTTCGCCGTTTTTGCCGTGACTGTTGTTTTTATCGCCCTTACCACCGTTTTCGGCAATAAATTTATGCTTGTACATAAAGTCGGCAAGGCTGGTTTTGTGCCTATCGCCTACAAAGTATACGTTACCGCCGTTACCACCGTCGCCACCGTCAGGGCCACCGTTAGATACGCCTTTATATCTTATAAACGACGTGATACCATCACCGCCGTCACCAGATTTTATAAGTATACTCTCTTTATCGGTAAAATTTTCGTTTATCATAATTTATCCTTATATTCACATAAATCTTTAATCACACAAGCACTGCAGTTAGGCTTACGCGCCGTACAAATTGTTCTTCCGTGATAGATTAAATAGTGATGACTTTTCGACCAAAGTTTTTTGTCAATTTTTTTCATTAAGCCAAGTTCCGTTTTATACGGAGTATCGGCTTTTACTAAGCCTATGCGGTTAGCAAGCCTAAAAACGTGAGTGTCAACGGCAATAGCGTCGCCATTAAAAGCAACGGAAATCATTACGTCGGCAGTTTTGCGCCCAACGCCCGAAAGGGAAGTTAAAGCGTTAAAATCGCTTGGAACTTTACCGCCGTGTTTTTCGATTATATCCTTAGTTGCCGATAAAATATGCTTTGCTTTAGCGTTAAATAGACCGCAAGGTTTGATAATTTTAGAAAGTTCTTCTTGCGATAAGTTTATCATAGTTTCGGGCGTGCCGTAGTCTTTAAAAAGTTGTTCGGTTACGATATTTACGCGCTTGTCCGTACACTGTGCCGAAAGTATTACCGCAACTAATAACTGATAATCGCTATTGTATATAAGCTGAGGCTTTGCATCGGGATATTCCAAAGAAAGCCTCGCTATTATTTTTGATACTTTTGTTTTATTCATAATTTAAACGCAAGATTATTTTAACATAAAAACTGCGTTTAGACAAACGTTTTTATTAAATTCTTGCCGTGGTTGTATGAGTTCCGCGTTTTTCTATCAAAAAAAAGCCCTCAAACGAAGAAAACCCGCTATTATTTACCACAATCTTAGCAACGCTTAGTTTGTTTTGCGTAAACTCTGCCGACACCCCACACCCTACGTGCGCTTCTTTTGGCGTAGAAATAAGTTTACAACTCACCCCACGGCTATTCATAATTTCAACAAACTTCATCACTTGAGTTCGCGATTTAAATACCGCTACACATTTTTTTGTTACGACAATCATAAAAACCTTCTTTTGCAAATTGTTTTAATGCGTGATAATTTACCACACATTATAATATATTATTTTAAAACGGTTAAAGTTAAAGGGGTATTATTATGATTTATTTAGATAACGCCGCAACGGGTGGCTATAAGCCGAATAACGTAATAGATAAAGCGGTAAACGTAATAAAATATTTAAACGCCAACGCCGGGCGTAGCGGACATAGGCTTTCTAAAACGGGGTTGGAATTTATTTATTCCGCGCGAAAAACGGTAAGTAATTTTTTTAATAACAAAAGCGTTGAAAAGGTAATATTTACTAAAAACTGTTCGGAAGGGTTAAACACGGCTATACTTGGCACGGTAAAGAAAGGCGGTAACGTTATTACCACCGTTTACGAACACAATAGCGTACTTAGACCACTATATTACCTTAAAGATAAAGGGCTTATCACTTTAACGATAGTTTCGCCCGAAAACAATAACTTTATAACGGCAAACGACATTAAAAAAGCCGTAACCGATAAAACTTATATGGTTATAGTTAACAATATAAGCAACGTTACGGGGGTAGTGAACGACGTTCAAGGTATAGGCGATTATTTAAAAGATAAAGATATTATATTTATGGTAGACGGCGCGCAATCGGCAGGGCATATAAATATTGATATGGATAAATTCGGCATAAATATTTTATGCGTTGCAGGGCACAAAGGTTTATACGGAATATCAGGCTCAGGCGCGCTTATCATAAACGAAAAAACTGAAGTTTCGCCTATTTTTAGCGGTGGCACGGGCACGGAAACGTTTAATCCGTCGCAACCAAGCGGGTACCCTGAAAAATTAGAATACGGCACGCTTAACCTACCCGCCATTTGTTCGCTTGACGAAGGAATTAGATACGTAGGTAATAATTTAGAGTTTATATCCCGCCAGTTAACCTTAAGCAGTGGTTTTTTAATTGATAAACTATCTAAAATTAACGGGGTTAAGATTTACTCTTTACCTAACCCCGCAGGGATAGTTGGTTTTACCGTTTATAACCACTCTTCTATCGAAGTGGCGGAGATTTTATCCGATAATTTTAATATTGCCGTTCGGGGCGGATTTCATTGCGCACCGCTTGCGCATAAATTTTTAAATACCGATGAAGAAGGTATAATTCGCGTTTCGATAAGCCTTAATAACACAAGGCGCGAATTAAACGCGCTTGTTGACGCGATTAAATACGTTACGTCTTTTTAAGTTCTTCTACAATTTTTTTAAGTTCGGCTTTTTGGCTTGGATTTAACATAGGAAGTAACATATTTGCAAAGTTATCTATATCTTTATTAGATAGCGTACCGTTTCGCTTTCCCTTTTCCGCTTCTTTTTTGATAGCGGAAATTAAATCAGATTTAGATGCACCTTCGTACTTGTTTGCAAAACTTTTAAGCATATCGTACGCGCCTTGGTTTTGATTGTTTCCGCTTGGTTTAAAGTTATTAAAATCACGCATATAAAAAGTAGCCTCCTAAAAAATGTTTACAATAAATTGTATGCTTACATAAAATATAATGTTAAAGGTTTATAAGTTATGAGTTTTCTTCCATTGATTTTAATAGCGTTTTTACTTTTTAGAAAAACCGATAGCCCTATTTTAGAGTTAATTAATAATATTGATTTAAACTCCATTACGCCGATTTTAGAACTTTTAGGGATAAACGCCGATAGTTTAAACTTTTTAAAAGACGATAACTTTAAAAACTTTTTAGCGGGAAACGGCGATTTAAAAAGTTTACTGCCTATGCTTTTAACACTTATTAAAACTTTTACGGCTAATACTAACAATCAAACTACCGATTTTAAAGGTAATCTTAAAAGCGAATACCTATCGCCGATAAAGGATATAGCAAGTAGCGAAATAACTAACTCTTTAAGCGAATTTTTTACGTAAATAATAATAGCGATTGCAATGGCTAAAAAATTGTGTTAGTATATTACTATGAAAGCGTACTATGAACTTTATGCAGACGTTAAGGACTACATAAATATAATAAAACTTAACCACTACGATTTTAGCCCTGCGCACTTTCATAAAACGGCGGAACTTGCAGTAGCCGTTAAGGGAAGTTTTAAAATTTGCGTAAACGGTAAAGAATACACCCTTAACGAAGGGGATTTTGCCTTGGTTAACAGTTATGAACCGCACTTTTACGGCAACACTAAAAACGCCGAAGGTTACGCGTTTATGATTTCGTATTCAGTAATGGAAAAGTTTATTGAAAACTCTAAAGGAAAACTTAACGTTTACCTATCGCCTAACGATAACGGCGAAACGGCAAAGGTTATCGGCGAAGCGTTTAAAAAGTTTAACGATTTTAACTTTTATATGAAACTTGGATTAGCGGAATACGTGCTTGGCTCACTTAAAAAGGATTGCGGAATAACAAACGCCAAAACGGATAAAACTGGTGCGCTTATACCTGAAATTTTAACTTATATTGATGAAAACTCTAAAACAGATTTAACACTTGTTTCGGTAGCGGAAAAGTTTTCTTATACGCCACAACACTTTTCAGTATTATTTAATAAATACATAGGAACTTCGTTTAGAGATTATTTGAACGGAGTAAGGCTTTATAAAGTAGAAAAACAACTTAAAAACGGCAACGGCGTTTGCAATATAGCGCTTAGCGAAGGTTTTAAAAGTTTAAACACCTACTATCGCGCTAAACGTAAGCAAGAAAAATTAAAATCTTAAATTTTGACAATAAAACACTAAAAAGCGGTATTTACAACCGCTTTTTTTAGTGCTATTATATAGAAAACGACAAAGGAGTTTTTAAAATGAAAATAGGCGTTATAAGCGAAAGTTTTAGAAAATACGAAAAAAACGAATTCGCAACCACCGCCCGCTTGGCTAAAAAAGTAGGCGCAAGCGGTATGCAAGTTCACGGCTTTGCTAAAGTTATTTACCCTGGTATGCCCGATAGCGAAATTAAAGAAATTTTATCAATTTTAAAAGGCGAAGATCTTGAGTTTTCGGCTATTTGCGGTGATATTGGCGATGAAATGTTTTTTACTGAGAACCGCGAACTTATTGATAAACAAAAAGCCATTTTAGAAAACGCGAAACGCCTTGGCGTTGATATTGTAACAACACATATCGGTGCGGTTAGCAATGATAAAACTTGCCCTCAATATAAATCTCAGTTAAAAGTGTGTAAAGAACTTGCCACTTTTGCTACGTCTATCGGCTCAAAATTTGCGGTGGAAACGGGCCCTGAAAAAGCAATTTTACTAAAAGAGTTTTTAGATGAAGTTGGCGGTGGAGTTGGCGTTAACCTTGACCCTGCTAACCTTGTTATGTGCGCGGGCGATGACCCTGTTAAAGCCGTTTACACCTTGAAAGATTACATTTACCACACACACGCTAAAGACGGCGTTCAATATAAACCTTTTGATACAAGGGCGCTATATTCCGCTAAATATTACGGATTAGAAAGACTTACAAGCGAAGGCTTATTTAAAGAAGTTCCGCTTGGCACGGGCAACGTTAACTGGAAAGAATATATAAAAGCGCTTAAGGATATCGGTTACAACGGATATTTAACGGTAGAACGCGAAGTTGGCGAAACCCCAGAAGTAGATATTATGACGGCAACGTCGTTTTTAAAGGAGTTATTATGAGTAAAATTAAAGTAGCCGTAATAGGCGTAGGTGGAATTTCTTTTTTACATATTGAACCATATATAAATAACCCAAACGTAGAACTTTACGCATTTTGCGATATTAACGAAAAAACCTTAAAAGAAAAGGGCGAAAAGTACGGTATTACAAGGCTTTACACTGATGCGGAAAAAATGTTTAACGAACTTCCTGAAATTGATGCGGTTAGCGTTTGTACGTCTAACGACGCGCACTCAAAGTGTTCGATATTAGCACTTAATCGCGGTAAGCACGTGCTTTGCGAAAAGCCTATGGCAAGAACGTACGAAGAAGCACTTGAAATGGTTAAAGCACAAAAGGAAAGCGGTAAAAACCTTGGCGTTGGTTTTGTTAGACGTTACGGTAAGGACGCGGAACTTGCTAAAGAACTTATCGATAACGGTAAACTTGGCGAAGTGTACTACGCTAAAGCAAGTTATATAAGGCGTAACGGTTGCCCTGGTAGATGGTTTGGCGATTACGAAAAATCGGGTGGCGGTCCGCTTATCGACCTTGGCGTACACGTTATCGACTTAGTTAGATATTTATGCGGTTCACCAAAAGCCGTTTCCGTTTACGGCTGTACTTTTTCTAAACTTAAAAATAGACCTAACGTTAAAAGCCCACGCATCTTCCTTGGCAGTGATAAGGTAAACACAGCGCCAGACGTATTTAACGTAGAAGACTTAGCAACCGCGCTTGTTCGCTTTGATAACGGCTTGGTGTTAAGCGTAGAAACAAGTTTCACTTTAAATACCGAAAAGGATAACGGCGCAGTAGAAATATTCGGCACAAAAGGCGGGCTTAAATTCAGCCCTGAAATTAAGGTTTATACAGAAATTGAAAATTATATGGTAGACCTTACCTTCCCAGAACCAGT
Source organism: Christensenellaceae bacterium (assembly GCA_045613025.1). Classification (GTDB taxonomy): domain Bacteria; phylum Bacillota; class Clostridia; order Christensenellales; family Borkfalkiaceae; genus HGM11412. The sequence goes on along the minus strand of JAZLAE010000029.1, from coordinate 141,237 downwards.
TAAGTTTGAAACTAATAGTTTTGATGCGCAAATCAACGGCTTTGTAGATAGCATTGTAAACGGTGGTAAGTTTAAAGGTGATAGCGAAAGCGGGCTTGAACTTATGCGCATAATAGACGCTATTTACTTATCGGCAAAAACTGGCCACGAAGTTATTTTATAAAATAAAAAACACCCTGTAGGGTGTTTTTGTTTTACTGTTTTATAAATGTCGGCTAAGGCGACAACGCGATATAAGATTGATTTTAAAAGGACAAATCAAATACAAGTAAGACACGGCAAACCCCGAAGATAAGAGTTTACATCTTTTCGAGCGGGTTTAACAAAGTATTACGCAGTATTTCATTAGGACTTTATCAAGCGTTATCGTGGTGTCGGCTTATCTTCTTATGTTCCCTTGGCGAAATTTTAAAGCGGTTTTTAAAGGCTTTGCTAAGCGAATAAGGGGTGGCATAGTTAAGTTTTTCGGCAATTTGCGTTAAATTTAACCCACCTTCTTCAATAAGTGATTTTACCGCGTCTAGCCTAAGCATATTGTAGTATTCGATAATGGTAACGGAAGTAGTTTTTTTAAAAATTGAAGACAAATGGTTGTAGGAATACTTAAATACTTTAGATAAATCGCTAAGGTTTGTAATGTTGTATAATTCGTTATTGATATAATCCATAATTTGAAAGCATAAAACTTCGCGTTCGGATATATTTGAATCTTTTATATTTCCTTTCTTTTCAAAATCGCGGATTAAGTAAATTACAACTTGCCAAAATATTCCGTTAACTACAAGTGGGGATAGTTCTTCATCAAACGAAGAAAGTTCCCTTATTACGCTTGAAACAAGATAATTTATCCTTTCATCTTTAATAAGTCGTGATTCAGCAGTTGTACTACTTAACATTATATTGTTAAGTTTTTCTATTAGCGTTTTATCTTTTGGAATAAATAAAATGAAATCGTACTTTAATAAGTTCTTTTTATCCGTTTCTATTCTATGGATATCGTACGGACAAGAAAGGTAAATATCCCCTTTTTTTACAGTAACGGGTTTGTTGTTGGTGTAAATTTCGCCAACGCCGTCGGTAACGATAGTAAGTTGATATAAAAAACTATGATAGTGGTTTTCGTACAAGGTATTTTTATTACAGTACGCCCTACCTATTTGTTTTAAATCAAAATCGTTAAGACCAATGTTTTTATTAAAGTAAGAATAGTCTAAATAGTAATTATGCGTCATAGTTTTATCTTAACACACAAAAAGCATATTAGCAATAAAAATAGTGCGGTTTTTAAAACATTTTTGAGTTAATTTTTTATATAATCGTAAAAAAGGATATGTTTTTAATAAATTAGGATATTGTATATAGCAAATATAATAGTATAATTATAGTATAATTATAAAATTTTATATCCAAGGAGATTATAAAAATGAACACTATTGCAGTTATCGGTTGTGGCAGAATTGCCTACAACGCGCACTTCCCTGCACTTTCTAATATCGAAGGTATTAAGGTTAAATACGCTTGCGACCTTATTGTTGAAAAAGCACAAGCAATGAAGGATACGTACCCTAATTTAGTTGAAAACGTTATTACCGACTACAAGGTTGCACTTAACGACCCAGAAGTTGATATGGTTTACGTTTTAACACCTAACTATGCGCACTACACCGTTACTATGGACGCATTAAAAGCAGGTAAACACGTATTTTGCGAAAAACCTATTACCGTTAACTACGCGCTTTCAGTAGAAATGGCAAACGAAGCAAACAAACAAGGCAAAATGTTAAACATAGGCGTTTGCAACAGATATAACAAATCTATCGAAATGCTTGAAGAATGGGTTAGAAAAGGCAAGTTTGGTAATTTATACCACGTTTACTGTTCGTTTAGATGTTTCCGTATGATTCCTGGTCTTGGCGGTTCGTTTACCAACAAGCAAGAATCGGGCGGTGGCGTACTTATTGACTGGGGCGTTCACTTCCTTGACCTTATCTTATACGTTTTAGGCGGTGCTAAACTTAAAAACGTTACTTGCGATGCGTACAGCGAAATGGCAAAGGATATGAAATCATACAAATATACAAATATGTGGGCGGAAGAAACTGCTGACTTTGAAAACGGCGTTAACGACGTTGACGACTTTATCACTGGTTATGTTAGAACTGATAAAGCAAGTATTTCCTTCAACGGTGCTTGGGCGCAAAATATCGATAAAGCCGAAATGTTTGTTGACTTCTTAGGCGATAAAGGTGGCGCAAGGCTTGATTACGGCGGAAAGTTCACTTTCTATGACGGTGCAACACTTGAAACTATCACACCTGAATACGATATCCCTAATATGTACGAATGTGAAAGCCGTGCTTTTATTGAAGCGTGCAACACTGGCGTTAAAAATAGAAGCCATATCGACAATATTTTAGAAAGCGCTAAACTTTTAGACGTACTTTATAAATCAGCAGAAATTAAAAAGGAAATTGAATTATGAAAAAAGTAGGATTTATCGACCTTTACCTTTCAGAATGGCACGCTAACAACTACCCTAAGTGGCTTGAAGAAGTTTCTAAAAACTTAAATAATCAATACAAAGTTTGCTACGCCTACGCGCCCGTTGACGTTTCGCCAGTAGATAACAAAACTACAGATGAATGGTGTAAAGAACAAGGTGCTGAAAAATGCGCAAGCATTAAAGAACTTTGCAAAAAAAGTGACTGTATTGCTATCTTAGCGCCATCTAACCCTGAAGTTCACTTAGAACTTGCCGAAGAAACTTTTAAATACGCTGGCGGAAAAAACGTTTATATTGATAAAACTTTCGCACCAGACCTTGCTACCGCTAAAAAGATTTACGAACTTGCAGATAAATACAAGGTAAACATATTCTCCACATCAGCGCTCCGTTATGCAAGCGAACTTTACGAATTTGAAAATGAAAAAGAAATAGTTGTAAAAGGCGGTGGCGGTTTATTTGAAGAATACTGTATTCACCAAGTAGAAATTTTAGTTAGGGTTATGGGCTTAGGCGCTAAAAAAGTTAAAGTTGAAAGTGCTTACGGTGACGGTCAAATTGTAGATATTATCTACTCAGGCGGCAGAAAAGCGCAATTTAACTACGACAAAACCAGCGATTTTTACGCTACCGTAACCACAAAAGACGGCAAAGTTGTAGATAAACATTTAGCATCAGACTATTTTAAAAACTTACTTGAAAAAATTGCTATCTTCTTTGAAACTGGCAAAACCGATTTTGATAGAGAGCAAACTTTAGAAGTAATGAAAATTCGTGAAGGAGCAATTAAAGGCACTAAAAACCTTAACGTTTGGATTGACCTTTAATATTAAAAATTATGAAAATAGGCGTAATTACACACAGTTTTAATAAACCAACTAAAGAATGTTTATACGACGCATCTTCGCTTAACCTTGATGGCGTACAAATTTACGCTACTATGGGTGAATTTTCGTTTGAAGAATTAACCGAAGAAAAGAAAGCGGAATTTAAAGCAGTTTTAAAAGAAACAGGGCTTGAAGTTAGCGCGCTTTGCGGTGATATGCACGGCCACGGCTTTGAACGCGAAGAAGAAAACGCTATAAAAGTAGAAAAAACCAAGCAAATTATCGACCTTGCCGTTGAATTCAACACCAAAGTTGTTACAACGCACATAGGCGTTATCCCTGACGACGAAAACGATAATCAATTTAAAGTAATGCTTAAAGCACTTACCGAAATTGGCAAGTACGCTAAATCTAAAGGGGTTATGATGGCTATTGAAACAGGCCCTGAAAAAGCAAGCACCTTACTTAAATTCGTTTCTAAAACGGAAGGTGGCGTAGGCGTTAACTTAGACCCTGCTAACTTTGTAATGGTAACTGGTCAAGACCCTGTTGAAGCGGTATATATGCTTAAAGATTATATCGTACACACTCACCTTAAAGACGGTAAACGCCTTAAAGTAGTTGACCCTAAAATCATTTACAACCACTTTGCCGAAGGCGGTATCGAAGCGCTTAACGTTGCTGACTTCTTTATTGAAACACCCGTTGGCGAAGGCGACGTAGACTTTACCGCATACGTTAAAGCATTAAAGGATATCGGTTACGACGGCTACTTTACTATCGAACGTGAAACTGGCCCTGACCCTATCGGCGATATTGCCTTAGCAAGAGATTATATTAAAAAATTAATTTAAACTAAAAACCCGCCTATCTTGGCGGGTTTTAAAATTGTTTTTTTGTATGTTTTGATTTTAGTAAAGTTAAGGTTTACGAATAATAATCTTCTTCGTTAACGTATTCGCCAAGATAATCGTTAGAAAATTCTTCTAAAAGTTTCTTTTCTAATTCTTTATCTTCAATTTCAATTAAGTCTTCATTATTTTCATCCACTTCAAAAACGATAACTTCTTCTGGCGCAACGCCGTCAACTTCTTCGGCGGGTTGAAAAAACGCGTAAGTTTTGCCATCGATATCAAGTGAGCCTACCAAATAAAACTGAATAGCCATACCTTCTTCGTTTTCTATTTCGATAATTTCATCTTCATAGCCAAGTTCTTCTGTTGTTACGTCTTTAGCGTCGTCAATGTATTTCATTTACTTAATCCCCTTATTTTTTTGTTTTTGCATATACGTTTCTAAAATGTAAGAAGCGGCAACTTTATCAATAACGTTTTTTCTATCGCTTCTTCGCATATCCGCTTCAAGTAGCACCCTACTTGCTTGCATAGTGGTAAAGCGTTCATCTTCAAACTCTATAGGGATATCCGTGTGTTTTTTCATTTCTTCAACGAAAGATTTAGTTTTTAAGGTTTGTTCGCTTTCGCTACCGTCAAAGTTAAGTGGAAGCCCGCAAACAATAACGTCAGCATACCTTTGCTTTGCTAAGTTTATAAGGTATTCAACGTCCTTTTTAAAGTTTTTGCGATAGTACGTTTCAAGGGGAAGAGCAAAATCGCCAAACGGGTCGCTTACCGCTACGCCTATACGTTTATCGCCTATATCAAAAGCAATGTATTTCATAATTTAAACTCCTTTTAGGTATAACCCCGACAAAATTCGACATACTATCATTGCAAGCGAAAAACTTCGTTTGCCATAGTTTAGGGGGTACAATGGAAAGCAAAATGTTTATAGTTGGGCTTGCACTTGGTATGATTGGCGGTGCAGTAATCGTTGCCAACTCACAAAAAGCAAGGCAAGTAGTTAAAAACAGTCAAGACCAAATTTGCCGTAAGGCAGATGAACTCTATAAAAACTGTAACTGCGACTGTAAAGAACAAGGCGACGCTAAATCAAGCGACAAGCCAAAAACTAAAGAGTAATCTTAAAGTTTATCATAGCACACGAACTTAAGTGTGCTATGTTTTTTTAGGCGATATCACAATATTAGGTTGATTTTAAAAGGGCAAATCAAATGCAAGTAAGACTAGACAAACCCCGAAGATAAGAGTATACATCTTTTCAAGGGGTTTAACAAAGTATTACGCAGTATTTCATTTGAACTTTATCAACCGTTTGTTGTGATAGAGCCTTATTTATTTATCAATTTTTTTAAGGTGTCAACAACAAAGTCAACGTCTTCTTTAGTGTTGTTAGCACCGAAAGTAAAACGGATTGATGATTTAGCATCGGTATCGGATAAACCTATTGCTAAAAGCACGTGTGACGGAGAAACAGAGCCCGCTGAGCAAGCCGCACCAAGCGAAACACAAATTCCGCGAAGGTCAAGTTGATATAAAAGGGCTTCGCCGTCGATACCGTTAAAGGTAACGTTAGCGTTGTTTGGTAACCTTGAATTTCTATCGCCGTTAAGGCTGGCTATAGTAATTTCGCTAAGTACCCTATCAATAAAATATTCCCTTAAATCTTTTATATATTCGTTATTTTTAGTAAGGTTTTCGCGGTTGAACTTTAACGCGTAAGCCATACCGATTGCGCCTGCAACGTTGCTTGTACCACCGCGTTTAGAACGTTCTTGGTGACCGCCCGTTACTATTGAACCTAAATTCGTGCCGTTTTTAATATATAAACAACCAACGCCTTTTGGTCCACCAAATTTATGTGCGGAAAAACTAAGCATATCAACGCCTAAGTCTTTAACGTTTATATCGTACGCGCCCATTGCTTGAACGGCATCGGTAAAGGATAAACAGTTTTTAGCCTTGCAAACTTCCGCTAAGCCCTTAACGTTTTGAATAGTGCCTATTTCGTTATTTGCATACATTAAACTGGCTAAAAAGGTGTTATCGTCGATAGCCGAACTATAATCGTTTATATCGATAATACCCCTTTTGTTTGGATTGATTTTTACAATGCTTGCGCCTTGACTTTCTAAGTCTTCACAAGTTTTAAGCATTGCGGAATGTTCTATACTTGAAATAACAAGTTTGTTTTTGTTTTTTCTACTTGAAAACGCACCGCGAAGCGCCCAGTTATCGCTTTCAGTTCCGCCAGACGTAAAATAAATTTCGTTAAAGTCGGCGTTTATAATATCCGCGATAGTTTCCCTTGCTAAATCTAAGCCTTTAACCGCCACCCTGCCAACGTTATGTAGTGAATTAGCATTGCCGTAAATATCCGTTAAATAAGGCGTCATTTTTTCTAAAACCCTTTTATCAAGTGGGGTTGTTGACGCGTTGTCAAGATAAATAATTTTATCGTTCATAATTACCTTACTACGGTTTTCTTATAAGGTCAACCGGTTTTTCTTTACAAATTTTAGAAATAGGCATAATTGAAGAAAGTATACCCGCAACAATACTTGCAAGCATAATAAACGCAACTTGCCTTACGCCGAAGATTGCAAAGTCTACAGTCATATTCATAAAGTTTTTAATGTAGTAGTTTACAACTAAACAGCCTACGTATGCAACGCCCGAAGCAATAATGCCGTTTATAAGCGAAATTACTAAACTTTCGGTTATAAACATTGTAAGAACGTCTTTACCCTTACAGCCAAGCGCGCGAAGTATACCTATTGACTGACGCTTAGATACAATACTTGTTGAAATATAGTTAAAAAGCATAAATATACTAAACAATGCAAGTACAAGCGAAGCAATAAGCGCAATCAAAGTAAATTCGGTAATAGTTTTACCGTTTTTATCAATAGATTCGTATATGTCGTTATTATGGAAGTTAAGCCTATATCCTTTTTCTTTAGAAATAAGGCTGGCTAAAAATTCCGCACCGCTATTAGAATTGCAACTTAAACCCGCTTGATTAAGCGGAGCAATAATTCTTGAATAATAACCTTGGTCGTTATACACGCCGATATTAGATAAAGCGTCTTTTGTAACAGCAAGTGGATAATATTTTTCAGTAGACGGGCCGATATCCGTATTAACGTCAACGTAAAAACCTACGATTTTCATAGTATAAGAATTACGCTTTGCAAGCCCTTTTGTTTCTCTATTTAAATTTACGCTTCTTTCTAATTCCATACCAGCAAGTTTAAACGCTTCTGCCATTTGGTATACAGCGTTTGCCCTATCTTCGTACGAATTTGTGCTATCTACAGCCACATTATAAGCGCTTACCATCATATTATAATAAGTTGGTGTATGATATAAGTCGTTTCTATATCTGTAATAAACTTGATTAAAATTGCTTAAACTTATTAAAATGCTATCTGATGGCAAGTCGTTTTTGTTAGTAATTTTATCGTCTTTATTAAATAAAAATATCTTTTCACTTGGTATATCGCTTATATTATAAAAACGCGTATCTTCTAAAGCGGAAAGTTTAGCAAGCCTAAAGTTTCTATCGTCAAGCAATTCATACATATATTCGTTAGTATAGTAATTGTTTATTCTATTATTTTTATGAAGTTTATTTTCAATAAACCCCTTAGGCACAAACGCCATTAAATAACAGCCTGAGTTTATATACGCTTTATAGTCGCTTGCCAAAATTTTAGTTGATAAACTTGGCGGAACTTTTTGTAACGCGTTGTATTTTTCAGGGATTTTACCACAATCGATAATACCTACGATTTTATACATTTTTGAGTTTAAGGTAATAATCGCATCTTGCTCTACAAAATCTTGATAATTTTTTAAAGTAGCATAGCCTAAATTTTCCCCCGCTAAATAGTGCATTATACCATCTGCAACAAGGGTAGAAATTGCTATTTCATCATACTTGCTATCGGCAGAAGTATTTAATACTGGGTATCTACCATACACGATTTTATAGTAAAACCCACCTTTATCAATAATGCCGTTGCTTGATATTTCATCTTCGCCAAACTCAACAAAGCCGTCAAGACCATTAGGGTAATAATCGCTACCTACGGTCATATTAGAAACAATCTCAGTTATTACCGATTGATTGTTAATGCCCTTATATACTTTATCGTCAATATCGGCAATAGGCCTAAAATTGTAGCCAGTTTTCCATTTAATTCTTTCAATTTCAGTATTAGAAAAAGTTAACTTTGTGCGCGAAGAACCAACGTTTTCGGCACTGATTTGTACTGAATTATAATCGCCACCGTTTAAAAGGTTAACAATTACCTTAGCGTTAGAATACGATGCAATGGTATCAAAAAGGCCAAACACCGCAAATGCTATTACAGATAAAAATATAGTAAAGGCAAGCCTTAAAGGTTTTACTTTTAATGATTTTAAACCAAGGTCTACGGAACTTTTTAACTTCATTTTACTGCTTAAAAGTTCAACTTCTTCGCCTTGATATTCTTCTTTTTCAATTACGGTATCAGATTTTTCCCTAATCGTAATATCGTCTGAAACGTACACGTTTTTGCCGTTTTTAATGGCGGTTAATAAACTTTTGTTTTCTTCAGGCGTTAACTCTGAACGTGATTTAACAATAAAATCATTACCGTTTTCGGCAACGTTGCCCTTGATTGCGGTATCGGATAAAGTAACGTCGCTAACGATATCGCCGTCAATTAAATTGATAATTCTATCTGCATAAACTTCGGCAAGTTCTAAATCGTGCGAAACGATAATAACAAGCCTATCTTTAGAAAGTTTTTTTAACGTTTCTAACACTTGAACGCCCGTGTTAGAGTCCAAAGCGCCGGTAGGTTCATCGGCAATAATAATTTTAGGATTTTTAATAAGTGCCCTTGCAATTGCTACCCTTTGCTTTTGACCGCCCGAAAGTTCGCTTGGAAGACGGTGGTTAAGCCCGCCTAAATCTACACTTTCAAGCAACGCGTTGATTTCATCGATATTTGACTCTTTACCCTGTAATTCATTTGCTAAACGGATGTTTTTTTCGATAGTGTATTCTGAAAGTAAGTTATAGCCTTGGAAGATAAATCCAACAAAAGTGTTACGGTAACTATTATATTCTTCAGGGGTAAATTCAGAGAATTTTTTGCCTTGAATAATAATTTCGCCATCGTCAAAACCGTCAAGCCCACCTATAACGTTAAGCAAAGTGGTTTTACCGCTACCGCTTTTACCCGTAATAAACACCAAACCCTTATCAGGCAAAGTAATGCTTACTTCGTTAAGCGCGGAAGTTTCGCCCGCTTTTGACGTATACACTTTTTTTACTTTTACTAATTCTAACATCTCTGTCTCCTTTAGATAGAGTCAACCTATTAACTATATCATATTTTACCTATTTTAGCAAACGTTTTTTTATTTACAATAAAAAGACCCCCACCAAAGTGGAAGTCTTAATACTTTAATTATGGTTTTCTAATAAGGTCAACAGGTTTTTCTTTACAGATTCTTACGATAGGAAGAAGAGAAGAAATAATACCCGTTACGATACTTGCAAGGAAGATAATTACTATTTGCCTTACGCCAAAAATAGCAAAGTCAATAGTCATATTCATTGTATTTTTAATGTAATCGTTTACAAAAATACAACCAAGGAAAGCAACAAGCGTTGCAAAAGCACCGTTTATAAGCGAAATAACTAAACTTTCGGTAATAAACATATTAAATACGTCTTTACCGTTAGAACCAAGCGCCCTTAATACACCGATTGACCTACGCTTAGATACGATACTTGTAGAGATATAGTTAAAGAGCATAAATACGCTAAATATAGCAAGTACTATTGCAATAATCAATACAAGGCCTGTAAAGTCAGTAATCATTTTACCGTTAGTATCAATAGTTTTTAAAATTTCGTTGCCGTGCCATTGAATGCGGAAGCCTTGTTCCTTAGTCATATATTCAGCAAGATATGTTGCGCTACTTTTAAACGAACAACCTGCGCCAGTTGCATAAAGCGGAGCAATAATTTTTGAGTAGTAGCCTTGGTCTTCGTGCACGCCAAGTTTTTTAAGGGTGTTAGTATTTAATGCAAGTGGATACCAGTTTTGCATTGATGCGCCGATATCGGTATTTACACCAAAGTAAAGTCCAACTACTTTAAAGATATTAGCCGTAGCGTTACCCGAACCCTTACTTACCATATTTAAGTTAACGAATTTAACGATAGGTTCTTTAGCGTCGTCAAACACTTCGCAAATTTCTTGTAACGCTTCTTCCCTTTCGGTAGCCGATTTGTTAGGATTTTTTACTATAGACCACGCTAAAACAAATCTTTGTGCGAATCCAGAATCATCGTTAAGACGTTCAATTTCTTCAATGTACATCTTTTCGAAACTATCTACGCTAATTAAAATTTCACCGTCGTTTAAAACGTTTTTATTTTCGATATTTAATCTTGTTTTGTTGCCTTCTTCATCAACTTCGAATAATTCTTGGTTGAAAAGCATTACTTTATCGTTAGATATATCCGATGCTTTGTAAAAACGCGTATCTTCAGTATTAGAAATATCCGAAATGAAAATATCAGAAGAATTGTATAAAGTGTATCTGTATTCGTACGTATAGTAGGTAGTAATTCTGTTATTTCTTTCGCGCATTATGTCAACGTAGCCTTTAGGTACGTAACCTAATAAATAACCGCCAGAGTTAATAAACGCTTTAAAAGAATCCGCTAAAACCTTTGTTTCTTTTGATGGAACTTTATTTCTTAACACGTCGTATTTTGATGGTATAGAACCGCAATCGATAATACCAACAATTTTGTATAATTGACGGTTTAAAGTGATAGTCGCGCCTTTCATAACAAAGTCTTCATACGTAGTCATAGTTTCGCCGTTTAACGTTTTACCATTTAACCAGTACATAATGCCGTTTGCTAAGTGTGTAGAAATTGCTATATCAAAAAGCGAATCTTCAATAAGTTCACCAGTTTCTTCATCATACCTAAGCGTTGGATATACGCCCGCAACAAGTTGATAGTTAAAACCGTTTTTATCGATGATGCCACTTTCAGTAACTTCATCAGCGCCAAATTCAATAAAACCACTTACCGAACGTGGATAGTAATCTTTACCTATAGTGGTGTTTACGTATGAAGTTTCAGTAATAGACGTTTCGTTTCTAACGCCAGAATAACTTCTATCGTTAATATCGTAAATAGGGCGGAAATCAAAACCCGTTTCCCTTTTAATCTTTTGAATTTCTTGGTTAGAGAAGTTAAGTTTAGTAGTGCCTTCTACGCCAACGTGTTCTGCATTTAATTGAATAGCAGGATATTCTGCTTGACTTATAAGGTTAGCAACTACCGTTGAGTTTTTATACGAAGCAATGGTATCAAAAAGACCAAATACCGCAAACGCAACAACCGATAATAAAATAGTAAACGCAAGCCTTAACGGTTTAACTTTTAATGATTTTAAACCAAGTTCCGCGCTACTACTATATTTCATTTTACTGCTTACAAGTTTTACCTTTTCGCTTGTAGTTTCTTCGGCTTTAAAATCTGTTTTAGATTTTTTTCTTACCGTAATGTTTTCAGATAAAACTACGTTCTTTTTTTCTTTAATTGCGCTTACTAAACTTGCAGTTTCAGTTTCGGTTAATTGTGCGCCCGATTTAACAATAAAATCTTTATCGTTTTCGGCAACGTTACCGTCGATAATGGTATCTGTTAAAGTTAAGTCTTCTACAAGTTCACCGTCTACTAAACGGATAATTCTATCAGCGTATCTTTCAGCAAGTTCCAAATCGTGCGAAACAACAAGTACAAGCCTTTCTTTAGAAAGTTCTTTTAAAGTTTCTAACACTTGAATACCAGTAACAGAGTCTAAAGCGCCGGTTGGTTCGTCCGCCATAATGATTTTAGGGTTTTTGATAAGCGCCCTTGCAATAGCAACCCTTTGCTTTTGACCACCCGAAAGTTCGCTTGGCAACCTGTGATTTAAACCTTCTAAGCCTACTTTTTCAAGTAATTCATTGATATCGTTAATATTTGGTTCTAAGCCTTGTAATTCAGTTGCTATACGGATATTTTTTTCGATAGTGTATTCCGAAAGAAGGTTGTATTCTTGGAAAATAAAACCGATAAATGTATTGCGGTAACTGTTGTATTCTTCAGGGGTAAATTCAGAGAATTTTTTACCTTGAATAACAATATCGCCACTATCAAACCCGTCAAGCCCGCCAACAACGTTAAGCAAAGTAGTTTTACCGCTACCGCTTTTACCTGTTACAAACACTAAACCAGTAGACGGAAAAGTTACGCTTAAACCGTTAAGCGCTGCGGTGTCACCCGCTTTAGTTGTATAAATCTTTTTTACGTTTATAAGTTCTAACATTTTTTTCCTTTAATTTTAACTTATTTTTTTGTTTAATTTTGCCACATTACAATGATATAACAACCTTTTTTAAAACACAATATCAAAATCGGCTAAAAACATTGCAATTTATGCTTTGAAAAAAGCAAATAAGTTTACTTAATTATAGCATACCAATCTTTAACATTGTATCATATTTTATATAATTAGGCAACGATTTTTACACACAAAAAAACGGTGGCTATATTGCGCCACCGCCACTTGTTTTTAAAGTAAAATTTTCATATAAAACTTCTTTAAAAGCAATAGCGATTAAAGATTTTTCTTCCTTTAATATACTATTTAGTTTTTTATAGTTTCTATCAATCAAAATCGGGTTGCTATAAGATATTTCTTTTATTACTTGCCCTATCGTTTTGCCTATTAAACTACCGTATATAACATTTTTTATAACGTCAATTTTTTCTCTTATAGTAAATTCATCTAATAAAACGTTAAAGGCGTTATCATCTAAATTTAACGTTTTTTTAAGCCCGCTTTTATTCATTTTTACCCTCCTAAAATTAAGTGTTTTTTTAATTATTAACTCAATTTACATTAAATATACATATACGCGCTTAAATTTTAATATTATTTTGTATGGATTACTATTTTTTATCTAATATGCCTTGCCATTTAAAAATAGATGGCGAATACGTAGGCAAAATTACTAAAAACTTAAAGGTTATAACTATACAAAATCCTATATCATTTATGGAGTTTTTACCTACTAATAATAGTTATTTCCCCGCTTATGCCGATGAAAGTAATCTGTGCGGTATTAAAAAATTTAAGTTTTTAAACGGCGAAATACTTTTGCCTACTTTTGATAAAAAGCCACTTACCGAATTTAAAGTTTTATTGCAAAAACAGTTTTTAGTAAACGGATATTCTTATTTGTTGAGTGTTGTTTTAGACGGCGCTGTTAAATTTTACGTAGACGGCAATGCAACAATAATTGAAAGTTTACCCTTTATTCCTGCCGATTGCGAAGTGTTTACCATTAACAGTTTAGTATTTTTTACTTTTACTTATAAAAAAACGGTGGTTATCGGCTACGATTTTTCAAGCACCACGCCAAACCTTATTTTTAAAGATATAGTAGATGAATTTGATATCTCAAGCCCGCTAAAAACAACAAAGCGCTACGATTTTATTAATCCAACAACCATTTATGAAGAATGGAATTTATCCGCGCCTTTAACCTTGTTTTCGCGAAAAACTAAACTATTAAAGACTTTAAGCGAAATACCAAAACAACTTATAGCCTTATCGTTTATGGAAACAGTTTCGGTTATAGGTGATTTATCTATTTATTTAAGCAATGAACTAAACGAACGCGCAAACGATTTATACGAATTTATCAAAAAGCCCGTTTACCTTTTTTATCCGCCTAATCTTTTTGATGAAGTTGTATCGATAACCGAAAAAGAACTTTTTACATATAAGTTTGAGTTTAACGGTAACCACATTTGCAATATAATAGAAAAATAACGATAGCGCGTGCTATCGTTATTAAATGCAATATTTTTCAATTATATAGGCTATTCCGTCACTGTTATTGTCGGGGCAAACTTCTTTGCAAACGTCTTTAACAAATTGTAAAGCGTTGCCCATTGCAATGGGTAACCCCGCCGTTTTAAGCATAGGTATATCGTTACCCGCGTCGCCTACCGCTATAATATCATCGGTAGTAACGTTATAATAATCTGCTATCATTTTTATAGCGTTGCCCTTTGAAACGCCTTTTAAGTTGATATCGATATGTTCGCTAAAACTTCTTATAACTTCGCAACCTGTAAGTTGAGATTTTAAAGAATTTTCAACAAGGTCTAACTTTTCCTTAGCGTCGTAAACTAAAATTTTAGGACTGGAATTTTTAGTATTTTTTAAAAAATCGCTAACGGGATTTTGATAGTTAGGCTTGATTTTCATCATATTAGAATACGCTATGGTGCGCTCAGTTTCCTTTGCTACTACGTATTCGCCGTTTGGATAACATTGACCGCTAACGCCGTATTCTTCTAAAATCTTAAAGCACTTAATACAAGTTTCGTTATCGATAGGTTTTTGATATAACACCTTACCGCTACTAATATCAATAAACTCAGCGCCGTTAAAACTTGCAAGCAAACAATTTAAGCCCGCGTCTTTTAAATAATGGTCAATACCCTTAGTCATTCTACCCGTGCAAACTACAAACACGCCACCGCGCTTAGCAAAATCGTTTACCGCTTTTAAGGTTTTTGACGTTATTTTTTTATCGTCGTTTACAAGCGTGCCGTCGTAATCAACCACTAAATACTTGTATTTTTTCATAACAACTCCGTATCAAACGGAAGCACCGTACCTGCGGGTATTTTTTTAGAATACGAACATATTTCAACAAGCGCTTTTTTTATAGGGTAATTATCCGTTGTTTCTAAAATACCAAAGTCAAGGTTTGTTAAGATTTTTTTGTGTTGGTCTTTATTTTTTGTAATAATTACGTTTTTAACGTCGCACAAAAATTCATCGTAATCGTCGCCTACGTTTTTAACTATTATTTGAACCTTTTTACCATATAAACGTGATAATTGCTTGTCGTAAACTTCTGAATATCTACGTTTTATACCGTCAAAAATTAAAGTTTCACAATCGCTATAAGTTTTTTTAGCAATCCTTTTAGCATCGGAAATATCCACTTTAAGCCTATCACGTAAAGTGTTTTTTTCAAGAATTTTTTCGTTTAAAGATTTAACGGTTAAATCTTTTCTAAGTTCTTTTAATTCTTCTTTAATTTCTTCTAACTGAATTTTTAAAGAATTTAGATTATTGTTTGCCGTTTTGTATTCTTTAAGTAGATTTTCAATAAGGTCAAAATTAGTTTTTTCGTCAATCATTTTTATTTTCCTTTTTGTAATCTTCAGGATTGCCAAGTTGCGCCCTTAAGTTATTTTTAAACGCATCAATGTATTCACGGCGAAGTTTTTGTTGCTCTACCTTTTCCTCTTCAGTAAGACCTACTTCGCGTGATTTTTTTGCTAAAAAGTTGATTCTTTCTACGTCTATCATGTTTACTAATCCCTTTTAGTTTATATTAACTATATTATATAGTTAAAGTGTTGTTTTTGCAATTATTTTTATTAAAAAAACAAAATTTTAAATAATTATTACTAATTCAAATAAAAACTGCCTTTCTTACTTGGCAATTTTTTTAAACTGTGATAAAATATAAAAAAGGAGTTTTGTATGGAAGACGAAATTATTAAAAGTAATATTTCATCTAACTTAATAAAATACCGTAAACTTTTAGGGCTTACGCAGTACGACTTGGCATTAAAATTAAACTATTCAGATAAAGCCGTTTCTAAGTGGGAAAGGGGCGAAGCACTTCCCGATATTTTAATCTTACATAAAATTGCCACCCTTTACGGCGTTACCGTTAACGACCTTTTGAATAGTCCAGAAAGCACACCTAAAACGGTTGCGCCTAAAAAGAAAATCGACGGTCTTGTTATAACCTTGCTATCTATCGGTCTTGTTTGGCTTGTTGCTACGGCGATTTTCGTACTCTTTAATATCTTTGATATTTTAAGTGATAAAATTTGGCTTACCTACATTTACGCTATACCTGTTTCTATGATAGTGTCAATCGTGTTTACTAAGATTTATAAACAAAGAATTTTAACTTATTTATCAATCTCTGCACTTATTTGGACGGTGCTTTTATCTATTCATTTAACGGTAAGCGCTTGGCTTGTGTTTATACTTGGTATACCAGTACAAGTCCTTACGATTTTATGGTTCTTTAGAAAGAAAAAAGTAAAAATTTAATAAAAAAAGTTGCTTGGCTTTTGCTTAGCAACTTTTATTTTTTGTGCGATAATAGGTTTGTAAACTTTTAAAACCCGCGTCAAACACCGCTTGAGTTACAGGCTTGTTTTTAGTGGTTAAAATCTTTTCTACTTCCCCTATCCTAAGTTCGTTTACGTATTCTGATAAACTTTTTTTAACGTATTTGTTAAACACCCTTGAAACGTGTGCTTCGGTATAGCCTAAATTTTTAGCAACCGTTTTTAAAGAAACGTCACCTTTAAAATTTTCGTTAACGTAAGTTAAAATCTTTTTAACAAGCAAATGGCTATCTTTATCGGTATCGATTTTTATAAACTCTAAACTGCTTTCTATAAGGGATAAGATAAATTCTACTGAAGTTATTTCTATTTGTTTATTGTTTTGATTTTTAACGTATTTTTCAATAAGAAAATATACTTCGCTTGTTAAATATTCATTAAATATTACAGGGTTTTTAGCCGTTTTGTTTTTATTTCGCTCAAAAAATCTTAAAGCAGAATCAGGCGGAATAATCAAGCAAAAGCCTTTAAGGTTTGGCGATTGATAGTTATAACTGTGAACGTCGTAACTATTAAAAAGTGCAATGCTTCCGCTTGATAAATTATACTCTACACCGTTAACAGTAACTGTCAACTCACCGCTTTTTAAAACGAAAAGTTCTATTTTATGGTGAAAGTGCGCTGGATATATAAAATTTTTAGATTCTAAAATATTAAGACCTGTTAAATTGTCCCTTTCGTGCTCATAATATCCGTTCATAACCCTATTATATCAAAATATGAGAATATTTCAAAGGGTTTTGGTATAGATTTTGATAATATTTAATGATAAAATCAAAGTATAGGAGAATATTTATGATAAATCTTAAAAATTTAACCATTGATGAAAAAATAACACTCTTAACGGGTAAAGACTGTTGGAGAATTAACGACTTAAACGGTAAACTTCCTACCCTTTTTATGTCGGACGGACCTAACGGGCTTAGAAAAATCGCGCCTGACGGCTCTACCGTAAAGGCAACGGCTATGCCTAATATTTCTATGCTTACAAACTCTTGGGATAAAGATTTAGCCTTTTTAGACGGCTCTACTATCGCTGAAGACTGCATTGAAAACGACGTTGACGTTCTTTTAGCACCCGGTGTTAATATTAAAAGAACACCGCTTAACGGCAGAAACTTTGAATATTTTTCAGAAGACCCTTATCTTGCTGGCACTATGGCTAAATCTTATATAGAAGGCGTGCAATCTAAAGGTGTTGGCACAAGTTTAAAGCACTACGTTGCAAACAACCGCGAATACGATAGGCTTTATCAATCTAACGATATCGATGAAAGAACCTTGCGCGAAATTTATTGCAAGCCGTTTGAAATTGCTGTTCAAGCAAAACCGTGGACGGTTATGTGTAGTTACAACTTAGTAAACGGTGTAAGGGTTGCTGAACACAAGCAACTTTTAAAGGATATACTCCGCGATAAACTTGGCTTTGACGGTCTTATCGTTTCAGACTGGGGCGCGGTAGAAAATCCCGTTAACTCCGTTAAGGCAACGCTTGATTTATGTATGCCACATTACGGCAATTATTTTGATGAAATTAAAACGGCTTACGAAAAAGGTGAAATTACCGAACAGCAAATTGACTTTGCCGTTACTAATATTTTGAATTTAATAGAAAAAGCAAAAACTGCGGATAAAAAAGTTACCCTTTCTAAACAAGAAAGACACGACAACGCCGTTAAAGTTGCTAAAGAAAGCATTGTTCTTCTTAAAAACGAAGATAATATTTTGCCTATCAATAAAAACTCTAAAGTATTCGTTGGCGGTAGATTCGACCACGCACCTACGCTTGGCGGTGGTGGTTCTGCACTTGTTTGTACCGACTTTGAAATTCCAAGTTTAAGTGGTGTTTTAACTGAAAAGTACGGCTATACCGTTAAAAAAGGTTACTCTATTGGTTGCGGTAGACACGACGATATTAAAATGAGTTTAGAATACGTTAGAAATGCAAGGGCTGACTATAACGATATTTTAAATAACGATATTTGCATTATTTGCGTTGGTGAAGAAGCACCTACCGTTAGTGAGAACTACGATAGAGAACACATTAAACTTTCCGACGCACAAGAAGAATTTATAATCCGCGCAAGCGAACTTAATGAAAACGTTGTTGTTGTACTTCACGCAGGTAGTGCTATTGACGTTAGCAACTGGATAGACTGCGTTAAAGGTGTAGTTTTAGCGGGTTTTGGTGGCGAAGGTATAAACGAAGCACTTGCATCAGTACTTAGTGGTGAAACCAACCCAAGCGGTAAACTCAATGAAACCTACCCTATTTGCTTAGAAGATACTTACTGTGAAGACTACCTTGGAAACAAGGGCGTTGAGTGGTATAGAGACGGTATTTTCGTTGGCTACCGCTACTATGATAAAACGGAAATGGAAGTTGCCTTCCCGTTTGGTCACGGTCTTTCTTACGCTGAGTTTGAATATTCTAATATCAATATTGATAAGATTTCTAAATACGAATACAACTTATCTTACGATATTAAAAACATATCAAAGGTTGACGGTAAAGAAGTATCACAAGTATATATTAAAGAAGTATTGCCTTGGGTTACAAGACCAGAAAAGGAATTAAAAGGATACTCTAAAGACCTTATAAAAGCCGGCGAAACTAAAAAAATCAATATCAAACTTGACTTTAATTCGTTTAGTTATTTTAGCACTCCGCACGATAAATTTATCGTAAAAGATGGTTATTTTGATATATTAGTAGGCTCTTCTTCAAGGGATATTAAACTTACTAAACGCATCAAAATTGAAGATTAATAGGTAAATTTTTAAATTCGGTATTGACTTAACAACTTTTTAATGTTATACTTTATACACTAAATAGGAGGAATACACTATGAAAAAATTTACTAAACTTTTATCATTACTTTTAGTGATGGCATTAGCAATTTCTGTTGTTGCCTGCTCTTCTTATGGCAAAGTAGAAAAAGCAATTGAAGAACTTGGCTTTACCGTTGTTGAAAGCGAAAAACAAGCAGAAGAATACAAAGACGAAGAAAGAATTACTAACGTTCACGTATTTGAAAAAAGCGTTGGCTTAATTAAAGATTACGTTATTGTTTTAGAATTTAAATCAACTGAAAAAATGGTTGAATACTTTAACGAAAGCGATACTTTAAAAGGCTTGGTTTCAGATATTTCTAAAAATGAAGACGTAAAGGCTATCCACGCTAAACTTGAAGAAACTGGTTTTGCTTGCGATAACTGCCTTATCGTTCCATCACTTCTTAACGTTTTAGACGTAACGGCTAAAATCGCTGAACTTAATAAATAATTAAAAAAATACTTACCCCAAAACAACTGCGAAATTTTCGCAGTTGTTTTTTTGCGAAAAAATTACACCTACTAATGCTACGTAGTTGCTATCATGCGCTTTAGCGCTATCATGCAAACGAAGTTTGTTATCATTCAAATTTGCTGATGCAAAAATGATAACTCGCTACGCTTGAATGATAGTTGCTATCGCAACATTATAATCAAATTTTGCAAATTTGACGTAAAAAAAGAACGGCTGTGTTAACCGTTCTTTTTTTGGTGCGGATAATAGGATTTGAACCTACACGGTTGCCCAATGGATTCTAAGTCCATCGCGTCTGCCATTCCGCCATATCCGCATTTTAGGATTTTAAAATCCTAATTCGCTATTTTCGTTAAGCAATTTTAAAAAACTGCTTAAACCGTAGTTTAATTCTTTATCTTTAGGAAGTATTACCCCAATTGCCCTAACAGGAAGCGCAGGCTCTACTTTTAATTCGAAAAGTTTGCCGTTTTTAAGTTCGTCTTTAACAAACTCCCTTGACACGCACGCGATACCTAAACCACTTTTTGCCATTTCTACACAAAGTTCTAAACTTGAAAGTTCAAACTCTGGCGTTAAATCTACACCTAAAGAGTTGGTAAACGAAATGAATTCTTGGCGTGTTGCAGTATTTTGCTCAAGCATTAAAAGTGGGTAGTTAGATAAACTTGATAACGCTATCTTTTTATCTTTTAACTCTTTAAAATGTTCACTTGCAACGAATACGTCGTGAAGTTTACACATTTGACCGGTAAAAGAAACGTCCGCTTCGTTTATAGGTAAATTGATAAAGCCGATATCCGCTTTGCCAGATTTAACCGCTTCGATAGTCTCCCTTGACGTAGAGTTTAAAAAGGATACGTTTACGTTAGGAAACTCTTCGTGGAATTTTATGATGTATTCCATTAAAATATGCGTAATAACGGTATCGGGCGCACTAATTCTTAAACTGCCAACCGCCGTTTCGTTAAGTTCCGAAAACTTACCTTCGGCTTTTTCAAGCAATGCTATTGCTTTTTCAACGTACTCAAAAACTTGCTTACCACCGTTTTCGGTAAGTTCCATACCACGGCTTACCCTATTAAAAAGTTTACCGCCAAGTTGCAACTCAAGTTGTTTTATCGCTTGCGAAACTGCTGGTTGCGAAATAAAAAGTTCGTCAGCCGCTTTCGTTATGCTACCGCACTTTGCTACGGTATAAAACACCCTAAAAAGTTCTAAGTTTACCATAAATCACCTTACTTACCAACACAAAACTTTTTGAAAATTTCGTCGATAATTTCTTCACTTGCCGTTTTACCTGTAATTTCGCCAAGGCTTTCCCATACAGTTTTGATATCTTCGGCAACTAAGTCAAGCGGAACAATATCCACGTTTGAAAGCCCGTCTATAAGCGCGTTTTTCGCCTTTTTTAAAGCGTAATAATGCCTTTCTTCGGCTACGTATTGACTGTTTAAATCAACACCGCCACCAAACACGCGTTTATAAAGTTCTGTTTTAAGTTCTTCAACGCCTTCGCCCGTTTTAGCAGATAAAGACATTGCTTTTTCATTTTTAATTTTTGTAGGCTTATCCGATTTATTATATACGATTATATTTTCTTTATCGGTAACGGCATTTAATATCGATTTGTCTTCTTCGGTTAAATCTTCGCTACCGTCTATTACAACAAGCGCGATATCCGATGATTTAAGTAATTTTTCTGACCTTTCGATACCAAGTTTTTCGATATCGTTATCCGTTTCACGAATACCCGCAGTATCGTAAAAATCAAACTTAACGCCGTTTATAGATAAACTGCCTTCAACAACGTCACGCGTTGTGCCTGCAGTAGACGATACAATGGCTTTATCGTAGTTTAAAAGGGCGTTGAGTATAGACGACTTGCCTGTGTTAGGTCTGCCAACTATTGCAACTTTAACGCCGTTTTTTACCTTTTCGCCTTTAACGTAACTTGAAAGCAAAAAGTCAACTTCGCTAAGCGATTTTTCCATAGCCTTTTTTACGTCGCTTTTTGCTACGCTTTCTAAATCTTCTTCGGGATAATCAATATCAGCGTCAACACTTGCTAAAGCGTAAGTCAACGCGTCTTGAAGTTCGTTTATTTTAGCGTAAAGTTTTTCGCGATACAAGTTATAGCCAACTTTAAGCGATGCGGTAGATTCGCTGTTAATCATATTGATTAACCCTTCAGCACTGTCAAGCGATAACTTACCGTTAACAAAGGCACGCTTAGTAAATTCACCGCGCGTTGCAGGGATAGCGCCAAGTTCGTAGGTTCTTTTTAAAATGCCTTGAGTTATTATTACCCCGCCGTGGCAATGGAATTCTACCATATCTTCACCCGTGTAACTTTTAGGCGCTTTAAAGTAAACCATCATACCAAAATCGGTAAAATCACCCGCGTCAATTTCGCCAACGTATAATTTATATGGCTCAAAGTCTTTAACTTTTACCGTTTTAGATAAAGGCTTGAACATTTTTTCCGCAAGTGATAAAACGTTTTCACCACTTGCCCTAATGATTGCAACACCGCCCGCGCCACTTGCCGTTGATATTGCCGAAATTATTTCTTCCATAGTTATTAATTAAATAAATCGTCTTCGTTTGAAGTGTTATTAGTGTTATTATTTTCGTAAGGGTTTTCGTTTTTATAACCGTTGTTTTCATTTTGCGGTTTGTTAGAAAACTCAGGGAACGGGTCTACTTCGTTAGTTGGCGGGGTTGGGTTAGAATAATAACCACCGTTATAGCCTTGATTGTATCCGCCGTAATTATTTGGGTTTTGATTATAATATCTGTTGCGCGTTCTTAAGAAATCTTCAAAAGTTATTACTTGATTGTTTCTTACCATAAAAAGTAAGATAGGGAAAGTAAAGTCAAAGAAGATTGCTATTAAAGAGTACATAAACGACCTTTCAGGCGCGTACATTCTAAAGATTGTAAAGATGAGCCAACACTCTAAAATTGTACTGATTATAACAACTACGATGTGAACATCGCTACAAATATTCCAAAGGATAGTTTTTCGATTAACCCAATTTGTTATAAAATCAGTTGCAAATTCAAACTTGATTCGGAAAGCATTTTCAATAATAGCAATATAATTACCTGCATAAATAGCGTAATCCAAAACAGTAGAAACTGCCGTTGCAATACAAACGAATAACCCAAGGTTTTTAACTACTTTGCCCCAAATGGTAACTTTACCGATAAGTTTACCAAGTAAAATGTAATTTAAAAACGGCACGTAAGCCATCCATAACTTATCAAAATCACGCTTTTTTGCCATAGTGTAAATAGCAAAGCCTTTAAGCACGAATAAAGCAAGTGATATTATAATTGAAATAATAGAATAAGTAAATTCTACAACCGGGTCTAACGCCATAGAATTTGCTATATCAGTGGCTACGTTTAAAAGTCCATTTAAATTCATATATTTCTCCTATTAAATAAAAATCAAAACGATAGATAATATAAGCGCTACACCAAAAAGCAAATAGCAAAGTTTATCGTTTGAATTTTTATTAAGTTTGCAAAATTTATCTTTATATAAGAACACAAAGTTTTTGTCTTTTAGTAAAGATTTATCAATCGATTCGTATTCTTTTAAATAATATTCAGTACCGCAAGAGTTTTCATACGAATAACAAACCACCGGTTTTTTTTCAAAAGACGGTTTTTGTTTTTTAACGCCTAAAATCTCCGCTTTATATTTAGCCAAGAATTTCTTTAAGAAATAGAATGCCGAAACTATTAAAAATACAACGCCGTATAACGTTACAAATGCCGAAACAAGAAATTGTAAGTGTGGTGATACTTCCCCTGCCGTCTTAGGAAGAGCAAGCACTATACTTAAAAACAAGTTGTTTGAAAAGTGTATTATAACGCCGTATAGATGATTTTTTGTGATGGTAACTACTACGCCGATTATTAAACCTACAAAAAATTGAAGTATTAACATACCAACGCTACCGTGCATTGTGGCAAATAAAAGCGCAGAGCCGAATATTGAAAAAGTTGTGCCTTTTTCTGCCATACCGCGCATTACTACGCCCCTAAAAAGCAATTCTTCAATAATTGCAGGAAATATAGGTACGATTATAAAGACGTAAATCATTACGTATATAGGGTTACTGTTGTCAATGATTCTTTCAGGAATTGATAAACCTAAATCGCCAAAAATACCCGTCATATCATCTAAAAAGTTCATATGCAAAACATGAACACAACAACCTATACCTAACGCAAGCATAATTGACATTAAAACGTCAACCGTATTGAGTTTAAAGGTGTAACCTTCGCCACTAAAAAAGCCTACTTTTTTAACTTTGAAAAATACAACCGCTACCGCCAAAATAATACCTTGCGATATTACCCCTATCAATATTTCAAGCAAAAAGTAATCGGATATAATTTTGTTTTCAGCAATATAATTGATTATAGGTTGCAATACTTTACCAGCCAAAAAACAAGCAAGTAAAAGCACCACGTAAGAAAGCAATCCGTCAACCGCGTTAAAGTTGTTAGGGTTATAATATTTATTTGCTTTTAAACTTTTAGAAAGTTTATTTTTAATACCTTTCATATTATACCCCCTATGTATTTTTTTAGCCTTTAGGCTTTTAACCTGAAGATAATTGATTAGTTTTAACGCTTTGGCGTATAAAATAGTTTAAAGGCGCGTACCTATAGAAACACAAAGTATTTTACGCTATTTTACCGTCCAAAAATCAATTAGATGAAACTGAAAAGCCTATCTTAATATGCGCGTGCGAAGTATACGATTTTTTCTGCTTTCTTGCCACAGATAGCGCAAGTTTTGCCGTCGGCACTGTCTTTGGCGATAACCCTTGCAGTTGCTTGTGCTACTTCTTTAACCTTATCTTCACATTCACGGCAACCGCACCAAGGTGCTTTAACGAAGTTCTTACCTTCAACACCAGTTAAAATACCTTCAAGTGAAAGCGCTTCAACTACTTTTTTATCACGGTTAGCCCTGCTCTTTTCAAGCATATCTTTTTGGATAGTATCTAAAAGGGCAACGATTTCACTTAAACTATCTAAAGAAAGTTCTTGTTTTTCTAAAGTATCCCTTCTAAATACCATACATTTATTATTTTCAATATCCCTTGGGCCGATTTCAAGACGGATAGGAACAC
The DNA here is from genome assembly GCA_045613025.1 of Christensenellaceae bacterium. GTDB lineage: Bacteria > Bacillota > Clostridia > Christensenellales > Borkfalkiaceae > HGM11412. The sequence goes on along the minus strand of JAZLAE010000029.1, from coordinate 116,259 downwards.
CTTTCATTTCCCATTCGTTGAACTTCCAACCTGGGCTCATATCTCTTGTATCAGTTTCAACCCTAACGCCTAAACCTGCTAAGATATTTTCGATTTCTTTGGCTTTTTCGTTAACGCCACCCTTATGCGCAGCGATAGGAACAATAACTACTTGGATAGGTGCAACCTTTGGAGGTAATACAAGACCCCTTTGGTCACCGTGAGCCATAATAACACCACCTATCATTCTTGTAGAAGTACCCCAAGAAGTAGTATAGCCGTATTTTTGCTTACTATCTTTATCTAAGAATTTAATATCAAACGCTTTAGAGAAGTTTTGACCAAGGTAGTGTGAAGTACCGATTTGTAAACTTTTACCGTCAAGCATCATTGCTTCTAAGCCGAAAGTTGCAACTGCACCAGCAAATTTTTCTTTATCGGTTTTTCTGCCGTAAAATACAGGGATAGCAAGAGTTTCTTCCATAAATTCTTTATACACGTTAAGCATTTTGATAGTTTCTTCCATTGCTTCTTCTTCGCTTGCGTGTACTGTGTGACCTTCTTGCCATAAGAATTCACTTGTACGTAAGAACGGACGCGTAGTTTTTTCCCAACGCATAACGTTACACCATTGGTTCATAATAACAGGTAAATCCCTATAAGATTGAATCCATTTAGCGTACATTGTACCGATAACAGTTTCACTTGTTGGGCGGATTGCTAAAGGTTCTTCAAGTTTAGCGCCACCAGCGTGTGTAACTACTGCTACTTCTGGTGCAAAACCTTCAACGTGTTCTGCTTCTTTGGTAAAGAAACTCATAGGGATAAGAAGTGGGAAGTAGGCGTTTTTAGAGCCTGTTTCTTTAAATCTTCTATCCATATCTTTTTGAATATTTTCCCAAATAGCATAACCGTAAGGGCGAATAACCATTGTGCCTTTTACAGGGCCGTAGTCAACTAATGCAGTTTTTAAAACTACGTCGGTATACCATTGAGGGAAATCTGCTTCGATGTCTGCTATTTCTTTAACGAATTGTTTATCTTGTGCCACTTTAAACTCCTTAACGGCTTTGCCGTTTATATTATAATAGTCTATTATTTATTATACTTATAATAACCCAAAAAGTAAAGCGTTTTGGTAATTTTAAGCGATTATAACACAAACCCGACACAAGAATTTTATAATAACAACTAAAAAACCTGCTTTTTGTAAGTATTTTCATTTTTTTTACGCTTAATACTTTATTTAAAATAAAAAGTGTGTTACAATAAAAATAGATAAAAAATAAGGAGTAATTATAATGGACGCTTCAAAGCTTACAATAAATACAATCCGTGTACTTTCAGCCGAAGCCATCGAAAAAGCAAAATCAGGCCACCCTGGTATCGCACTTGGCGCAGCACCTATTGCTTACTCACTTTGGCAAAATGCACTTACTTTTAACCCTAAAAATAGTAAATTTTTAAACCGTGACCGTTTTATCCTTTCTGCAGGACACGGCTCTATGCTTAACTATTCTTTACTTCATCTTTACGGCTTTAAATTATCTATTGAAGACATTAAAAACTTCCGTCAACTTGGTTCTAAAACTCCAGGTCACCCTGAATATAACCACACTGACGGTGTTGAGACGTCAACTGGCCCGCTTGGTCAAGGTATTGCAAACGCGGTAGGTATGGCTATTGCAGAAAAACACCTTGCTTCAGTTTACAATAAAGAAGGCTTCAACGTTGTTGACCACTACACTTACGCGCTTTGTGGCGATGGTTGTTTAATGGAAGGTATTGAATACGAAGCGGCTTCGCTTGCGGGTTCTTTAAAACTTGGCAAACTTATCGTTTTATACGATGAAAACAACATTACTATCGAAGGTAGCACAGACCTTGCCTTTACTGAAGACGTTAGAAAACGCCATATCGCACAAGGCTGGCAAGTTATCGACGTAAAAGACGGTAACGACGTTAAGGCTATTAAAAAAGCAATCAATAAAGCCAAAGCAGAAACTGAAAAACCATCACTTATCGTTTGCCACACTACTATCGGTTACGGCGCACCTAACCAAGGCTCTGCATCAACTCACGGTGCTCCACTTGGCGAAGAAGGCGTTAAAGCGTTAAAAGAAAACCTTGAATTTAACTATCCACCGTTTACTGTTCCTGAAGAAGTTTATAAGCACACTAAATCGGCTATCCGCCGTGGTGCTAAAGCAGAAAAGGCTTGGAAGGCTATGTTTAAAGAATATAGCGAAAAATACCCTGAACTTGCTAAGGAATTTTTAGAAATCAATAACGGCAAACTTCCGACCATTGATGATAGCGATTTATTTAGTTACGAAAAGGACGACGCTACAAGAAGTCACGGTGGTAACGTTCTTAATAAGATTGCTAAACAACTTCCTAACCTTATGGGCGGTTCTGCCGACCTTGGCCCTTCTTGTAAAACTATTATCAAGGGCGCGGGCGACTTTAACGCGGAAAACCCTCAAGGCAAAAACATCCACTTCGGTATTAGGGAACACGCTATGAGCGCTATTTGTAACGGTTTAGCAACACACGGCATTTTACCGTTCTGTTCAACCTTTATGGTATTTAGCGATTATATGAAAAACGCTATGCGTATATCAGCGCTTATGAACGTTAACGTAACTTACGTTTTAACACACGACTCTATCGGCGTTGGTGAAGACGGCCCTACACACCAACCTATCGAACACCTTATCGCACTTAGAACTATACCTAATATGAAGGTATTTAGACCTTGCGATGGTAACGAAACTTCTTGCGCATACATTACGGCTTACACAAAGAAAGGCCCTACTTCTATTATCCTTTCACGCCAAACTTTACCTAACTTTGAAGGTACTGGCAAAAACGCGCTTAAGGGCGGTTATATCTTAAAAGAAGCATCTAAATCAACACCTGATATAATACTTATTGCAAGTGGTTCGGAAGTTGCACCTACAATGAAAGCACAAGCCGAATTAGAAGCAAAAGGCATTGCTACAAGGGTTGTTTCTATGCCTTGTATTGAACTTTTTGAAGAACAAAGCGAAAAATACAAAAACAGCGTTTTACCTAATAACGTTAGAAACAGAATTTGTATTGAAGCAGGTTCAAGTTACAGTTGGTATAAATATGCAGGTATCGACGGTAAGGTTATCGGTATCGACGTATTCGGCACTTCAGGCCCTGCTAAAGAATTATTTAACTACTACGGCTTTACTGCTGAAAATATCGTTAAAACGGCTGAAGAAATGCTTAGTAAATAATATTTAATAGTTAAAAACACTACGGTTTTCCCGTAGTGTTTTTTTATTGACTTTATAAAATAATTACTGTAAAATAAAATATTATGAAACTTACAAAAAATCAATTAGAAAAAGTGGCCTTTGGCTACGAACAATTTATAGAAGCGGATGGTTTTTACAACTTTTTACGCTTTACCGAAGAAGAATTTAAAACATATCAAACGTATAGAAATCAAGACTTAAACGCTAAAGCATTATCCCCTGCGGGCGTTAGGCTTTCGTTTATAACAAATAGCCAAACTTTTTCTATTACGTTTAGGTGTTTTAAGTCTTCAAGCCGACCATTTGGTTATTTTGACGTATATGAAAACGGCGTATTAACAAACCACTTTGGCTTTGATAATATAGACGGCGAAATCACAACTTGCACGGCTAAATTATCTAACGGCGAAAAGCACGTTGAAGTGTACTTTCCTTGGGCGGTAGCAGTTGAGTTTAAAGACGTTTTACTTGACGATAATTCTACCATAACGCCAGTTAAACGTAATAAAAATATACTTTGCTACGGCGATTCGATAACACACGGTTACGACGCTATTTATCCGTCGCTTTCATACTCAAGTAAACTTGCTAAAAAATTAGATGCCGATATATACAATAAAGCAATAGGCGGTGAAATATTTTTTCCTGAACTTTCCGCTTGCAAACCAAGTAGAAACTACGATTACGTTACCGTTGCTTACGGCACTAACGACTGGAGCATCTGCTGTAAAGAGAACTTTATAAACCACGCTACAAAGTTCTTTAAAAACCTTTATTCAAACTTTAAAAACACGCCCGTTTACGTTATAACCCCTATTTGGCGCACGGATAACGATAGAGAGCCACTTATAGATATTCCGTTTTTTAAAATGCACGATATAATCAAGGATTTTTGCAAAGATTACCCTAACTTTAAAGTAATTAACGGCGTAGATTTAACACCGCATTTAGAAGAATTTTTCTCTGATAAATACCTTCATCCAAACGACCTTGGCTTTAGCGTTTATACGGAAAATTTGTATAACGAAATAATAAAAAACAGTTGACTTTCGTCAACTGTTTTTTTGTTTAAATCTCGTTAATTTATAGACCTTTTAAAAGCGTATTTGCGCCGCTTATAAGGTTTTAAAATTAAAAACCAAGTTTTTTAATTTTAGCAAGCATTTCGTTAGCACCTGCTTCATCAAGGTAACCAGTTTGCATTTTGTAGGTTACTGTTTCACCGCGTTTAAGGTAACGTTGTTGGTTGTTTCTTTGGCAGTAAAGTTTACCAAAGTGTTCTGCCGTTGCAGGAAGAACCATACCGATAGCGTCTTCATCATCAGTTCTTGTTATCCATCTTACGCCGTAAGGTAATTCTTCAGGTCTATGAATAACGTAGGTTGCCGTTTTATCAGGGTTAATTTGCATTGTGTAAGCGTTGCCGTTTTCGTCTCCGGTATATTTCATACTGAATACGATTTCTGGTCTATACGCTTGACCTTCCGCGCCGATTTCGTCCATTAACGCAGGGTTTAAATCTAATCTAACAAGGTAATCGTTAGTGGCTTTACCGCCCTTTTCATCAAAGTAGCCGTCAGGTACTTCGTGGTTAACCTTAATAGTTTTTCTATCAGCCGTATATTCAAGTTTAGCACCGTCAACAGGGCGGTGGTTGATATGGCAAAGATAGTAATATTCAAGCGGAACGTCTTTATTGTTAGTGAATTTTACTTCAATATCAAGGTACGTTTGGTTTTCGTACATTTTAACAAGCGGAATAAATTCGTAGTTTCTTTCAAACGCCGCTTTGTTAGTGTAAACGCCCGATAAACCGATATAGTTACCCTTTTCATCGTTGCCGTAAACGATATATACGCTATCGTATTTGCAAACTGGAAGTTCGCCGTGCGGGGTGTGTGTATCTTCACTTGTAGGGTTACCCATTGCTGTTAAACCGCAGTGCATTAAAAAGCAACCGTAAGTTTCAGCGTAGCATTCTTTTGCTTGGATAGGTTCGTCGTGAATAGATTTCATAACAAGTTCATAGCCGTTAAAATCACAACGCCAAATCATTTGACCCATATAAGGTAAGAAAGTTGCGCTACCTTTTTCGTTTTTAAGTTTTACCGCTTTAACGCCTGTAGAATAAGTAAAAAGACTTGCAGTTAATCCGTTTGCTTTAAAGATTTCAGTTTCTTTTTCAGTAAAAAATTTTTCGTATAAATAGATTTTTGATTGCATATAAACTCCCCTTTTTATTTATTTTCGGTTTTTATATTTTGTGACTGTGCTTTTAACTCAGCCAACTTCTTTTTTTTGTTGATAAGTTTTTGCTTTCTAAGTTCGTGGCGGTGGTCTTTAATAAGGGTTACGTCGTTTGAAAAGTCAATGTCGGGAATAGTATTTCCAAGCATTTCCATAAACTTTTCTTCGCTAATAATTTCAATACGCTTTTTACCATAGTTGCGCGCGTCAACGGCTTTTTGATATTTAGGGGCTAAAACTTCATCGCTACTAACTAATACGTTAGACGTTTCTATCGAACTAACCCTACCGTTAAGTTCGTATATTCTTTTTAAAATGCGCCTAAATCTATCAACGTTAGAAAACTTAAACTCATCGGTAAAAGCAAAGGTCTTTTGCGATAAACCGCCTTTATATCGCCTTGAGTGTTTATAATTTTTTTGAACGAAATCTAAAATTAGATAGTTCATTTCTCTACGCGTAAACACACCGTTAGTGCAAGGCGTTACGTCACCAACCCTATTAAGCCCTGGCGAAATATGGTATTTTTTTAAAAGTTCTTCCATCTTTAAGCCTTTATCTTGTAAGATGTGCTTTAAGATTAAAAAGGTTACCCTTGCATCTTCATCTGACCTATGCGCTAAATATTCAATACCTAATTCTTCAGCAATGGTAGATAAAGCCGTTAAAGACGGCCTATTGTATACCGTTTTGTATAAAAGTTGAATATCAATAAAGTCGTATTCAATCTCTTTTAAGTTATATACGCTACAAGCGTTATTTAAAAACTCTACGTCGTTCATTACAGAAAAGCCTATAATATAGTCGTGTTCTTCAAAAAGTTTTACTATACGCTCATAAAAGTGTGGGAATCTCTCACACTTTTTGATATAGTCTTTTTCATAATGAAGTTTTATTTTGGTTTCAAATCGTCTTGTATTAGGGCGCATTACTAAATCTTCTTGTTTAATAACGTTTAAATCGCCATCAACCGAACAATAACCAAAAGAACACATACTACCGTCGGTATGGCTACCCGTAGTACTTTCAATGTCGTACGATAGAATTTTCATATTTTCACAATAAAAAACCACCGAAGCCAAGTAAATCGATAATATAAGAAGATGAAAACTTGCTTGCAAGGGTTTGAAACTTCGTGGTATTTCAAACTTGAAGTGTAAAAACTTTAGTTTTTACAGCAAAACGGAAGTTTTGCAAAGATTTTGCGTTTCGCAAAATATTTAACTTCTTATAGTTTATACTACTTGAAATTCGGTGGAATAGTATTTTAATCTTCAGAATAAGTATCTTCTAAAAGTTTATCAATAGCGTCTTTATCAGCGCTTGTTAACTTACCTATACGTGTTTTTAAAAGGTCTTCAATAGAAGCGCGTTCGATATTTTCTGCATCTGCAAACGGAACGATATATTTTTTAGCAAACGCGTTATCTTCTTCACCTTCGCTTGGTTCAGCGTCGATATCTTTCATATCAATAACGAAAAGGTAATTTTTGTAGAAGTCCTTAGTGTATGCACCGATGAAATATCTACCTTGAATAACCTTTGGTGTGAACCAAGTTGTGCTTGTAGCCATTGCCACACCATTGATTTGTTTAGGAGTAGGTTTTTCAGCGGTAAGGTCTAATCTATAGTAAATACCTTCAGCAGTTTTTGCAAGGTACATATAGTTACCGTCAACGTATTGAATTGCTAAATCGCTACATTCAGTACTAATGATTGTTCTACCTTTAGTTTTATCAGCATCACTAATTTTTTCGCGTTCGAATAAAATTAAACCTTTAGGGCCATTGTCACTTGATTCGATATAGTAAACTTCGTCAAGTGATTTATAGTAAGAAGTTGCAGAGTATGCTTTATCAGTACTATTTGATTCAGAAGCGCCAAGTCTAACTTCGTCTTTTAATTCAGCGTCTAATGAAATATCGAAACCATAGTAGATTGTTGCATTGTTAGAAGAGTCAAGCGTAGAAATTTTAGTAATTAAATATTTACCAGTGTTTTTGATAAGGCTAATTGTTACGCCTTGGAAACCGCTTTCTTCAAAACGCTTATCAGCAACGGTATTTTTTCTATCGTTATATTCTAAGTCAACAGTACCAGTACCAGAACGAACGATAGAAGCGCTATCACTACCTACTTTATAAAGATATAAATCGTGGAAAGCAGTAGTTGAATCTTCTTTAATACCTTCGCTAAATTTTGTGAAGTAAACGTTTGCGCTATTGTCTTCAGGCATAAGCATATCTGCATATACAGGAGAAGTGTATACTTCTTTTTTATCAGTAGCGTTGTAAACTTTAAGTTTGTTATCAGTAGATTCGCCGTTGCTTACCGATTCAACGAATAAAAGGTAAACTTTACCATTAACTTCAACATATCTGAATTCAGTAGTGTTAGTTGTGCTAATAGCAATTTCAGAACCGTCGTTTTTGCCAGTTTTTAAGTTGAACTTATAAAATTCAGTTTCGCCTGTTTTAATGTTACCCTTTTTGTCTTTTTTAAGAGATGGTGTAGCATAGAAAACGTAATCGCCATAGAAATAAACGCCAGTTTTGTATGATTCGCTTAAAATAAGTTTAGGAATAACTACTTCGCTTGTAGCGTTTTCTGGACTACTAAGGTCAGAAGTTTTTACGCGCATTAAAGACGCTTTTTCTGGCTTGCCGAAAGTGTTATCAGAAGTAACGTCGCCTTTACCGTTGATAAAGTAAACGTAATCGCCCTTTTCTACAACGAAAGAGCCGTTAGCCGATTTAACTTCGCCGTCAACACCTGCTAAAGGTTTTGTACTGTCACCACAGCCGATAACCATAGTTAAAGCAAGTATTACGGTAATTATAGTTACTAATAATTTTTTCATTATTAAACTCCCTTTTAGTACTGGAATATAATTCTAATTAGGCGCATAGTTATAAATAACGTATACACGCATATATTATACACTAATTTTATATAATAATCAATAATTTTTAGGCAAAAAAACATCTTGATTTAGTGATATTTTATTAGTATTTTACCTTTTATGTACACTTTTATTATTAAAGGAGAATATCTTGGATAGATTTGGGCTTTTTAACATACTAAGCAAACTGCAAACTAACGAAAACCAAAGAAACGCTTTACAAAGTTTACTTGGAAATCTTTTAAATTCAAGTATGCAAAAATCTGATAACTCTAACAAAGAAAATAGCGAAGGTTCTAAAATAACCGAACCCCCGCCTTACTTTAAAAGTGAAGCAATTTTAAACGTTATTAAAAAGCACGATTTACTGTCTAAGCAAATCGACAAGGATAACAAATAAAGTTAATCTTGCAATAACTTTTTAATTTTTTTAACGTATTTTAAACCCGCTTTATAGCCTTGTTCATAAGCAAAATCAAGCCTTTCTACCTTGTATTCTATCATATCGCCAAGTTCGGGTTCAATAAGTAAGTTAGGTTTATATTTTTTATAGTAATTCTTGGTTTGATAGCAATCGTTAACTTCAACAACCTTTAAAAGAAGAGAAAGTAAACCTGTTATTGGTTTAAATTCGCGAAGTTTACCAAGCACGTCAACGGCAACAACAACGTCTGCATCAAACTCTTTCGCAACGCGAACAGGCACTCTTTCAAGAACACCGCCGTCAACAAGTTCCATACCATCTATCTCTACAGGTCTAAACACGGTGGGTATAGAAGAACTTGCGCTTACCGCTTCGCAAATATCCCCGTCTTTTAAGGTAACTACTTCGCCTGATATTAAATCAACGGCAATGCAAGCAAACGGTATTTTTAAATTTTCAAAACTTGTGTGGCCAAGTAGCGAAGTTATTTTATTTCGCATTTTTACCGAACGTAAAAGACCTTTCTTTGTAAAAGGGAAAAAATGCACGTCTACGATATCTTTAAACTTTAAAGAGTCAACAGTATCTTTCATTTCTTTGGGCGTAATTCCTGAAGCATAACACGCGCCAACAACGGCACCCATAGAACAACCTACGATATAGTCAGGTTTTATTCCATTTTCGTCAAGCGCTTGCAAAAATCCAACGTGTGCAATACCGCGTGAACCGCCTGAACCTAATGCTAAACATAATTTTTTTGCCATAATATCACCCTTAAATAAATATTACCACTATTGTATTTTAAATTCAATACTTTTCACAAAATTTTAATTTTTATAAAAACTAAAAGCGATTTCAAAAATGAAACCGCTTTTGTGTTTTAGTTTTTCAACTCTTAAGTTTTGAGTTTGAAAATTGTTGATTAGTGACTTGTCACGTTTTAAGGGATAAAACGCGGGAAAAGCCACGCGTTATTTTGAAGGCGCGTACCTGTATGGTACGAAACTGAAAAAAACGCAAAGGATTTTATCGTGTTTTGCCATTAAAAACCAACAAGGTGAAAAATCAAAACTTATTACTTAGAAAGGTTTGCTTCAAGTTCAGCAAGTTTAACTTCAAGTTCTTTAGGAAGTCTTGCGCCGAATTGAGCGTAGAATTCTTTAATACCTTTAACTTCTTCAAGCCAAGTTGCTTTATCAACTGAAAGGAGTTCTTCAACAACCTTTTCATCGATATCAAGGCCTTCAACGTTGATGTCTTTAGCGAAAGGAATGTAACCGATTGCTACTTCTTTTGCTTCAACTTCGCCATTGCATCTCTTTAAAATCCAGTCAAGAACACGGATGTTATCACCGAAACCTGGCCAAATGAAGTTGCCTTCATCATCAGTTCTGAACCAGTTAACGTTGAAGATTCTTGGTTTGTTAGCGATTTTGTCGCCCATTTCAATCCAGTGTGCAAAGTAGTCAGCCATATTGTAGCCAACGAATGGACGCATAGCCATAGGGTCACGTCTTACAACACCAACAGCGCCTGTTGCAGCGGCAGTAGTTTCAGAAGCCATGATAGAACCTACGAATACACCGCTGTTCCAATCTCTTGCTTCGTATACAAGCGGAGCAGTTTTAGCACGACGACCACCGAATACGATTGCAGTAAGTGGAACGCCTTCTGGTGCTTCGAATTCAGAAGAAATACAAGGACAGTTGATTGCAGGAGCAGTAAATCTACTGTTAGGGTGAGCCGCTTTAACTGGTTTACCGTCAGCGTCTACTGTATCAGGAGTCCAAGGGTTGCCTTTCCAGTCGATAAGTTTAGCAGGTTTAACTTTGCCAGGAACGTCTTTTTCCATACCTTCCCACCAAACAGTGTTATCTTCTTCGTTTAATGCAACGTTTGTGAAGATAGCGTTTTTCATTGTTGATGCTAAAGCGTTAGGGTTAGAGTGATTGTTAGTACCAGGTGCTACACCGAAGAAACCGTTTTCAGGGTTGATAGCCCAAAGTCTACCATCTTTACCAACTCTAATCCAAGCGATATCGTCACCTACGCACCATACTTTATAACCTTTTTCAAGGTATGATGCAGGAGGGATAAGCATTGCAAGGTTAGTTTTACCACAAGCAGATGGGAATGCTGCAGAAACGTAGTTGATTTCACCATTAGGTTTTTGAACACCAAGGATAAGCATGTGTTCAGCCATCCAACCTTCTTTTTTACCTTGGTAAGATGCGATACGAAGTGCGAAACATTTTTTACCTAATAATACGTTTCCGCCGTAACCAGAGTTAACTGACCAGATAGTATTGTCTTCAGGGAAGTGAAGAATATATCTCTTTTCAGCGTCAAGGTCTGCTTTAGCGTGAAGACCACGAACGAAATCATTGCTATCGCCAAGAACGTCAAGAACGGCACTACCGATTCTTGTCATAATCTTCATAGATACTACAACGTAGATAGAGTCAGTAACTTCAATACCAACTTTACTGAAAGTAGAACCAACAGCACCCATTGAGTAAGGGATAACGTACATTGTTTTACCTTTCATGCTACCTTTGAAGATTTCGCCTACTTTTGAGTATGCTTCTTGAGGGTCCATCCAGTTATTGATAGGGCCTGCATCTTCTTTGTTTTTGCAACAAATGAAAGTTCTGCCTTCTACACGAGCAACGTCGTTTACGTCAGAACGGTGAAGGTAACAACCAGGGAGTTTTTCATCATTAAGTTTAATGAGTTCGCCTGTTGATAATGCTTCTTTTCTAAGTTCTTCAAGTTGAGCTTCTTCGCCAGTAATCCAAACAACTTTTTCTGGTTGGCAAAGTTCTACAGCGTCGTTTACAAACTTTAATACTTGTTTGTTATTAGTCATTTATATTGCCTCCTAAAATATTATCAAAATAAATAAATTAACGGATAATTTTCTATCTTTAATATTAAATTAAAGAAAACCAAATTACACCATTACTATTTTAGCATAAATATTACAATATGTAAATAGTTTTAACGTAAAATTTATCGGCAAAATAAATTAGTTTTCGATAATTTACGTTATTTTTATCAAGCAAGAACAATATATTATATATATGATTAGTTACTTTAAAAAAGTTGTGCTATTAAAAAAGGTCGTAAATTCATCTAAAAATCTAAAAGGTTTATCGGTGATTGAAAGTTTAAACAGCAAAACAAACTTTACCTTTAACTTTTCAAGCAACCTAAATAACGATTATTCTATTTATATATCAAACGAAAGCGATAAGATAATAGAAATTACAAAAAACAATGAATCCAAATTCAAAGTTTTTCTCGATAACTTTAATGCCAACAGCGGTGTTACCATTGCCGTGTTTTGCGGAACGGATTTAGTTTGCCACGGAAACTACGGCAACAGTTTTTATGATTTAAACGGAATTACTAATTATGCAAAGAAGAAATTTATCAAAAATGACAAGGAGCAAAATTTCAAGGCGGAAGACACAACGGCTTTCAACGTCGAAAAAACAACTTCCTACGACGACGAATGTATCGCCACCGAAAACTACTATAAAATAAACGATGAATCAAAAAGTGTACGTGGGCAAGATGCTACTTTGCCTAAATCAAATAAAAAAGCGGAAGAAATCGAAGAAAATGCGCTTGAGTTTAGGGAATATGAAACGGATTCAAGCACTAAAAAAGAGTGTGGTTTTTACGAAAAAATAAAGGATAAACTAAGCGATATTTTTAATGAATTTGAAAGGTGTAACGACTTAAACGAAACGCTACCAAACAGTGAATTTGTTAAAATACACTACGCAGAAAACAAGTTTTACTACGTTGGAAAAATTTACGAAAATAATCTTGTTAAATACCTTTGTTACGGGGTTATAGGATACCTTAACGAAATGCCAAACGAATTACTAAATAATTTTTCGTTTGTGCCTATATCTAACTACGAACTTTCAGGCAAGGGTTTTTACTTGATTTTTCAAGACGCTAAAACTGGTGAAATACTAAAAAAACAAGAGAACTAATCTCTTGTTTTTTGTTGAATTTTTAATTTTGACCGTTAAAGCAACTTGGTTTATAAAAACTTCTTTAGGCGTTCTTCGTAGTTTTCTTCAAGTTGTTTAAGCCTTTCGCCAAACTCTATAACCTTACTGTCGTTACACTCACTATTATTTAAAAGCCTACATAGTTCGGTTATACCCATAACCGTACCTTTTACCATTATTTGCGCAATGTGACCTTCGGTGTTGTCAAGCGCGGTGTTCATTTTGATGCCTGACGACATAAACATCTTTTTCATAGTGCCAAGTTCTTTTGCTTCGTAGCCTTTTTCAGCCATATACGCGGTGATTTCGCCAAGAAGTTTTTCATAGCCGTCGTATTCTTCTTGAAGTTCTTTTTTAAGTTCAAGGTTTTCAGTTTCTGGTAAAACGTTAGAAATTGAAAGCAATGCAACGCTTGCATTTTTGTAGATTTCGTTTATTGTATCTAAGTTTGTATCTCTTTGACTCATAATTACTCTCCTTTAATATATTAACAGTTTGCGCGTCGTTATAAAAAGTATGCTTAAACAGTTGACAAAACTATAAAAAAACTGTAACATATATAAGAACCGCGCGAAAAAGGCCCTAAAAGTACGGGAACGTCGCCTTTGTTTCGGCGAGATTATTTAGGAGGTACATTTAAGATGTACGCAATTATTGAAAACGGCAACAAACAATACAAAGTTGCTGTAGGCGATACTGTTAAGTTTGAAAAACTTAATGCAGTTGCTGGTGATAAAGTTGATTTCAACGTATTACTTGTTTCTGATGAAAACGGTATCAAGGTAGGCAAGGATGCAGAAGCATTCAAAGTAACTGGCGAAGTTATTAAACAAGATAAAATGAAAAAGATTATCGTGTTTAAGTACAAAGCAAAAAAGAATGAAAGGAAAAAACAAGGTCACAGACAACCTTTCACTCAAGTAAAGATTGTTGAAATCGCTACTAAATAAGGAGGAAATTTTATGTTTTTATTCAGATTATTTGCTCATAAGAAAGGTGTAGGTAGCTCAAGAAACGGTCGTGATAGCGCTGCTAAACGTTTAGGTATTAAACGCGCTGACGGTCAAAAGGTTTCAGCAGGTTCAATCCTTGTAAGACAAAGGGGTTCTAAATTCTACCCAGGTACCGGCGTTGGTATGGGTAAAGACGATACTTTGTTTGCAACGGTAAGCGGTGTTGTTAGATTCGAAAGACTTGGCAAAGACCGCAAACAAGTTTCGGTTTACGAAGCATAATTAAACAATAAAAAAAGGTTCTAAGTTTAGAACCTTTTTTTAGTTTTAAAAATTCAAAATGCAGGCGTTTGTGCCTGCATTTTTCTATATATAAATTAGTTGGTTACTTGCTTAGGTACTTTTGCTTCATAAACTGGCGAACTTGTTAAGTTTACGCCTAACTTTCTAAGCATTTTAGCATCGATGTGCGGTAACATTACCGAAGTATGCACTTGCGCGTTCATAAGTTTAGGAAGTTGCTTAATTGCAAGGCTTGCGTTTTCATTAGTTGCACTACTTGACGATAACGCTATAAGCATTTCGTCAATATGAAGCCTTGGTGTAATTGACGCTAAGTATTTAACCTTAAGTTCGGTTATAGGAACAATACTTTCAGGTAAAAGTAAGTTTTCGCTATCAGGGATATTTGCTAAAAATTTAAGAGCATTTAAAATCATTGCGCTTTGGCTTTCAAAAAGTTCAGACGTTTTACCCGTAATAACCGTGCCGTCGCTAAGTTCCATAGCGCTACAAGGCACGCCTTCTTTCTTTTGTTTTTCAATACAAGCGCTATACGCTACCCTATCTTCAACCGAAACGTTAAGACTGTTCATTAAAAGTAAAATCTTTTCCGATTCAGACGGTTCTAAGTTATTGCGCCTTTCGTTTTCAAGCGCTTTAAAGTAACGCCTTATAATTTCTTGTTTAGACGCTTCCCTACAAACTTCATCGTCACTAATAGCAAAGCCCGCCATATTTACGCCCATATCGGTTGGCGATTTATACGGATTGCTACCCATAATTTTTTCAAATAAGGTATTAAGTACAGGGAAGATTTCGATATCCCTATTATAGTTAACCGCAGTTTCGCCGTAAGCAGACAAATGCCAAGGGTCTATCATATTTACGTCGTTTAAATCAGCAGTAGCCGATTCGTACGCCATATTAACAGGGTGATTAAGCGGAAGATTCCAAATAGGGAAGGTTTCGTATTTAGCATAACCTGCTTTTATACCCTTTTTGTATTCGTGATAAAGTTGAGAAAGACAAGTAGCCATTTTACCGCTACCAGGACCTGGCGCAGTTACAACTACTAAATCGCGCGACGTTTCAATGTATTCGTTTTTACCGTAACCTTCATCGCTTAAAATTAAAGGAACGTTATTTGGATAGCCTTTTATCGAATAGTGCACGTAAACTTTTAAGCCTAATTTTTCAAGTTTTTTCTTGAAGCAAATAGCACTGTCGTTTCCGTCTTCAAATCTTGATAAGACAACGCTACCAACGTATAAACCGTAACCCCTAAAGATATCGATAAGCCTTAAAACGTCAACGTCGTAAGTGATGCCAAGGTCGGCACGAACTTTATTTTTAGCGATATCACAAGAATTGATAACGATAACGATTTCCGCCCTATCTTTAAGTTTGTTAAGCATTTTAATTTTATTGTCGGGAGCAAATCCTGGAAGCACCCTTGAAGCATGGAAATCGTCAAAGAGTTTACCGCCGAATTCAAGATATAATTTACCGCCGAACTTATCTATTCTTTTAAGAATTTGTTCTGTTTGAACGGATAAATATTTGTCACTATTAAACCCGATTTTCATCATAAGCACGTCCTTGAATTTATTACTTATTTATGATACCACAAAAAGACTTTTAAATCAACCCAAAACGGAGAAATATTTTACAAAATATTATTCCAAAATCGTTTACTTATATTTGACAATGGGGTATAATATACAGTATGAGTGAATGTAACCATAATTGTTCTACTTGCTCACAATCATCGTGCAAGGATAGAACGTCTTTATTAGTAGAACCAAACAAAAATTCAAAAATTGATAAGATTATTGCCGTTGTTAGCGGTAAAGGTGGCGTAGGCAAATCGCTTGTATCGTCAATGCTTGCCGTTGCTTCAAATAAGCAAGGTCTTAAAACTGCGATAATGGATGCCGACATTACAGGCCCTTCTATTCCTAAAACTTTTGGTTTTACGCAAAACGATAGAGCCATCGGTTCGGAAGACGGGCTTATTCCCGTTACCACTAAGGGCGGAATTAAAGTTATGTCGATAAATCTTCTTTTAGAAGAAAGCACTAAACCAGTAGTTTGGCGCGGACCAGTTATTTCGGCAGTAGTTCAACAATTTTATACCGACGTTTTATGGAAAGAAAACGACGTAATGTTTATCGATATGCCACCGGGAACTGGTGACGTTCCGCTTACAGTCTTCCAAAATTTACCTATTAGCGGTATTATTATAGTTACAACCCCGCAAGACCTTGTTTCTATGATAGTAGAAAAAGCGCTTAATATGGCAAATATGATGAATATACCCGTACTTGGCATCATTGAAAATATGAGTTATTATAAATGCCCTAAGTGTGGCGAAAAAGAATATATCTTTGGCATTGGTAAAACTAAAGAAGTTGCGGATAAATTTAACATCCCTATTCTTGCGGAAATTCCACTTGATACAAACACACGTAAACTTGTAGATAATGGCCAAATTGAAGATATTGACGTTTCTGTGTTTAACGACACTATTAAAGTTATTAAGGAGTTAAAGAAATGACTTTAGAACAATTTAAAAAAGAAAAAGTTGAAGCGATGAAAAATCACGATAAAGATACCGTTTCAGCATTAAACGTAATTATTACAAAAATTATGAGTTTAACTATCGAAAAACGTGCAACTAACGAAACTGTTAGCGAAGCGGATATCGATAATATTATTAAAAAAGCCGAAAAAGAACTTATTGAAGAAAAAGACGGTTTTGAAAAAGCAGGCAGAACTGAAAACGTTGTGGCACTTTCAAAACAAATTGAGATTATCAAAAAATATCTTCCAGAAATGCTTAGCGAAGCACAAATCCGCGAAATTATTTCAAGCCTTGAAGATAAAACTTTACCATCAATTATGAAACACTTTAAAGTAAATTACCAAGGCAAAGCGGATATGAGATTAGTTTCTACTATCGCTAAAGAATTCTAAAAACAAAGGCAATTCAAAAGATTTTTATTTTATACTTGAAATTTACTTAACTATAGTATATAATAGTATTGTCAAGGGGAATATTTATGAAATCTGAACTTTTAAATGAAAACATTGTAAACGAAGAACTCAACTTAAATAAAAAAGCAATCGTTGTAGAAGAAAAGATTGACTTTATTGAACCACTTAAACCTGAATATATTATTGAAGAGGCAAAAGTTCAAGTTGAAAACGAAGAACTTTCACTTATAAACGATACTCCTATTATTGAAGAAAGTATTATCAGTGAAGATATTGAAAGCGCACTTCAATCTGACCTTTCAGACGAAATTGCTATGGCTGACGATGATGACGTATTTGGCGAACTTAAAGCTAAAGCAATTAAAAAACCGTTTGCCGTTAAAATGCTTGAAACTGAACCGGTTATCGCAGAAAGATATAATGAACTTAAAAACTATATCTTATCTTTCAAAAAGGTTAAATCAAGAATTTCTAACACAGCAGATACTTTCAATATGGGTAGAGTTCAACTCTTTAAACTTTCTACTTCTGGTAAATCTCTTAAACTTTACCTCAACCTTGAAGTTGCAAGTTTAGAATCGCGCTTCAACATTATCGATGCAAGCGAAACTAAAGCATACGAACAAGTTCCTGCATTTTTAAGAATTAAATCTAACCGTGCTATGAAATATGCGCGCGAATTGATTGATATGGTTGTTGCTAAGTTTGAAATTGCTAAAAACCCTAAATACGAAGAACAAGATTATATATCAGTTTTAAAAGATATTGCAAACAATAAATAATTTAAAAACCTTGCTTAACTAAGCAAGGTTTTTTTATGCAAGTTAGACTATGCGCAAAAATTTAGCGGACACGATTACCTTTATTAAGTGATTAGTTAAGACCATAGAAGCAAGTTAGACAAGGCACAAAAAAATGGTAGGTCACAATAGACCTTTGTGGTCATTGTGGACTACCATTTTTGAAGTAACAAAGTATAACGACGCTTATATGGTCTTAACTTTGAAGGAACGGGCAACCACTTCCCTACCTTCCTTCATATCCTTAACTTCTCCACTTGAGATTGCTTGAGATAAAAGGTTGCCAACTGCGGTACCTTCGGTTGGGCCGGCAATAACGCGTTTGCCTGTGTAATTTTTAGTTAAAGAGTTAAGATATTCGTCTTTACTACCGCCACCAACGATATTTATTGTATCGAACTTTTTACCAGTAACTTCTTCCATTTTAACAATGGTTTCTTTATAGATGCCCGCTAAACTTCTATAAACAACGTTCATTACTTGGCCTACGTTTTCAGGAACTTTTTGACCAGTTTCACGGCAGTAATCTTTGATAGTATTAATCATACTGTCTGGCGCTAAAAACCTTTCGTCGTTAAGGTCAACGGTGCTATCAAAATCTTTTTCATCAATAGCAAGGTACATAAGTTCTTGATAGCCGTATTTATTTTCAAGTTCACGCTTAATGCTTTGGATAGCCCACATACCCGTGATGTTTCTTAAGAACCTAATAGTTCCGCCAAAACCACCTTCGTTAGTAGCGTTGAATTCGTATGCTTTTTCATCGGTTACAGGGGCTTTAAGTTCAGTACCTAAAAGCGACCAAGTACCGCTTGAAATGTAAAGCGGGAATTCGCTATCAGACGGAACTGCCATAACAGCGCTTGCAGTATCGTGCGATGCTGGTAAAACTACTAAACAGTCAAAACCAACTTCTTGTTGAATTTCTTTTTTAAGATGGCCAGAAACTTCGCCCGCTGGATAAATCTCACCAAAGATTTCCCTTGGATAGCCAAGTTTTTCGATAATCATTTCAGACCAAGTACCAGTTTTAGCGTTTAACATACCCGTTGTTGAAGCGTGAGTGTATTCGTTTTTCATAACGCCAGTTAAAAGATAGTGTAAAGTATCGGGAACTGATAAAATACGTTTTGCCTTTTGAAGTTTACCCGACATTTTATCGCAATATAATTGATAAATAGTGTTATATGATGCTTTTTGGATACCCGTTTCTTTGTAAAGTTCGCTAAACGGAATAATTTCTTCTACACCTTTAACACCGTCGTTATTACGGCTATCCCTATAAGAATAAACTTCATCGATGATATTGCCGTTTTCGTCTAAAAGGGCATAGTCAACACCCCAAGTGTCGATACCGATTGAGTATGGAACAACGCCAAAGTCGTTACATTTTTTAATGCCTTCAACGATATTTTTAAAAAGTTTATCTATATTCCAAACAAGTTTTTCGCCTTGTTTTTCATAGCCGTTTTCAAAACGATAAATTTCTGTGAGTTCTAACTTTCCGTTTTCAAGTTTGCCAAGGATATGTCTACCACTTGACGCACCGATATCTACTGCAAGATAATACATAATTTTTCTCCTTTTATATATCTTAACATTTTTAATGTTAATTGTCTATACCTTTTTCATCTTTAGGTGGCTTTTCAAACAAATTAGTTCTTTCAGGGTGAGTTAACGCGTTTAACACGTTATCATTTACAAAAGGGATTTCTTTTCTTATTTCTTTAAGCAAATCTTTAACGTATTCACGTTTTGTGTGCTTATCTGCAGGGCAAGGATTATGGAGTATAGGCTTGCCTTTAGCAAATGACGCTACGTCCCTTTCGCGCATATAAATCATAGGGCGAATAACGGCTAAATCCATACGCGACATAATGGTTACTGGGTGAAAAGTTGAAAGCCTACCTTCGTACATCATTGATAAGAAAAAAGTTTCGATTAAGTCGTCGGCGTGGTGGCCAAGCGCAACTTTATTACAACCCGCGTTTTTAACGGCGGAATTAAGCGCGCCCCTACGCATATTAGCGCAAAGCGAACAAGGGTTACTTTCCTTTCTTACGTTAAAAACAACTTCGGCGATTTCAGTTTTTTCTACTATATATTCTACGCCTAAGTCTTGAACGAATTTTTCAAGGTCGGCAAGTTCTTGCTTGTCAAAATCAAGCCCAGTATCTACCCTAATTGCAACTATATCAAACTTTTTAGGATAAAAACGCCTTAAACCTGCTAAGCCTGCAAGTAATGTAATACTATCTTTACCACCCGACAAGCCTACGCCGATTTTATCGCCGTCTTGTATCATATTGTAATCGTCTATCGCGCGACGTATCGGCGACATTATTTGTTGTAAATTCATAGTTTATCCTTTATCTCTTTACAAAAATATTTTGCTATGGTATACTTACGTTAATTAAAACATATAGTAGGTTTATATGAGTAAAATTTTAACCGATTTTTTATTAACCTTTTTAAACGGGATAACAAATAACGGCAAGGTAATAACTCTACTTATTTCTATGTTTCCGCTAATCGAACTTAAAGGGGCTATCCCGATAGGTACTTTACTTGGCGAAAACTTAGTTACGTCGGCAATACTTGCTTACGCGGGCTCTACCTTGATTTGTTTGCCTATATTCTTTTTGTTAATTCCTATTTTTAATCTTCTAAAAAAGATTAAGTTTATAAAGAAATTTATTGAAAAGATAGAAGCCGTTTTAATGAATAAAGCGGAAAAAGTTGCAAAAAAATCTAACGGCAAAACGGAAGACGTAAAGATTAAATTTTTACGCACCGCCCTTTTAATATTTGTGGCCGTGCCTTTCCCCGTTACCGGCGTTTGGACTGGTACTGCAATAGCAGTGTTTGTTGGGCTTAGTTTTAAAGATAGTTTTATCCCGCTTATAGTTGGCAACTTTATTGCAGGAAGCATTATTACTTTATTAACTTTCTTATTTAAAGATTACGTTGATTTGATTATTACAATACTTTTTATAATAGCAATCGTAATGCTTATAATATTTATAATAAAGGTTATAAAATCAAAACCAGAAACCCCAACTGAAAATTAAATACAAAGTGGCTACCGAAAAGGTAGCCACTTAATTTTTGCTTTGATTATTCTTCGGTATCAGTTTTGCCAAAAAGTTTTTTAATGTCGAAACCATCAGCGTTTACAACTTTATCTTCTTCTAAAGCAACACAACCGCTAAAGATTGAATCGCCGTAAACACCAGAAGCGTTAAGTGTAACACCTTCGATGCCAAAGCAGTTTGCAAAAGCCATTTCGCCAACTTTAGTTGCATTAGTTAAATCTAAGAACTTGATAGCAGAGCAATCTGCAAAAGCGTTGTTTGCTATTTCTTTTAAATTAGCGTTGAAACTTAAAGTTGTATATTCTTCTTCATCGCTTACAAGGTTGCTGAATAATGATTGACAAGCAGAGAAAGCGTTTCTATCAATAAATTCTAACACTGTAGCGTTTTTAAAATCAACTGTTTTAAGAGCAGCGCAGTTAGAGAAAGCGTATTGATAAATTCTTTCAATTTTTGAAATATCAAACGATTGTAATGCTGAACAGCCATAGAAAGCGTGAGATTCGATTTCAGTTGCTTTAGCAAAAGTGATTTTTTGTAAAGTAGTCATACCATAGAAAGCACATTCAGTAATGATAGTTGCTTCAGTAACTTTAACTTCTTTAAGAGACGTAGGAACTTTAAAAGTAACGTCTTCACCAGTAACAACGTCACTACCATCGATAGAGTTCTTTCTTGCGTGAACTTTGGCTGTAATTTCAGTATTGCCTTCGTTAGTAGCACCAGAGCCGAATAAGTGACCGAATACCCTTTCAGCGTCAACCGCGTCTTCAGTTTTACCAACGAAAGGAATTTCTAAATATTCAAGGTTTGTACAACCACTAAAAGCACCTGCACCGATAGTTTTGATATTGCTACCGATTGTAACTTTAGTTAAAATTAATTGGTTAGCAAAAGCGGCAGCATCGATTTCTTCAACAGGAAGGTCTTTATATGTTTCAGGGATAGTGATTTCACGATGTTCTTTTTTGATTTCATCGTATTTGCCGTTGTTGATTTTCTCAGCATCTTCTATAGAAACTTGATAGCCGGTAACTTTATAATATTTACGTTCTACTTCTTCACCGTTTTCATTTTCTTCAGTAACAGTCATAATTTGATAATCGAAAGTACCTGTTACTTGAACGGTATCATCTCCGTCATTTTCGCCACATGCAATAAAGAATGCCGACAATGAAAGAGTTAAAATTAAAATAGTAATTTTTAATAAAAGTTTTTTCATTAAAAGGTATCTCCTTGATTTATCTATGTAAGATAAACGTCTACGAATAATATTTTAACATTTTAATAGGGTAATGTCAATTACTCTTAGCCAACTTTTTAGCCAAATATATTATTGATAATATATTTTCTTTAAATTATCGTATAACAGTGCTTCCGTTTACGTAGTTTTCAAGTAAATTTTCGCTACCCCTTTTAACGCTTTTTGCTATTTTAAATAAACTTTCTGTATTAAGCGTTTGATATTTATAGTTTTTTATAAGGCTTTTTAAGAATTTATTAAACTTTTTATCCCCCATAAACTCACGTAAACTATCAAACATTATTTGCGAACGATAATATGCTATAGAAACGTATTCCATATCGCTTTTAAACTCACCTAAATTCCTTTTCATTTTAGCGGTTGTTATGCCTTTTTCGCTAAGGGCTTTTCTTATATCGATATACGCTAACTTAACCCTATTTATAAGTTCAGATTTAGTGTGGTTATATTCTTTATATTCGTCAAAAAACATAAGGGTTGAATACTCTGTTAAGCCTTCATCGATATACGATTCTTCAACTTCGTTTCCGCCTACTATTCCGTACCACCATTGATGCGCCGTTTCGTGCGTTATACAGTAATCTCTATCAAAGTCTTTTAAGGTGCAATCAATCATTGTAAGGCAAGGATATTCCATACCACCGTATAAAAAATCCGCTTCGCAAACCACGTATTCTTTATACGGATACTTTTTAAATTTATTAGAAAAATAACTGATATTTTTTACCGCCGTGCTTAAAGATTTATCTGGATTTTGGTCGTTAAAATAGTAATAATAAACGTCAACGTTTGCTACTTTTTGCTTTTTAACGTTGAATTTATCAGACAAAACGAAAGCGATGTCCCTAACGTTATTTCGCACATATTCGTATTTGGTAGTAGTATACGAAACCCTTGTAGAAACAGGCGATAGCGATGACGCTACCGTATACGTTGACGGCACGGATAACGACACTTTATAGTTAGCACAGTTAGAATAAAAAGGGTCGCCCGATGGATAATAATTATTTACGTAATATCCACCGTTTTCATAAACGCATAAAACGGGGTAAAACCCTGTTAAATTTATAGTGTTATCCGCATAGCCAAACCTATGTTTAACGTTAGGGATAGTAAGTTTAAAGTCAATATAAATTTGCTTTTTATCCCCTTCTTTTAAAGGACTATCAAACTTGACTTTTAAATGCGATTTTTGTTCGTTTAAATATACTACCTCTTGGTTTTTGCCGTCAACTATAACCTTTAAAATATCTATGCCACCGTAATTTACTCCATTAGGGTACGCATCAAAATAATATTCGGGGTAAACTGGCAATTCCCTACCGCTATTAAAGGCGTTAGGATATAAGTTAAAAAGCAAATAATCAAGGTTATCAGCCGTGTTTACGTAGTTTAAATGCAAACGACAATCGGCAGTCATATCGTCGTTTAAACTAACGTTTATTTCGTAAAGATTTAATTCTTTATCATTTACTTTTTCACAACAGATACATATTAAGGATATAGAAACAACTAAAACTGCAAGTAAAAACTTTTTCATAAAAAAACTCCCAAGTATAATAATTTATACTTGAAAGTTTTGTAGTTTATTACTTTTCTTCAATTAAAAGATATTTTAAAGGGTCTACTTTTTCACCGTTTTCTAAAACTTCAAAGTGAAGATGAGCACCATCTTTAAACTCTTTGCGGTTGTTGGTAGAAACAGTACCTAAAACGCTTCCCCTTTTAATTAAATCGCCCGCCTTTAATTCTTCGCTTGCTTCAATGCTGTTATAAACAGTTTTAAGACCGTTGCCGTGGTCGATAATAACCGTAGTGCCGTCTAACTTACCGCTTGTAATACTTTCAATAGTGCCGTCGTAACAAGCAACTACGTTAGTTCCTTCTTCGGCTGAAAAGTCGATTGCTTTATGTCCTGTATACACGCCTAAAGTTTGGTTGTATACTACCCCTGCGGAAACGTATTCTTTAATGATAGTTCCGTTTACAGGCATATCAAAAACTATTACCGTTACGGTAGGCGCATCGCTTGGCGTATCACTTGGATTATCCGTTGGCTCATCGTTTGGATTATCAGTAGGCGTATCGCTTGGGTTATCAGTAGGCGTATCGCTTGGATTTTCAATAACGTCGTTATTTCCGCCATCAATAGTAGGCGAATTGTCGCTTGCGGTAACTACTATCGCTACCGTAATAAAGGTAACGATTGATAAACATATTAAAAATATAAAGTAGTATAAGTTTTTACGTATAAAATTTATTGCTTTTTCTTTTCTCTGTGACATATTAACCTCCGATTATGTATTTAGTAACTACCGTATATAAAAGGATATCCTATAGTAACCTTATCCCCGTTTATTGCCAAGTGAATATTTACCTTTTTACCTTTTACTATTTGCTTTTTAGGTAGTTTTGCGGTGTATAAGTAGTAGTTTTTAATGCCGTTTATTGATTCATTATAAACTTCTTTACAGTTTAATATTTTTATAAATTCAAGCACGTTATCGTTGCTGTTTAAAGTAAGGTAGTAGCCGTCGCTATCGCTAAATACAAGTTCGTTTATAAACTCACCTGAAGATTTACCATTAATACAAGTAACGGTGTTTTTATCACTTACAAAAGGTACGCCGTAAAGATATAAACAGGTTGTTAAAATCAAAAGGGTTAAACCTAAAAACTTTTTTAGCATAAAAAAATTCTCACCGCCTTTACAGTGAGAATTATTTCCAGTATTAAAAATTTTTATACAGTTTTAGAAATAATTTTTTATATCGTTTAACGAATCTAAAATAAAGTCTGGTTGACGTGGATATTTTTGTACGTCTTCCATAGTAGTTTCGCCACTTAAAACAAGCATAGTGTTAAATTCGTTGTTAAGACCAAAGCAGATATCGGTATCAAGCCTGTCGCCTACCATAAGGAATTTTTTACTGCCCGCGTTAAATCTTTCTTTTAAAGTATCGCCCATAATGGTTTTAGGTTTACCGATAACAAGTGATGGAGTATAACCGTTAGATACTTCAATCATTTTAATAAACGAACCGATATCAGGGATAAAACCGTCTTCAGTATTGCAACGATTATCAGGGTGAGTTGCAATGTATAAAGCGCCGTTATCAAGGTTTTTAACTAACGCACATAAACTTTTATAGTTAAGTTCAGTATCGTAAGTAATAAGCGCGATATCACAGTTTTCATCTTCAGAAAGATTGATGCCGTATTTTAAAAGTTCCGCTTTATATGACTTAGTTGCCATAGCGTAAACTTTTTTGCCAGGATAAAATTTATTTAAATATTCGCAAGTAGCAACGCCTGCTGAATAAATTTCGTCCTTTTCATCGTAAAAGCCCATTTTTGTTAATTTTTCAATATACGTATCAGCACTTTTTGACGTATTGTTTGAAAGGTAAATGATTTTTTTGCCTTGTTCCCTTAAAAACTTTAAAGTGTTAGTCATATCGCCGATAGGGCTATTGCCAAGGTAAATAGTTCCGTCCATATCAAGTAACACGTACTCAACTTCTTTTAGTGCTTGTTTTAAATTTTCGTTCATTGTATACACCTCAAAACACCCATATCCCTACAAAGCGTTAAAATAGACGTTTTGTCTGAAAAATAAGTACATAATAATAAAGAATTTTTTATATTTTCGTATTCAACGGGCTTGGTTTTGCCAAATTTAAAACCCGCATACGTTTTTTCTACGTTATATAATATTGAAAGTAACGAAGCCGTTTCTTTAATAAACGCGCCCTTTACTTTATAGATTAAAGCATTTAAAAGTTTAAGCCTTTTTTCGCTTGGAACTTTAAGTTTTTTTCTAAAATAACTACCGTTTTTACCAGTTAATTTTTCAAGCATAGAGATATCTGAATTATAATCTGGTATGCTTAATAAATCACTTAAATCGTTATTTAAAAACATATGGTAAATTTTAATAAGTTTAGAAAAAGCCGTCATAAGCCTATCGCCGTATAATAACTCTGGCGAAAGCATACCTAACGTATCGCAAAAAAGTTCTGCTGAGCCATCTTTAACGATATCAGATACCACGTTGATTTTGGCAATAACCGCTTGCGCGTAAGTTAAAACTTCTTTAGGGTTTTGGTAGTTGTTTATTAAAATTACCTTTTGAATAACGTCTTTAATTTCTTGATAGTAAGTTTTATCAAAACTACCGCCGTCAGTATACACCCTTAACTTATAATCAATTAACGAAATAAGTTTAGAAACCGTACGTATATAACTTTCGGCAACGCTTTCACGCGGGGCTTTTTTAATAACGTCGGCATCGCAAACAATCGTTTTGTACGGCAACAATTCAACCGTTGTTTGAACACCGTTTAAAAGGATATTCGCTTTGTTTGATAAAAGGTTTTCTAAGTTAGGTTCGGTAACTACGGCGTTGCAAGAAACGTTTTGCATTGACGCATAATATGAAGCAATAGTTAATAAGTTAGCGTTTCCTATTAAAATAACTTCGCCAGTTAGATAAGCAAAAAAACTTTTTAGCGGAGCGTGGCAATACTCTATATCTTCAATAAGTAAAGTGTTTACTTGAACGTTAGTATCTTTAAGTGCTTTACTTACCGTTGCGCCAAACTTTAAAAAGTCGCTTTCTAAACATACGAAATCCACCTTTTTATTAGTAGCCCTTAACGCGATAGAATAAACCGCATCATAAAGGTTATCCGTTAAAATTTCGGGTAATTTTTCGTTTGTATTTTCGGAAAAGCATTTTTGCATTTCCTGTTTGTAATCAAAAACTTTTTTTTCTATCATTTATTTTCCACGTTTTCCAATATTAGCAAAAAGTACTAACCTTTTTTCTAAATTAGGGCATTTAGAAATAGTACGATTAGTAAATAGGCCGTCCTTTTTATCGTAAGCAATCGATACAGAGTTACCTATTACCGCAAGTGATGATTTAAAATCAACGTCAAGCGCGGTAGTTGGCACAATTTGTCTTGGAAGGCCAACGCCATACATTGAAATAGTTATCATTTCGTTATCGTTAAAGAATTTTACAATCTTTAAATAATCTTCTTCAGATAATAATTTATTTCTTATCGTAACAGATTCAAAGCCGTTTTTACGAAGCACTTTAACTATTTTTGTAAGTTCTTCTTCATTATACTCTTTAATCTCTAATCCGCACGAAGAAATAACGCCTAATTTTTCGTTGAGTTTGATAAACGAAGTTAAATCTGTATCTTCACTATCAAGCATAGGTTTTAAGTAGTTTACGTAAATAACCTTTGCCAAGTCTTCGGTAAAATACATATTTTCACTTTCGTGTAAGAACCTTGTTTCGTCTTCGCAAGAAACAATGCCCATATATTTATCTATAAACTCTAAAAGACCTTTGCCTTTACCAAAGGCGTCAACAATATTTTCCGCTAAGTTTTTAGCAACGTGCTTTTCAGTGAAAATAGTGCCGTGTTTTTTTGCTTCTTTTTGAAGTTCTTTTACGTTTACGGTAATGCCTTGACCTTGCAAGTTAGAGTTTACCTTTTCTATAAGTTTAAGGGTACTTTTAGTTTTTTTATCGCGTTCGATTTTAAAAAGTTCGCTATAATACTCTTCAAACTCAACGGGGATACCTAAACCGTAAAGCACGGTTTTAGTTTCGCCGTCAAAAATCGGCTTACCATCTACCCTATAACCACAAGTGTAAGGTGAATTTAAAATCTCACACGCTTTTTTAAACTCTTGCGCGTACGATAAGGTTGCATAGTCGCAAATGCCAACGCCAAATGCACCTGAACGGTGCGCAATATATGCGCACATTGTTGGCGAATAAAGTGAATAACTTTTAAAAGACGAAAAGTGAAGGGGTACGATATTTTTTACAACGGGAATATGCTCTTGATTAGTTTTTTCTATCTTTACAAGTTGTTTAAGCGCAAACCTTTTTCTGTGTAAAGAATTATGGTTTAACGCGTCGGTTAACTTCTCTTTATTTCTCATAAAGCACCCCCTTATAACGTAATAATATTTTAATATTATTAAAGAAATTTGTCAATATAATTAACAATATAATGAATTTTTATCATAAATACTGCATAAAAATCAAAAAAATAGGCGTTTTTTGATATAAATTTTAAAAAACCCCCTTGAAAATATTTTTTTTCGTGCTATAATGATTGTATATAATATATAAAACGTTCAAAAACGTTAAAAAGGGGGCTTTTATGAACAAAAGTGAATTTACTAGAGTTTATGCGGATAGACTTGGCGTTACTATCAAAGAAGCTGAATATTTTGTTGCTAAATTTATTGACACGGTAACTGAGTGCCTTGAAAACGGGGAATACGTACACATTTCTAACTTTGCTACTTTTGAACTTCGCGAAAAGAAAGCGCGCGAAGGCGTTAATCCTTTAACTCACGAAAAAGTTGTTATTCCTGCATGCAAATCACCAAACGCTAAATTTTCTAAATCTTACAAAGCAAAATTTAATTAAAAAAGAAGTGGATTTATTCCACTTCTTTTTTAATATTAAAAGTGGTTACACCTTTGTAACCACTTTAATTTTCAATAAATATTTGATATAAACTTTCCGCGCTTTTTAAAGACGCTTCTGTTTTATAATTTATGTAGTAAACTAAAAACTTTACAAGTTTTTGAGTGCCACCGTCATCAACAATCTCACCGTTTTCAACAAGTTTAAAGGCGTTATAGGTTGACGGCATAATTTCCCTAAACCCTTCTTCTACACAATCCCCGCAAGAAAACTCTGCATTTTTAAAACTAAAAAATACCCTGCCGTTGATTTCTTCGCCACACTTAAAGCAATTGTAATCGGATATGCCGTAGCCTAAAATTTTAGTTGCTTCGATTAAAAAATTGCTAAGATAAAAAAGTTCGTTTTCGTTATAGCAAATGTTTTTTACGGTATTTATAATCAAGTCGAAAAGGTATTCGTCTTGAGTGCCGTCTTCGATAAGTTTGTTTACGAATTCACCAACAAGCGCAACCGTGTAATATTTTTTTAAGTTTAACCTAAGGTTATAAAAAGTATCGATATGCGAAGCGTTTATAACGGTGTATCTATCCCCTTTAACCGCCAAAATATATTCGCAAAAACAAAAAGGTTCGGAAGCAAATTTTAATTTTGCACCCGATTTTTTAACCCCTTTTATCGTTGCGGTTATCTTGCCGTATTCAAGCGAATATAAAGTTAGAATTTTATCGTTATCTTTATAATCCACCGTTTTTATTACAATCGCATTAACTTTTATATCCATACTATCTTTTTAGTTTTTCGATTTCTTCTTGCTTTTCCCTTTTAGTTTTTTTATGAAGAACGTAGTAATTTACCGCGCCCGTCTTCACAAAAAGTAACCACGCTAAGCGGGAAACGTCGTTATCGTCGTTATTATACATATCGCACACCCCTTAGTTATAGGGTGTGCGATTTTAAAATTTTTATTACAAGTTTTTTGTTTTTGATTAGGCGAAGGTGCGAAGTGAGATTGATACAAAAGGACTAATCAAATACAAGTAAGACAAGGTAAACCCCGAAGGTAATACTTGCCGTATTGCCGAGCGGGTTTAACGAAGTATTGCGCAGTATTTCATTAGGACTTTATCAACCGAACAAGCAACCAAGCCTTAACGTTGAACCCTACCTGAAGCGTCGCCTTCGGCAAGTTTTTTAACTTCGTCAACAGAAACCATATTGTAGTCGCCTTCGATAGAGTGCTTTAAGCAACTTGCAGCAACTGCAAATTCAATAGCGCTTTGGCTATCGTAGTTGTTAAGAAGTGAGTAGATAAGACCAGCACCGAAACTATCGCCACCGCCTACTCTATCAACGATGTGCATAGCGTATTTTTTAGAGAAATATGCAGTACCGTCAGTGTAAAGCATTGCAGACCAGTTGTTATCATTTGCAGATAAACTTTCGCGAAGTGTGATTGCTACGCCTTTAAAGCCAAATCTTTCAGTAAGTTTTTGTGCAACTGAGATATAGCCGTTTCTATCAAGTTTACCGCTGTAGATATCAGTGTTATCCGCTTCGATACCGAATACGTCTTTAGCGTCTTCTTCGTTAGCGATACAGTAGTCAATGTAATTGCAAAGTTCGCCCATTACTTGACCTGCTTTTTCTTTAGACCATAATTTTTTTCTAAAGTTAAGGTCGCAAGAAATTTTAACACCGCGTTTTTTTGCTTCTTTACAAGCAGTAATACAAATTTTAGCCATACTGTCAGAAAGGGCTGGTGTAATACCTGTGAAGTGGAACCAGTCAACACCCTTAAAAATTTTAGCCCAGTTAAAGTCGCTTGCTTTTGCCATAGCGATAGCAGCGTAAGCCCTATCGTAAATAACTTTTGAAGGTCTTTGTGAAGCGCCTTTTTCGCAATAGTAAATACCTACCCTTTCGCCACCGCGTGTGATAAGTGAAGTATCAACACCGAACTGTCTTAAACTGTTAACTGCCATTTGACCGATTTCGTGCGAAGGAAGTTTAGAAACGAAAGAGCAATCAACGCCGTAGTTAGCAAGTGAAACGGCTACGTTTGCTTCAGCACCACCGAAAGTGGCTTCAAATTTTTTAGATTGAACGAATCTAAGATAGTTTTCAGGCGCAAGCCTTAACATTAATTCACCGAAAGTAACAACTCTCATATTATTTCTCCTATTATATATAATTTTAAATTTTTATTGTTTGGTTTGGTTGTATTGCTATATTTTTATGAAAATAGCAAATATAAACGGTTTGTCCGCTTGGGTTATATATGGTGTTTCCGTCGGCGGAAAACTCTAATGAGTCATACGCTTTTACGTACGAATAAATTTCGCCGTTTGTAGCGTACCAAATATCGTCACGATTGCCAATATACTTGCAAAACTCTTCAATAACGTTCCAGTTATCGTTATTATCAAACTCGTAACTGTGCCCCCACAAATAGAAAAGTACGGGGTAATTGCGCCACAAATATCCGTCTAAATTTCTTTCAACGAAGGTTTTGGCAAGTTCCATAAGTTTAGGGTTGTTATGGTGGCAAGTGGTATCCCATTTAAGCCAGTTTTCAGGAATCTTAAAATTTTCGGTAGTAACGGTGGTGCGGGAATAATTAATACCGCAACATTCTAAAATTTCGCAAACGCTATCATTATACGAACCGTTAGCGTAAGCCATACCTTTGATAATTTTACCAAAAATACTTTCAAGTTCTTTTCTATCTTTAATAACGTCGTCAGTGGCAAGGGCTTTGTCTACTTCGCCAAGAGATAAATGCCTATATCCGTGTACGGCAACTTCCATACCCGAATTAGTGTACAACTCAACGCATTCTTCCTTAGTCATACGACCTTTTTCTTCGGCGCTTAATTCTTGCGAAAATAAACCCGCATTGATATTAAACGTTCCCTTTATGCCGTACTTTTGCATAATGGAAATTAAGCGTTTGTCTTGCCTAACGCCGTCGTCGTAACTAAGGGTTACCGCTTTAGGTTTAAAGCCTGGAAAACGTAAAAAGGTTCTTAAATTTCCTTCCATAATAAATTATAATGTTTCTAAAACTTTGTTGATTTCTTTGCAGTTTTGGGTAATATCGCCTTTCATCATAAAACTACCGCCGATAGCGTAGATTTTATCGAATTCTAAAAATTCTTTAAGGTTAGAAAGGTCAACACCACCAGTTGGTAAGAATTTAACTTGAGGGAACGGACCAGAAAGAGCCTTAATTGCTTTAAGACCGCCGTAAACGTTTGCAGGGAAGAATTTAACAACGTTTATGCCAAGTGAAATTGCTTTCATAATTTCAGTAGGAGTTACGCAACCAGGATAGTAAGTAACGCCTTTTTCTTTACAGTAAAGGGCAACTTCTTCAGAAAGACCTGGTGAAACGATAAATTTAGCACCTGCATTGATTGCTTTAACCGCTTGTTCTTTATTGATAACCGTACCAGCGCCGATATACATATCAGGGAACTTTTCTACGCCAAGTTTGATTGCTTCTTCAGCGCAAGCAGTTCTGAAAGTAATTTCTGCAACAGGAAGATTACCGTCGCAAAGGGCTTGTAAGGTAGGGATTGTATCTTGTAATTCTTTAATAACTACTACGGGAACAACTTTGTAATCCATAATAAAAAACCTCTTAATTGATTTGATATACATAGTATATCACATAAAATTGATTATGAAAAGATTATTTTAAACGATTTTTATAAAATTTTTAGAGTTTTTTAATAAAAATAAGGCGTGATTTATTCACGCCTTTATAATATTTAATTAGCCGATAGTTATTAAAAGCACTCCGTTTTTTTCTAATGAAGAACAATCGTTAACCCAAGTAAAAGTTCTATCTTCATCAATTAAATGGAAATTAGCGTTTGTTAAGTCTAAACCGCTAAAGTTAAGGGGTTGAGTTTTTTCAGTTAAGTTAACAACCACAAGGGCTAATTTATCCCCGTCTTTTGCACATAAAACGTACATATTTTCGGTGTCAATAGCGCACTCTACTTGATTTTTAAGTATATAAAGTTTATTAAATGCCACAAAGGAATAATAAGTTTTAAACGGCTTAAAATCGTTAAGGTTAAATATGGCGTTATAACCGCTTGTTCCTGTTATTCGCATATCGTAAACGTTGCAAACTTGAACGCTTTTAGTGTTTTGCATTGCTATCATATTAGCCATTGCTTCGGCACTATGATGAGCGTTACCTCTATCTTCGCGTACGGCGTGCCATTCGTTTAAATGCGTTTCTAAATCAGGGTAGCCAAACTCTATAAGTTTTTGCTCTAAATACTTAACGTATTCGATATTAGTTGCCGTTTTTGAATAACTATGCCAAGAGAAAAAGTCGATTGGCGAATTGTGTTCTTTTATGTACTTGAAAAACTTTTCAAAGTAATTAAGCCAAAGTTCTGGCCATTCTTCATTAGGGCTATGAAGCGCATAAAATCCGCACGAACCGTAACCGCCTACCTTAATACTTGGAAAGCGTGATTTTAAATACTTGCTTGTTATATCGTAAAGCCTAAAATAATCTTCGGGAGTTCCGTCCCACATCATTGTAGAACCAACGTATTCGTCTTTACTTTCCGGTTCGTTCCAAATTTCCCAGTACTTGATATTATAACGGTAGCCGTTTGCCCAGCCTTCGTTATAGTGCATAATAATATGTTCGCAAATGCGCGCCCACTTTTCATAGTCCTTTGGTGGTGCGGTTCTGTACGCTTTTATATGCGAAGCGTTTTCTATAGTTATGCCAAGCCTATAATACGGCTCTACACCGTTATCGATAAGACCTTTAATTAAAAGGTCGGTAAAGGCAAAGTCGTAAGAGTTAGGGTCGTATTCATCGGCATCAAAATCACGGAAGATATTAGGGATATCCACCCATCTATTGCCACCGTAAGGTCCGCCTACGTCGTGAAGCCTTGAATAAGGTATACCCGCATCTTTCATATACTTAAAGTAAGCGGTGCTATGACCAACAAGTGGCGGTTGGCCAACGCCGTGCATAGGTTTAATTTTACCTAAAGTTCTATTTAAATTTACGTTTATCGTTGCCATTTTAAAATCCTTTAAAATATTGTTTTCTTATCATATTTTATCAAATACCAAAGGATAAATCAATACTTAAAATAAAATATTTCGTCTTTTTAAATATATGTTGACAACTATTACCATATATAATAAAATAATAAAAACAAATACTGTGATAAGGACTTATTATGAATAAAAAGTGGATTTATTATTTAACGGCGTTTTTTTCGGGAACGTCGGTTATGGCGATTGAACTTGGTGCATCAAGACTATTAGCACCATACTTTTCTTCATCGCAAATAGTGTGGACGATAATTATCGGAACTATTATGATTGCAATGGCTATCGGTAACGTAGTAGGCGGTAAAATGGCGGACAAGCACGAAAGTCCTACAAGACTTTTTATTTGGCTTTTTATTGCCGCAACCTTTACTATGCTTATTCCGTTATTTGGAAAGTTTGTAATATCGGGCGTTGCCGTTTTACTTGCAACTTTTATTACTCACAACTATCTTATATGGGCGGCACTTGTAAGTTGCCTTTTAGTTTTTGTATTTCCACTTTTAGTTTTAGGTATGGTTACCCCGCACCTTGTAAAGTTTGCCGTAAAAGATATTAGCGAAAATGGTAAAACTACGGGCATTATCGAAGCGTGCAATACGATCGGTAGCATTATAGGTACTTTCTTACCTACTTTCGTTACGATACCAACGGTTGGCACGGCACTTACCTTCGTTATCTTTGCTGGCGTTCTTTACGTTGTTTGCTTAATCTATTTTATATTTAAAAAAAAACATATAGTTAAAACTACCGTTATTTCGGTTATAGCCTTAGTTTTAGGCGCGCTATCAACAAACATAGGCGTTGCATTTTGGCAAAGCAATATTTTATACGAAGGGGAATCCGTTTATAATTATTTAAGGGTAGAAGAAACTGACAGCAGTATAATTTTATCAACGAACGTGTTATTTGGCGTTCAATCAATTAAAAAGAAAAACGGCAACCTTACAGGTATGTATTACGACTACGCCCTTTCTGCCCCACTTGTTGCAGGCGGTATTGATAACGACGTTTCAGTTTGCATATTAGGGCTTGGCACGGGTACTTATAGCGAACAATGTTTAAAGTATTTTAACGTTAGCGATATCGACGGCGTTGAAATCGACGGTAAAATTATAGAACTTGCCCACACCTACTTTGACTTACCAGATGAAGTAAACACCTACGAAGCGGACGGTAGAGCCTTTATCGACGCAAGCAATAAAAGTTACGACGTTATTATGGTAGACGCGTTTAGAGATATAACGATACCCTTTCAAATGTCGTCGGTAGAGTTTTTTACAAGCGTTAAATCGCACTTAACGGATAACGGCGTTATGGTTGTAAACCTTAATATGAAATCTGAACAAGACGGCAATATTAACGATTATTTAAAAGGCACTATTTCAAGTTGTTTTTCAAGCGTTTACACTTGCAATGCAGGTAACAACGTTATACTTCTTGCAAGCAATACCGTTGACGTATACGAAAAGTTTAACGAAAACTTACCAAAAGTAAAAAACTATCAATTAAAAAACTTAATGGCAAGGGTTCAAAACAACCTTGTTAAAGTAGAAAAATCAAGTTACCTTTTAACCGACGATAAAGCACCCGTTGAAGTTTTAGGTATGAAAGTATTAGACGAAATTATCGGCGAAGAATTACAGTCGGTTAAGCAAATGATTAAAGGCAAAAGATTAAAAGAACTTATAGATATGTTGCTTTCAGGGAATTTTTAAAAATAATGGAAATAAAACACTGTACGATAAACGAAATTGATAAAATAATGCAAATTTACGATACCGCACGTAATTTTATGCGCCAAACGGGAAACTTAAATCAATGGATAAACGGCTACCCGCAAAAAGAGTTGGTGCTTGAAGATATAAATTTAAATAGGTTTTACGGCGTGTACGATAACGGCGAATTAGTAGGCGTATTTATGATGCTTGTAGGTAACGACCCAACGTATCAAAAGATTTACAACGGGAACTGGCTAAACGATGAAGAATACGCGGTTATACATAGAATAGCAACGGTACTTCACGGCAAAGGAATTGCTAAAGCGTGCTATGATTTTGCTTTATCAAAATGCAAAAATTTAAGAATAGACACGCACAGTGATAATTTAGTAATGCAACGCTCTTTACAAAAAAACGGCTTTAAATACTGCGGTGTTATATATCTATTAAACGGCGACCCAAGGCTTGCTTATCAAAAAACAATTTAACAAACAAAAAAGACTAACGATATTTTCGTTAGTCTTTTTAAATTATTTTTATCAGCCGTTGGTAGCCAAGGCGATGAAATACCATAAGGTTGATATAAAAGGACTAATCAAACGCGAGTAAGAGAAGGCAACCCCCGAAGATAATAGTTTACATATTTTCGAGTGGGGTTAACGAACTATTACGACGCGTTTCATTAGGAATTTATCAACCGTTGGTATTGAAGAGCCTTACATCAAAGTTATCATAAGTTGGCAAGCAAGTACGATAAGTACAAGTGCGATAGGATAAGTTGATGCGTAAGCAGATGCTACGTCTTCAGTTTTTGATACTTGAATTAAAGTACCAAGTGCTGGAGTTGAAGTCATACCACCGGTTGTAGAACCAAGAGTGTTTAAAAGTGGTAACTTCATAAGGTATTTTGCAATAAGGAAGGCTGTAATCATAGGAACGATAGTCATAAGCGCACCACCGATAAAGCCCCAAGCAACGATATCGCCACCGAATAAACGGATTTGTTCAACAAGTGCAACACCACCTTCGAAACCTGCACCTAAAAGGAAGAGTGCTAAACCGAATTCACGAAGAACTTTTTTAGTGCCTTCAGTAACTTCAAGTGAAAGTTTGCCGATGTGACCTAAGTGACCGAAAATTAAACACATAATAAGCACGCCACCAGTAGTACCAAGTGAGAAGCAAGGGCCGTTATAACCAGCGCCAGAAAGCGGAATAGTTATAGAACCTAAAAGTAAACCTGCCATAATTGCTAAACCGAAAGGCATAAAACCGAAAGGTTCACAAGCAAAGTATTTAGAGTAATCCCTTGCTGTGTGGCCTTCGCCAGTTTTTAATAATTCCCTTTCTTTATTCATATCGGCTTTTAAGATTTTTGGAAGAAGTTGAACGAATAATACTACGCCAACAACGCCGAAAGGATAAGCAATAGCGTGACCTAAAGTGATAAGTGATTTAAGCGTAGGGTCAGCAGCGTCAACAGCGGCAGAGAAGCCTGGCGTTGAAGTAAGCGCACCAGAAAGAACGCCTGACCAGTATTCTGGACCGAAATCAGTAAGTAAAGTACAAATAACGGCTACTAAAGTACCAGATAAGATAATAACGATACCTAAAACGATGTAAGTTTTAAAGTTTTTTGCTAAATCCTTAAAGAAGTTAGGGCCAGCAATAAAGCCAACCGAACCTACGAATAAGATGAGACCCATATTTTGAAGTGGGCTTGAAAGGTATTTAACAACCGTTTCTGACGTATCTTTCATATTGAAAGCGCCAAGTAAAGGTAAATCTTCAGGAATAATCGTGCAAATAAAACCAAAAAGTATAGCAACTAAGAATACGCCTGCAGTACCTAAAGTAACGCCTTTAATATCAATACCGCCAAGTAAATAACCAAGCGCAACGATTAAAAATGCGGTAACGAAAAGAACGAAAGTTGTTGAAAAGTTAAATACGTTTACAACACCGTCTTTTCCTGCTTTAGGGCTAACAATCGCGTTTACCGTACACCATACTCCAAGGGCAACAACTGCAACGATAGCAATAGTAATCCAAAGCCATTTAAGGCTTTTTTTGTTAGTGTTTTCCATAATTTCTCCTATATATTTACGGACTAATACGGGCGTAACAATACGCCCGTATTTCAATTTTTTTAAATAAAATTTATACCACACCTAAATAAAGTGCTACTTTAAATGGATAGAAGCAAGTTAGGCAAGGCTTTACTTAACCCCTACCACACCTAAATAAAGTACGTATTTAAAGACTTAGAAACAAGCAAGACAAGGCTCAACTAATTTCTACCACACTTTAATAAAGTGCTTTTTAAAAAGGAAGAAGCAAGCAGTTCAAGGCTCGCGAAGAATTTTGGATGAGATAGACCTTATTGGTCATCGAAGTCAAAATTCAAGCAGAAACGATGAAATGCGCCGCTTATTCGTTTTTAAATTACATATCTTTGCGTGTATAATCAGGTAATAACTTAGGTGATAATGTGTCAGTTTTAATACCTGCTTCTTTTCTTTCTTTTTCGAAGGCTTTAACGTGGTCTAAAGTAAGTTTACCAACAGTTACGCCTGCTTTAACTTTTTCACTTGCATATTTACCAGCGTTTCTACCAAATACGATGATATCTAAAAGTGAGTTACCCATAAGACGGTTTCTACCGTGGATACCACCAACCGCTTCGCCTGCTACGTAAAGGTTTTCTACGTTAGTAGTTTCGCCGTCGGCATTGATATCGATACCACCGTTTTGATAGTGGAGTGTTGGGTAAATTAAGATAGGTTCTTTTCTAATATCGATACCGTATTTACCGAACATTCTCATCATTGCAGGGATTCTCTTTTCGATAGTGCCTTCGCCACCGATAATTTCAATCATTGGTGTATCAAGCCATACGCCTTCGCCATCAGTAGTTTTAACACCGTTACCACGACCTTTACATTCTCTAATAATAGTAGATGCAGTTACGTCACGTGTTTCAAGAGAGTATACGAAAGGTTTACCATCTTTATTAACAAGTTGTGCGCCAAGTGAACGTACTTTTTCAGTAACTAACGCACCGTAAATTTGTGTAGGTTCTGCAGCACCAGTTGGGTGATATTGTAAAGTATCAGCGTATAAAAGTTTTGCGCCTGCACGGTAAGCAAGAACTAAACCGTCGGCAGTTGCACCGTAGTGGTTAGAAGTTGGGAAGCCTTGGTAGTGAAGTCTACCAGCACCGCCAGTTGCGATAATAACTGTTTTTGCTTTAGCAATTAAAACTTCGTTAGTTTCCATATTTACTAAAACAGCACCTGCAGCCTTACCTTGTTCGTCCTTAATGATTTCAACCGCAGCAGTAAAGTCAACAACAGGAATACCCCTATTGATAACTTCGTCGCGAAGTGTTCTCATAATTTCCGCGCCAGAGTAGTCTTTACAAGCGTGCATTCTCTTTCTTGAAGTACCACCACCGTGAGTAGTTACCATATTACCGTTTTCGTCCTTATCGAACATAACGCCAAGGTCAGAAAGCCAACGGATAGCGTCTGGTGCTTCTTTAACAAGTTTTTCAAGTAAGCAAGGTTTTGCAGCAAAGTGACCGCCACCAAAAGCGTCAAGGTAGTGTTGTGCAGGGCTATCGTTAGGTTTGTCAGCCGCTTGGATACCACCTTCTGCCATCATTGAGTTAGCGTCACCGATACGAAGTTTAGTAACAATCATAACGTTTGCACCGTTAGCGTGTGCAGTTACGGCTGCAGAAGAACCTGCGCCACCACCACCGATAACTAATACGTCTACGTCGTAATCAGGTTTTTTAAGGTCGAATTTAAGACCGCCTACCCTTGATTTGCCTTGTAAAAGGTCAGCAAGTTCGTGAAGAACTTTTTCGCCTTTGTTAGGGCCGATTTGTAAAGTTTCGTAAGCGTTTTCGATATAGTCTGGGTGGAATTCTTGTAAAACTGCAGTTTTTTCTTCAGCAGTCATTCTTGGATGAAGGTTTTCAAGTCTTTCTTGTCTTGAAGCCTCTACCTTCTTAATAGAATCAAGTTGTTCTTGAGTATATTGATACATTTTTCTTCCTCCCTATTACTTTTCGATATCTCTTGTATTATAGAGCGCTTTTTGTTCTTCAACAGATTTATTCATAATATCTGCCATACTTTCGTCGTGCTTACCTTCGTTGATTTCTTTAACTCTTTCTAAAAGGTGTTCGCATTCAGGGGCTATGTACTTACCGTAAAGTCTACGTGCAAGAATTGCTACTTGTGGGTGTGAAATACCTGCAGGGCATCTTGAAGAACAAATACCGCACATTACGCAGTCAAATGATTCTTCAGCGCACTTGTCGTATTCGCCACGTTGAGCGTATGCAATGTATTGCATAGTTTTTAAACTTTGTGGGCAAGCCTTAGTACAAGCGTTACAACCGATACAACTATAAATTTCAGGATATAATTGCATCATGATTTGTTCAGTTGGTTTAACTTTTTGAATATCGTATACTTGTTTTACAAGAGGGAAGAAAGGAAGAGTTGCTACGTACATACCTTCTTCTACTTGTTGTTGACAAGCAAGGCAAGTTTTAAGTTCAGTTTTGCCGTGAATTCTATATAAAGTAGCGCACGCGCCACAGAAACCGTTACGGCAACCACAACCACGAATTAATTTATAACCTGCGTATTCCATAGCCTTCATAATAGTAAGGCTTTGTGGAACTTGGTATTTTTTACCGAAAAAATATACATTAACCATTTTTTCCATTTTAGTTTTCTCCTATATAATCAATACTCTGAAGGGAGTTCTTGAAGTTGGTCCATTCTAAATACAGGGCCGTCTTTACAAATGTACTTGTCGCCAACGTTACAACGACCGCATTTGCCGATACCACATTTCATTCTAAATTCTAAAGTGGTGTAAACTTGTTCTTTGTTAAAGCCTAATTCTAAAAGGGCTTGTAACGTAAACTTAATCATAATAGGTGGTCCGCAAAGAACTGCGGTTCTGTCTGTAGGAATATTAACTTCCTTAACGTATGCAGGAACGAAGCCAACGTGACCGTCCCAACCGTCTTGCGGTCTATCGATAGTAAGGTAAACGTTGAAGTCTGGTTCGTTTATCCATTCTTCTTGAATTTCCCTAAAGTCAACAAGGTCGTCCATTGAACGTGAACCGTAAACGATATCTACCGTGCCGTAGTCTGCCCTATTATCTCTTATATAGTTGATAACAGAACGAAGTGGAGCAAGGCCTATACCACCCGCGATGAAGAGCATATTTTTACCCTTGAATTCGTTTTTAACAGGGAAGCCGTTACCGTAAGGACCTCTAACAGTGATTTGTTGACCTTCTTCCATAGCGTGTAAGAAAGAAGTTACGCAACCACATTTTTTGATAGAGAATTCCATAAATTCCTTGTTGGTTGGTGATGAAGTGATAGAGAACATCGCTTCGCCAACACCAGGGATAGAAAGCATTGCACATTGACCTGGTAAATGTTCAAATAACTTTTTACCGTCAAGACCTACTACTCTAAAAGTTTTAACGTCAGGCGTATCACGTCTAATATTAGTAATGACGCCGACACTTGGAATCAATTCTTCATTAGTCATTGTTGTTACCCCCAAGTTTTTTAATTACTTTTACGATGTTAAGTGATTGTGGACATTTTTTAACGCATCTACCGCAACCTACGCAACTGTATACACCGTCGTTGTTAGATGGGAAGTATACAAGTTTGTGCATAAATCTTTGGCGGTATCTTTGAAGTTGAGTTTTTCTTGGGTTTTCAGCAGCCATTTTAGTGAATTCTGAATACATACAAGAGTCCCAACATCTAAATCTTTTAACGCCGTCGTTAGTTTTGAAATCTCTAATATCAAAGCATTGGCAAGTAGGACATACGAAAGTACAAGTACCGCAACCTAAGCAAGCCTTGCTTAATTCTTCCCATTCAGGTCTATCGAAAAGTGGCATTAAGTTGTCGCCTTTGAAGTTAGATAAATCTAAATTACTAAAAGGAAGTTTTTCAATTTTTGACGTAATATCTTTAACGTTTTTATCTTTAACTTGTTCGCCGTCAGTTGCGTCTTCTAAGCAAGTTAATTTTGCTAAGATATCTTCGCCTTTTTGAGTTTTTGCTTCTAAGTATAAGTAGCCATCAACTAAACGACATTCAACGTCGCCTTGTGGTTTACTTGCATCGATACCGAACACTTTGCAGAAACAAGATGGTTGTGGATTTTGACAGGCAAGGGTGAAGATAATACCTGCTTCCCTTTTGTTTTGATACATTGTATCAACAGGTTCAGTCAAAAACACCTTATCTAAAATTTCAAAACTGCGCATATCGCAAGCGCGAACACCAAAGATTACAAAACTATCTTTTTTAATTCTTGCATCGGTAATTTCAATATTTCTACCGTCAGTTTTAAATTTAACCATATCTTCCGATTGTGGGAAGAATAAATCTTTAGCAGTTTTTACAGTTTGTAAAGTTTCAATATCAGGAGTTTCAGTTTCGCTATATTGTTTAAAGTTTACAGCGCCACTTTCCTTAACTGGTAAGTAAAGTTCAGTAATTTGAGATAATTCATTATATAATAAGTTGATTTTATCGTAAGAAATTCTCTTCATTATTTACCCCTCCTTACTGCTTCAGTAGGGTCTTTATCTTCCTTAGAGAAGTTGGTTAAAGGACCTTTAGTGTGGTCATCTTCACCGGCGTGGAATTCTCCGTATAAATCGTTGATATCGCTAATGTACTTTCTGTTAAGTAAGTGAAGCGGAATATTTTGTGGGCATACCCTTGAACATTCGCCACAGTCAGTACAACGACCTGCAACGTGGAAAGACCTTATAATATGGAATAATTTTTCTTCAAAACTATCTGAGTTTGCTTTTGAAGCGATTTCTGAATTATCGTTATCAAATACGCATTTAGTACAGTTGCACGCTGGGCAAACGTTTCTACAAGCGTTACAACGAATACATTTAGAAAGTTCTTTCTTCCAGAAAGCGTATCTTTCTTCAGGAGTCATTGCTTCAAGTTGTTTAACAAGTTCAAACCTATCTTTGTTTGATGGAATTTTTTCGTTGATTTCAACGATTTCGTCGTAAACAACGTGTTTTTTATCGCAAACGGTACATCTTTCAAGTTTAACTTCATCTCTATCAAGTACGATAGAACCGTTAACTGTAACTTTATCTAAAGTTTCTTCGATAGAGTCAACGAAGTCAATACCCTTAGCGTTAAGGTGTTGAACGTCAAACTTGCCTTGACATTCTACGCCAACGATGTAAACGTTTTCCCTTTTAATTCTGTGTTCTTTAATGAGTTGGTTAAAACTATAAGTATCGCAAGGTTTTAAAAATACTAAAATCTTGCCTTCTTTTTTGCTTTCTTCGATAAGGTATTTAGAAAGGTTTGCACCGCAAAAACCATTGTATACAAAGTTTTCTAAATCCTTTTCGCTATAAAATACCGCTGGGGATACGTCGTAACAAAATTCGCCTTTAGTCCAACCAAGAACGCGATTTACGGTTTGATTATTTAAAAGTTCAAGTGCTTTACTTTTTACAGCAGATTCTAATCTTTGCATCTTAAATCCTCCAACCTTTTATTTTCGCCAAGTTCAGTAATGGTTTTAGCAAAGTCGTTCATAACGTTACTAAATTTTGCGCCTTCAGCAGCAGAAACCCATTCAACTCTTGTTCTTTCTTTTTCAATACCTAAATAGTCAAGCATACTGAAAAGTAAAGACATTCTTCTTCTTGTATAGTAGTTACCAGTTGTGTAGTGGCAGTCACCTGGGTGGCAACCGCATAAGATAACGCCATCAGCACCCTTTTGGAAAGCCTTTAACACGAAAGTAGGATTTACCCTACAAGAACAAGGTACTCTTATAATTTTTACTTCAGCAGGGTAAGAAAGTCTTGAAGAGCCTGCTAAGTCCGCACCCGCGTAACTACACCAGTTACAGCA
This sequence comes from Christensenellaceae bacterium, assembly GCA_045613025.1. GTDB lineage: Bacteria > Bacillota > Clostridia > Christensenellales > Borkfalkiaceae > HGM11412. Next base: position 72,738 of record JAZLAE010000029.1, on the reverse strand, counting down.
AAATGCTACGATAAGCGGTTTACGTTCTTTATTTATCTCTTGCATACTGCATCTACCTCCGCCATAATTTGTTTAGTTGCAAAGCCTTTAAGGTCCATAGCGCCCGAAGGACAAGTAACCGTACAAGCACCACAACCTTGACATACTGCTTCGTTAACCGTTGCAACGCGTCTGATTTCAGTTTTACCACCGCCGATACGATATTCTTTATCAACGTAAGTAATAGCGCCGTAAGGACAAACGTTTTCACATACAGAACAGCCTGTACAAATAGTTTCGTCAGAATGAGCAACGCAAGCGTTACATTTAAGTTTATCTTTAGCAAGTAAGCCGATAACCTTAGCAGCACAAGCACTTGCTTGAGAAACAGTTTCAGGAATATCTTTAGGGCCTTGGCATACGCCTGATAAGAAGATACCAGCCGTTGGGCTTTCAACAGGTTTTAACTTAGCGTGTGCTTCAGTTAAGAAGTTGTTAGTATCAATACTTGCTGTAAGCATAGTAGCGATGTTTCTAACCGATGGATTTGGTTCGATAGCGGCAGCAAGTACTACCATATCCGATGGGATAATAACTTGTTCGTTAGTTAAAAGGTCAGAACCTTGTACCATAAGTTTATCGCCGTCGGCATAAACCTTACCAACCATACCTTTAATGTAGTCAACGTCGTATTGTTCTACTGCACGGCGGAAGAATTCATCGTAGTTTTTACCAGGAGTTCTTACGTCGATATAGAAGATATGTACTTCGGTATCAGGGTATTTTTCCCTAACAAGCATTGCGTGTTTTGCAGTGTACATACAACAAATTTTACTGCAGTATGGTTTACCGCAACCAGAAGTATCCCTTGAGCCTACACATTGAATAAAGGTAATAACCCTTGGGTGTTTACCGTCTGATGGACGAACAAGTTTACCGCTTGTAGGACCAGCAGCGTTCATAATTCTTTCAAATTCAAGAGAAGTTACTACGTCTTTATAAGTAGAGTAACCGTATTCGTTGAAGTTTTCAAGAGAAATTGGTTTAAAGCCAGTAGCAACTACGATTGCACCATATTCCCTTTCAACGAAAGAGTCTTGCATAGTGTAGTCGATAGCCTTTGTAGGACATTGCATAGCACATAAACCACACTTGCCGTTTTTAATCTTCAAGCATTGGTCTGGGTCGATGATAGCAACGTTAGGAATTGCTTGAGCAAACGGAATATAAATAGCAGGACGGTTGTTAAGTCCCATATTGAATTCGTTAAGACCTTTTTTAGACGGACATTTTTGAGTACATATACCGCAACCCGTACAAGTATCTTCGTTAACGAATCTTGCTTTTCTTCTAATTTTAACCTTGAAGTTACCTACGAAACCTTTAACTGCTTCAACTTCACTAAAAGTCATAATGTCGATTTTTTCGTGTTGAGCGCAATCTACCATTTTTGGTGTTAAAATACACGCTGCACAGTCAAGGGTTGGGAAAGTTTTATCTAGTTTAGCCATGTTACCGCCGATAGTTGGCGATTGTTCTACGATATCAACTTCAAAACCTGCTTCAGCAATATCAAGCGCAGATTGAATACCTGCAATACCACCACCGATAACAAGCGCCCTTTTAGTTACTGGGCTTTCGCCTGAAGTAAGCGGAGCGTTAAGTCTTAACTTAGCGATAGCAGTTCTACCTAAAATGATAGCCTTTTCAGTTGCTTCATCAATGTCTTTATGTATCCACGAACATTGTTCCCTAATGTTAGCAATTTCTACCATATAAGGGTTAATGCCTGCAGATTCACAAGTTTTTCTAAAAGTTGCTTCGTGCATTCTTGGAGAACAAGAACATACTACAACGCCTGTAAGTCCGTGTTCTTTGATTGCATTTCTAATAAGTGCTTGGCCGTTTTCAGAACACATATATTGATAATTTTCTGAAATTACAACGTTTGGTTCTAATTTAAGGGCTTCAGCAACTTTAACGACGTCAACCGTCGCTGCGATGTTGGTACCACACCAACACACGAATACGCCTATTTTTTGCATATTTCACTTCCTATATATAATTATTTATTAAACTTTCTAAACATACTCACTAAGAGTTGTTGAGGGATTTGTTCGTCAATTTGAGAAGGAATTTCTTCTGATTGTACGCGATTTTCGCCTTGCATTCTAATAACTTCTTGTCTTACCGCTTCGATGATTGATGCAGGAGCAACACCCCTTGGGCATCTTTCAACACAAGCAAAGCAAGTTAAGCAAGTGAATAACGATTTGCTTTGAAGTAATTTGTCGATTTCGCCTTTTTCAATGCAACTTACGAATTGATGTGGTTTAATATCCATTTCGTGAAATGCTGGGCATCTACCCGAACACTTACCGCATTTCATACATTTTTTAGCGTCGGTTCCACTTCTTTCTTTAATAAGTCTTACTTGTTCGTTCTTTTCCATAACTTACTCCTTAACACCTAACGCTTCGGCTAAAAGTTCTGTAAAGTATTTAACTGGAATAGCGTTTTTGCCATTTTCAGTTAAGTTGTACATACATAAAGGACAAGCCGTTACAAGCATATCCGCTTTAGCGTCTTTTGCCGAATCGATAATTGATTTGCATTTTGCTTCTGCAAGTTCCTTTTTAGTTAAAGAAACGTAAGCACCGCAACATTCGTTTCTAAACGGATAAACTACTGGGGTTGCACCGATAGCCTTGATAAAATCTTCAATGATAGTAGGATTTTCAGGATTATCAAACGCTAAAACTCCGCTTGGGCGAAGAAGTAAACAACCGTAGTAAGCACCGATTTTAACGTCTTTTAAAGGTTTAACAACTTTTTCTTTAATTTTGTCAAAACCAACGTAGTTTTTAAGCACTTCTAAGTAGTGGATAACTTCTGCTTCACCGCTGTAAGGCGTTTCTAATTCTAAATAATTGTTTGCTTTAAAGCGCATATTTGCGTCGTTTTTCATATCGTCGTTTACGCGTTTTAAAACGTTGTGGCAAGCCGAACATAAAGTTAATACTTTGCCATCGTCTTGCATTGAAGAAGCAAGCGTTCTTACCGCTGAAAGTTTTGTAGCAACTTCATCTTTAGCAACGGGATAAACCGCACCGCAACATTGCCATTCTTTTACTTCTTCAAAATCTACGCCAAGTGCTTCAAGAGCCTTTCTTCCGTAGATATCAAGTTCTTTTGCTTTTGTTTTAAGGGTACAACCCGGATAATAACTAAATTTCATAATCTACCTATTATATCATTTGCTCTGGGTGGAATACTTTATCAAATTCTTCTTCACTTAAGAAGCCAAGTTCCACGCAGGCTTGTTTTAAACTTATATTTTCTTTATGAGCCTTTTTAGCAGTTTTAGCAGCGTTTTCGTAACCGATATAAGGGTTAAGCGCTGTAACAAGCATTAAAGAATTATAAAGATTGTGGTTCATTTTTTCTTTGTTTGCCTTAATACCTACAGCGCAGTTGTCGTTAAACGAAACAAGACCGTCTGCAAGGAGTCTTACCGATTGTAAGAAGTTGTAGATAATTACAGGCATAAATACGTTGAGTTCAAAGTTACCTTGTGAAGCACCCATACCAACTGCTACGTCGTTAGCCATTACTTGAACGGCAACCATAGTCATTGATTCGCATTGAGTAGGGTTTACTTTACCTGGCATAATTGAAGAACCTGGTTCGTTTTCAGGGATAAAGATTTCGCCAAGACCGCAACGTGGGCCAGATGCAAGCCATCTAACGTCGTTAGCGATTTTCATCATATTAGCGGCTAAACCTTTTAACGCGCCGTGAGCGAAAACAAGTTCGTCCTTTGAAGTTAACGAATGATATTTGTTTGGAGCAGTAATAAACTTTTTACCAGAAATTTTGCTAACTTCTTCAGCAACGGCTTCAGCAAAGCCCTTAGGTGCGTTTAAGCCAGTACCAACGGCAGTTCCGCCAAGAGCAAGTTCCCTAAGACCGTCAAGTGAAGCGATAATCATATCTTTGCTTTTTTCTACCATTGAACGCCAACCGCTAATTTCTTGACCGAAACTAATAGGAACAGCGTCTTGTAAGTGAGTTCTACCACTTTTAACAACGTCTTTATTTTCTTCTTCTAAGCGAACAAGCGTTGCGATAAATTTATCCATTGCAGGAATTAACTTATCTTCAATAGCGATAACCGCAGCAATGTGCATTGCAGTTGGGAAAGTATCGTTACTTGATTGGCTTTTGTTGATATCGTCGTTAGGGTGTAAAAGTTTAGAACATGCAAGTTCGTTGCCCCTACCCGCGATAACTTCGTTAGCGTTCATATTAGATTGAGTACCCGAACCCGTTTGCCAAACGACAAGTGGGAAATGGTCGTTAAGTTTACCAGCAATAACTTCGTCGCTTGCCTTGCTAATATATTCTAATTTTTCTTCGCTAATTTTACCTAAACGGAAGTTAGCAATAGCGGCAGCCTTTTTTAAAATACCGAAAGCGTGAGTGATTTCCCTTGGCATAACTTCGCCACCGATTTTAAAGTTTTCTAAACTTCTTTGCGTTTGAGCAGCCCAATATTTATCGTCAGGCACTCTCATTTCGCCCATTGTATCTCTTTCTATACGGTAACCCATATCTAAAATCTCCTTTTAAATTTATATGTTTTTTGTGTAAACGATTTAGTTTAATGTTATATCATTATAAATAATTGTAAAACTTTACTTTAAAGCCACAATCTTAATAAATGATAAAATCGTTATTATAATTCGATTTGGTTGATAACGTCTTTCATTGCGTTAGCACTCTTAACTAAAAGTTCTTGTTCTTCTGCACTTAAAGTAGGAGTGAGCGTTGTAACGATACCATTTCTGTTAACGATTGCAGGGATACTGATACATACGTCGTTAATGCCGTATTCGCCTTGCATTAATACTGATAAACAGATAATATTGTCGATACCTAAGTAGATGCTTTTACAAATGTGTGCAACTGCTGCTGCAACGCCGTTGTAAGTAGCGCCTTTTTTAGAAATAATGATACCGCCTGATTTTCTAATGTATTCAGCAACTTCTTCTTTATCGTAAGCAACGATATCGTCGTTTTGTTTAGTCATAACGTTTTTGAATTCATCGATAGGAATACCAGCGATTTTAGCCATTGACCAAGCAACGAACATACTGTCGCCGTGTTCACCTAAAACGTTTGCTTCGATTTGAAGTGGAGAAACTTTGTAGATTTCAGAAAGTCTTGTTCTTAATCTACCAGTATCTAAACTTGTACCAGAACCGATAATGCGGTTTGTAGGAATATTAGTAACTTTGTGGAAAGTATAAGTTAATACGTCTACTGGGTTTGCAACGATAATATATAAAGCGTTAGGACAAACTGCAGTGATTTGTGGAGCAATGCTCTTGATAATACCAACGTTGATTTTTGCTAAGTCAATACGTGTTTGACCAGGTTTTCTTGCAACGCCTGAAGTGATGATAACGATATCAGAATCTTTAGCGTCTTCATATTCGCCACATCTAACAACTGATGGTGATAAGAACGGAGTTGATTGATAAATATCCATTGCTTCGCCCGCTGCTTTATCTTTGTTTACGTCGATAAACACAACTTCAGATGCGATAGATTCTGCTACTAATAAGTAACCGATTGATGAGCCAACTGCGCCTGCGCCAATGATAGTAATTTTTTTGTTCATAAAAATATCTCCTTTACTTTTCAAGTAATTTACTTGCTTGTTAAAATTTTAACAAAGTCTTTCAAAAAAATTAGTTGGCTAAAATGCTAAAAAATTAAGCATAATCGCCACTTATTGCCATTATAACACAAAATTTTTTTTAAGAAAAGCAATTTTATATACTTTTATTAAAAAATATCAAATATTTGTTAAACAATTGACAAAGTTATAATATTACAATATTATGGTATTGACTTTTTTTGTTTTAAGGAGTATTAATGAGTGATTATTTAGCGGTGTTATCCCCCGTTTTAACAATTTTTATATATGTTTTGATAGGTTTTGCGCTTAGAAAGTTTAAAATTTTAGACGAAAATTCTTCTACCGCTATATCAAAAGTAGTCCTTTACGTTTCATCGCCGTGCTTTACTATTGCATCTTACTATAAAAACTTTACCGTTGAAAACTTATCGTCAAGCATAGAGTATTCCCTTAAAGGTATTATTTTAATAGCAATATTATATGTAGGCGCGATTTTTGTATCAAAATTATTTACGAAAGACGTGTACGAACAAAATGTTTTAAAATACGTTTTCACCGTGCCTAACTACGGCTACGTTGCCTACCCTATCGTTTTAGCCTTTTTTGGCGAAAAGATGATGTTTGACTTTATGATGTTTTGCATATTCGTAACGGTGTTTACGTCAGTTGAAGGTTACAGGCTTTTAACCGACCAAAAGCGTTTAGAGTTTAAGCGTTTGTTAGTGCCGTTTGTAATAGCAATACCTATCGGTATGATTTTAGGTTTATCAGGTTTAGTACTGCCAACTTTTGCCGTTGATATTTTAGAAACTTTAGGTAACACTATGTCGCCACTTGCTATGATTTTATCAGGCATTGTTATCGGCGGATTTAACCTTAAAGAAATATTTAAAGGCGGTAAATTTTACATTATTACCGCTTACAAAATGTTAATTTTACCACTTATAGTTTTAGGGCTTTGCTTACTTTTACAGCAATCTACCACCATAACGATTTTAGCAGTTATGTTTGCATCAATGCCGGGCGGTATGAACACGATAGTTTACCCTAAATCGATAGGCAAAACTTGTGAAATCGGTGCAAAAACGGTAACTTTAAGCACTATAATTTCACTTGTAACTTTACCGCTATTTTTGTGGATTTTACAAACGTTTTTTGTCTAAAAAGTATTGACAAGACTAAAAAACCATACTATACTTTTTTTAAAGTTCATAAAGGAGGATTTTTATGGCAACTTTAAAAGATAAACTTTGGCTTTGGGCACACCCAGAGGGCAAGTATTATAACGAATACGGCAACACGGAACTTTCGCGTATGACTCCGCTTGAAGGGGCTATGTATCTTGACTGTACGGGGCTTTTTATGGTACCCGTTGGCGTAGACGTTAACCGCAGACAATATAACCACTCTTTTAAACCTATGCAAAGGGTTGGTTGGGACTTACTTCGCGATGCGAGTGGCGAAGCCTTAAACGGCGCGGGCGCTAACCCAGATTTTGCCAAGCAACTCGTTGAAGAAGCAAGGGATTTTAAAAATATCACTTGCGGAGTTTTCGACGATTTTATCGCGGGCGGAAGATTTAAAAACTTCCCTATCGAAAACATTTATAAAACGCGTGATATTCTTCACAACAACGACGTAAGACCGCTTGAAATGTGGATGGTTTTATACACCGACGAATTTGGCGTTGACCTTGAAAAAGACAAGGAATTTTGGCCATATATAGAACCTTTTGACGGAATTATGCTTTGGACAATGGGTGAATCTAACCTTTGGAAGTTTGAGGATAAATTCAAAATTTATAAGGAAAAAACTCAAGGCAAAAAGAGAATTTTAGGCTTGTATTTATACAACTTTGGCGACTATAAAAAAGCCGACCCTAAACAAGTTGCTTGGCAACTTGACAGATACTACGAACTCTTAAGAAATAAAGAAGTTGACGGTATTTGTTTACACACCAACACTATGGCGGACCTTGACCACGAAGGCTATAAAGTTTGCTGTGAGTGGCTTGAAAAACATAAAGACGATATACTTCCGGAATAAAAATAAAGCGTTGCGACTAAATCGCAACGCTTTTTTATTATTCTATAATTACGGCTTTAATTCTTCTTACGCCAGCCGAACTTGCTTCTTCTTTTTTGATTTTGAACTGTTTAAGTTCGCCTAAAGTGTTAGCGTGTGGGCCACCGCAAATTTCTTTGCTGTATTTGCCCATTGTGTAAACTTTTACCCTATCGCCGTACTTGTTTGTGAATACGCCTACCGCACCTTGCGCTTTTGCTTCTTCAACAGTCATTTCTTCCATTGTAACAGGGGCGTTTGACTTGATTGCTTCGTTTACCCAGTCTTCAACGGCTTTAAGTTCTTCAGGAGTAAGTTTTCTTGGGAAGTTAAAGTCAAATCTTAATCTTTCAACGGTGATATTTGAACCGCATTGATTGATGTTATTATCCCCTAAAACTTCTTTAAGCGCAGCGTTTAAAAGGTGTGTTGCAGTGTGAAGTCTTTGAGTAGTTTCGTTTTGTTCAGCAAGACCGCCCTTGAATTTTTGTTCAGAACCGGCTTGAGATTTTTCCCTATGCGCTTTAAACGCGTCTTCATAACCTTGAACGTCTACCTTAAAGCCTTTTTCTTCGGCAAGTTCGGTAGTGATTTCAATAGGGAAACCGAAAGTATCAAATAACCTAAACGCTGTTTTACCAGGGAATACGTCACCTTTAATATAAGTGATAACCTTGTTGAATTCTTTTAAACCGTCGATTAACGTTTTAGAGAATTTTTCTTCTTCCTTATTAAGTTCGGTTACGATTTTTTCGCGGTTGTCTTCAAGTTCAGTATAAACGTGTTTATACTTTTCAACAAAAGTCATAGCAATTAAAGATAAACTGCCTTGTTCTAAGCCAAGTTGTCTACCATATCTAACTGCCCTTCTTATAAGTCTTCTTAAAACGTAACCTTGGTCAACGTTAGACGGAGTTACGCCTTTTTGGTCGCCAAGCATAAAGGTTGCAGTTCTTGTATGGTCTAAAATAATTCTAAACGCCTTTGTAATTTCAGGGCTTTCATCGTATTTTTTGCCAGTTAATTCTTCTATTTTTGCTTTAGCGCCTTCAAAAACGTCGGTATCGTAAACGGTAGGAACACCGCTTAAGATAGATAAAGTTCTTTCAAGACCCATACCTGTATCTACGTTCTTTTGTTTTAATTTTTCGTAAGTGCCGTCGGCTTTCTTTTCAAATTGCATAAATACGTCGTTCCAAATTTCAAGGTATTTACCGCAATCACATGCAGGCGAACACTCAGGAGAGCACTTAGGAGTTCCCCTATCGATAAACATTTCGGTATCAGGACCGCAAGGACCTACGTTACCTGCTATCCACCAGTTGTTCTTTTTAGGAAGATAGAAGATTTTATCTTTAGGAATACCCGCATTTTGCCAGTATTCTGCACTTTCTTCATCTCTTGGAGCGTCTTCGTCACCTTCAAAAACGGTAACTGCAAGTTTTTCAACGGGAATACCAAGGTATTCTTCGCTTGTTAAAAATTCATAACTCCAAGAAATCATTTCTTTTTTGAAGTAATCGCCAAGCGACCAGTTGCCAAGCATTTCAAAGAAAGTACAGTGCGATGGGTCGCCAACGTCGTCGATATCGCCAGTTCTTACGCATTTTTGAACGTCGGTAAGTCTTGTGCCTTCAGGGTGTTTTTCACCTAAAAGGTAAGGAACAAGTGGGTGCATACCAGCAGTAGTGAAAAGTACCGATGGGTCGTTTTCAGGGATTAAACTTGCCGAACTAATAATTTTATGTCCTTTACTTTCAAAGAACTTTAAATATAATTCTCTTAAACTATCTGATGTAAGTTTTCTCATAATTCACCTATTATTTCTTTTCGATTTCGTAACCGTCTTTAGTGTTTTTAATAACGTAGCCAAGACCTGCAAGTTCCGCCCTAATAGCGTCGGCCGTAGCGTAGTCTTTTTCCTTTCTTGCCGATTGCATTTTTTCGGCTTTTTCAATGATTTCGTTAGGAACTTCGATTGCTACTTTTTCTTCTTTAGCGTCCTTTAACGATAAACCAAACACTTTGTCAAAGTAAAGGGCTGTTTCGTAAACGTCTTTAGAAGCAGGTTCTTTAAGCATAGTCCATAAAACGCCAAGTGCCGATGGAATATTAAGGTCGTCAGCAATATCGTCGGCAAACTCTTTTTTGTAGGCGTTGATTTTTTCTTCGCCTAAAAGGTTAGTTGAATTTTTATGTTTTAAAAGGGCTTGGATAAGTCTTTCATAAGAAACTTTAGCCGCGTCCATTGTTTCGAAAGTAAAGTTGAGTTTCTTTCTATAGTGCGCGTTTAAGCAGAAATATCTAAACACCATAGGTTTGTAACCCATTTTTTCAAGTTGTTCGATAGTGTAAGTATTGCCAAGCGACTTACTCATTTTACCACCGTCAACAAGCATAAATTCGCCGTGAAGCCAGAATTTAGCAGGATTTTTACCAGTTAAGCCTGTGCTTTGCGCGATTTCGTTTTCGTGGTGGATAGGAATATGGTCAACACCGCCAGTGTGGATATCGAAAGTTTCGCCAAGGTATTTTTTACTCATTGCAGAACATTCAATATGCCAACCAGGATAGCCTTGACCCCAAGGACTTGGCCATTGCATAATGTGTTCCTTTGGCGCTTTTTTCCAAATAGCAAAGTCGTAAGGATTACGCTTACCGTCGTTTACTTCTACCCTTGCGCCCGATTTAAGTTCTTCAAGAGAGTTACCTGATAACGCGCCGTAATCTTTAAATTTTGAAATATCGTAGTAGATGCCGTCGTCAGTTTCGTAGCCGTAACCGTTATCGCAAAGGCCAACAACGTAGTCAATCATTTCATTAATGTGTTCAGTTGCTTTACATACGATTTCTGGGCGTTTAATGTTAAGCCTATCAAAATCTTTAAAGAAAACTTCAGTGTAAAACTCAGCAATTTTCCACGGGTCTTTCTTTTGTTCTTTAGCGGCTTTTGCCATTTTATCTTCACCGTCGTCACTATCGTCTGTTAAGTGACCTACGTCGGTAATGTTCATAACGCCTTTAAGTTTGTAACCTTCAAAGGCTAAACCCCTACGGAGTAAATCCATAAACACGTAAGTTCTTAAGTTACCAATGTGCGCATAGTTATATACGGTAGGACCGCAAGAATACATTCTAACTGTATTTGAGCCGTCTTCCGTTTTAAATTCGTCTTTTCTTCTTGTTAACGTATTATAAAATTTCATATTGTTACTCCCCCTTGCTAATTTTCTTTTCAAGTTCGTCAATTCGTTTAGATAATTTTTCAATAATTTCTCTATTGTTTTTAATTTCTTCGGCTATAGGGTCAGATTTGTCTTGCTCTAAATCGTGTACCCTTAAACCGTTAGTTTTTACTACCTTACCAGGAATACCTACAACCGTTGAGTTAGCAGGAACGTCTGATAAAACCACGCTACTTGCTCCTATCTTACAGTTTTCGTTTACGGTGATACCGCCTAAAATTTTTGCGCCCGCGCTGATAACAGAGTCACGCTTGATTGTAGGGTGACGCTTGTTGCCTTTATCCTTACCCGTACCGCCAAGCGTTACGCCTTGATAAATTACAACGCCCGTTTCAACAACTGCAGTTTCGCCAATTACTACACCTTCGCCGTGGTCGATAAACACGCCCGGTTCGATTGTTGCCGCAGGGTGAATTTCTATACCCGTACGCCTTTTGGCGTTTTGGCTAATAATCCTTGCAAGCAATTTCATATTGTGGCGGTAAAAAAAGTTAGCCCGCCTATGCGCCCTTAATGCCTTGATACCCGAATAAGTAAGCCACACTTCAAAGCGTGTTCTTGCTGCGGGGTCGTTAGCCATTGCAGCGTCAATATCCATTTTTGATGCTTTAGACATACTTTAATTCTCTCCAATAATCATAAGGTGATGAAACTAATTAAAAATTGATTAGTTTACGATTTGGCGGATAAAACACGAATAAAGACAAGCGTTATTGTAAGGGCGTGTACTTGGAAAGTACATAACCGAACAAAACGCGCGGTATTTTGAAGTGTTTTGCCACCAAAAATCAATTTAGAATTATGAAAGCACCTTAAAAATAAAACACGCCAAGACATATAAAGACGTTCTTGGCGTGGTTCCACTTTACTTTAATTCTTAAAAAAGAATCCTCTATTGCCGTTAACGGAGCAACCCGTGAACTGTTAATTCCCCTTAATAGTAAAATGCACTTTCGCAATTTTTATTTTATAGGCTTGCACCAAACGCCTACTCTCTTAAAAATAAAAATTCTACTCTTTTTTACTGTGGTTTTTATATATTATATGAGTATATTAACACAAAAATCAAATAAATGCAAATATTTTACTATATTTTAGTAGATATTTAATGGTATAAAAACTTGCAAAAAAAATTTTTATGGTATATACTTATCCTATACTAATTAAGAAATTTTAGGAGTTATTATGCTTGACATTAAACTTATTATTGAAAATCCTGAGTTAATTAAAGCCCGTTTACTTAAAAAAGGCTATGAAGTAGACTTTACCGAAGTTATTGAAAAAGACGCTCATAAAAGACGTTTACAATTCGAAATCGAAAGTTTAAAAGCAGAAAGAAATAAAGTTTCTGCGCAAATTCCAGCCCTTAAAAAACAAGGCTTACCTGTTGAAAACATCTTCGCTGAAATGAGAGCGCTTGGCGATAAAATTGCTGAAGGCGACGCTAAGATTAACGCTTTACAAGAAGAAATCTTTAACTTTGTTGCTATGCTTCCTAACCTTCCAGACGAAGACCTTTTAGAAGGCGAAAAAGAAAATAATAAAGTTGAAAAAGTTTTCGGTACTAAACCTGAATTTGACTTCCCTGTTAAAAACCACGTTGACCTTTGTACTTCACTTGGTCTTATCGATTACGAAAGGGGCGTTAAACTTGCCGGTAACGGTTTCTGGGCTTATAGGGGCGACGGTGCAAGACTTGAATGGGCGCTTTTAAACTTCTTTATTCAAGAACACTTAAACGACGGATACGAATTTATCTTACCACCACACCAACTTTCTTATAACTGTGGTTTCGGTGCTGGTCAATTCCCTAAATTTAGTGATGAAGTTTACTGGCTTGACGTTGACGAAGATAGAAAGAAAAACCGCTTTATGCTTCCAACCGCTGAAACGGCACTTGTTAACCTTTACGCTAACGAAATAGTAGAAGAAGATAAACTTCCGTTTAAATTCTTTGCTTACACACCTTGCTACAGAAAAGAAGCAGGCTCTGCAAGGTCGGAAGAACGCGGTATGATTAGGGGTCATCAATTCAACAAAGTTGAAATGGTACAATATACAACACCAGAAGGTTCTGATAAAGCCTTTGAAGAACTTTGCAACAAGGCTTGTTCACTTATGGATAAACTTGGCTTACACTTTAGATTATCTAAACTTGCTGCGGGTGACTGTTCGGCTTCAATGGCAAGAACTTACGACGTAGAAGTTTGGATTCCTTCAATGGGTATTTATAAAGAAGTATCTTCAGTTTCTAACGCGCGTGACTACCAAGCAAGAAGAAACAACGCTAAATACCGCGATAGCAAAACTGGTAAAACAGCGTTTATGCACACGCTTAACGGTTCGGGTTTAGCAACGTCAAGGGTATTCCCTGCACTTATTGAACAATACCAAAATGCAGACGGTACTGTTACAGTACCTGAAGTATTAAGACCATTTATGGGCGGACAAGAAATTATCAAAATAAAATAATTTAAAAAACTAAAAGCACTTCATAGTGAAGTGCTTTTTTAATATAAAAAACGGTGCAAAAATCGCACCGTTTTAATCTACAATGTTAAATCCTTTAAAATAATCGCAATCAAAAAATTCCGCTAAACTCATACCAAAGCCTTGCGCTAATTCATAAACTATATACAAATTAGGCGCTTTGTTCTTTTTAGAACGGATTTCACTAATAGACGACTGCGAAACACCACTTAATTTATACAATTTATACTGCGTTAAATTACGTTCTTTTAATAAATCTTCAATTCTTAACGCTATTGCTTCTGCTAAACTCATAATACACCTTACTTAAAGTATATTATGAATAAAAATTTTAATACTAAGTATTTACGAAGTACTTTGTTTTTTCGAACTAAAGTGATATAATTATATTATGATAGTTTCGTTTTGTGGTCACGCTGATAGTGTATTAACCAGTAATGAAGAAATTACACTTAAAAATGAATTAGTTAAAATAATAAAAAACAATCCTGATTGCACTTTCTATTTAGGTGGATATGGTAATTTTGATAACGTTTGTTTTAAAATTTTAACACAATTAAAATTACATCACCCTAAAATTAAAAGAATTTTGGTTATCCCTTATTTATCTAACAGTGATACCCTTAAAGATACTTTTAAAAACTATGATGAAACTATTTATCCGCCCATAGAAAACACCCCACCCAAATATGCGATTTTAAAACGTAATAGGTGGATTATTGAAAATAGCAATTATTTAATTTGTTATATATCTCATACTTTTGGTGGAGCATATAAAACGTATAAATACGCTAAAAATAAAAATATAGAAATACTAAATATTTATCAAAAATAATCCCGCTTGGCAAATCGCCAAGCGGGAGTTTTATTTATTACATATTTTTAGGTTTTTTAATGCGGTTGAGTTTTTTGTTCATTGCAAAAAGTTCTTCTTTAGTGAAAGTAACGTTTGCCATTGCAATAAGTGAAGTAAGTCTTAATACAGTCATACCGCCAAGCATAGCCATCATTGCTTTCATATCAACGTCAAAGCCAGCCATACCGCCTTTGCCGTCCTTTTTGCCTTTACTCATAGACTTTTTAAGTTTTAAGCCAAAGCCCGCAAACCAAAGTTTACCCCTAAAGGTTTTCATAATGTTGCCGATTTTATCGTTGATAGAGAATCTACCTTCTGGCATTTCAACGTCAAACCAGTTGATTACCATACCTTTTTCTTTAAGGACATAGTCTTGGTTCATTTCTTCAACTTTTCTTATAACGCTTGTATCTTCAAACTCACCTGCTTTAGCAACAAGTGTAGATTCGCCTACGTTTTTAACTTCAAAGTAGAAGAAGTGGTTATCGCTTGTTTGTTTGCCAACGCTTTCGCCGTTAACGAAAAGTTCTACTTCAGGAAGGTTAGAATATACCGTTACTTTAGTAACGTCTTCTACTCTATCGATATAACGTTTAGAGCAAAGGTGAACGAACGGGTCGTTTGAAAGCCAAGCCTTGTAAGCGTAGAAAGAGTCTTTTTTATACTTTCTATCAATAGTAACTAAACCTTTGTGGTTTTGGCCGTTTTCGCCACCTTCGGCACGCGCATCAGCACCAAAGTCAAACATATTCCAAACGTGAGTTGCCCAAATGTATTTTCTTGTGAATAATTGTTTGATAAGTTCTTCGTGGTAGAAAGATTGATATTCTTCAGTATAGTCGCCTTGAGTAGGGTTAGAAGTATGCCAGTTAAGTGCTTCACAGCCGTATTCAGATACACCGATAGGGATATTTGGATATTTAGCGTGGAAGTTATCAAACCAAGGTCCGTTCATAGTGGTATCTCCACCGTACCAACCAAAGTAGTGGTTATAAGAAACTACGTCTGGAATTTGTACGTATTTTGAATCCATAGAACACATAGAAACGCAAGCGATTGTTGTAAGCCTTGTTTTATCCATTTCGTGGCATAAATCGTTAAGCGCGTTGTGGTTGTCTAAAAGTTCAGGAGTTTCACCGTTCATAGTGATTTCGTTAGATAAGCCCCAAACTACGATTGAAGGGTGGTTATAGTTTTGAACGATAAGTTCTTTCATTTGAGAAATTGTGTTTTCCTTACCGTTATCAAGGTGTTTAGAAATATAAGGAATTTCCGCCCAAATAACCATACCGTATTCATCGCAAAGGTCGTAGAAATATTGGTCGTGTTGATAGTGCGCTAAACGGATTGTAGTTGCGCCTACTTCGTAGATTAAATCCATATCTTCTTTGTGGTGTTCAGGGAGAAGCGCGTTACCGATACCGATTCTATCTTGGTGGCGTGATACACCGCGAAGTGGGTATTCTTTTCCGTTTAAGATAAAGCCGTTTTCTGGGTCGATTTTAAAAGTACGGCAACCAAATCTACTGCAAACGTTATCTAAAACTTCGCCGTTTTCGATAATTTCTACTTCACAGCAATAAAGATATGGGTCAATTCTACCATTCCAAAGGTGTACGTTTTCAATTTCAAATACAACTTTAGTATCAGTAGTTTCAATCTTTTGAAGTTCGTTTTCTTCTTTATCGTAAATAGCGTAAGCAAATTTTTGACCATCAGAGAAGTTTTTAGCAAATACTTCAACTTCAACTTTAGCGTTTTCGCCTTCTATGGTAGGTGTGATTTTTAAACCTTTACCGCCAAAGTATTCTAAATCAAAGTGAGTATTTGATACCGCAATGATATTTACATTACGATATAAACCGCCGTAGAAAGTAAAGTCTGCCATTTGTGGGTAAACTCTATCGTTAGGCGCGTTGTCAACGATAATAGAAAGCACGCTTTCTTCTTTTAAGTAATCGGTAATATCTACCCTAAAAGTAGAGTAACCGCCGTCGTGATGGCAAAGGTTAACGCCGTCCATATAAACGTCGCAAGAAGAGTTTGCGCCGTTGATTTCTAAAAAGTATTTGTCGGCTTTTTCAAGTTCGTTTACGTTTAAAACTTTAGTGTATACGCAAGAACCACGGAAGTAATCGTTACCGCCGTCTAAACCGTCTTCAGCGTTCCAAGTGTGCGGAAGATTAACCTTTTCGCCTACTTCTTTACTAACGACTTCCTTACTATCTTTCACAAAAAGCCAGTCGTTATTTAAACTAATAATTTTTCTCATATAATCTCCTATTATTTCACAAATTTATCATATATAAACGCCCGATAGCAATTATCGGGCGTTTTTTACAAGTTACGCCGAAACTTCGGCTATTAAATTATTCTACGATAGCAACTGCTTCTTGAGAAGCGTGTCTTTCTTTAAGGTCAGATTCCATTTTAGCAAGAGTTTTCTTGTCAAGGTTGTAAATTACTGCAATACCAATAAATTGAAGAATTGCACTAAACATATAAAGCGCTGCAACTAACCAACACATATTAAGAGCAGTTGTAGGAGATTGACCGATAGTACCTAATTCTGAAACATAACCAAGTGCGCCCATAATTAAAAGTACAATTGAAGGACCAATACCTTGTGCAAGTTTTCTAAAGAAAGAGTGAAGTGAGTAAACAACACCTTCTTCACGTTTGCCAAATTTCCATTCGCTATAGTCGATAGCATCACCCATCATTGCCCATGATACGCAAGTATAAATACCCATACCAATACCGAATATAGTCAAGCCTAATAAGTAAACTGCTAACGAAGCAATAGTGTTGCTAATTAATGGGAATATAAACATGATTACCCCACCTACAATCGAAACAAGTGTACCAACAACCGAAGATTCTTTCTTACCATATTTCTTAACGATTTTAGTAATGAACGGCATAAATATAAACATTGGTATAAAGCCTATCATTTGAACTAAACCAGAAAGTTCTGCCATTTTGAAATGAATAGCGAACATAATAGTAGTAGCAGTAGCAGCCGCGTTCATACCAAGGAACATACCCATAGCGGCAAGTGTAGCGCCAACTGCTGGGCGGTTTTTCATAAATTTACCAAAAGCACTAAGAATATTGAATTTTTCCGTTTTTTCAGTTGTTTTAACAGCGTTTTCGTCAACACGAATAGTGATTTTCTTAATCATAAACATAAACGCGATAAAACCGATTACGCCCATGATAAGCGCTGCCCAGAATACGTTTTCACCAAGAAGTATTTGTAATTTATCACCAGTTAACGGACTTAATACGTTGTCACCAGGATTATAAGGTGCGCCCGTAAGTGGATTTTTACTAAGATTTTCTGGAGTGAATAAATGTTTAGATTCTTCAGGGATAACGATATTACTTAAGAAACCAGTAGTTCCATCATAAGTTACGGTTTTCCAAATAATTGAAGGGAGAATAACCATAGGTAAAATGTTACCAATCATAGAACCGATTGAACGCCAAGTTGAAAGTTGAGCCCTTTCTGCAGAATCTTCAGTAACAAGCGAAAGCATAGAACCATAAGGAACGTTTGCGATAGTGTAGAAAGCATCCCAAATAATATAACCGCCTATAAAGAGAACGCATTTAAGCCATAATTTAGCGTCAGGGAAAGGTAAGAATACCATTGCACCACCAACAAGTAAGCCTAAAGCACCTATAAAGATATAGGTTTTAAATTTACCCATTTTGTACTTTCTTGTATCGTTGTCAATTAAAGTTCCAATAAGTCGGGCCTTAATAGCCTCCCAAATTTGAACGATAAGTAAAAGTAACGATAAAAGACCCGTTTCCATCGTCATAAACACCAACCAGAAGGTTTGAACGGTGCTCTTTAACGAGAAACTCATGTTACAACCTAAGTCGCCTGCGGCATAGGCAAGTTTGTCCATTATGCCAAATTTACGTTTGCCGTTAGCATCTAACTGTATTTCTTTTGCCATAATTTTTCTCCTTTAAAAAATTATAATTTTCAATAATTATATTTTAACAAATCTTTCACAATAATGCAATAACCCAAAATGTCAGTTTTGTGACACTTTTTTGCCTTTTTTGTATTGACTTATTAAAATTTTGTGCTAAAATTAAATTAATTATAACTTCTTTCACCTAAAGGTGAAGTTAAAAGTGGGGCGTATATGTATAAAACGTGTAAAACCAAACACTCAATAAATAGGCAAAAAGAGATTGAAACGGCGTTTTTAAACTTGCTTAAAATTAAACATTACGACGATATTTCGGTATGTGAAATTAGCGATTTTGCTAAAATTCCAAGAAAGGCTTTTTATAGGTATTTTGAAAACAAGGAAGGGATACTTCAAGGGCTTATATCACACACATTGCAAGGCTATAAAGATTATACCGACCAATTTGCAAATTCAACCGCAAAGCGCACTATAAAAACAGAACTTACCCACTTTTTTAATTTTTGGATAACCGAACCAAGAAAAACCCTACTTAAAGCGCTTATTAAAAGTTCGCTTATAGACACAATGCTTAAATTCAACAAAGGCATACCCCTTGCCTACTTTATGGATATGAAAAAGTTCTTCCCCTACGATGAGCCTAAGGTTATTAAACACGTTTTAAACTTTACGATATCGGGGCTTATGTCTATTATGATAGAGTGGTTTGAAAACGGCTATAAAGAAACGCCCGAAGAAATGGCAACCCTTGCTTGCAGACTTATAGAACAACCACTATTTAAAAACCTTGAAAGTATAGGAATATATAGAGAATAACAAAATGCTTGGCTAAGTTGCCAAGCATTTTTTCATACGTTCAAATTTTCACAAATATAATGAATAGACGTTGCCCCATCGCTTACCGCGGTTACTACTTGGCGAAGGGCTTTAGTTCTTACGTCGCCAACGGCAAAAACTCCGTCGATATTAGTTTTAGTATCTTCGCCCGCTAAAATATATCCTGCATCGTTTAATTCTACTTGACCTTTAAAAATTTCGGTTGACGGCTTTCTGCCTATGCAAACGAAAACGGCATCGCAATCTAACTTATCAGTTTGGTTAGTTTTTACGTTTTTAAGGATTATTCCGTTTAACTTTTCATCGCCTAAAAGTTCCGTTACTTGACTATTTAAAAGCACTTTAATATTTTTAGTTTGGTTTATCGTGTCTTGGTAGACTTTTGCTCCCCTAAACTCACCGCGCCTATGAATTAAATACACTTTTTCGCAATAGCGCGAAAGCATTATGCTATCAGACAGCGCAGTATCTCCGCCACCTACCACTACAACCGTTTTCCCGCGATAAAACATACCGTCGCACGAAGCGCAATAATGCACGCCCTTGCCGATAAATTTTTCTTCGTTTGGCGTTCCAAGTTCCCTTGGGCTTGCACCCGTTGCTATTATTACGAATTTAGAATAATATTCTGCTTCGGTGCTTTTTACAAGTTTAGGCTCTTTATTAAGATTAACGCTTATTACCTTTTCAAACTTACTTATAAGCCCAAACTTTTCCGCTTGGTTTTTCATATTCTGGGCAAGGGTAAACCCGTCTATACCATTTTCAAAACCTGGGTAGTTATCTACTTGGTGCGAAAGTGCTATTTGACCGCCAGCGTACACTTCTTCAATAAGCAACACTTTAAGCCCTGCCCTTACGCCGTAAAGCCCCGCCGTATAGCCTGCAGGTCCACCGCCTATAATTATAACGTCGTAAATTTCTTTCATTTTATTCCTTATTAAGCCCTAAAAGTTTAATGGCGTTTCCGCGTGAAATTTTATAGTACGCGTCGTAACTAATTTTACCGTTTAAAACGGCATCGTCTAAGAATTTAGCAAGTTTTAAAAAGTCGTATTGTACGTTAGAAGTTGCGCAAATATCCGTACCGTAAAATAATCTATCTTGGAATTCTTCTAAGAATTTATAGCCAAACTCAACGTCACGCGTGATGGCGTTATAACCGCTACCCGCCGATAAATCGCCAAGTAAATTAGGGTATTTACGCATAAGTTCAACAACCCTACCTTCGGTTACTTTGCCTTTTGGTTGACCGTAGCGTTGTTCGGGCGTTTCTACTTTAGAAATTTCCGCCCAGAATTGTTGAGAGTGACCTAAAAATTTTAAATTAGGGAAGGTTTGCAAGGCTTTTTCTAACCCAGGAAGACCTATATCGTCAACCAAACCGTAATCGCCACCGTGATTGCCTATGTGGAAAGTAAGCGGAAGTCCCGCCTTTTCAACGTGCTTAAAAAAGTTAAAGGTTCTTTTATCGGTCATAGGCATATTTGCGGTAATTTCGCCTACGCCTTTTGCGCCGTTTTTCTTACATTCTTCTAAAAACGGGGTAAAGTTAGTATCGGGCGAATTATCGTATTGCCTTGGGTCGAAAGAGCAAAACCAATTAAATCTATCAGGATATTTTTTAGCGATAAGGTAGTTTTCGTAGTTTGACGATACTACCATTGCACTGTTAGAAACTGGAAGAAGTACGCCAAGTTCTACGCCTAAATCATCGTACATTTTAATAAGTTCTTCAGGGGTAGCAAAAGCGTAACCGCCGTAGGCTATCCATTTTGACTCAGAAGTATGTACGTGAATATCTATTTTTTTAACTAATTTCATAAAATTTATACCTGCCTTGTATTTTTAGTATACTGTTGCTAAAACGCACTGTCAATATCAATAGGTGAAATTATTTCTAATTTTTCGTTAGTGAAAGGGTGTAAAAAAGTTAAACCCTTAGCGTGAAGTATATACGTTTTACCTTTTACTTCTTCGCCGTATAAACTATCGGCGTAAAGGGGTAAGCCAACCGAAGATAAATGCACCCTAATTTGATGAGTTCTACCCGTGTGTAAAACAACGTCGATAAGGGATAGATTGTTGCCTAAATCCTTAACGTAAAAACACTCAGTTTTAGCGTATTTACCGCTATCGTCTATGACCCTTTTTACCGTTCCATCAACTTTTAAAATAGGTTTTTCTATAATGAAATGCTTAGATTCTATCTTGCCTACTACTACCGCGGTATAAGTTTTTGTAATTTCGCCCTTTTTGATTTTTTCGCCAAGCAAACTTGCAGAAAACTCATCTTTAGCGATAAGTAAAATTCCGCTTGTATCTTTATCAAGCCTATTAACCGCCCTAAAAGTAAAAGGGTTAGGTGCAAAATAGCCTGCTACTAAAGAGTCAAGCGACGGGGTTTCGTTAAAGATTAAATTATGCGTTAAAAGCCCTTTTTCTTTTACCACGGCAAGCATATATTCGTCTTCATACAGTATTTTAAAATTGCCTTTTACTGGCGTTAAGTGTTGATTAGGGATATCGGGTGGAAGTATAAACTTTACAACGTCGTTTGGTTTAAGCGTGTCGTTAACGTTTTTATTAACCACGCCGTTTACAAATATTCCGCCGTACTTGGTTTTTAAAATAATCTCACAAGAAACGCCCTTGGCTTTTAAAAAATCTATTACCCTAAAATTATTAAATTCTTTTTCTACCAAAAAAGAAAATTCTTTCATAGAAATATTTTACCACAAATAAAATCATTTGCAATAGTAAAAATTGATATGTTTTAGGATAAATTTTAACATTGTAAGAATAAATTTTTAGTAGTATTATTGATTTAAGTTAAATTTTGTATTAAAATACAGTTATAAAAGTAAGGAGTTTTTTATGAATAATAAAATTGTAGTATCGTCATTATCACCCGTTAAAAGCATTGATAAAAACAACGCTTACGAAGTTAACGTTTGGAATAGAACTTACACGGTTTCGCAAAGCCCTTTCTTTTCTTCAATTTTAACGGCAGGTCAAGAAGTTTTAGCAAGCCCTATAAGGCTTGGCGGTAGAAGTTTTAATAAAGATATCGTTTGGGAAAACTTTGAAAACTACGAAATGACTGAAGGCAATGATAGAGAAATTACTTACGTTCAAGCAACTAAGTTTAGGGAACTTGTTTTAAATACCTCGTTTACCGTTTGTTACGACGGACTTGTTAAGTGCAACGTTAAACTTACCCCCGAAGGCTACCACCGCGGCAGAATTTACGGAAGAACCACCACTCAAGAAGAACTTATGGTTCTTGATAAATTATATCTTGAAATTCCTTTTAAAAAGGAATTTGCTAAGTTTTATCACATAAATCCCGAAGGCGTAACTTACGTTAACGGCAAGGCTGTAGATAAAGAAGTTATGAGTTTAAACACAATGAACTTTGTGCCAAGCGAAAGTTTAATACTTCCGTTTAAACACACGGTATATCTTGGCAACGATACGGCGGGCTTAGGCGTATTTTTTGAAAGCGACGAAGGCTGGAATAATAAGGATACTAATAACGTTATTGAGATTTTAAATCAAGAAGACTGCGTATTACTTCGCGTTCACCTTTTAGATAAAGAACATAAAAAATGGATGGATAAAGGTGAATTTAACGGCGGATTTTTACACCCTATTATTTTTGATTTTGGTCTTCAAGCAACCCCTGTTAAACCAATGCCTAAAAATCAATACGTGCAAAAAGCCTTCCACACACACGGGGTATTCGAAACAAAAGAAGGCAGACAATTTTTACTTGATAAACCAATGCCAGACGCCACCGATGATGAAATGATGATAGATGCACTTCATCGCCAAGGCGTTGAATACGTTTACGTTCACGAAAGGTGGAACGATTTACAAAATAGTTTTTACCTTACTAAAAACACGGCTGAAAGGCTTAAGTATATGGTTAAACTTGCGCACGATAGGGGTATGAAGATTATCCCTTACTTTGGGTTTGAAATTTCTTCGTTATCGCCTGAGTTTGATAAATCGTTTATGAAGTATAAAGTTAAACGTAATCAATCACACTACGATTTTATGCGCCCTAGTTACGTTAGAACTCCTCACCAAAGAGATTTATCCGTTTGCTATAAGTCGGGTTATAGCGAAATCTTCCTTAAAGGCGTAGAAAAACTTATGGACGAATACGGCTTTGACGGAATTTACCTTGACGGCACTTATAGTATAGAATCTTGCCAAAACTTAGAACACGGTTGCGGTTACGTTGATGAAAACGGCGTTGTTCACAGCACTGCCCCAATCTTTACTATTCGCAATATGTTTGAAAAACTTTACGAAATTGTTAATAGCCGCGGTGGTATTATCAATATACACACTGGCAACAACTTCCCTGTTCCGTTCCTTGCGTTTGCCGATAGTATTTGGGACGGCGAAGTTATTCAACCTTACCTTATAAGTGGCAAACTTAACAGTATCCCCGAAGGGCACTTCCGTTCAGTATACACGGGTAGACCACTTGGCATTTTTGCAAACGTTATCACTTATACTAACAACCCTACTTGGACTTACCACCAAGCACTTTCAACGATTATTGCTTACGGCGTACTTTCTCGCCCGCAAAACAACTTAGAGCAACTTAACGAAATTGCTAAAGTTTGGCAAGCCTACGATGATATAGGCGTAGAAACGGCTACCTTTAAACCGTGCTATGATAACGACGTTAAAATTTCAAGCGATAAATTAAAAGTTAGTTACTTTGAAAACGAAAACGCTATACTTGCTATTGTTGCAAACGCGTATAACGCACCATCGGGCAAAACGGATATAACACTTAACGGCAAATTTAAAACCGCCACTGATAAAATGACGGGCGAAAGCGTTGAACTTAAAAACGGCAACACGCTAACCGTTGAGTTTGAAAAATTTGATTATCTTTTAATAAAACTTGATAAATAAAATAAAAAAGGCAGTATCAAAACTGCCTTTTATTTTTTACGAAAATCAGTGTTTTATATAGCGGATAAAATAGCGCCGTAACCGTTACAAGCGCGCAAACAATTTGCGGTATCATAACGGTAAGTGATGCGGTAAAGTAAATTTGAGTAGCCTTTACCGAATAACTATACATAAGCGGGGTAATTATATCGTCGATAAGGGTAAAGCACGCCGTTAAAGCGCCCGCCACCACTATTAAAACTATATGGATTTTTAAAGAATATCCCTTTTTAAACGCCTTGCCAAGTAAACCTATAACTAAAACGAATAGATTAAAATATATAAGGTATAATAGCACGATATTTATAAAAAAACCAAAAAGCGTGCACCTTAAAATTGAAAAGGCGTTAGCAACTATAAAGCCTTGTTTTAAACCGAAAACGTAGGTAAAAGCAAGAAGCAAAACTGTAACAAGTTCCACGCCCGCCACCCCGCTTAAAACAAGTTGAACGCCTATAAGCATTGCCGTAAAAACGGCAGGGATAATAATTTCTTTTGCAGATTTCATAAATTAAAATGATTGATAATACCAAATGTATTTATAACCGTCTTTAACGATTAACTCTTCAGCGCCAACGACAGCAGAACCAAAAGTTTCGCCGTTGTATTCGGCAGTGCCCCACGAACTATTAGATAGTTCGGTATCGTTAGTGTATAGCATCCAACAACTTGTAAAGTCTGCAGGGTTTTCTATACCGTTGATTGAAGTTATCATACCGCTAACGATTTCAAACTCAAGTTCGCCGTCTTTTTTTAAAGATAGCATATATTTAAGCAAGGTTGTTGTATCGCTAAGTTCCATTTGCTTGCTTGAAACGGTGATTATGATTTTTTCATCAGTTTCTTTAATAACGTGCGTTTCTGAGTTAATACAAGCAACAGCGCTAAATAAAAGCACGATAGTTAAAAGGGTTAGTAAAAGTTTCTTCATAATATTTCTCCTTAATAAAAATAGCACGCCTAAGGCATGCTAAAAAATTACTTTTTCTTCATTGCCCAAGAAAATTACATAATTACTTCGACGGATAGGTAATCGGACTTTAACCGTAATGACTGTTGCGACGGAATTTCACCGCACTTCCCCTACTTTTAGCATTTAACAATGCAAGTCGCATCGAATTATTAAGTTAAATATAGTATAACATTAGTCTTTTTATTAGTCAAGCAATTATTGACTTTATATAACTTTAGTGCTACAATGTTTTTATCACTTTTAAGGACGTTTACTATGAAAAAAGTAATGATAGTTGGGCTTCACGAAGAATCAAATTCGTTTAACCCACAAATTGAACAGTATTCACTTTTTGAAAACTTTGGCATTTACGATAAAGACCAAGTTGTTTGCGGTGACGGAAAATCTGGCTACACCATAAGCGGTATGCTTACCGCTCTTAAAGAAAATAATATTACCGCTGTTGGCGGGCTTACACTCCGCGCGGATAGTGGTGGTGCGTTATCTAATACTATCGTTGATAAGTTTATAAAAACTTTTGAAGAAGAGTTTTTAAAATACGGT
Organism: Christensenellaceae bacterium; assembly: GCA_045613025.1. Lineage (GTDB taxonomy): Bacteria > Bacillota > Clostridia > Christensenellales > Borkfalkiaceae > HGM11412. The sequence continues at coordinate 47,111 of JAZLAE010000029.1, read as the reverse complement.
GATATCGACGGCGTTTTAGCGTGTATGCACGGCGCTACGGTATCAGATACTTCGTATGACGTTTGCGGTGATATTTTTGAAAAAATGCGCCAAATCGTTGGCGATAGCGTTATAATTTCCGCATCGTTTGACCTTCACGGTAATATTACCGAAAAACTCATATCAAGCGTTGATTACGTTACAGGCTATCAAACTTATCCACACCTTGATATGTACGAAACGGGCTACCGCGCTGGTTTACGTATGGCAGAAAGACTTAACGGCAATAAGTACTACACCGCTATGGCAAGTATTCCGCAAATCGCACCCGCACACGCGTACACAACGTCAACGGGCGGGCTTAAAGTTTTAATGGATTACGCTAAATCGCTTGTAGATAACGGCACTATCGTTGACTATAGCATCTTTCAAGTACAACCGTGGCTTGACGTTCCTGAACTTTATTCAACCGTTGTTATTTGCGCTAAAGATGAAAAAACTGCTTTATCCGTTGCCGATGAACTTGCTATAAAAGAGTTTGAACTTAGAAAAGAACTTTTAGGCGAACGCCTTTTAACCATTGACGAAGTTATTGATATCGCACTTAAAAACGATACTGGTAAGCCTGTAGTTTTAGCGGACTCATCTGACTCACCTAACGCGGGCGCTTCTGGTGATAGCCCTGCGGTATTAGAAAAAGTTTTACCGTATAAAGATAGATTAAGGGTTGCGTTTTCTATAAACGATATCCCTGCCGTTGAAAAGGCTTTTGAAGTTGGCGTTGGCGGTACTGCTGAATTTACTATCGGCGGAACGATTGCGCCTAAAATTTCTAAACCTATTAAGGTAACGGCTACCGTTAAAAGTTTACACGATGGTAAGTTTAATAAGTTTGGCCCGCAAGAAAAAGGCGTTGAAATCAATATGGGCAAAACCGCAGTTTTACAAGTTGGCAAAATTTATATTCAAGTATCGCACCGTACGTTACAAGGGGATATCGCGTCTTATAGGTCGTTTGGCATTGAACCTATCTTTTGCGATTTAGTTGTAGTTAAGGTTTGTACTTCGTTTAGGGCGGGTTATAAAGATATTGCATCGCATATGATAAATGCAGACACGCCTGGTGTTTCGGCTTGTAACCTTTTAACGCTTCCTTACGAAAATATCAAAAAACCACTTTATCCGTTTACTGAAATAACTTTAAACGATATCAAAAAAGCAAAAATATACAGATAAAAATGCACCCGATTGGGTGCATTTTTAATTTATAAATTTAGTAAAATAATTGAAATCAAACCAAGTATAGAACCTAAATACTGTAATTTTTTTAATCTTTCCCTATATATGATAAGCGCGGTTAAAAATGAAATAACAACTCCCCCTGCCGAAACTACAGGATATAAAATTACCGCTTTCATATTTATTGCAAGATAAAGCATACTCACATTTAAAACGGCGTTAGCAATCCCTGAAAATGAAGATAAATAACCACCGTTTTTAAAAAAGGCTATAAAATTTGTTTTCTTTTTAAATAAAAGCAAACTACCAAATATTATAACCGATATAAACATTGCTATAAATTGAAAACAAATGGTATAGTCGCCTTTAACGTTTATTTGATGAAGTTTTTGAATAGTACTGTTTCCACCGTTAGAAATTACGTTTACTATTATATAAAACAACCATTTTTTGTTTATCTTTTCGCCCTTTTTAGTTTTGTTAACCAAAAACCAAGACGCTATTAATAAAACAAGCCCTACTACACCTAAAGTAGAAATCGATTCTTTTAAAAACAAAAAACCGAATATTAGCGGAACTATGAGCGAAAAGGAAGAAAGCATTGAAGTTAAGCACATAGGCCCGCAAGTAAGGGCTTTGTATCCACTAAAAGCGCTTATGCAAAAGGTTACGGCAAAAACACTTGAGTATGCAAGCGTTTCTAAGCAAAAACTAAAGTTAAAAATATAAAATACGCTAAGTACTATAAAGGCGGATAATAACATTACAAAAACATATTGTAAAAAGTAATTTGTATAGTTGTTTTCCTTTTTATTTCCAAACTGTTTTTGAAATATATTTTGCGCGTTGACAAGTACTATAACAGTAATAAGTAACAAATAATTTATCATACTTTTATTTTTTAGCCTTTTCGTATTCGTACCAATCTAAAAGCATTTCTAAAGTTCTACCATTTGCGCTTGCATTTGGTTGCCAACAGCAGAAATATTTATCGTTATCCATAAATCTTTCAAGCATATAATACTCTTTAGACATAGAGTATTTAAGTTGCGCGTCTAAAGTTTCTTTGGCTTCTAAAAATCTACCTTGCTTCATAAAAATGTTAAACCAACTTTGGTCTACAAAGCCAGTATACCACATATGACCTGCCCAAGGGTCGTCTTTATTATGACCTAAAAGCAAGCAGTTAAAAAGTCCGTGTAAGCCGTTTTTGTGAAGCCCACGATTTTTAAAGTAGTTTTCGATATGTTTTGCCGTTTCACCATTAGGGTCTACAAATTCTTCTTCTATAATTGAAGGGACTTCGCTTATATAAGGAGTTTCGGTATACGGAAGTTTAATTGCTTTATCTAAACCTTCAAGGCTGAGCGGAATAAATAACTCATCGCCATCATCAAAGTTTTTAACGGCTTTGCCGATAACTTCTTTTTCAAAAAGATTATAATACTCTTCGTAGTAGCCTTTAATTTTATTAGCGTTATCAATATCGTTATACTTTTCAAACAACTTTATTAAATACTTGTACGCTACAATGTTGCCGGCGTCGGCATACCAAAAGTGTTCGACTGAAGGCCAGTCGTTTGCCTGCATTGCAGGGATAAACCCCTTGTATTTTTCGTTTGAGTTACGCGTTCTTTCTATCCAGTCGACAGCATTTAAAATAGGCTTTTTAAATTGTAAAAATTTAGATTCATCTCTATAATAAGCATATTCAGCCATAGTTATAAGAATATTGCTTGTAATACTGCTCCACGGAACAGACTCCCCTAAATTTACAAATTGACCTTTATTGTTACCATCTTTAACTTGAAGTTTATCAAGATATAAATCCATAACCTTATCGATATACCTATCAAAGTTACCTATTTTGATAAGACCAACAAGCATTGATTTTGCTTCGGTAGGCCAAATAACCGTTTGAGTACCACCTTGCCTTGGAATAACGTAGTTAATGGTTTTTTCGGTAGCAAACATTTGTAAACAGTTAGACACTATATTTCTAATTAACGAATAGTTTTGATTTTTTGTTTTACCAGGGTATTTTTTAATGCTTTCTAATTCTTTAAGCCAAAAAGCATAAGTTTTAGCCCTTTCTTCTTGATAATTTAAGCCGTTGCTAATTTTTTTAGGTCTTTCAATTTTAAAGATAAACTCGGTAGTTGAATTGCCTTTAATTTCAACGTCAAACTCAACCAAACCCCTTAAATAATTAGGCCTACCCTTTTCATCGCCACGCCAAACACCTTTAAAATTTTTATCAAAGGTGATTTTTAAGGTAGAGTCTTGCATTACACCGTCGTTATAGGTATAGTCGGTTTTAATAAAACCCCAAATTCTTGGGTTTGTGTTAAAGTGAAAATACCCGCTTATATTTCCGCACATAATTTGTGACATAAGCCCCGTACGTGCTATAACTGAAATTTTTTCTTTAATTAAATTTGGCGTATCGTTTTTAAGCGACACTTTAACATAAGCCGTAGAAGAAACTCTATCATCGCAAAAGGCTTCGTAAAAAATAGAAATATTTTTAAATTTGTAGTTAAAAGAGTGTACGGGAACACCATCTTTATCTACGTTGTATTTAATTTTTTTGAAATTAATTTCTTCGTAGTTTTCGCCAAGTAAAACCTTAACGCCCGAAGAATTAGCCACCCAACTTGAAGTAAAACTGTCTACTTCTTTAAACATTATCTTACCGTCGGCAAACATAGTGATTAAATCTTCAGATAAAGGCGGATTAATATATCTTTGTATAGTAAAAGGGCGTTGCCATTTTTCCGTATTAGAAATTAAATCCATAAAATTACTCCTTTTAAAACATTATTATAAATATATTATACATTGATTATTTAACTTTTTAAAGTAGCAAAATTCCCTATAATTTGTAATATATTCCAAACAAAATAAGAATATAGTTTGAATTTTTATAAAAATATGATAAAATGTATACGCTATGATAATCGAATACAATTTAAAAAACTTAGAAACTTTATGCGATGACTTTTTTAATGCAACTGGCATTAATTTAATGATTTTAGATAGTTCGCTTAAAGTTCTTCATTTTAATAGGGAATACAACAATAAATATTGTAAACTAATTCAATCAATACCTAAGGGAATGCAAGCGTGCAAAAAATCAGATGAAAATTTACTTTTAAAATGCAAGCAAACTAAAGCCCCGGTACAACACACTTGTAGAGCGGGGCTTGTAGATATTGCCCTACCTATTAGCATTGATAAAGAGATTATCGGTTATATAGTTTTAGGGCAAATTAAGGTTGACGTCAATTTTGATAAAAGCAAGTTTTTTAAAGAAGAGTTAAAAATTATCGACCAACTTAAAAGCGAATATGATTCAATACCTAAATCTTTAAAATCAAAGATTTTAAGTACCCTTAATATAGCATCTATTTTAGCAAAACACTTGCTTGTTGAAAATATAATTAAAGTTAAGAAAAACAAGCGATTAGAAAACGTTATTAAATACATTAACGATAATATCAATAAAAATTTATCTATAAAAACTATAACCGAAAACACATACGAATCAAAAAGTTCGCTATATTTACTGTTTAAGCAAAGTTTTAAAATGACTATCGGCGAATATATAAATAACGAAAGAATTAAAAAAGCAACGGAACTTATACAAACAACTAATTTCGATATGGAAAGAATCTCTATTGAAGTTGGTTTTTCAAGTCAATCGTACTTTAGCAAAACTTTTAAAAGAATTAAAGGCGTAAGCCCTATGCAATTTAGAAAAAATTTAAAATAAAACGTTAACTTCACAGATATTAAGATAAAATTAAAAGACCGCAAGTAGCGGTCTTTTTTTATTGTTTATTTTTATCTATGGCGGTCTTCGAATCTTGAACAGCAGTAACTATAAATATCTACTTCTTTTCCCGTTAAGTTACAATAGTCAGCATTTCTTTTAGTACCCCAACCGTCGTTTGTATCAAGCCTGCAAGAACGTTGGTGAACGCAATTGCAACATTTTTCGCGGAATTTATCATATTCGCTCTTTTTAGGGGTATAACTACCTAATGAACTTGAAGAATTGTAATAAACTTTAGAAGATTCTTCAAACACCCAAACTTCCGATTTTAAACTAATAATAATTGCAACAACTACTATAGCAACGTCTATAAGGCCTAACACAACAGGTGCAACGTTATAAGGAATATTTACAATATTAAATATTAACGACACGATAAAACCAAGCACGATACTTGCAAGGTAAATGGTAATATAAAGGCAAGGCAACCATTTTTTATTATCTATGTGGTGGTATTCTTTAGCGTGCATTACGTACGCCATTACGTATGCAAAAAATGCAAGCGGACAAGCAAAGTTGGTTGCTAAATTTATCGCTTTTTCAAAAATAGAAGCGTCTTTAACTACCATGTTTCCCCAAACGTCATCACCGATAACGTAGGCAACACCGAAAATACACGTTGCTAAAACAACAACAAAGAATATTATTCTTTTTAATAAGGTTACAAAAGTGTTGTTAAACCAACCTTCAACGTTCATAATATCGCCAAAAAGTTGACCAACGAAGCATATAGCAAAAATTAACGTTGGCGCGAAAATTAAAGATGAATCATCAATACTTAAGCCTATAAAAAGCATAATTGCAAATACAACAAAGAACTGAATAATTAATGCTAATAAACGCGTAAATCGGTTAGATATCAAAAATTCAAAAATACGTTTTAACATAATAAATCTCCTTAGTAATTATAGTGCAATTATAACATAACCCACTTAAAAGTCAAGACTTTTTAAAATCGTAACTTATTTTATATTAGCAAAAACCTTGATTGCTTTTTTAACGTCTTCTTTCATTGCTTGCATTGCAGAAAACTCTACGTCGTGCAAGTATTTGGTAGTGTTGCTTTCAATAACTTCTTTGGCTGCCATATAGCCGGCTTTTGACATATAAGAATAGTAATTTACCTTTCTTATATCGCTTTCGATTGCTTGTTTAAAGCCTTCGTCACTCACACCGCTACCACCGTGCATTACAAGTGGTAAGCCAGTTGCCTTAGCGCAGTTTTTAATAACGTTGAAATCAAGTTTTGGCTGAGAGTTATAAAAACCGTGCGCAGTTCCAAACGCTATTGCCAAAGCGTCTATACCCGTTTCTTTGCAAAAGGCTTCCGCTTCATCAGGGTGGGTGTAAAAATCTTCAGGTTTAGCGTTTTTCATTTCTTCACCGCTACCCGCTTCGCCAGTTACAAGCCTACCAAGTTCCGCTTCAACGCTAACGTTCATAGCGTGCGCCATTTCAGTTACTTGTTTAGTGAGTTTTAAGTTTTCTTCGTAAGGAAGGGCTGACGCGTCTATCATTACCGAAGTAAAACCTATCCTTAACGCTTTATATATCATATCAAGTGAAGTGCCGTGGTCTAAGTGTACGCAAACTGGAACTTTAGCGTTTTTAGCCATCGCTATCATTGCAGGGCCGACCATTGATATATCGTTGTATACGTTATGTACTTCGGCGTGAGCAATAATTACAGGTTGGTTAAGTTCTTCTGCGCCCTTAATTACCGCTTGCAAACTATCAAAGCCCGTAGCGTTAAACGAACCGATAGCAATTTTTTCTTTTTCGGCTATTTGTAATATTTCTTTAAGATTTACAAACATTTTCTTTTTAATCCTTTACAAAATTCTATAATTTCTTTTTCTTCTTTAAGTCCGCTAACGGCGTCTGCCTTAGTGAGTGCTAAAACCGCCGTACTTGAAGCAAACTGTAAAATTTCCGTATCCGTTTTATCTTTATAAATACCTATAAGCGCGCCCGCGCAAAAAGCATCACCCGCGCCAGTTGTACCTACGATAAAACCTTCAGGCAAGTCGTAAGACGGCATTACCGTTTCGCCCGCGTTTGACGCGCACACGCTTACGCTTGGGGTGTGAATAATAACCCTTTCTTTAACCCCTAATTCCTTTAACTTTTTGGCTATATCTATAAGATTGTTTGCATTTGGGGTTACCTGAGCGATTGCGCCCGCTTCAACTTCGTTAATAATAAGGTTATCTACGTATTTTAAGCAAGGCACAACAAGTGAATACCTATCAGAGTTTTCACTAACTAAGTCAATCGACGTTTTTATACCCTTTTCTTTGGCGCGTTTTAAAATTTTAAGTCCGTCGCCGTTATCAATTTTATCTAAAAGCAAAAAGTAGCCAAGGTGGAGCATTTTAACGTTTAAACTTTCAAGGTCAACGTCGTTATTGCCAAAACTTGAACTTGCACCAGGGTAAGTAAAAAAGGTACGCTCTCCACCAGTAACGCTCATAACTTCGGTAAAACTTGTTTTATCGGTACTGTATGTAATAAAGTCAGTGTTAACGGAGTTTTCAGCAAATACCTTTTTAACGAATTCACCGTTTTCATCGTTGCCGATTTTACCAACTGCTTTAACGGATAAATTAGGGCAAATTTTTTTAACGTCGATAGCAACGTTAGGTACGCAACCGCCAACGGCTTTTTGCACCTTTATTATTTTGGTTAGTTCCCCTGCCTTTGGATAAGCGGAAATTTCGTTTATATTGTCAACAAGAATACTTCCCGCAACCGCAATACCGCTTTTCATATTAGTTACATTCCGCAACAAGCGGACCTGCTAAATCTTTAAGGAAGAATAATCTACCTGCAAGCGTTGGAATATATGAAGAAGTAATCCAAGGCGTTTTGCCGTAGCGAAGTGTCATCCAAAGGGACATACCTTGCCATTGCATACCCCTACCAAGCGTGCCGTCTGCACCACCGATAGCATAGTCGGCTTGTAAGAATAAGCCAGGGCCGATAGTGTTTGCCCTACAAGGAACAAGTGTAGTTCTTGATTTAAAACTTGTAAGAGCGTTTTGTTCTACAGTTAACGGGTGAATTTTAGCGGCAATTCTATAAGGCGCTTTTTCCCATTCTTCAGCAGTTTTGTAATCGCTTGCAAAAGTAGGTTCCCAAAAGGCGATGTGGCACATTCTACCGATACCGTAAACAAGCACAAGTTTTGCGCCTTCGCTTTTAAGTTTAGCAATTTTTTCTGGGTAAGTTGGTAAGTTTTCTTTAGTGGCGAAGTTACGTTGGTTTTTAGGAACTGTAAGTTCGCCAAGCGGATTGAATAACGCTTGTTCCATTGCGTATTGGAAAGAACCAGGGTTATCGCTTGAAAGAGTGTTACCTTCGCTATCCGCCCATTCATCCATATTGAAAGTGTAAACGTGATTGCAAGAAACATTCCATTCTTTAAGGAAGTAAACAACCCATTTATACATACCCATAGGGCCTACCGGAAGAATAAACGCGATTTTTTCGTTTTTTTCTTTAGCAAGGCGAATTTGCATTGCTATTTCGTGACCCATATATACTTCGAATTCGCCTAAGTTATCGCATTTTATTGGGTTAAAATCTTTATTCCAGTGTGCTTGCCTATCTAAAATCTTTTCAGGCGCGTCGATGCACGCGTCAATTTTTTCAAAATCCCAACCTTGTGGGTAAAAGCCTTCAAGAGCGCTTCCTTTTACTGTACTATTAAAATCCATTTTTATATCTCCTTATGGTAATAATCTTTTTGTTGTGCCTTTTAAGTATACTTGGCATTGCCTAAACCCTTCGGCGTACTCAGCACCGCATTGATAACCGCGGTATCTTGAACAAGTTTTTACCATATCGGGAAAATCAATTCCGTCGTGGTCGCGCATCCAAACAACTTGACTTTCGTGGCATTCAAGCATTTGTAATTTTAAATCGATTTCTTCGGTTATATCAACGTATTCGGTAGGGTTAAAGTTAACGCCTGCTAAGGAATCCATATAGTATATAGGAACAAGTTTTGCGGGCTGTTTAATTTTGCTTTCGTAGTTAGGTAAAGTTGCTGTAAAACTTGCATCGAAAACAAGCCTTGCTACTGCTGTATGGTCTGGCATATAATCGTCTGGATTATGAGTGATAATAAAGTCAGGGTTAGCGTATTTAATAACGTCAACAAGTTTATCCCTTGCTTCTTTGTTGTTATCGTAAATTTCTAAATCGTCAAACCCCGCAGAAATAACTTCAATGCCCGCAAGCGAACCTGCTTTTTTTGCTTCGTTTGCCCTTATAACTCTAAGTTCGTCAGGCGGGATAACAACGTGGCCAAGGTTACCGCTTGAAACGTGGCAAACAATAACCGTGTCGCCACGCTTAACACATTTTGCAAGCGTACCGCTACAAGCAATTTCTATATCGTCTGGATGTGCACCTATTGCTAATACTCTCATAATAATCTCCTTACGCGTTAGCGATTTCTTTTAACACGAAAGCAAGTGATTTACTTGCATCGCTAAGCGTTGCTTTTTCAATTTTACTACCGTTTTTAACGGCGTTTGTAAAGTAAACAAGTTCGTTATAGTAACCGCCAAGGTCGGAAATATTACCACCTTTATAACCGCCCGAAAGTTCGATTTTTTCAATCTTGATTTCACTTGCGCCTTCGTTTGTATAGCAAATAAACTTACCGCCCGCATTTTCGATAGTAGCCTTTTCAAACACTACCCTAAAGGTTGCTTCAAACGGATGAGTTTCAGGTAATTCCCAAGTACCTTCAACGCCTACAACGAAATCGTCGTATTTCATAATAGTATTGATATAAGAATTTTCTTCGCCGATAGCGTTTTTAATAGAAGTAAACGATTTAGGTTCGCCAAATACCGAAAGAACGTAGTCGGTATCGTGGATATGAAGGTCTTGCGCCGCGCCACCAGAACGCGATACGTCTGAAAGCCAGTTTTCCCAACCCCAACCTGGTTTAGGACTAATTCTGCGGAAGTTAGCGTTTAACACTTTACCGTATTTACCACTTTCAATAATCTTTTTAAGTTCAACGTATTCGTCCCAGAACCTAATTACTTGGCCTACTTGAACGTTGCAACCAGTTTCGTTTGATTTTTCTATTAACGCTTGTGCTTCGGCGTTTGTTAAAGTAACTGGTTTTTCAACGAATAAGTATTTAACTTTATCCATTGCCATAAGCGCGTATTTAGCGTGAAGATAAGTAGGTAAACAAATATCGATAATATCAACTTCGGCATTGTTAATTAAATCAATACCGTCGCTATAAATTGTAGCGCCGTTTGCTATTTCTTCGGCTTTTTCTCTTCTAATATCGGCAACTGCAACAAGTTCAACGCCATCAATGTTTTTATAACAGTTAGCGTGCATATTGCCCATAAAACCGCAACCTATTAAACCAACTTTAATCATATTTTTTTCTCCTTAAAATTTTATCCATCGCGTTTGAAGTATTATAGATAATTGCTTCGGTGTAATATTTATAATTAGGTATCATTTCGGCTGAAACCCAATCGTCATAGCCAACTTCTTCAAGGGCTTTAACTACTTCAGGGTAGTTTACGTCACCTGCAAGCAAGTCAACAAATCCGTGAAGACCTCCCGCTTGCACCCTATAATCTTTAAAGTGTACCTTTTTAATGCGCTTGCCTAAAATTCTAACCCAGTCTTCAGGGAAAGAACAGTAAAGGGTGTTGCCGATATCAAGGTAACTACCTACGTATTCGCTACCTATTTTATCGATAAAGTCGCGCATTTCCATAGGCGAAAGTAAAAACTTATTCCAAACGTTTTCAAGTGCGATGTTAACTTTTAAATCTTCCGCAAAAGTTTTAAGTTCGCTAATACCTTCAATAGCACGGTCGTAGCAAACGTCGTACGGTACTTTTACTTCTGGGTGTGAAAACTCTACGTTAACAACGCCAGGGAGTACAAGCGCGCTATCAGCACCTAAAATTTTAGCCGTTTCAAGTTGTTTTTTAATCATATCTTTGGCTTTTTGGCGCATATTAGGGTCGTCGTCACTAAGCCTATAATCCCAACAAAGCCCGCAAGATAAACTGTATAACGCTAAGTTTAAATCATCGGCTATTTTCTTGATTTCTTTGATTTCTTTTTCTGTGGAATTAAGGGTTAATTCGCCCGCGCCGTCAATAGCAAGTTCAACGCCTTCGAACCCAGCGTTCTTTGCAAGTGTTAAACTATCCTTTATACTGCCTTGTGGAAAAGACCATATATTTATACCTTTTTTCATAAAAGCCTCCTTGACTTTGATTTTATATCTTGATATAATGATACTACAAACTGTTAGCAATTAACAGTCATTTTTTTACTATTTATGTGTAAAATCGTCCACAACTTTTAAAAAGGATAGAGAAATTATGAAAGCAACCTTTATAAAAACACAACTAACAAACTTTGTTAATATTACCGAAATAGTAACGATACACTACTATGAGTTTGATAAAAACTTCTCTTTTGGTGGCGAATCGCACAACTTTTGGGAAATGGTTTACGTTGATAAAGGCAAAGTGTTAGTTACTAACGAAACGGATGAAATAATTTTAAGCCAAGGCGATATAGTTTTTCATAAACCAAACGAATTCCACGCTATCCGCTCATACGAATCAGAGCCGAACTTTTTTGTTATAACTTTCGTTTGCAAGTCGCCGTCTATGACGTTTTTAGAAGACTACCATACTAAACTTGATGAAAAATTAAAACCGTTTATCTCTTCAATAATAAAGGAGTCTGACTTAACTTTCGTTATCCCTAAAAACGACCCGTCGCTTAAAAAACTTACAAAGAAAGAAGACGCGATTATCGGTGGAGAGCAATTTATTAAAACTTACTTAGAACAACTTTTAATACTTCTTATAAGAAACGTGCAAAAGGTAAACGATATCAATATTTTTACTACTAAACAAAGTATGGAAAACCACCTTATTGATTCAATAAAAAAACACCTTGAAAAAAACGTTGAATCAAAGTTTAAAATTAGTGATATTTGTTCTAAACTTGGTTATAGTAAAAGTTATTTGTGTAAGATTTTTAGCGAACAAACGGGGCAATCGATAGCCAACTATGGCACTTACGTAAAAATCAAGCACGCTAAACAGTTGATAAGGGAAAACAACCTTAACTTTTCACAAATTTCAGATAGGCTTAACTTTGATAATTCACAATACTTTTCAAGGGTGTTTAAGCGCGTAACGGGTATGACTCCTACCGAATTTAAACAAACGCTTAACTTAAACGATTAAGGAGATACGATGCTAAAAAGATTTTTATCATATTATAAACCGCACAAGTTAATGTTTACGCTTGATATGTTAGCGTCGCTTGTGGTTGCGCTACTTGGTATGCTATACCCTGTAATTACGCGTAACATTTTAAATGATTATATACCTAATAAAAATATCGAAATGATTATAATTTTAGGCGTTTCGTTATTCGTAATTTACATAGTAAGAATGTTTTTAAACTTCTTTATTCAGTATTACGGACATATTGTTGGCGTTAAAATGCAAGCGCAAATGCGTAGCGATATGTTTAACCACTTACAAAAACTTCCTTATAAGTTTTACGATAGCAACGAAACTGGTAAACTTATGTCGCGCATGACTAACGATTTAAACGACGTTAGCGAACTTGCGCACCACGGCCCAGAAACGCTTATAATTTCATCGATTTCGTTTATTGCGGCGTTTATTTATCTTCTTACTATCAACGTAATTTTAACACTTATAATTTTTATATGCGTCCCGTTTTTACTTGTAATTTCGTTTGTAGTTCGCCAAAAAATGCGCGACGCGTTTATGGAAAGCAGAAAATCGGTTGCACAAATCAACGCTTCGCTTGAAAGTAGCATTTCGGGTATTAGGGTAACTAAAGCGTACACTAACTCTAAAACGGAAGTAGAAAAGTTTGAAGACGGCAACAAGCGTTTTGTTGAAGCGCGTAGGCGCGCGTATAAGTATATGGGGCTTTTCCACTCTACTTCAACCTTCGTTACAGAAGTATTTAACGTTGTAGTTTTAATCGCGGGCGGTTTGTTTTTATATGCAGGCAAAATTGAACTTGGCGATTATTCGGTGTTTATCGTTTCTATCAATATATTCTTAGCACCGATAAGGCAACTTATTATGTTTATGGAACAATTCCAAAACGGCACAACTGGTTTTCAACGCTTTGTTGAAATTATGGATACACCTGTTGAAGAAGACTTGGTATCCGCTAAAGAATTACCTAACGTTGACGGTAAAATTGAGTTTAAAAACGTAACGTTTAACTATGGCGAAGAACATAGCGACGTACTTAACAATTTATCTTTTAAAGTAGAAAAAGGCAAAGTGTTTGCTCTTGTTGGTTCAAGCGGTGGCGGTAAAACAACGATATGCCACCTTATCCCTAAGTTTTATAAAATTGACAACGGCGATATTTTAATCGACGATATTAGCATTAACGATATAACGATGCAATCTATAAGAAAAAATATCGGTATTGTTCAACAAGACGTATATTTGTTTAACGCAAGTATTCGCGATAATATTTTATACGGCAATCCAAACGCCACTGAAGAAGAAATTATTATAGCCGCTAAGCGCGCAAATATTCACGACTACGTTATGACGCTTGAAAAGGGCTACGATACAATTATAGGCGAACGCGGTGTTAAACTTTCGGGCGGGCAAAAGCAAAGGCTTTCAATTGCAAGGGTATTTTTAAAGAACCCACCTATTTTAATTTTAGATGAAGCAACTTCCGCGCTTGATAATTCTACTGAAATTTTAATTCAACAATCGCTTGACGAACTTTGTAAAGGCAGAACTACTATCGTTGTAGCGCACAGACTTTCTACCATTAAAAATGCAGACTGCATTGCCGTTGTTGAAGGCGGTGAAATTATAGAGCGTGGTACACACGAAGAACTTTTAAAAATAAACGGCAAGTATAAAACTTTATACAGCCAACAGTTTAGGGAATAATTATGTGTAATATTGCAGGCTACGTAGGTAGTAAAAACTCAACGCCTATCCTTCTTGAAATGATTAAAAAACAAGAAGGCTTAAACGGTGGATTTTTTACAGGTATTGCCGTGCACGACGGCATTAACTTAAACTACCGTAAAATTCAAGGCGATTTATCAGTTTTACTTACAACAACTAACGCCGAAAACCTTGTTGGCAATACGGGGATTGCGCACTCAAGAACGCCAAGTGGTGGCGACAAATCTTGGGCGCACCCCTTTACTACCGAACGCGACGGTGACGTTAAAATTTGCTACGTTGCAAACGGTGCAATCGGCAGTTTTAGTAGTACTAAAGAAGATAAAAATAAATTAGCCGACCTTATGATAAAGGAGGGCTACGATATACCTTGTAAACTTAACTACCCCGGCGATAATTACCACAGATTATCAACTGGCGAAGCCGTGCATATGAGTGACGTTATGTGCCAAAGGATATATCAGTATTTAGTTAAAGGCGAAAAACCATACAACGCTATAGCTAAATCTTTTTACGATTTGCCAAGCGAAATAGTTGGGCTTATACTTGAAAAAAACTCTAAGGACTGCATTTATTATTCGCGAAATAATAAACCTATGTTCGTTGGGTTTGACGATAGCGGTGCTTACTTAGCGTCGTCACCTACCGCTTTCCCTGACAGCGTAAAAGATTACGCTTTACTACCCGCACTTTCTTCGGGTGTTATTTATAAAGATAGTTTTAAAACATACCCTTATAAAGACTTCCACAAAGAAGTTGCGCCGTTTGATAAAGAAACTATTGAAAGTGCAAAAAACGTTATTTTAACTCTACTTAAAAATGGTAAGATTATAGTTAAAGATATTTTCCACGCCCTACTTGAAATTTTACCAAAAGACCCGCTTATCGACAGAGATGCAATAACCTATATTGCGCTTAACGAACTTTTAAAAGCAAAAGTTATTGCATTAACTAACGGCACGGTAGAAATAAACGGCTTAACCGCACCCAAAACTTACATTAGTTTAATATAAAAATAACCCTTAAAGCGTCTGCTTTAAGGGTGTTTTTTATTGTTTATTTTTTAATAATCTTAAATTTCTTTTTAGCAACGCCCCATTTATCACCAAGAATTTCAGGAATTTTTTTGATGAGTTCAACGTCGTAAACGGCGGTGTCCTTTCCTTCGATTTCGATAGATAAATCGGTAAGTTTATCAAAATCGCAAATGTACGGATGCATTTTAAGAAGTGGGCAATTATGCCTACCTTTACTTACACCGCTTTCACGATAAGCGTATACGTCTTCTTTAGAAGAAACAGTCCAACCTTCAGATTGTAAGAAAGTAAGCCATCTATCGTGTTCGGAAATGGCAAGTTTAGTAAGTAAATCGCCAGTTAAATAATCGTTAAGGTCAACGCTTTCAGCGTTTTCATCACTTGTGTAATCTAAACCTAAAAGGTTAAGTTTATACCTTATATGAAGCGCGTTTGCCCTATTAGAACGCTTATTAACTTCAAACGTGCTATAGCCTTTAAGAGTTTCCGCCTTGTCTATTTCTCCAGTAGAGAAAATTTCAGAGTAAGCAAAGTGAACGTTTTTAGCAAGTTTTTCAAGTTGAGAATCTACTAAATATTCAATAGAATAAATTTCACTTAAATTGCCAAACGGTATAAGGTTGTAACTCATTTTTCTTTCTGGCTTAGATTCGGCAGTTTTTAATTCTTTTACAACGCTGAACTGAGATTCATCTTGAACGTAACAAAAAATAGGCGGACAGTTTGTATAAGTGTTATCCACTTTATAAAAAAGTCTTCTTAACTCAACGCCCATTTCCATTGTTTCAAGGTCGGTTTTTTCACTTACGATAACGTAAGTAACGTCGCTTAAATCTTTTTTTATAAGGTCGAAGGCTTGGTTTTGATTTTTTACGTTATAAAATTTAATGTTGTGAATTTTTTCAAACAAACCAGGGTATGAAAGTTTAAGTTCGTTTTCAGTTTCTTCTATATCTTTACCTACAACAGAAATCTTTAACGAATAGTTATAAAGTTTACCGCACCACGAAATAATTCTAAGCGCCATTACGTTGATTTGCGAAGCACCGTAAAGTAACACGTGAATATCTTTTTTAGCATAGGTGTAAAGCGGATATTTATCTAAAAGGTTATAAATAAGCGCTTCGTATTCGTTGATAGTGCGAATATCCAAATTGCCTTTATCCATTGAATCGATATAAAGCGAATAATCTTTATACTGAGCAAATTGATAAATGTGTACCGTTTCTTGCGCCCCGCTATCAATTTTAGAGTATTTATCAATTAAAGCAAGGGCGGAACTTAACGATTTATTTTCGTTGTTAGATAAGCAGATAAAGTAAACATCTTTACCAGTTTTGATTTTAACGTTTAATTCTTCGGCTTTTTCCGCTTTAAAAATAAACCCGCTGTTTTTGCCTTTTGATATGGTTTTTTCATCACAATCGCAAAATACTACGTCGCATTTAATATCTTTAAAGTCTTTTGCTAAAGCGGTAGCCCTATCGTTTACTTCAGTAAAAATGAAGATAGGTCTTTTTGTTTTACTTGCAAAATAAAGCCTAATTGACGAAAGGCAACGAAGAAGCAACGCAACGGCGGATATTGCCGATACGATAGGTAACGCTAAGTGTAAAATAGCAAGCATTGCTAAATAGATTACCGCAAAAACGTTTGAAGCAACGCAAAGTTTAATAAGTTCGTAATACTTTAAGTAGTCGGCGTTGATAGACATCAATTGCAAAAGATTAAAAAATCCTGCAAAAAGTGATGATACAAGGTCGTACTTTTGTAAAAATATAGGTATATACGCAACGTACGATGCTATAAACAATACGGCAAGAACGTATATAACGCGAAGTTTTTCTTTGCGGTTATACAAAAATAACGCAATACCTGTTATTAAAAATAACGTTGAAATAATAGCACAAATTATCCAAATCATAATTATTTTATCTTCCTACATTCTAAATAATATCTTTTATCTTCGGCGTGACCCATAGAGAAAGTTTTACGCGGTAAAGCACCGTCGAACATAACCGTTTTAAAAAGTTCCGATTTACCCATACCGCTAAAGATAAACCCGATAGCGTTTGGCTTTTTAGAAAGTTCTTTTACTGAGTTTTCACCGTGGATATAATCTACTTCAGCGCCTTTGTTGTTTTTAATATATTCGTCGATAAAGTTTTGAAGCGAAGCAACGGTAAGTTGCATATTAGGTTTTTCAATTTCAAGCGTTTGAGTGTTTTCGCCGTAATAAATTTCAACGATTTGCTTATCGGCACTGCCGTTTAACGACTTAGCGTAAGTGGTAAGTTCTTCTATAACCTTTTTAGGTTCTACGTTAAACATTACCCTATAAATAGGCTCAAACTTTAACGATTCATCGTGAATATTAACAATTTCTACAAGCGCGTATCTTGCAGGGTGAGTTTTAGCATTTTCTTTACCGATTTGCGCTTTTACTTCTTCGTATAAAGTTTTAGCGGTCGCAAGTGAGTGATTGCCGTCGCCTACCGCGAATAAAAGTGGTGCTAAATCTTTAGAGCCGTAGCGCTTTTCAATTTCGCTTGGAGTTATAAGATTATCTAAAGCGTCAGAAACTGCTTTAAAGTTTTCTTCGGTTAATGTTTTACCGATAACGTGACCGCCACCAAGCATAAGTTCGGTATCGTAAACAACCTTGCCGTTGCAACCGTCAATTAACGGTTCGATAACCGATTTACTTGGGTCGTCGATTAAAAGCATAACGTGTGGAAGTTCTATTTCCGCATTTCTTCTTATTGCAACGCGGGGCGGAATTCTTTCTTCAACAGTTGCTTCGGTTGCGCGGATAAGTGAGTTAGCACCCTTGTGGTAATCGTAACACTCAAGGTCTACTGCCATAACGATACCCCTACGAATTGTTCCGTCTGACTGAGTGCGTTCAAGACAGATTGCCGTATTTTTTTGTTCTTGTAAAACGTTTAAAAGGTAATCTTTCATATTAGCGTTAATATTTGGTATTAACTCATTTGCTTTATCAAGATACACTTCTGGCAAGGTGATTTTTAAAGTGGACGGACTTTCTTTTACGATGTTTTTTACGTTATCCCAGTATTTTGGTTCACTTGTAAACTGGTCGCAAGCGATAACCGCCCATTTATAAGCATCTACCACGTTAAAGTTAGGTAATAAGATATCAGTTTTTGTATAACATTTGTTTTGCATAGTTTAATTCCTTTTTATATGATACATAATATCATATAATTTACGCCTTTTCAAGCATTTTGAAAAAATTTAAAAGGGCAACCCACGCGGTTACCCCTTTTATTTTAATTTGCTATCGTTATTATAATATCGCCGGTTGAAGTGGTAATTTCACAAACGCCACCTTCAGTAGTTTTAGGCACTTGTTTTTTACCCGTATCAGTATCAACCATAAATATTTTAGAAGAAAGTAAACTGCCTTTTACGTTGCCCGTTGAAACGGTAACTTTAATTTCACTTGCATCGCACATTACAAAATGAACGTCGCCCGTTGATGCGGTAATATCCATTTTACCAGTTAATACAACTTTGTTAAGGTCGATATCACCAGTTCCACCGCTTATAGTAAGGTTAGTTGCCGTTACTTTTTCTAAACTTGCATCGTCGGTTGAAAATTTGATTGAAATATCATTTTCAACAGTTGTGTTTTCAACCTCAATTTCGCCTGTTGAAACTTTTAAATCTAAGTTTTTAGCGTTTACGCCCTTAACTTCGATATCACCCGTTGATATATGAATTTTAATATCGTTTGCGCTTGCATAGCAGTTAACGTCGCCCGTGCTACCTATAACTTCTATGGTAGAAAAGGCAAAATCTTTATTGATATCAACCGCCCCTGTTGAACATTTAACTGAAAGTGCGCCGTACGCTTCATTTGGAAGATAAACAGTGATATTAGGCGAACGAAAACCGCCTATTCCTATATAGTCGTACCATTTTTTATTGTTTTGAACTTCGATTGATAACTTACCGCCTTTAACTTCTACAACGTGCGGTGCTTTTTCTTCTTCGTAGCAAACGACTTTAGCCTTTTTGTCTGTAGATTTTACAAAGTTTATATCCGCGGTTAAAGTATTGATATAAATTTCGCTAAAATTATCTAATTTATCGTAAGTTTTAGTTAAATATTTGTTCATTTCAAAGCCTCCGTTTAAACAAACGCCTATGGCGAAAAAACCCACGCCTACTATTATAAGTAAAGATGCTATTAAAGCCCAAATTTTAGTAATTGTTTTCATTGTTTATTCCCCCTTACTTACAAAGGCTTTTTTTAAAGCAAGGCTTATAAGTTTAGTAAACTTTACTAATAGTTTAGAAAGGATTTTTGAAAGGAATATAAATATAATTCCAACGCCCGCTAAAACTAAACCCGCGCCTATTACCGTTAAACCTTCTGCCACGCTTTTAACAAATATAAATATACCGCCCGCGATAACGGCAAGCGGGCCGCCTACAACAAACCCAACGGCTATTCCCCCAAAAACACCTACAACCGCCCATAAAGTAGCATAAACGGAAATAACCACTGCAAATAAAGCAACAAGTAAACTAAACCAAATAGGCGAACCAACAATTAAAAGCACTACTTCCCAAGTTTTTAAATAACGTTTAGGTTTGGCGTTGTGTTTAACTATTTTGGCAAGCGGAATTTGGCTTGCAATTTGGCTTGCAATTTCATCAACGCTACCTAATTTTGAAATTGCTTGTTCTTCGGTTAAACCGTCTTCAATATTATCTTCGATAATTTCGCAATAAAAACTTATCCTTTCTTCTACTTCTTGAGTAGGAAAATTATTAAGTTTATCGCGCAATGCTAAAATAAATTCTTGCTTAGTCATTATCGTCCCCCTTGCATACGAATTGATAAATACCCATAACTTCGCGCCATTCTTCTTTAAAATCTTTAATTCTACCAAGCCCAGCGTTAGTTATTTTATAGTACTTGCGAAGCCTACCCGAATGCTCAGTAGTGCGCACCGTTAACATTTCAGATAATTCTAACCTTTTAAGTATGGTATATAAGGTTGATTCAGAAAGTTCTACGTACGGTTTTAAGTCTTTTATAATTTTGTAACCGTAAGATTCTTCCGTTTTTATTGCAGATAAAACGCATACGTCTAAAATACCGCGTTTTAATTGTACGTCCATAAACAATACTTCTCCTTGTGAATACATCGTAACACGAAGTATAGGGTTTGTCAATAATTTTTTCAAAAATGATTTTCAAGCAGTTTACAATAAAAATTTATAGTGCTATAATTAACGCATTATGGAATACGGATTTGTTTTAATAGCGGTTTTAATGTTTAGCGTACAATTTTTGCTAAACGATAAATACCAAAAAGAAAATGGAACAGGGATAGTATCTTCGTTTACTTTAAACGTAGTAGGTGCAACGGTTGGTATTATATCACTATCAATAATTAGTGGTTTTGATTTTTCAATTACTTGGTTTACCTTAATTTGCGCAATTTTATCGGCGGTTAACGTTATAGGGTTTAACTTGTTTTCACTTAAGGCGCTTGAAAAGGTTAACATTTCGGTTTATTCGCTATTTTCTATGCTTGGCGGTATGATGCTTCCTACAATCGTTGGCATTATCTTTTATAGCGAAGGAATTACCCTTGCAAAAGTAATATGTATTGCTCTTATAATACTTGCCCTTACAATGACGGTTGGCGGGCAAAAGGCAAAAGGCGGTACGCTTTATTACGCTTGCGTATTCGTACTTAACGGTACGTATGGCGTAATTGCTAAATTTTACGGTAGCGCGCCGTACGATAAAGTTAGTTCGGCAACTTATTCGTTTTGGATTGCAGTGGTATCGCTTATAATTAGTTTAACGGTACTTTTTATCGTTAGAAAGCAATTTAAAAAGCCAAGTATTAAAGCGGTGCTTTATTCGGCTGGCGGTGGACTACTTAATAGAATTGGTAATTATTTAGTTCTTTTAGCCCTTTTAGTTTTACCAGCATCAATTCAAAGCCCACTTACAACGGGCGGTGTTATTATTGCATCTACGTTAATATCTGCAATTGTAGGGCAAAAACCTACTAAAAAAGAAATTATATCCGTTATAATTTCGTTTATAGGTATTATGACGCTTATATTCGTGCCTTTATAAAAAAATAAAAAGTGGAGTTATTTCTCCACTTTTTTTGTTATGAATTTTGCTAAATGGTAATTGATTACAAACACGGCTGAAAATACAGCCATTAAAGTTAGCGTGTAAAGCCAGTTTATTTCAAACCAGCCGTATTTTGATGCCGGTAATATCTCATATAAGAATTTTAAAGGCGTGCCTTTATAGTTAAACAAATAAAAATAGTTTGGTTCCCAAGCAAGTAATTCCCTAAACAATGAGTTGCAAATTATAGCGATAATCGACATAATACCTACAAAAATAAGGGCTTTGGATAAATCTTTTTTGGTAAAATCATTATTGTATAAAAGCAAAGCGTACAATGCACAAACTACTATAAAAATATGCCCCCACACGTAAGTTTGTGGTCTAATTTTTAAAAGTGTGTCGTAGTTGGCAAGGGAATCGGCAAAAATCATTGCTAAAAATGCAGGAATCAAGTTAAAGCAAAATGCAGTTAACGTAAGCCATTTTCTTTTTAAAATTAAAGCCAAGCCCGCAATAAGGCTACCTATATGACAAACTTGAAGTGGAATAACTTCTAAATCCCAACCAGAGCGAATAAAAATATCTACGTTCCGTAATATCAATATAAAAATTGAAATACCACCTAAAATATATCCTATGATATCCTTGGTTTTTTGACTGCGACTTCTTACCGCAAAGTAAATTATAGCAAAAATAATAAACGGTGATAACATATATAAAAAATGCCATACCGACCACATTTCAAACTTCACAATTATTAGTAATTCCTTTAATTTATGAATATATAATACCACTTTAAAATTAAAGTTTCAAGCAATTAAAAACTAAAATTTTTTAAATTTATTTTAGTTGTAATATTTTGAAACTTTTGCTATACTTTTTATACTAAGTTAATGGGGTGTCGCCAAGCGGTAAGGCTACGGACTCTGACTCCGTCATTCGTAGGAGCGAATCCTACTACCCCAGCCAAACACAAAAATATCTTTTTCGTAATATTTTAATAACAAAAATAACGGCTTCAAACGAAGCCGTTATTTGTATTTTTTAAATCAATCGCATAAAAACATATGACCAAAAAGCACACACCAAATAGCGTCAAGCCAACCGATGATAATTCCCGATGGAATAGTAACAAGGATAGCGATAATCAATTTGATTAAACTACCTTTTCTTAATGCGTGACTCCATCTAACAAGTACTTCTGTAACCCAGTTAACAACTGGTATTAAAAGTAAAATTATTTGATAAAGTTTTGGTAATGCTTCAAATTTTTTTTCAAATCCACGTGATTTTGCCATAATAATAGCCCCCTTATATTATATTTTCTGTAAGTAAATTATAACACAATTTTAAAGGGTTGTAAATACGTAAATTTTAAAAAATATACGACGTTTAGTCTAATTCGCCAAGGCGGTGCATTATTATACCAGTTAATGCAATGCTTGCGGTTTCAGCGCGCAATATCCTTTTGCCTAAAAATAAAGTTTGATAGCCCATTTCTAAAGCAAGTTGATATTCTTCTTTAGAAAAACCACCTTCACTGCCAACCACAACCGCGGTTGAGCCGTTAAGAGTATTAAAATCTACCTCATTTTTTTCGGCAAACTCACAAGCAAAAAGTTTGTTTTGTGATTTAGCGCCAGACTCTAAAGCCGATTTAAAATCATCACAGTATATAACGGTTGGATAAACCGCCCTACCGCATTGTTTAGACGCTTCAACCGACACTTTATTAAGCCTTGCAAGTTTATTGTCGTTCATATACGAAGCGCAATATTTAGAGTTGAAAATTACTATATTTTTAACACCTAATTCAACGGCTTTTTGAACTACAAGTTCCGTTTTGTCGCCTTTTAAGTAACCTGCAATAAGGGTTACTTCAGTTTTAGGTTCAGTATCGCTTAAACGTTTTTCAACAACTTCTAATTCTAAATCTTTTTTGTTGATTTTAGAAACGGTTGAAATATATTCGTAACCAGAATTATCACAAACGATAATTTCATCATTTTCTTTAAGCCTTAAAACGTTAACGGCGTGGCGAAATTCTTCACCATCTATAATAAGCGGAGAAGAAATCTTATCAACAAAAAACCTTCTTAAATCACTCATTGATTTTTACCGCTAATTCTATATATGCTTGACGGACTATCAACGTCAACACCGCTATTTTTAAGAATTTCGTTTGCTTCTTCAGGATTATCAACCCTTGCAACTACTATTGCCTTGTTAGAAGCGTGCGCAACGCAAGCATACATATATTTAATATCTATTTTATTTTCAGTTAACACTTTTAACGCGTAAGAAACTCCACCCGGTCTATCTTCGATAGCAAAGGCAAGAACGTCAGTTACCTTACCGATAACACCGTTTTCTTTTAAAACGGCTTTTGCTTTGTGCGGGTCGCTTACAATCATACGTAAAACGCCGTATTCCGAAGTGTCGGCAAGTGAAAGTGCTGAAATATCTATACTGTTTTGATTGAGAACTTCGGCAATGTCTTGAAGTCTGCCCGCTTTATTTTCAATAAAAAATGAAATTTGTTCTACTATCATAATCTATCTCCCCTTTAAAAATTAAAGTTTACGGTTATCAATAACGCGTTTTGCTTTACCTTCGCTTCTTGGAATTGATTTAGGGTTTACAAGGTGAACGTTTACGCCAAGACCTAAAACAGAACGTAATTTTTCTTTAATGTCTTTTTCGATTTTAGCAATGCTCTTTAAGTCGTCTGCAAAAAGTTCTTCACTCATTTCAACGTCTACGTCGAAAGTATCGTTATTGTTAACCCTATCAACCCTAATTAAGTAGTTAGGGGTAATGCCTGAACTTACGCTTAAAAGCACTTCTTCTATTTGTGATGGGAATACGTTTACGCCACGGATAATAAGCATATCGTCGCTTCTGCCAGTAGGTTTATTCATTCTTAAATGAGTTCTACCACATTTGCAAGGTTCGTAGATAAGTGAACAGATATCTCTTGTTCTATATCTAATCAATGGGAAACCTTCTTTAGTGATTGAAGTAAATACAAGTTCACCAGTTGAGCCTTCAGGTAAAACTTCGCAAGTATCAGGGTCGATAATTTCAGGGATAAAGTTATCTTCCCAAACGTGCATACCGCATTGGTATTCACATTCACACGAAACGCCTGGGCCTAAAATTTCAGAAAGTCCGTAGATATCGTACGCTTTAATTCCTAATTTTTGTTCTATTTCGTGGCGCATACTTTCAGTCCAAGGTTCTGCGCCAAAAATACCTACTTTAAGTGAAAGTTGGTCTTTTACGCCTGCTTTTTCAATTTCTTCAGCAAGGTACATAGCGTATGACGGTGTACAGCAAATAGCAGTGGATTTAAAGTCAATCATAGTTTGAATTTGAAGTGCAGTGTTGCCCGCCGAAATAGGAATAACCGTAGCACCAGTTTTTTCAATACCAGCGTGTAAACCTAAACCACCAGTAAAAAAGCCGTAACCGAAAGCGTCTTGGAAGATATCTTTTTCGGTAATGCCGATAGCGTTAAGCATTCTTGCAACGCAGTTTGCCCACATATCAAGGTCGTTTCTTGTATAGCCAACAACTATTCTTTTGCCAGTAGTACCGCTTGAAGCGTGTACCCTAACGATGTTTTCCATAGGTTCGGCAAACAAGCCGTATGGATAATAATCTCTTAAATCTTTTTTATACGAAAACGGAAGTTTATGTAAATCTTCAACGCCTTTAATATCTTCGGGTTTTAAGCCTTTTTCGTCCATACGATTTCTAAAGCATTCTACCCTTTCATACATTTTTTTAACTTGGTTAACTAACCTTTCGCTTTGAAGTTTTTTAAGTTCGCTTCTTGGCATTGTTTCTATATTAACGTCACGAATAGCCATATTAGTCTTCTTCCTTTTTAGATTTTTTTCTTCCACCGATACTTAAAATTACGCCTAACGCTATAGACAATGCAGCCGCCATTATTACTTGGTATTCCGATGGTAATAAGAAGGTTACAAAGTGCGCAGGAATCCAGAAAAACGGAACGGTTTTTAAAATAGTGAAACTAACAAAAGTTGCCCAGTCTACACCTAAAACGGCATTTCTTAAAGATAATTTTTCTTTGTTTGCTGACATTTCAAGCATTTTGTCGCTAATTTTATGTACCGCCATAAAGGTAGGGCCGAAAGACGTATTCATAAGCACGCTTGTGAAAAGCGCGAATAAAACGTTGTTTTCGCCACCAGGGAGTTTACCCCTAACAAGCATATAGCCCGACGCAAACTTATAAACGGTCATCATAAAGGTAATCCAAACGCCGATTACGCCCCAAATAACAAAACGCCAAATAATTTTACAAGGCACGGTAATTTTACCCGTTTTAATGAACGCCGCGATAAGTTCGCCAGCCGTTGCTAAAAGGGCAAATTTGATAAAGCCCATAATGTAAGGGTGCGCGCCCGATAAACCTTTAAACCACTCACGCGAAGCGGGAATTAAAAGTATAATTACAAAAGACAAAATAGCAAACGCCGTATAACCTATAACAAGAGCGTTTTTTAATTTTTGATTTTTCATAAAGGTTTCCCCCTTAATATTAAACTCCATACCCTAAATCAAATGCTTTTAAGTTAAGGTCTAAGAATTTTGGTGGTACTGTTTCTTTAATGATTTTGTACCAAGTTTCTTTATCGATATCAGTACTTTTTGCAAGCACGCCGATTAAAACTACGTTAACCGCTTTAGACGAACCAAGCGACATTGAAAGTCCAAGCGCGTCAAGTGATATAACTTCGGCTTTTTCTTTTAAAGTTTCAATAATGCCGTCTGGATACGCGCAAGCGCCCGTGATAACGGGCATTGGCGAAATTGCGCTATCGTTTAAAATAATTTTACCACCTTTTTTAAGGTAAGGTAAAGCCCTTATTGCTTCAAGCCTTTCAAACGCTAAAATGATATCCGCTTCGCCTTTGTCGATAATAGGCGAATAAACTTTTTCGCCATACTTAACGTAAGTAACAACGCTACCGCCACGTTGGCTCATACCGTGTACTTCCGAAACTTTTACGTCGTAGCCTTCGCTGATTACCGCGTTGCCTAAAATACGGCTTGCAAGTAACGTACCTTGACCGCCTACGCCTACAATCATAATATTTTTAGTCATATTATTCTTCCTCCTTTGAGATGGCGTTAAACGGACAAACGTTAATACAAAGTCCGCAACCGTTACATTGTGTTTCTTGAATTTTAGCCTTGCCGTTTTCAAATACGATAGCAGGACAACCAAGTTTCATACATTTTTTGCAAGAACGGCACTTATCGCTATCAACTTTGCATTTGCCTGTGTATTTTACAGTTTTTAAAAGAGCGCAAGGTCTTTGAGCAATAATAACCGATGGTTCGTCTGCTGAAAGTTCTTCTTTTACGGCTTTTTCAAAACCAACTAAGTCAAACGGGTCTTCAACCCTAACCCTATCTACGCCTACCGCTTTACAAAGAGCAAGTAAGTCAACTTGTTTAGTTGGTTCTTTTCTAATAGTAAAGCCAGTTGTTGGGTTATCTTGGTGACCAGTCATACCAGTTATTGAGTTATCTAAAATAATAACGGTGTTGTTGCCTTTGTTGTAAACGATATCGATAAGACCAGTTATTCCTGAGTGGATAAACGTAGAGTCGCCTATAACCGCAACAAGTTTTTTAGAAAAATCGTTACCCCTTGCCTTAACCATACCGTGCGCTGCGCTAACCGACGCGCCCATACAAATAGTAGTATCAACGCTTGAAAGCGGTGCAACCGCGCCTAAAGTATAACAACCGATATCGCCAGATACCGTAACGCCAAGTTTGTTAAGTACGTAGAAAGTACCCCTATGTGGACAACCTGCGCACATAACAGGTGGGCGGATAGGTAAACCGTCAACCTTTTCAAAGGTTTCTACTTCCTCATTTAAAATAACTTTTTTGATAAGGTTTTGACTGTATTCGCCAAGTAAACTAAATAATTCTTTACCCTTACAGTCAATGCCGATAGATTTAACGAATTCTTCGATAAAGCCATCAAGTTCTTCTAAAATATAAAGGGTGTCAACCGATTTAGCAAAGTCTTCGATAAGTTTTTTAGGAAGCGGATAAACCATACCTAATTTTAAGTAGTTTACGCTATCGCCAAGCGCTTCTTTAGCGTAGTTATATGCAATACCCGAAGTAATTACGCCAACTTTAGCACCGTTGTTTTCAATTTTATTAATTTCGCATAAGTTAGCGTAATCTTGAAGTGCAAGTTCGCGCTTTTCAACTTCAACGTGTTTTAAAATAGCGTTTGCAGGCATCATTACGTTTTTGCGAATATTTTTTTCGTAAGGTTTAAGTGGGGCTATGTCAGGTTCGCAAAGTTCTACCATACTTTGAGAGTGCGATACCCTTGTTGAAAGTCTAATAAATACTGGCACGTCAAATTGTTCGCTTAATGAAAAGGCAAGTTTAGTAAAGTCTTTACATTCTTGTGAATCGCTTGGTTCAAGCATAGGGATTTTTGACGCTTTAGCATAGTGGCGTGAGTCTTGTTCGTTTTGCGATGAGTGCATACCAGGGTCGTCGGCAACACATAAAACTAAACCGCCGTTTACACCGATATAACTAACGGTAAACACAGGGTCTGCCATAACGTTTAAGCCAACGTGTTTCATACACGTCATAGCCCTACCGCCCGCAATAGACGCGCCTATTGCCGTTTCGCAAGCAACTTTTTCGTTAGGTGCCCATTCAACGTAAATATTTTCGTATTCTACAATAGATTCAGTGATTTCGGTACTTGGCGTGCCAGGGTAAGATGATACAACCTTAACCCCCGCTTCGTACGCACCGCGTGCAACCGCTGAATTTCCTATCATCAATTTTTTCATAATAACTCCTTATTCTATCTCATTTTGTTTAGCAACAAGTCCGTCAACGCTATATAATTCGCGAAGTTTTGGTTTTTCGATTTTGCCAGTAGGGTTTCTTGGAACGTCGGCAAAAATAACCTTTCTTGGACGTTTATATCTTGGTAAATCTAAACAGAAATCGTTAAGTTCTTCTTCAGTTAAAACTTCGCTTTCTTTAACTTGAACGATTGCGCAAGAGATTTCGCCAAGACGTTTATCAGGAATACCTATAACGGCTACGTCGCTAACCTTATCGTTTTTGCGGATAAAGTTTTCAATTTGCACTGGATAAATATTTTCGCCACCTGAAATGATAACGTCCTTTTTACGGTCAACAAGGTAGATAAAGCCTTCTTCATCTTCCATAGCCATATCGCCAGTGAAAAGCCAACCGTCCTTTAAAATTTCGTTAGTTGCGTCTTCGTCTTTATAGTAGCACTTCATAACGCCGTCGCCTTTAACGGCAAGTTCGCCAACTTCACCTTTTATAACAGGGTTACGGTTTTCATCAACAATCATAGTTTGCCAGCCGTAGCCCGCTTTACCGATTGCGCCTACTTTGTGGATATTTTCCATACCTAAGTGTACGCAACCAGGTCCGATTGATTCGCTTAAGCCGTAGTTTGTATCGTATAAGTGGTTAGGGAATACGTCGCGCCATCTTTTAATTAAACTTGGTGGTACTGGCTGTGCGCCTATGTGCATAAGACGCCATTGGTCAAGTTTGTATTCGCTTAAATCAATATCGCCACGGTCGATAGCATCTAAAATGTCTTGCGCCCAAGGCACTAAAAGCCAAACGATAGAACATTCTTCTTCGGATACCGCTTTGATTATCCATTTAGGTTCAGTACCCTTTAAAAGCACCGCTTTACCGCCTACCATTAAACTGCCAGACCAGTGCATTTTTGCGCCGGTGTGGTAAAGTGGTGGAATACATAAAAACACGTCGTCTTTAGTTTGTTCGTGGTGGTTTTGTTCAACTTTTGCAGCGTGCATTAAACTTCTGTGGTTGTGTAAAATTGCCTTAGGGAAACCAGTAGTGCCCGATGAGAAATAAATTGCAGCGTCATCGTCGTCGGTGATTTTTACCTTAGGAAGTTTTGATGAACAGTAAGTTACTAAGTTATCGTAACTTTCGGCAAACACGGGGCAATCTTCACCAGCGTAAAGCCAAGTTTTAATCTTTTTAACTTTGTGGCAAATTCCTTCGATACGACCAACGAATTCAGGGCCGAAAACTATATGTTCTGCATCGGCTTTGTTTAAACAGTAAGCAATTTCATCAGCAGTATACCTAAAGTTT
Source organism: Christensenellaceae bacterium (assembly GCA_045613025.1). GTDB lineage: Bacteria > Bacillota > Clostridia > Christensenellales > Borkfalkiaceae > HGM11412. Next base: position 17,660 of record JAZLAE010000029.1, on the reverse strand, counting down.
AAAGGTACGGCAATACCGCCCGCTTTTAAAATACCAAAGTAAATAGGAAGCCACTCTAAACAGTTCATAAGTAAAATGGCTACCTTTTCGCCCTTTTTAACACCCCTTGATAAAAGGAAGTTTGCAAAACGGTTAGAACGTTTTTGAAATTCACCCCAAGTGATTTCGTGACGATATGCTTCTTTAGACGTTGATTGCATTAAAGCAAATTCGCGCCACGTCATATTTTTATTGTCCTCAAGTTTAGGGTTGATTTCAACCAAACTAACGTCGTTAGGGTAAAAATCGGCGTTTTTAGTTAAAATATCAGTAATAGGCATATTAACTCTCCTTTGTTTTAGTTTTGTTAAGTGTTTTAGACAAATAAAAATCGCCTTCTTGCGCTAATGCAAGAGGGCGAAATATCCGCTGTACCACCTCAATTTATCCTTTTCTCACAAAAAGGACCTTTATAAGTGAAAAACACTTAGGCTATAACGCGCCAAACCGACAATTAAATGTAACTTGCAAAAGTGTACTTCGATTTTATATCGCTTATTGCCTTGCACCAAACGGCAACTCTCTTAAACCACGATATAAGCCTACTTAAATTTTGCTCAAACGTCTTTAATATTTTTTAATATTAAGATTATATACCTTTTTTTAAAAGTTAGCAAGTATTTTGTTTAATTATTTAAAAAAATACCGCATTACGTCAATTATTTTAAGTAATTTATAAGGTTAGCAAGCACAGGTTCAAACTTAGCGCCGTACCAGTGGTCGCTATCGCCTTTAGTTGCATTAATACAGTCAACCGTATAGTCGGCAGCGATTTTAGCAGACTCATAAGCAGATTTACCCCTTACGAACGCGCCAACGAAAGCAGAAGCGTAAATATCACCAGTACCGTGGCAACTGTTAGGAAGTTTAACGTGTTCGTAGTAACTGTATTCGTTATTTTCGTAAACTACAACGCCAGTTTTTCCTTCATTATAAGACACGCCAGTTAAAATAACGTTTTTGCAACCGATATCTTTAAGGGTATTTAATAAAGTGTCAATATACGCTTTATCGTAAACTTCCTTGTATTCGATACCAGTTAAAAAGCACGCTTCAGTAATGTTTGGGATAATATAATCGGCGTTTTTAGAAAGTTTAATCATAGCGTTAACGTAGTCACTATCAAAACCTGGGTATAACTTGCCGTTATCCGCCATAGCAGGGTCAACGAAGAAAGTACCACCGTTATCTAAAGTACCGCTAACGATATCTAAAACGTAATCAATTTGCTTAGTTGAACCAAGATAACCTGTATAAATGGCTTTGAATTTAATGTTTTCGTTTTTCCAGTGGTTATTGATTGAAGGCATATCGTCTGCTAAATCCCTAAAGGTAAAACCTTTAAAGCCCGCCGTATGAGTTGATAAAACAGCAGATGGTAAAATAGCAGTTTCAATACCGCAAGCCGATAAAATAGGCAATGCAACGGTAAGTGAACATTGACCTACACAAGATATATCTTGTATTGTTAAAATCCTTTTGTAATCCATAATAAGTACCTCTTTTCATATATTTTTAACTATTATACTACTACGTAGTAGGGTTGTAAAGTATTTTTTATTTGTATATTTTGATTTTTTTGTGAAAAATTTTCGCATTATAAGCATAAATTCGACAAAACTTTTACTTATTTATTGACATAAATATTTAATTATTATATAATAGCCCTACTAATGTTTGTAAAAATTGACTTTTACAGCAAATTTCAGGAGGCTATATATGAATTATTTTAGCGGAACATTTTGGGCGTTCGTCCCTGCGATAGTTGCAATCGTTCTTGCACTTATCACTAAACAAGTTTACGTTTCGTTATTCGTAGGTATATTCGTTGGCGCGTTATTCTACGTTAACGGAAATCCTATCAACGCGCTTGGTACTTTATTCCAAGTTATGAGCGAAAAAGTTGGTGCAAACACACCTATTATCGTATTCCTTGTAATACTTGGTATCTTCGTAGTGTTGATGCAAAAATCTGGCGGTGCAAAAGCATACGGCGAATGGGCTCAAACAAAAATTAAATCTAAAAACGGTGCTCTTGCTGCAACTGCTGCATTAGGTTGCTTAATTTTCGTTGACGACTACTTTAACTGTTTAACAGTTGGTTCAGTTATGAGACCTGTTACTGATAAGTTTAACGTTTCACACTCTAAACTTGCTTGGATTATCGACTCTACTGCTGCACCAGTTTGTATTATCGCACCTATTTCTTCTTGGGCGGCTGCTGTTGGTAGTAACCTTGAAGGTTCTGACTCTATTGCAACTTTCATTAAAACTATTCCGTTCAACATTTACGCTATCTTAACAATCGTTATGATTTTCGTATTCTGCTTTGTTAAACTTGACTTTGGTAAAATGAAAAAGAACGAAGCAATGGCTGATGCGGGCGACCTTGACGCTGGCGAAACTGAAACTTCTGCTGATTCTGAAGAACTTATCGCTAACCCTAAGGGTAAAGTTCGCCACCTTATCGTTCCTGTAATCGTTCTTATCGTATCTTGCATATTAGGTATGATTTACTGCGGTTACTTCTACAACTGGGATACAGGCGTGTTTGGTACTGAACTTCAATCTGGTTCTATTATCGAAGCGTTCTCTAACTGTGATGCTGGTTTAAGTTTAGCAATCGGTTCTATCGTAGCACTTGTTATTGTTGCAGTTTACTATATGGCAACTGGCGTTACTAAATTTAAAGATATTACTGATAGTTTCACACAAGGCTTTAAAGCAATGGTTCCAAGTATCTTAATTTTAACTTTCGCTTGGACAATCTCTGGTATCATGGGTGCTAAAGGCGGTTACCTTGACGCGCAAGCATTCGTTGCTAATAACGTTGCTAAAATCCCTGAAACACTCATTGCGTTATTCCCTGCTATCTTCTTTATCTTAGCAGCGGGCATTGCATTCTCAACAGGTACTTCTTGGGGTACATTCGGCGTACTTGTTCCACTTGCTGTAACAGTACTTGGCGGTAGCAGTACGCTTGCTGTATTAACAGTTTCAGCAACTCTTGGCGGTGCCGTTGTTGGTGACCACATTTCACCTATTTCTGATACAACTATCATGGCGTCTACTGGTGCTGCATGTAACCACATTGACCACGTTAAAACTCAACTTCCTTACGCTTTAATGATTGCTGGTATTTCTGCAGTTGCTTACGTTGTAGCAGGCTTTACTGCTTCACTTGGTAGCGTACTTTGCGCAATTATCGCTTGGTTTGTTGCTCTTGCATTATTTGCAAGTATCGTATTCCTTGTTAAATTTCTTGAAAAGACAAAAGCATAATTAACTTAACATTTAAAAGTGTTGGCATTTAATTTTGCCAACACTTTTTTATTTTTATTATTGTTTTTTGATTTTTTATATGCTATACTTTATTTGCTTTAAGGAGATTTATTATGAGTGAAGAAAAATTTTACGTTGAAGAAGGCTCTTCAAGTGTAGGTAGTGCCGTTAACGAAAATAAAAAACAAGTGCTTTTAATAGGCGATTCTATAAGGGAAGGCTATTGCGAATACGTTAAGGAAGAATTAAAAGACGTTGCCGACGTATACTTTCCTCCTGTTAACTGCAGAAATACTCAATATATAATAACTTCGCTTAGATTATGGGTTAACCTTTGCGACCCTGAAAAAGTTGACGTTATCCACTTTAATGCTGGGCATTGGGATATAGCGCATTGGTCGGAAATTGGCGATAGTTTAACAACTAAAAAAGAATATGCAAAAAATATAACTAAAATAGTAAAAATTGCTAATTTGATTTTCCCTAACGCAAAAATTGTTTTTGCAACCACTACACCTATGAATCCTGAAAGAGTAGCACCTATAAACCCACGTACCACTAAGGAAATTATAGCGTATAACAATCGCGCTAAAAAGACTTGTAAAAAGTTAGGCGTACCCGTTAACGACCTTTTTGAACTTGCTATAACTTGGGGCGCAGAAATGTTTAAAGATTACTGCCATCTTGTAGACGACGGCTATAAACTTTTAGCAAAACAAGTAGTAGAAGAAATTAAAAAATTATTTTAACTATATATAAAAAAAGGAATTGCAAAAAAGCAATTCCTTTTATTTCTATTTATTTAATTTTGTCGTATACCCTTACAAAGTCAACGATAAAGGCGTCGTCGATAAACTTATCTTTAATAACAAAAGGCGCATCTTTTACGATTTCGCCCGTGCCAAGATTTTTAAAAACTCCTTGCTTTACACTGCGGTAACCTTGAACTTCTGTAGTAAGTAAAATAAATTCAGGCACTTGCGAAACGTGTTTGTTACAGCGTGAAATTTCCTTGCCGTCACAATAAAATACGTAGCCATCTGGTTGCCAGTCCATACCAAAGTAGTGCCACTCTTGGTCTTTATTTTCAAGTTCGTAGTTTACCCTGCCATCTTCTTGAAATTGCTTGCCGTAGCCACCCATAATATTGCCCGTGGTGCATTTACCGTCTTGAAAACATTCCATAATATCGTTTTCAATCCCACACCATTCAGGCTCATACCTACCACCGATAGTTGGCGATTGCAACCAAAATGCCGACCACATAAGTTGCGGGTCTTTTTGAAACTTGCAACGGCACTCATAATAGCCATAGCGGTGTACGAATTTAGGTTTTTCAAACTCTAAAAAAGGCCAAATTCCATCTTGCCCCCAAGGGTTACTATGATTTGACGTTAATAAATCAAAAGAATTGCTACTTGTTTGTAATTGCGGTGAAACGTAACAGCCGTTTTTTTCGGTGCGGTGAAGTTCAACGCAACCGTTTCTAACTATTACACCTTGGTCAGTGTAGCCGTCAAATGGCTCACCCCAAAAGTTAAGGCGAAAACCCCATTTAGACGTATCTAACTCATTGCCATCGAACTCATCAGCCCAAACGAGTTCCCACTCACCATCGGGAAGGTAACTTGGCTCGTGATTTTTAACTTCAAACTTTTTCATAATAACTGCTCCTTAATAACTAAATAGATTATATCACTTAAATTTATAATATGCAATACAAAAAATGGTAAGCCATAATTGACTTACCATTTTAAATTAAGTTTAATAATGTGCTTGACTAAAATGAAGAAACAAGTTAGGCAAGGCTCGTAAAGGTTAGCGGACACAACTAACCTTTTTGGTTGTTGTGGTCGATAAACTTTACAGTAAACGAAGCATAACGCCGTTTATTCGTTTTAGTCAGAGAAGTTCTTAAAGTAGTTTTGTACTAAAATAATAGGTGTACCCTTATCACCACTACCGCTTGTTAAGTCGGCTAAACTACCTAAAAGGTCGGTGATTTGACGTGGAGTTGTACCTTGGCTCTTCATACTGTTAATCATATCAGATTCTTTGTTTTTGATAATTTCTTTAATAGCCTTTTCTGCTTCTTCGCCTGAAAGGTTAGCAAGTTCGTTATCAGCAACGTATTTGAATTTGATTTCGTTAGGTCTACCCTTTAAGCCTTCAGTAAACGCTGGTGAGCAAACTGGGTCAGCAAGTTCCCAAATACCGCCAACAGGGTCTTTAAACGCGCCGTCGCCATAAACCATACATTCGATAGTTTTACCAGTACGGTCAAAAAATTCTTTTTGTAAAGCGTCAACGAAAGTTTGAGAGTCTCTTGGGAAGAGTTTGATACTATCTTCAGTAGAAAGGTTGCTACCTAAAACGCCAAATTTTTCGTTATAACCGCTACCGTCAACCGATTTATTTAAGATATCGTGTAAGCAAACTACCTTTTCAGCACCGCCTTTAAGTAATGCTTTTTGAGTTCTAAATCTTGTGTGGATATCTGCAGCGATAACGTGTTTTGTGTGTTTTAAAATTTCGCAAGGATTGTTTGCAAGGATAACTTCACAGTTACCGATTTTTTCGTAGAATTCGATATAGTCAACGCCTGTGAATTCGTGCCTTACGTCGCCAAATAATTCTTTGAATTCTTTAGCGGTGAAAACGTCTGTATAAGGGTTAACGTTTTTATCCATAAGTTGTTCAGGCGTTACGAAACTATTGCCCATTTCATCGCTTGGGTATGGAAGTTGGATGATGAGTTTTTTAACACCTTTAGCAATACCCCTTAAAATCATAGAGAAACGGTTTCTTGAGAAAATAGGGAAGATAAGACCAACAGTGTTATCGCCAAATTTTTCGCTAACGTCTTTAGCGATTTGGTCAGTTGTAGCGAAGTTGCCTTGTACACGCGCTAAAATTGATTCGGTAATAGCAACAACGTCTTTATCTTGAAGTGGAAAGCCGTGTTCTTTAGAAGCGTTGATAACGCAGTCTGCAGTGATTTTAACAAGGTTATCGCCTTGTCTGATAATTGGGGCACGAACACCCCTTGAAATTGTACCTTGATAATCCATAGTAGTACTTCCTTTAATAAGTTTATACGTATATTATAAAACAATCGTATCAATTTGACAATTATTTGAAAGCAATTTTATCATATTTTTGATATAACTATTTTTAATGTTTGTAATAATTATTACAAATACGTTTTTTCGATTGTATTTTTTTTTGAGTAGTGATAAAATAGAATTATCTTTGTTTTTAAGGAGTTCAAAATGCCTTTTTTAATTGCTATATTATCACTAATTGTTTTATATTTTGTTTTTGGATTCGTTGTATTTTTAAAAGCCTTTCATAGAAAAAAGGACCTTGACTGGCTTAACCCTAAAGCACTTGAAAAAACTCCTTGGAAAGATTTTGCCAACGATATCCCTAATTATTACAAATGGCTTGAAGATAACGGCGCTAAAGACGTTACCTTAACAACCTACGACGGTTTAAAACTTAAAGGCAAGTTCGTTAAGTGCGAAAACGCAAGGGGCACGATTATTTTAATGCACGGATTTAAAGGCAACTTTGCAAGCGATTACGGTATGGTTTTTGACGCTTATAAATCGTTTGGATTGAATATTTTAGCGTTTAGGCAAAGGTCTCACGGGGATTCTGAAGGCAAATACATTACCTTTGGCGTAAAAGAACACAAAGATTTACTTGAAATCATTAAATACCACAACGAAACGTACGGCGAAATTCCACTTTTTATTAGCGGACTTTCAATGGGCGCAAGCACGGTACTTTACGCATCTAATAAAGATTTACCTAAAAACGTAAAAGCGCTTTCTGCCGACTGCGGTTTTACTTCGCCTTACGAAATAGTTTTAAAAGTAGTTAACGAAACTTTACTCTTTAACGCTAAATTTTTAATGTGTGGCGTAAACGTTTGGTGTAAACTTATCGCGGGATTTGATTTAAAAGAGTTTAACAGTGTGGAAATTTTAAAAACTGCTAAACGCCCTATCTTATTTATTCACGGCACGAAAGACGAACTTGTTCCCGTTGAAATGACTAAACGCGCTTACGAAGCGTGCACAAGCGAAAAGGAATTAGTTCTTGTTGAAAACGCTGGGCACGGTTTAAGTTACGTTTTAGAACCTGAAAGGGTAAAGAACGCTTTCACTAACTTTTACGAAAAACATATAAACGACTAAAATGAAAAAGTTTTTACTAATTTTACTATCTACAATTTTAATATTTAACGGCATTTTAGGCTGTAATGCACAAGAAGAAATTACCGTTTACACGCCAGACGGCGCGCCGGCTATTGCACTTACCCCTGCTATGAACGAAAGGTTTGAAAACGTGAAGTTTAACGTGGTTGACGGTCAAACTATCGGCTCTTTCGTAACAGGCGAAGATTTAAAAGCGGATATTTGCGTACTGCCTATCAATATGGCTTCTAACCTTTTAGGCAGTGGGGATAACTATAAACTTTTAGGCACGCTTACACACGGGAATTTCTATTTGCTTTCTAAAAACTCTACGGTTATAACTAAGGATAATTTAAAAGATTTAATAGGTTTAACTATCGGTGTATTACAACTTAAAAATATCCCTGGTCTTACTTTTAAAAGCGTTTTACTTGAAAACGATATTAGTTACGGCGAAGTTACAAGCCCTGATGACGCTAAAGATACTCAAGTTAACTTAATAGGTATTTCGGGTACGGAAATAGGCAAAAGCGACTTTGACGTATTTTTAGTTCCGTCACCACAAGCCGATTTAAAGGCAAAGGCGTTAAACCTTAACTTTATTGCAAGTTTACAAGACTTATACGGCGAAAACGGATTTCCGCAAGCGGTGGTAGTTTGTAAAAACTCTTTAATGGATAAAAACCCTAAGTTTATTAGCAATTTTAAAACTGCACTTTTAGATGAAGATTTATTTATTCAGGAAAATAATATCGAAAGCATTTGCAATCTAATAACAAGCAGTTTACAAGACGGCTTAACCCCTACTTTTACCGCTAAAAACTTAACCTATAAAATGATAGAAAATTCTTCGATTAAGTTTATAGAAACTAAAAACTGTAAAGAAGAAATAGTAAACTTTATATCACGTATACAAAAGGTAGACGGCAAAGCCGTTAAAACCTTTAACGATAAATTTTTTAACTAAGGTAATTATGAAAAAAAGCGCAAAACAACAAATTTTATATTCTGTTTTAGGCGTGGCGGTAGTGTTTTTGTTATGGCTAATTTGCTTTTTAGTGATTAGAAACGAATATCTTCTTCCGTCGCCACTTGCCGTGCTTCAAAGAGCAGGGCTTTTGGTTTTAGAATTAGAATTTTACTCTGCGCTTTTATCAACGGTTTTAAGGGTTTTTGTTTCGGTTATGATATCTTTAATAGTTGCAACCGCTCTTGCCGTTTTAGGGGTGTTTTTAAAGGAAATTAACGGTGTTTTATCCCCTGTTGTTGCGTGTTTACGCTCACTTCCTACCCTTGCCGTGCTTTTATTGATTTTAACCTTTACTGAACGAACTTTTGCACCAGTTGTGGTTGCAATAATTTCGCTTATACCACTTGCTTATAGCAAAATTTACGGAGATTTAAATAGGCTTGATAGCAACGTTAGCCCTATATTTAAAACGTTTGAAGTGCCTAAAACCAAGCAAGGTTTAGTTTATATAAAAGGATTGATTTTACCTATCGTAAAAGAATTTTTTAACCTTTCTTCGTTTGCGCTTAAACTTATCGTTTCGGGCGAAATACTTGCTAACGTTTATAAATCTATCGGCGGAAACATTTCGCAAGCATCTATTTATAGCGATACCATTATGCTTACCGCACTTACGCTTTTTGTTTGTGTTATCGGTATAGTATTAGAAGTGCTTGGCAATTTTATATCGGCAAAACTGGGGGATAAATATTTATGAAAATACAAAATTTAACCTTTGGTTATAACGATAATTTAATATTTAACGATTTTAATATCGAATTTGAAAAAGGTAAAATCACCGCTATTTTAGGCAGGTCGGGGATAGGTAAAACAACGCTACTTAACTTGGCGTCAGGGATAATTCCGTCAAAGCATAAAATAAAAGTGCCAACGGCTATTGCCTTTCAAGACGATAAACTTATACCACATTTAACGGTTAAAGAAAACTTAACGCTTGTTGGCATAAGCGATTTAGATATTGAAAACTCACTTAAAAAGTGTGATATGCAAGATAAACTAAGCGCCTACCCTAACGCTTTATCGGGCGGGGAAAAACAAAGGGTGAACGTTTTAAGGGCGTTTTTGGCAAATAAAGAATTGGTTCTTTTAGATGAGCCTTTTTCTTCACTTGATATCAGTTTAAAACTTAAACTTATAAAAATGACGGCTAAACTTAGTGAAGAAAAAAACTCTACCGTGGTATTCGTAACGCACGATATTGAAGAAGCGCTTATGCTTGCTAACAGAATAATCGTTTTAGGCGAAAATAAAATCAATCTTGATTTGACCATTGACGGCAAGCCTACCGATAGAAATTACGGCGAAAACAACTTGGAAAGGCAAAAGATAATATCAGCACTTATGTAATTCCTTTGATTTTTATAAGGAATTTTGTTACAATATAATTAAATTAAAAAAGATAGTCTATGAAGCAAGAAATAAATGATTAGCCTTGCGGTTTGACGGATAAAAATGCAAGCAAGTCAAGGCAAATCCCCGCAGGCAAGAGTATACATCTTGTCAAGGGGTTTAACAACGAATTGCGCCGTGTTTTTGCCATCAAAAATCATTTAGAGATTGCGGAATAGACGAAGGAACACTATGGCAGGACAATTAAGGGAATTACCTACTTCAGTAAAAAAATTAAGGCACGAAGTATTTAAAGAAGTAGCAAAAGTAGCATACGAATTAGATTTTGATAAAGTAAACGACGGTATTGAAGCAATACCGTATAAAATCACGCCTACTGAAACTCCAAGGTTTTGGGAAAGCATTTACCGTGAGCGCGCTATTGCTTCTGAAAGGGTAAGGCTTGCTATGGGTATGAGTTTACGCCCGTCGGATAAACCAGTACATATTACCGAAGGCTTAGACCAAAGCAATATTTCGGATAAATACTACGAACCACCGCTTATGCAAGTTATTCCGTCAGCGTGTGATAAATGCCAAGATAACGTTTACGAAATAACTAATCAATGCAGAAACTGTGTTGCTAAGGCTTGCGTTGTTGCTTGCCCTAAAAATGCTATTTCGGTAGTTGACGGCAAAACGGTAATTGATAAAGAAAAATGTATTAGTTGCGGTAAGTGTAAAAAGGCTTGCCCTTACGACGCGATTGCACACAAGGTAAGACCTTGTTCTTCGGCGTGCGGTATAAAAGCAATTACAACCGACGAACTTGGCAGAGCCAAAATCGATAACAATAAATGCGTAGGTTGTGGTCAATGTATGGTAAGTTGTCCGTTTGCGGCAATTGCTGATAAATCGCAAATCTTCCAAATGATACACGCTATACGAAAAGGCGATTACTTGGTTGCCGAAGTTGCACCAGCGATTGTTGGTCAGTTTGGCGAAGGCGTTACTATTGCTATGATTAAACGCGCGCTACTTGATATCGGATTTAAAGAAGTTCACGAAGTAGCAAGCGGTGCGGACGTAGCAGCGTCTACCGAAGCGCACAACTACGTAGAAGAAGTAGTTTCGGGCAAACTTCCGTTCTTGTTAACGTCGTGCTGTCCAAGTTGGGCAATGCTTGCTAAAAAACAATTCCCTACCCTTATCGACCAAGTATCGCAAGCGTTAACGCCAATGGTTGCAACGGCAAGAAAAATCAAACAACAAACGCCTAACGCAAGGGTTGTTTTCGTAGGGCCGTGCGCGGCTAAAAAATTAGAAGCGTCAAGGGAATCAGTTAGAAGTGACGTTGATTTCGTTATCACGTTTGAAGAATTATCGGGCATATTCGATGCAAAAAATATAGACTTTACAAAATACGTAAACGAACGCTCACTTCACGAAGCAACGGGTGCGGGTCGTGGTTATGCGGTGGCTGGCGGTGTTGCAAGCGCTATTGAAAAATGCGTGCACGCGTACTACCCTAACGTTGAAGTTAAAATTGAACACGCCGAAGGCTTAGATGAATGTAAAAAAATGTTACTTCTTGCAAAAGCAGGTAGAAAGAACGGTTGCTTAATTGAAGGTATGGGTTGCCCTGGCGGTTGCGTTGCAGGTGCGGGCACAAACATATCTATTGCTAAAGCACAAACGGAAGTTCAAAAGGTTGTTGATAACTCAACTAAACCTATTCCTCCAAAAAATTTATACGAAATTGAATTACCTTAAAATTATGGATAAAAATTTACAAGATTTTTTAAACAGCCAAGAAACTGAAATTTTTGACCTTATAAAAACTATAACGCTTATCCCCGCGCCGTCGTACAAAGAAAAAAAGCGCGCGGAGTTTATAAAAGCGTGGCTTGAAAAAAACGGTGCAAAGGGCGTTTATATAGATGACGTTTATAACGTAATTTATCCCGTTAATATTGAAGGTAGCAACGATATAACCTTGTTTTTAACGCATACCGACACGGTTTTCCCCGATGAAGAACCTATGCCGTATATTGACGACGGCGAATATATCCACTCACCCGGGGTTATTGACAACGTTGTTTGCATAGCGCAAATGCTTACCGTTTGCAAGTATATTGCAAACAGTTGCTCTAATAATTATAAGGGTTTGCTTTTTGTTTTCAATTCTTGTGAAGAAGGTCTTGGCAACTTGAAAGGCACACGCCAAATTTTTAAAGATTTTGATAATAGAATTACCCTTGCTTACGCCTTTGACGGTCAGTACGACGCGTTAGTTACAAAAGCCGTAGGCTCTACAAGGCTTAAAGTTACCGTTGAAACTGAGGGCGGACACTCATTTAACGCTTTTGGCAATAAAAACGCCATAGCAGTAGCAAGCGAAATTATTTCAGAAATTTACAAAATTACCCCGCCTATTATACGCGATAGCAAAACAACGTATAACGTTGGCGTGATAAACGGTGGAACGTCTGTTAACACCATTGCGCAAAAGGTAGAGTTTTTATGTGAATACCGTTCAGATAACGCTGACTGTATTGACGCTATGCGCGAACAATTTAACGCCATACTTGATAACGCTAAACAAAAGGCTAAAATTACCGTTGAAATCGTTGGCGAAAGACCTTGCGGTAAAAACGTTAACGAACAAACAATGCAAGCCGTTATTGATAAGGCAATAGAAATAACCGAAAAGTATTCAGGGGTTAAATGCCAAATGGAATCCGGCTCAACCGACTGTAATATACCACTTTCGCTTGGCGTTGCATCAGTTTGCGTAGGCACGCACTTAGGTGCAGGCGCACACACCCGCGAAGAAAAACTTTTAAAATCAAGCGTTATGCCTGGTTTAAAAATAGTAGCGGATACAATTTTTTTAAACAATAAACACTAAGGAGATAGTTTTATGAAAATAGCACTTATTGCCCACGATAAAAAGAAAAACGATATGATAACCCTTGCAATCAAGTATAAAGACGTGCTTAAAGACCACGCTTTATGGGCTACTGGTACAACAGGTACACTTGTAATGGGCGAAACAGGGCTTAAAATTACAAGAATGAAAAGCGGTCCGCTTGGTGGCGACCAACAAATCGGCTCTATGATAGCAGACGGGCTTTTAGATTTGATTGTATTTTTGCGCGACCCGTTAACAGCGCAACCACACGAACCAGACGTTTCTGCATTATTAAGACTTTGCGACGTTCAAAACATACCGCTTGCAACAAACGTTAAAAGCGCGGAAATTATGCTTGAATGTTTAAAGAACGGCGAACTTAAATAAAATATAAATCCTACACTTGTTGGTTATCGGGGCCGGCAGACTTTATAGAAACAAAGCATAACGACGCTTATATACTTTTAAATTTTTAAAGGGATAGAAGCAAGTTAGGCAAGGCTCTTAAAGATTGGCGGACACGATTAACCTTGTTGGTTATCGGGGTCGGCAGACTTTATAGAAACAAAGCATAACAACGCTTATATACTTTTAAAATAAAAATACCAAGGCAATTTGCCTTGGTATTTTATTTTGTTTGTTACTTCGGATTAAGCGTTTAAAGTTTTCCAAGTAGGAACGCCACCAACGATAGTCCAGTAAGCGCTATCAAATGAAGCGTAATCATTTGTAGCATCAGCCTTCCAAGCATCGTCGTTAACATATTGTTTAATTTGTTTATTAACGTCGATATTCCAAAGTGCGTCTGCAGTGATAACGTCTGTATTCCAAGTATAAGTTTCAGAATTTAATAATTCGTTTAATAATGCAAATGATGTAGCATCAGCTAATTCGTATTTGTTTTCACCATTTACATTAACTACGTTACCACCAACTAAGAACTTGTTCCAACCTAAATTAGTACTTGTACAGTAACTGATAGGGCCTTCAGTAATGAAGTATACGTTGCTGAAGTGAGAGTTATAAGAACCTGTAGCATAGAAGTATTGGTTGTTTGTAATACCCCAGTGTTTACCTGCTTTAATCTTAGCAACTTCAGTTTCGTTTAAAGTATGTTTAACAATAACGTTCTTCATGTTACCATAGTAAGAATTTTGGTTAATAACACCTACTTCACTATTAGAACCTTCTTCATATGAAAGGTTAGCACCTTCGATATATACGTTCATAAGTGTTGGATTTTCTTTTGAACCATTACCATCGATATCACCGTTTGTTATAGCGTGAGCAATTACACATTGATAGTAACCTACAGTTTTCACGTCTTTAACAGCTATGTTTTTAACAGTACCTGCAGTAACTTGACCAAAGATACCACGTGTAGGGATTGTGATATTAGAAATAGTGTAACCGTTACCATCAAATATACCTGTTAAGCCTACACCTTTAGTGGCATCATGTGCTTGTTTACCAGCTTGAAGAGCTTCAAGTTTATAGTTTTCTTCAGTACCATTATAGTTTGCACCGTTAAGGTTTTTAGTTACAAGATAGTAACCTGGGTATTGAGCAAAAGCACTTGGTGTTTGTACGTTGCTGATTTTTACGTTGCCCATTGTAAATTCTATATCTGATTCAGAAAGACCCTCAGCACCTTCAATAACTACGTATTGTTTAGAGAACCATGATAAGTCTTCAACTTCATCGATAAGTCTTGTATAGGCATATACGTTATTAAGCGTATAAGCTTTAGTTCCAACTTTTACAGTTACTACTTGAGATTGAGTAACCGCTCTTTTATCGCCAATTTCACCACCATCGATAATAACTTCAAGAACTAATTCGTCTGCATCTTCGCCACCTACTATGTAACCATTAATTTGGTCTTTAGTGATGGTTGCTTGACCAGCTGCTTCAAGAGCTGCGTTAAGTGAGTCGATATCTAATTCTTTATCGTAAGCTGAATATAATACTTTGCCATCAACATCGTATGCGTTAGAGTAGTTAATAGCCACCCATTTTTCGATTGTCATACCTTCTACTACTGCAGAAATTTTAACTTCATAAGAACCTACTGAATTTGGTTCGCTTGCAAGTTTAATTTTATTGCCTTCTACTAAAATTCCTTCAGGTGCAGTAATTGTTGATTCAACAACGTTACCACCCATATCTAAGATATCAAGTGTGATTTCAGTTTTAGCATCTCTTACTAAGATTTCACCGTCAACAACGTTATCACCTTGTTTTACTTGAAGCGCGAAGTTTTGTTTGTAAATTTCTTTCCAGTAAATCATACCGTCAACTACAATCCAACTATCGCTAAACGTAGCATAACTTGTAGCGTTTGCTTGAGCGTCAGCTTTCATTGCAGATGCTGTTGCGTATGACTTAAAGCCAAAATGAATGTTATTCTTTGCTAACGTTTTACCTGTTGTAGCAAGGAATTCTTGTAACATAGCGTCAGTTGCAGTATACGTGCCATCGCCGTTATCTTTTACTAAGTTGCCAGCAACACTAAATATAGCACCAGTTCTTATTGCAAATACTGGGCTTGGAATAATCGTATAAATATTTTTCCAAGTAGTATAAGCACCCACAGCAAGAGAGAAATCTGTCATAACGCCAAAACGTCCGCTTTCGTTAGTTAACCAAGCTTGTTTATCAAACGATTGCCAATCAATAACAATGTTTTCATATAAAACGTTGTTTAAGTCTGGAGCATTGTTGAACATTACACCAGATTTAGAAGCCATACTCTTAACAGAAATATATACGTTAGAAATATACGCTGTGTTAGCATTAGTAGTATTTGCTTTTAAAGTATGAGCAAATAAGGTTGGATAACTTGAACCTGCAACTACTAAGTCTGTAAATGCAATATCTTTAATTACAGCATACGCTACACAACCAAAGATACCATTACGGATTGTTGTAAGGTTAGAAATAACGTAACCGTTACCATCAAATACACCTGTTAAGCCTTTTGCTTTATCACTATTATCTGGGAAAATACTACTTGTGTTAGCAAACACGTGGTCTTTTAATTTTAAGTCTGTTGCATCGATGTTTTTAGTTACAAGGTAGTAACCGTTGAAATCAGGATAATCGTTATTCTTAGTGTAATCATATTGGAAGTATAATAAATCTTCTGCTTCGTCAACAAGTTTAGTGTATGCATATACGTTTGGAATAAGATAAGGAACACCGTCGATTACTACAGTTATTTCTTGTGCAGTGTCTACTGCTCTATCTTTACCTCTATTAGTGTTAAGGTTAGAGATTATTACTTCTAATTCTAATACGTCAAATTCTTCGCCGTTTACGATATAGCCGTCAATATCATCAAGTGAGTTAATTGATTTATCAACCGCAAAAAGTGCTTCCCTTAACGAATATAAATCAAGGGCTTTATCTGCTTGAGAATATAAAACTTTACCGTCTAATAGTACTTTATTAGTATACGTAACGATAATAGTTTTTTCAATAAGAACGCCGTTTACGGTAGCAGAAACAGTAACTTCAAATTCTCCATCGCCTGTAGCAGGGCCAGCAAGTTTGATTACGTTGCCAGAAATTATAAGGCCTTCTTTATTAGCAGTAACTACTTGACCAGAAACGTTAAGACCAGTAGCTGTTTCAATAAGGGCTACGTTAAGTTCTGGTGTTTCGTTATTTAATACGTATTCATCAACTGTATTTCCCTTACTATCTGTTACAACAACGTCTAAACCTTTAACGTAAAGTGGTTTCCAGTAAGGAACACCGTTTACAACTGTCCAATATTTATCACTGTAAGAAGAAAGGATGTCTGCGTTGTTTTCAGCGTCTTCAGCAAGTGAAGCATAATCGTCGTACGCTTTAATACCTGGCGCGAAGTTATTTCTTGTTGGAGTTATGCCCCTTGTTGCTAAGAAATCTGTAACGCGTGAATCTAAAACTTCGCCGATTTCGTTGATATAGTGACCAGTAGAACCATTTCTACTTAAAACTTCTACTTGGTTTTCAGCAAAGTATGGAACAGTACGTGTATAAAGTGGCGCACTTGAGATAGAGAAACAGTCAAAGAACATATATGATTGTGACATATCTGATGTTTGGTTACCACCAATAGTACCGAAGTGCCAGCCAGTATTTGCATAAATATCGCTAATAATGCCATCTTCTTCAGCATTTTGATAATCAATAACTACGTTTGAAAGAACAGTAGACGTAGGGAATGAGTTATCTACTAAAATGTTAACACGCTTAGCACTACCCCAAATTACTTTATCTACTTGAACGTAAACGTTTTCAATTAATGGTTCTTTAACAACCCAAGAGTTTTCTCCTTTATTATTAAGTATAGGAGTTCCATCTTCGTTGAATTTTTCACCCCATAATCTTTCGAATTGGTGTGCCAATACAGAGCCGTAGTAAGAATTGATAGTAACGCCCGTTAACGCAAAGTTTTTAAGTGTAGGTGAAGTTGCGTGACCGAATAAACCTGCATCTTTGAAAGTAATGTTAGAAATAGTGTGACCTAAACCATCAAACGTACCACCTTCTAAACCTACGTCACTACCACCAGAATAAGAAGTGTTACCGCTTGCGAAAAGGTGGTTGCCTACGTATGAAGAACCATCAAGGTCTTTAGTTAAAATATAGTAACCGTGAATACCAGCAAGAGATTTTTCAGGAGTTAAAGTAAATACTTCTTCAAATTCTTCAATAGAATCAATAGCCCTTGTTACGTACATATATTTAATACGGTAAACGTTGTGGCCTTTGAATGCTGTAACGTAGTAATATTCACCTGCCACTTTTTCAGCAAGGAAAGTTTCAGCGTTTGTTAAAACGTCGTTTTCGATAGCAAATTCGATATTAC
>JAZLAE010000028.1:0-13158 GCA_045613025.1 Christensenellaceae bacterium | reverse complement strand
TCGCAGGCCCTGGGACCTGTGCCCACGCGTGAAACATCGTGAAACATTTACCCTGACGCGTGAAACAGTGTGAAACATTCAGGCAACTTCCAGGCAACTTCCGGGCAACTTCCGGGCAAGTGTAAAACGCTTCCTATTTATATACGCGTACACGCATAAGGCAGTTTATAAAATTTTTATAATTATAAATTTTAGTTTATAATTAGTTTATAATTCTTTAACTTGTATTTTTAGTGTTAGGGTTTATAATGGTATTATCAAATATTACCTGGCGCCCAGGGTGAAGGGTAGAAGGTGACTAGATATGAAGTATTATATTATTATGGTTGATGTTCCCGCAGATATTACCGAAACCACATCGGAAGAATATAGCGGAATAAAGCACAAATCAAAAAGTAGGGCATTGGACGAATTGAAGAAGGCCCGCAACGATTGTTTTGTATATCGTGCATATATGTACGAAGTTGAAAAAGGCAGGTGTATAATATGAATTTAGGAATTCAAGAACGAACAACAATCGATTGTATGATGAATATATATGCAACAACGCTAATGGATAATAGCGACAGAATAGCACGCTGTACGGCGTGCGCAATGTTAAAACAGTTCTTCACATATTTGGACCGCAAACACCGTTTAGAACTGAATGAAAGTCAATATATACTTTCCTTCGATATTATGAGTGGGCCAGCAGGCCACAAGGCGTTCTATGATATAATAGATAGATGGGTAAGCAAAACACCGGTAAACGGCGAAGAATGACGGCAAGGGCGCACCGTAAAGCGCCCATAATATAAAATACCTGGCACCCAGGGCGAAGGGTAGAAAGTATTACTATGATAACAGTAAACATTTTCAAGAAGGAAAAGACCACAAAGGAAGGGCGCAAATTTAATTCTTACCTTACAAGAATTACTAACAAGGCGTCACACGAAGAAGTTAGCGCAAGCGTGAAGTTCGAAGAAGGTTGCGACGCGCCGAAGGATTATCCAGTGCGAATCGATGTTGTAAACGGTTCCGTTTCTTCGAAGAAATACCAGGACCCAGTAACAAAGGAAGAAAAGTTAAGCTATACTTTGTGGGTTCGTGAGTGGAAGAAGTCAGACCAGGCATATGAAGACAAGTCACTTGACGACTGGAAATAATACCGGTTACAATAAAGGTTATAGGGTTACACGATGGTGTAACCCTAATTTTTAAAGAAAGGAATAGTATAATGTTAAATATAGATATAGAAAAATATAGCAGATATAAGAAGGTTATTCACGTTTTAATGAATGAATGTAAGACAAGCTTTCGTTTAGATTTAACAAAGTCAACAATATGCGAATATTTGCAAACGCTGGCGCTTAACGATATGTTGACCGCAGACGAATATAACAGACTTCGCCAGTATGTAAGCGAAGAATATTTAAGAAGGATATTTGAAGATGTCTGATATTGAATATAAAATAACATATAAGCATATAAAGAAGGGCGTTAAAGGTATAACAAACGCTTTGTTGTTGGAACTGATAAACAACCCTGGAAAAGTCTATAATACGCGCAATGCAGAATGGTATTCAGAACAAATTGAACCACCTTTTATTATGTTTCGAATAATGCGCAGGTGTATCAAATGCGAAAACAGTTTTCATTTATATTCTGTATTTATAGACGAAATGGGGATTGATGAAGAAGTAATAATAAAATGTAATGAAGTAAAATTATAAAGGAAGAAGGTGTTATAATGGCAACGAAAAATTCTGCTGAATGGATAGCAGGGAAAACGGTAGAACAAATATTAGATTTACCGTTTAACGAACTAAACAAGCTTACGGAATCGCAGTTAAAAACGGCAGTGGGCCGTTTGGTTTCTGCCGGTAATAAGCGTTTGAGAAGGTTTGAAGAAAAGCGCGGGAAGTTACCGAACGCGGGCAAGCAGGGCGACTATGAGCAAGTGAAGTTTTCAACAGTTGGAAAAGATAAAACAGAACTTCTTGAAGAATTCAAGCGGGCGCGTAGTTTTATGCGTGCCGAAACGTCTTCGCTTGCTGGCTATAAGCGTGTTAAAAAGAAAACAGGCGAAGGTTTAAAAGAAGCTGGTTATAAAAATTTGCAAGACCAAATTAACGATATGACGTCAAGAAACTATGACAGATTTTGGCAAGCTTATGAAAAGTTAAAAGAACTAAAACCCGAAGTTAGCGAACAGAATTTGAAATATGTAATACTTGATAAAATGGGAAAATACGTCCAGGGTAAAAAGTGGTTTAATGTTGACAAGTTAGTACAAAAAATGGAAGCGCAAATAAACGCGATATACGAAGAAGAACAAAGGTTGCAAAACGCCGATGGAACTTCGGGATTTTTTGAAGTTTAATATTGACCACACTACCATATATTACCCGGAACAAACTAAACAATTATGCGACGATATAAAAGCAAATATAAAACTTAAATGGTATAAGAAAAGGAACGGCGGGCAAGTGTTAAACTTGCCCAATTCGTTCGATATAGAAACAAGTTCGTTTTATGAACGTACCGAAAAGCGCGCTTGTATGTATATATGGCAAATGTCGATTTGTGGCCTTGTTATAATAGGTAGGACGTGGCTTGAATTTGTTGAAACCCTGGACACACTGGCGCGGGAATTTGGTTTGGAAGTTGGGAAAAAACATCTTGTCTGTTATGTGCAGTCGCTTTCGTATGAATTTCAATTTATGCGTAAGTGGTTGGAATGGGTGGAAGTGTTCGCAATAGACAACAGAAAACCAGTCCACGCAACCACGACAAACGGTATAGAATTTAAATGTAGTTATGTGTTATCTGCTTTCAGTTTGGCGAAAATGGGCGAACATTTGGTAGAAATACCGGTACAAAAAACGGCAGGCCTGGAATATTACGAAAGACGCCACTCACAAAGCACGATAAACTGGACACAGTTACGTTATTGCGTCAATGATGTGCAAGTGGTTGTTTCGTTCATATTCGAAGAAATGTTGAAAAATGGAAATATAACAAAGATACCGCTAACCAATACCGGTTACGTTCGGGCCTTCTGCCGGCGTGCGTGCTTGCAAGGTTTCGACAATAACCCATACAAGCGAAAGTTTCAACGATATAATTATTTAAATTTTATTCATAGCTTAACGCTGACAGTCGATGAATACAACCAGGCGCGAAGGGCCTTCGCCGGCGGATTTACGCACACAAATCCATTCTATGCAGATAGCAAGGAACCGTTATACTGTTTTCAATCCGAAGACTTCACAAGCGCATACCCTGGCGAAGCTGTATTGTCAAACGAATTCCCGATGTCGTCTTGTGAAGTTATAGACAACATTACACCGGAAATTTTCAAAGAATCGTGTGAACTGTATTTTTGTATGTTTGACGTAGTATTCGAAGATTTACAAGCCACATTTTTATTTGATAACTATATATCGTATTCACGATGTTGGCAAAAAGAAGGTTGTACGGTTGCAAATGGGCGTGTGGTCAGTGGGTCAGTCGTTGGCACTACCATAACCAATATAGATTTCGATATAATAAAGCGTGTTTATAAATGGGGTAAAATGAAAATTGCCCGCTTACGGCGCTATAAACGCGGTTATCTGCCGACTGAATTAGTAAAGGCTATATTGTCACTATACGCCGATAAAACCACCCTAAAAGACGTTAAAGAAAAAGTTATAGAGTATATGCAAAAGAAGGGTATGTGCAACGCAACGTTTGGAATGATGTGCCAGGCAGTGTTTAAGGATAATGAAGTTTATAACGCAGAATTAGACGAATGGGCAACAGAAGAAGCAGACAGCGATGCAGAAATAGAAAAGTATAACACCAGCAAAAACCGTTTTCTATATTATTTGTGGGGCCTTGTTATAACTGCTTCTTGTCGGCGCAATTTGTGGTCAGCTATACTTGAATGTAAGGAAGATTATATTTACGCAGATACGGACAGTATTAAATATTTCAATCCTGAAAAGCACGCAGACTATTTTAACAGTTATAATGCGTGGATAATAAGACGAATAGAAAAAAGTTCACGCTTTCATCGAATTCCGATTGAGTGGTATATGCCGAAAACAATAAAAGGCGAAGTAAAAATAATATCGCAGTGGGATTTTGACGGCGCTTATATGATGGGCAAGTTTTTAGGCGCGAAGCGTTATCTTATGACAAAATGGGACGGAACCACAATTTTAACGGTGTCCGGTTTGAATAAAAAAATAACGTTGCCTTATATGGTTGACCAGTACGGACCGAATATATACGATTATTTCACATCTAACTTATATATACCAAAAGGAAAAACCGGTAAACTTATTCATACCTATATAGACGAAGAAACAAGCGGAACGCTTATAGACTTCGAAGGGGTTCCGGGCGATTATTGCGAACGGTCTTCGGTCCATTTGGAAGAAGGCGATTATTCATTATCTATTAGCGAAGAATACAAGGAATATATATTAGACTTACAAGAAACAGAAGACGCAGATTAAAAACCTGCGTCTTTCTGCTATGAAGGGATTTAAACAAACGCCGGAACGCGTCCGAACTTGTTAAACTTTGTTGATAGTTTGGTATTTTGCACGCCTTCGTCCCTGCCTACGCTTTCTATTAAAGTGTTATCACCTTTATAGATTGCAACGTGGACGGCCTTCCCGTCGGTTACTTTGAATACTAAATCACCAGGAAGTAAATCCTTTTTGTTTATCGGTTTGCACCATTTAAACAGACCGTTGGCTGTTGTGTCACTGTACAAAATACTTAATTTGATTAAATGATATGTAACTAATCCCGAACAATCGAACGCACGCGATTTATTTGTATCGGGGTAAATATCAGCAATATGTTTTAAAATCCGTTTTACATTTGTGTGATTACTATTTTCTAAACATTCGATAGTTTTAATTGACAGACCTTCGGTTTTTTCACCCTGCCCGCCCCAAACGTAAATTGAATTGTTATCGACTTCTGATTGTGCGTTTTTTATAAATTCTTCTCGTAGTCCCATAAATTACCCACCTTCTTTTACGGATTTTGCTGTGTAATTGCGTATAACATCGCGTGAACGTGAACAAGGTCATTGTTTAATCTGTCATAATTGGTTGCGTTAATGTCAGCATTTCGCGCTGATTCTTCGCAAGCAAATATCACAGTATTACCGTTTGGCACTTCTTCGGGGTTTTCAAGTGCGAAAACTTCCACGATATTAAACCACCTAATAGCCTGTGAAACACCTTCAGCAGTAGAAACAGGCGGGTTTACTGTGTTTTGATACATTAATAGTAATTGTGCAATTGTCATTTCTTTACACCACCTTCCATTTTATTTATAAATTTTTCTAACACTTTCGTGTTATTGTCAATTGACTTCCGCAACTCTGAAATTTCGTCCTTGTGCTGTTTGTCCTTGTTCCACACATACCAAAAGAGAAAACCACAAACTGCAATGGGGAAAAATCCATTACCTAAAATCGTTACGATTGTTTGCAATGTATCCATCTTATACACCTTCCTTCCCGCACCACATTAAATAATTCCGAACTATTTCGCCTGTTTCGTTGTTCTCATAAAATACCTTGTCTTTTATGAAGAATTCCGCAAGCTTGCGTTCTAAATCCGAACGCGGTTTTGTTATCTTCCTGCGGAAGTTTGGTCTTGCATCAAACGCAGTGGAAAATATTAAATCTGTGTCGCGTTCTTCCAGTTCTGCGTGCTTTTGATGTATGAACGTAAAGTATAAGTTTTCAGTTCTCACAACATTACATACCAGCGGTTCGCCGTCGTATATTATGTAATAAGTATATAATATATCTTTTGGCTTGATTTTGCAAGGACAATGCGGATAAACATCAATTTCCCACCCGCCCGAAGTAACCATATTAAGACGCGGGTTATCAAATGCAAAAAATTTATCTGACTTCTTACCGTTCTTTGTCGGTTTAACATATTCCACCGCTACGCGTAAACCGCTTTCGCCGTATTCGTATACATCGATTGCACCTTGTTCCATTTCCTTAACGTGCTTTAAACCCATTTCGGAATAGTACGGACAAGAATATTTATTTACGCTGTTACCGCACATAAATATTTTTATAGGTTCGCCGTTTACGGTGTCCCGGTGTCGAATGATAGTTGAAAGTACATTATTGAATAACACAAATTCGTCGGGCAAATAACCTGTCCTGGTTATGAACTCATCAAATAAAATAGTGCCTACGCCAGGAAACGAAGTTCCTTTGTCGTGTTCCATAGACGTTATAGCAAAACCATAACAAAACGGCTTTTCGTCTGTTGTGCGTTCGCCTTTTTCGTTATATGTGCAAAGGTACCACCGGCCAGAAAAGTAATAAACGTCAGACCATACGCCGTTAGTAAGTTTTTTAATTTCATTATTGGCCACAAGGGCATCAAATGTTGATGCCCCGCGCTTGCCCTGAAAATCATCACGCCAGCGCCTAATAATTGCGCCTTGTATGTTTTTCTTTGCATACCGCTCAAGAAGGTATTTTAGAACGGCGTATGTCTTACCGTTTGAACGTTCACCGAATATAATATTATAATCTGAGTTCGTTGCTAATATGTTTTTTAAATCGTAAAATTTTTCTTTCATAATCAATCACTTCCCGCAATAGTTAATATGTAAGAGTTGTTTGCACGCGGAAACGACGGAATACCGTCGTCGTCTATATAGTCAAGCGTAATAGCAGTAAAAGGAACCGTAACGACTTCGCGATTGACCTTCGTCCACATATACGAATCACTCATATATAAATTGCCCTTCTTTTCCTGGCGTTCAACTATCGCTTTACATTTTAGTATATCAGTTCTGAACGATTGTAACGGGTCAACGGATAACGCTATTTCTTCTAACGTGCCTTCTTTAACTGTTATATCTTCTACATAATAATATCTATTAAACAGACCAATATAACAATAATTATAGCCGATTGCGTCGCCGTCAATAATCAATTTTGGCGTTGTTATTGACTGGTCAAATATTAACCTGCCTTCGATTGCTTTTGTGTCACCAGTAGCATTTCCCCATTTTTTGCCGATAACGTTTCGTTCACTGTTGCATTTAATGAACGTTATAACTATGTTTCCGCTGGTGACCGGTGTTGCTGACGGGTCACTGTTTCCGGTTTGAATTATAACACCTTTTAACAGTTCACTTTCTATCTGTGACAGTTCTTTTTCGGTTGCGTGTATTCCGGTTAAATGAACTTCCATACACTTTGTAAAACCTTTACACTCTGACAGCTTTAAATTTTGGTATGTTGTCTTACCAACAAAAGAATACTGTTTAGAACTTTCGGTGTCTTCGTCTGAAGTGTCACCATTGGCCATTAAGGGCGAAGGTAAGTCGATTTTAATAAAAGGCGTTTGAGTGCTTATAAAACCAGTCGAACCAGCACCGCCGGAACTATATTGAACGTCAGGTGTCATATTCACGCCGTTGGCCAGCATATTAGCACCGGAACCAATAAGCAAAGGCGCCGTAAGTCCACCGCTTGCAACGGTTGCTATTGCGCTTCCCAGCGTTGCGCCAGCACTCAATACACTTGAATACATTCGCGAAAAGTCTTCGGAACTTGTCGGAATCTGAACACCGCACTGACCAGTAAAATTATATTTGAAATTACCATCAACGGAAATTTTGGCACATACAGAACCGGTCAGAAAATCAAATGTATAATATAAATGCAGTTCACTATTCTGTATATCTGACAAGTCAAGCGCGTGTTCACCGCAATAAGGTAAATAAACACTTGCCTTTGTGTAAGGGGCATAATCTAAAAATGTATGCGTAACTTCGTGCATATTGATAACACCCATATCAATAGTTTTATACTGGTTCGTTATCTTGTGCGCACTAACGCCCGTACTTATTCGGCCCGCTTTTATTTCGCTGGTTGAATCTTGATAATTTGGTGTAATGGGGTGAACCATTAAACCAATTATTATTTCGCGCGGGTCGTTAAAGAACTTCTTCACATTTTCAACGAAAGAATCTGTCCATAGAAAATCAGACAAGCTTCGAAGCGCTGTATCATCAATAAAATACATTGTAGTAAATCCAGTATTCAGCGCGCCTTTTGTCGGGTTGCTTCCCTGCGGTATGTTGTAGCTGTGCCAGGGCGTGAAAGTTTCCCCGCCTTCGTCACCATTTCCGATTAAATCCGTCGAAGTTTCTTCTTCTTCGTCTTCAGGAACGACGTGACTTTGCAACCACAAAAACATATCGTGCATTTGCTCATCGGTGAACGACTGTTGGTTATATGCGTATGTTATGGGCGTAACACTTGTATTTCTATAAATTAACGATAACTTTGCAACTTCGTTTTCTTCGTCAATTATGAAATGAAGGTACATATTTTCATTAAATCCGCCGGATATTTCGTAAATAGGCACCATAGCACCGCGAAAATAGAAACGCAACTTTGTGCCGGCGTCGACAAAATAACCGCCACTGGGACCGCCTATTTTTTCTATACTCATATAATTAACACTGCCTGAATATATAACCGGCGTTTCTTCATTATACGGCATATTCTGACGCAATACACCCAAACAAGTTGACTGTTCCAAACGGTGAATCGCTGACGGGTCCGCACTGTTTACCGGGTCACCGCCGTTTAGTTCTGTATCTTTAACCATACTAAACGATAAAATCCCATTTTTACCGCTAATACTTGGTACACTCTGCCATACATATTGTACTAAAGGTGCGTTTTTGAATATATTATATAATGTTTGCCTTACACCTGTATAACTTGAAACATTTGTACCAAGTGCCGCCGCAATTATATAAGTTTCATTATGTTGATAATATTGACAAGTGGAAATCTGCGCTTCTTGAGTTTCTTCATTAATACCGAAACAAATTTTAACATCAGTTGCCCAACCACTAAAAGCGGTATACATAGAACCATTTACAGAAAATCTGATACGAACATAATCATTTGCTTGTGGTTGATATGCATATATTATTAAATGCCCACCATCGTTTTCTATGTCTGCTATTGTTTGCTCAACACCATAAGGAATTACAACACCAAAACTTGTACCTCCTACCCATTGACTACTATTTTGGTAACCTGTATTTGTAGTAAAAGCACCTAATGAAATTGCCGTTGGTGTTGCTGATGCTGAATCAAATGACACATCTAATAAATAATTTTCCCAAGCCATTTATACACCACCTTTCTAACGATAAAATTACTCTTTTATAGTCACTTTATAGAAGAAAAGCGGGTGTTATTACCCGCTAATCTTCTAAGAAGTGACCATATATTAGAGAACAACCATCACGCAACGAAGAAAACAACGAACTGTTCTGCCTTGTCTGCGAAGGTTCCACAATCAAATTTGAACCAGCTGTTTGTAAACTCTGCCTTCGGGTTGTAGTTTGTTGTTACCCTTCTATCCTGGCAACATACGCCTAACGCGTCGCGGTCAAACATAACACCCAAAATTCCGCCTGCTTCCACTGCATCGCCTGAAGGGGTAACAATGTTTATTTTTGAAACATCGCTGAACGCATAACTTGCGCCGGAACCCTGCCAGTAAGGAACTTCTTCAGCGTTAGGAAGTGCAACAAGTGAATCGTGATATACGTTTGACTGTAAGTAAACGGCGCACGCCTTGCGGAAGTCTGCCAGCATTACAACGTGCAAAAGGTCTGAAGGGGTAAAACGGTCCTTGCCTTCAATATTGAATAAGCGCGACAACTTTGTCAAACGTGCCTGGTACATACCCATTTCATAAGAAGCAAATTTGATAAAATCTGCATCGGTTAAAGCATTGCTTGCAGTAAGTGACTTGCTAAACTTCTGATTGAATAAATACAGAAGGTTTACGGCCTTAATACCGCTTTTGCTTGCCAGCTGGTCTGTCCCGTAGTCTGCCTTGATTGTTTCGCCTATCATAGAGTTAATAGTGCGCATTACCAGTGAATCAATTTTAACTGTCATTGACTTGTCAACGGCATTATAAATCATTGAAATAAAGCCGTTTAACTGTGAAGCGTTGGTAAAACTTTCCTTTACCTGCTTTTCAGTGATTGACACCGGAACTTCAAAAGTCACACGCTTGTTATAAAACTTTGCGCTAACTGTTGGCTTGTAGAAAATATTGGGGTCATAGCTTGCGCCGTCTGTAAGTTCCCAACTTTCGTTCGCGGTTGCGTCCGGTAAATCTGCGGTTATCTTTTCCATTACGGAACCGAATTCCCAGGAATCCATAAGAACTGACGGTATATTGCCCGAATAAGGACGGTTGACAAAAATAACCCTGCCTATTCTGTCAAGAAGCTTCTTGCAATAGTTATCTACGTCTGTCGCGTTAAAAATCGCGGTTCCAACATCTGTTATATTGCTTAAATCTTCCTGAACAATAATCTGCGCGTTTC
Organism: Christensenellaceae bacterium; assembly: GCA_045613025.1. Taxonomy (GTDB): domain Bacteria; phylum Bacillota; class Clostridia; order Christensenellales; family Borkfalkiaceae; genus HGM11412. The sequence continues at coordinate 2,754 of JAZLAE010000028.1, read as the reverse complement.
CGTCTGCGTCCTTGCCCAAAATTTCGTCTGTTATCGTGTTCATTAACTGATAAATCTGTTTAACTTCCATTTTTATTACCTTCCTTTCATACTAAACTTGTTACGGTTACCTTGTCCGCACTTGTGCAAGAAATGTTAAGAATCGAAGCAGTTCCAACAACCAGCGAATCTGTCCAATTCTGCGCAAAAAATGGGATTGGTGTCATAGGACTATCGCTGTTACTTCCCCACACGCAATTATAAGCAACTAAGGGTTTGCCGGTCTTGATTGCGGTTACCATATCTTTGTATAAACCGCTAATTGTCTGTTCTTCTGCCGATGTAAGGTCAAGGCCCTTACAATCAATCATAATATAACCACCGTTCATTTTGTTACCTTCCTTTCTTTAATAAATATTTAATGTTAAAACCCGGTCAACGTCCGGGAAAACAATCTTATAGAAAAAGTTCCATAACCATAACGCGCGTTCGCTTTCTATCATCTGTTGTGAAGTTGTAACGCCTATATTGCCCGACCTTGTCAACCTATAATTACGCGTCGCGGTATCGCTTCCGGTTTGTTCGTCCTTCTGTGTTCCGGTGTCTGCGTCAGTTGTATTATATGTTAGTGTGTCGGTTCCAGTCTTCGCGTTTGCGCTGGTTCCTTCGTCCGTATCGCGTCCGTTTATCGAAGTTGCTTCGGTTCCGGTCTTCACGTTTGCGCTTGTCCCTGCGTCCGTATCAACTCTATCTGTGAACGAAGTTGTTTCGCTTTCGGCGTTGTGTTCTTCGTTCGTTGCGTTGTTTCGGTCAATACGGCCATTGTAAGAAGTTGTTTCGCTTCCTTCGTCCTTGTCAGACCTATTTAAATATTGATTTGTTTCCGTACCGGTATTATTTGACAACGACGTGGGCGCTGGCGCGGTTGAATTAAACGCATATACGCTGTTTGATGTTTGCGTGTTGGGTGTTCTTGTTTCCCCGCCTTCAAACGTTCTTGTGTTATCCTTTGCTATACTTTCCGAACCTTCTTTTGTAAGCGTTGACTGTCCGCGCGTGTTTCCATCGTGCGTTTTTGCTACACTTTCCGAACCTGCTTTTGTATGTGTCAAATTGTCGGTCCTGGTATCGGTTGTATTATGCGTAATGATTTCCGTTTCTGCCTTCGTATGTGTCAAATTGTCGGTCCTGGTGTCAGTTGAATTATATCCCGTTTGTTCTGTTCCGGTCTTACTATGCGACAAATTATCGGTCCGCGTGTTTGTTTTACCATATTGCGTTATAGTTTGGTCATTGGTCATTACTTCCACCATAGAATAGTTTTCTATGGGGTCATATTGAAACGAAAGTGTGTTATATAACTTCGTCCAGTTTTCATTATTTAACGCGAATACAACGCTTGCTATGGTTGCGCGGTCTGCTGAACTTATTTCGCCTTCATCGTCAATAAACTGTTCAAGTAAAGGCGAAGCAAATTTGTTGCCTGACTGGTTACCCATATAAGCAACGTCAAGGGCCTGCGCTATGTTTTTAGACTTCCAGGGAACGTCTAACGCTTGTAAATCAGTAAAAATCGAATTTGTCAAATTATAAAGGTCTTTCAATTTCGTTCGCTTCACTGGTTTCACCTTCTTCCGTTCCGTTTGTCATTTCTTCAATTGCCTTGTCAACTTCTTCCTGGTTATCTTCCCAACTTGAAGAAAGTTCAACAGTTATTGAAGTTCCAAACATATTATTGATTTTTTCCGCGCCTTCCTGCCTTTGTTTTAACATATCATCAACAAGCGGTAACAACATATCGTTGTTTAACTGACTTTCACCACTGTTTATACTTTCGCGTTTCATATTATAATTTGCGTTTAGTCCTAATTCATTATACCAGGAAGCTTTATAATATTGCTCAAGTTCGATTAAGTCAGTTATAACAGTGTGCCCGGTCTGTGCGTAAGGTTGTGTTTTTACACCGCCTAAAAGTTCATCGCCAGCAACAACGCCGAACTTGCCATCTATAATATCACAAATATATTTCTCTGCGCTTTTCTTTGTTCTGTCGTCTGACGCAGTAAGCAAAGAAATAATACGCGAATTAATATTGGCAACTTCCAACGATAATTCAGTTTCGGTTATTGCTTTTGCATACCGTTCAAACAAAGGTATTAAACCGATATACATAGAATCATTTGGAACTACTACCACATCTTCATCGATAACAAAACTTTTTGAAAGTTTTAACGCAGGGTTTGCAACAGTATACAACGTAGGCATATAATACGCATTAGCTTCACCGCCTAAACCACCATAAAACGCGTACAACTCGCCGTTTACACTGGCCACACCAGCACAACCATTAATTTGTATAATTAGTTCTAAATTTCTTTGCGGTATAGTTGAAGGTAAACCGGACCACTTAAACATTGATTGCGTTCTATTTAGCATATATCTAATTTGCTGATTTGTGCAATCGTCTTTATTATGGAAATCATATAGCGGATTGCCACAAAGGCAATGAATAAACTTGTTATAGCGTTCCACTGCACCCATATATAACACCGTCCTTTCATTTTAAAATATATACTACTATTATAGAATTGTCAACACAAATTTGTAATATATCTGTAAAATGTTTCACACTGTTTCACGCGTCAGGGTAAATGTTTCACGATGTTTCACGCGTGGGCACAGGTCCCAGGGCCTGCGAGTGGTTGCGCGTTGCTAACTGTCGGCACGCGCTGGCCGGTGATTTAAATGCGTCGCGCGCTGTGCCTTGCGTGTGTG
>JAZLAE010000027.1:0-36267 GCA_045613025.1 Christensenellaceae bacterium | reverse complement strand
TCAATATTTACAAATCTTCTTTCGTCATATTCCCCAATTAAATATGATTTCTCTCTTTGAGTTTGTTCTTTATACCACAATCTCCATTGATTAGTAGTTAAAGAGTTAAAAGGCACTCTATCGTTTACCGCTTCAATGTATCGGTGTCCACCAATTTCTTGCCTAATAGTATCGGATATTTCCTTTGAAGACATTTCTGCAAAGCGTCCTAATCTATCTCTTTTTACTTTACTTTCGTCAAATTCTTTAGGCATAATTATTATACCATACTCCTTGTTAAAAGTAAAGGGTAATACCGATTTTTTCGGCATCACCCCTTGAATATTATTTCTATGATAACATTATATCACATTATTTTGGTAAAAAAGTCTCAATTTTTGAGACTTTACGACTTTTTTCTTAATATCCCATTTTCTTGTATTCTTCCACAAGATATTTTGCTTCGGCAAATTCTTTAATTAGCTTTTCGTGTTCGTAGTCCCATATTGCTTGCATAGCAGCAGGAACAGCAACACCTTTTTTCTTCTCGTCTTCTATCAAAGCAACCATTCTTTCGTGCAATAAGCCATATATTGTTATATGCATATCGGCTAGTTTAATGTACGTATCTGCAAGTGTCTTATACTCGCCACGAAGATGATGTGCTTTTTCCACATAGAACTCTATTTCGTCAAGAGTATCATTTGCTTTGCTAATTAAATCTTTGAGTATTTTCATACCGTTGTCCCCCTTATATAATTATATAATTTATCTATATCGGTTTCATCAAAAACGATGCCATAAAACACAAATTGACCACTCTTTTTGACTGCTGTTTTAGCCATATTATAAACGGCATCTATATCAACATTATTATTTTCGTCAAAAAAGTCTTTAGTGGCATTGTTTGTTGAGTATTTGTTAATATACTCTATGATTTTTTTATTGATTATAGGCATAGCAAAGTAAACCATAAACTTGTTTGCACCTACCGCCTTTTTTGCTATCTCGTTTTCAATAAAATTGTCTACACCTAACTGTATTTGTTGTGAATTTACAAACATAATAATCTCCTTAAATAAAGAAAGTGGCGCAGTTCTCCACCACGCCACCGCCTTTGTTATCTGCCACAGCAACCGCAATTATGAATGGGGTTGTAAGTGGGTTGTGCCGTAGTAGTAGTGCCAACAGTAACATCTGCTACTAATTTGGGATAGAAGGTTGCGTTAGTGTAAGTAACAATAGCATTGTCACCACAGCAACGTTCGTCTCTTTCACGGTTTAATGCACACATAAATTCGTTGTGTTGAGCATTAAGTTTTTCGCCTAAGAGAGCGAAAGTTCCTTCTATTTTTGCATTGCTTACTGCAAGCGCCTTGTCATTAGCACACATAGTTTCTCTAATATCTTTTACTTGACCGTCAAAATACTTATATACTTCTAAAAGTTTTTGGTCATTATAAATATTAGCGTCTCTTAAAGCAACGTCGCTTTCAAGTTGAGCAATTCTTCCTGATTGATTAAGTTCGTAACGGTTTACGGCGGTATTCTCACTGCAACCACCGTTGCACCCCCAACCACCAAAAAGATTACCTACACCACCGTTTAACAAGCCTAATGCCGTGCCTGCGATACCAAGACCAAGACCACTACCTGCTACACCTTTTGATGCAAATTCTGCCATAATTTTATTCTCCTTATATTTATTTGATACTACCTACCGTTGCGCACCCAATAGTTCGTACCTTGAGAAGATTATAAAACGAAAAAACACGACTTGTTCTTGACAAATCGTGTTAAAAATAAAGCATTTTCTTTGTTGAAAATATAATATTTAGTTGTTAAATTATAAGGTTTATATAATATGCTTAAATAGTTTCTTCTTGAATGCACACTTTAAGGATATTACATAGTCCCAGGAATAATCTTTGTTTTTCTCGCTCGTAACCCATACCCACACATCATACGGCTTTTGCTTGTCTAAAAAGAACCTACAAGCCATTTCAGTCTTTAACGTGTCCAACCCTACTTCTCTGCATTTCTTTTCAAATTCTTCACGTTCTATGGTTTTTACCTTTTGTGCAAAGTCTTCATAAAAGTAGATTTTGACCGGTGAATACTCGCCTGAAGTATTGCAACTTTTTATGTAGAAACAAGATTGATTGTTGTCAAAACATAACCTTGTTTCGTTTGGTTTTAGTTGCATTTTTTCAAATTCTTCTATGCTATTTACATAGTCTATATTTGTCTTTATAATGGGTTCTAAAACACTTTTTGATATAGGCACAATCATTCTTCTTCCCACTCCCTTATTATAGCCTTAACAAGCCTTTTTCGGTCTTCTTCAGGGAAAGGTTTCCCTTTCTCCCAAAGACCTTTTAACTTAAAGTATAATTCTTGTAACAATTCATTTCCCTTGCTTTTGCTCATCTTTTCTCCTTTTTTTATCTCTTGCTGTTAATACCCAGCCGATAGCACCTAATATAGTGGCTACGATAAAGCAACCTAATACAAACCATACACATATTACTTCGCTATACCATAGTTCCCTGCCTAAAAATGTTTCTATTGCACGTATCATTTTTACCCCTTAAAAATTTCGCTTTCTATTAGCCTTTCAACTATCCTTTTTATCATTATTGGTGGTACACTCATACCACAGATATACCCTACATTGCCTTCAGTGTTAGGCATAAAGTTATAATCTTGTGGAAAACTTTGGCTATTTCTAATTGTTTGCCACGATATGTAACTTATGTTTGATAGGTCTATTACATCGGGTTTGCTTCTTAACGTAGGCATTATATCGTTATCTCTTATATAATAGGTTTGAAAAGCACTTCCTTTATCTCCGTGCCTTATCCTTGTATCAGCAAGGCTTTTATCATCTTTATGCGCCCTTGACGCATAGTAATAATATTTAGTGTCTCTGCCTATCAAATGACCATTGCCGTCTTTTATGTCTTTATAAGTTATAGGTTCGTAATTAAAACTCATATCAATTTTATCAAGGTCAAAATCAAGTCTTGTAGCCACAAAAAATACTCTATGGCGTCTTTGTGGCACTCCCATATTTTCGCCCTTTAACAACCAATGCTTAACTTTGTAACCTATATCGTTAAGTTGTTTATAAATCTTTTGCACGTAAGACCACGCTTCACCTTTTATAAGACCTTCTACATTTTCCATAATCATTACTTTTGGTCTTAACTTTGCTACGGTTTCTATAAACACAAAAGATAAATCATCAAGAGTTTGTTCTGCTTGCCCTTCTCTAAACTTTTTCTTTTTGCCCCAACTTTCTTCCCTTTCGCCAGCCATAGAAAAGGTTGTGCAAGGTGGACTTCCGTCAAGAATATCAAGGTTGTAAAGTTCTTCAGGCAAATCTTCTCTTTTGTTAAACTCTCTAATATCTTGCAAGTAATTATATTTTGGTTGGTGGTTTTCAACGTACACTTTATTCATTGCAGGGTCAATTTCGTTGCATCCTATAACTTCGCACCCTGCAAGTTTATAACCCATTGTACTCCCCCCCCCACACGCAAAACAACTAAATACTTTTAAGCCATTTTTCTCTTTTGGGTAATCACTAAAAGACCATTTCCAATCTGTTGATTTTATAGGTCTATATTCCTTTGCTTGTTCTTCTGGTAATAAATCAAATAAGTTCATCTATAAACTCCTTTAAGGTTTCGTCTACGGCATTGCAAAGTTCAACATAAGAAACCAACCACCCTTCGTCAACTATCTTTTTAATCTTTGGGTTATCTTTCAACCTTTCGGCAAACTGTTTTAATTTGTCGGGTATAACAACTTCATAAGTGTTTTTAATTCCTTGTGCATACCCTTTTGAATAAAAAGCATTTTCTTCTATTTCCTTTTCCAACTCGGCAATTCGCTTTTCGGCTTTCTTCAAATATTCATAGCAGTAGTCAACATTTTCGTAAACTACTTTTGCGTTGCGTAATAGTTCGTTGTCTTTCTCTAACAAGGCAATTCGGCCTTCCTTGTATTGCAACTCGGTATCGCAATTAAGGTTGTTTATTTGCTCTTTTTCAAGTTCTTTTGTCAACTCGGCAATTCGCTTTTTGAGTTCTCTAATCACTTGTTGCAAATCTTGTTGACCACCTTGTAATTCTCGTTTGTGTTGTTCAAGTTTCTTGTTCTCGCTTTCCAACTCGTTGATTAGGGTTAAGGCTTCTTTACAAGCACTTTCTTCATCATACTTTTTGTCTATTTCGCACTCAAAACAAATGCTTGATAAACTATCTTTGCATAACCCACTCATACACTCCAACGCTTTCTTAATCTCTTTCATTTTTTCGCTATCCATAATTACTCCTTAAACTCGATTTCTTCATTTAAATAGTTATTATCTTTCATACCTTTTTCTTGGTAATAATACTCGCCGAAATCAACAGCGTTTCCACACTTCATACAATAGTGAAAATCTTTTGCTACACCACCACCATTTTTCACATCATTTTCATAGCAAGAACTTAAATGACTACCACACTTGTCGCAATAAAAAGCCAACAATCTACCGTATCTATGAGTTATAGGTTTTTCTTTTGTTGTAGGTTTAATTATTATTCCTTTCATACCTATTCTCCTAAACTTTCAACATAGCACCAACTTTGTGGCGGTCTTGTAAATCCATCATCACAAAATCCATATTTTCTTATATACCTTATACAAGTTCCACAATCACTTTTATGGTCGCAAGGCTTACCAAAATCGCTTAACTCTTTTGGCTTATCATATATGACTAAATCGCTTATATGCCAACCGTAAAGCGTTTTGCCTTTGCCGTAGTTTTCTATTTCATCATAAGTCAAACAAGTAGCGTGTCCGTCTGCCGAAGTTATGTAGTATATTTTTTCGCCATATTCTTCATAATAATAATCGGGAAGATAATTCCACACGGTTATTTCATTACAAATAAATTCGCCAACCACACAAGTATTGCCCAAGTAAGACTGATACGCTTTTAACCCTTTTGGTAAACCGTCAGTATCTTCTATTTGCTTGTCAACCCAAAACATATCTTTTTTATCTTTTGTGCAATAGATATAACACTTAAACGGTGTTTCTAACTTTGGTCTTGTCTTGCGAACTTCTATTGTCTTTTCGCCACTTGCTATCTTTTCAACCCATTTAGGTTGAATACTAATTAAAACTGATTTCATAACTACTCCTTTATCTCCACTCTAAATATCGTTTTTCTTGATAGGTTATAGGAACAAAACTATTAAGTGTATTACTCCATTTTTTACTTCCTGTGCAACTATCTACATAAACACATTGCCCGTTCCAACAAAACCAACAATTAGCACAACCCGATAAAACTTCGTTTTTTGCAAAATAGTCCATAATTACTCCTTTATTTCAACACCAAATTGTTTTGCGAGTTCGTCTAATTTCTCAAAAGATATTTCTATAAAGCATTCGTCTTTGTTTTTACCTTTTATATGTTTTACGGCTTTCCAATAAAGCATATTTAGAAAATTCTCTGCCGTTGCATTTCTTACCTTATCAAAAGCCTTTTTTATTTCTGCTATATAACTTTGATATTGTTTTATCTCGTTGTATTCTTCCTTTGAAAGCACAACGCTATCTTTGTCTATTCTGCAATAATTTTCGTTATAAAGTGTTTCAGCAAGTCTATAAACATCACACATACCGTGCTTAAACTCACATTTAACACACTCTTCTACGGTTTTTGCTTGTGGGTTTCTTCTACACCCCATTACTGCCATTTTGCATATTTCTTCAATCATTTTGTTTGAAGTTGTTTCACTATCTTTATAAATTCCATTTTCAACCATTTTGGCTCTCCAAGAATTATCAATTTGCTTTTCTTTACTCATTTTCTCCTTTATATAAGCAACAGCCTTTTTACAATCTTCACAAACCCCTATATCTTTCATAGGATAATCATAAGTGCCTATCGTTTTGCCACAAATCAAACAACTTACACTATATTTTGGTGTTGGTATTTCTAATGTTGCAGGTATTTCTGTAATAGACATTGTAACTTTTTCTTTATCTTTCATTTTGTAACTCCTTATAATTTATTTATAGAAACAACATCGGCTTTATAATTTGCTCTCGTGTATTCGTGTCGCATTAAGCCACTTGTAGTATAGGCTTCAACTTCTTTTTCAACTTTTTTAAGCATTGATTTATATGCTTCTTCTCCGTATTCTTCCTTAAAAAGTTCTTTCCACGTAAGAAACTCATATTGTTTCACTTGTTGGTCGTTTATCTTTCTAAACGCCTTTAATTCGGCAAGTTGTTTTTGTTTTACGGTCAAAGCCTTTTTTGCAGATAACCACCATTCAGTTCTTGCATACTGTTGTGATTTTGGCAATTGTTTGTGTTCTCTTAATTGCAAGATAATCTCTTGTATTTCAACTCCCAACTTCGCAATGTTATCGTCTAAATATCCGTTGTCGTAGTGCCATTCGTGGTGGCATTTAGGACAAATCATTTGATATTTCATACTTTCTTTAACTCCTTTAATTTTGCTTCTGCTTGGTCTTTTGTAACAAACCACCTTTCTCCAAATTCGTCATTACGTGCTGTGTTATAATGGTCAGTTCCTTCGTGGGTAAGTCTACAAATAATAGAGCCTTCATAAATATCAATTTTTTCAACGTCCCATTCTTCTAAAATATTTATTGCTCTATCTTCTTCAATTCTTATATGTGAAACATACCAAATCTTATCCCCTACCTTACAAGGCAACTCAATAAGCGTTCCGTTCTCTATCTTGGTCTTTAATTCGTCATATTTTAGAGCCTTGTCAATAAGCGTTTTGCAATTACTTCTTCCCATATTCACATAAGTAATGACTTTATTTTCTATTAGTTCCCCACACTCTATTTTATCTTCTAACTCGGCAAGGCGTTGTAAAATTGCAGGCAATTCGCATTTATACACAATTTGCTTTGTTTCTATATCTAATATTTCCGTCAATCTCTTATATTCCATACTTTCTCTCCTATTAAATCAAAAATGTTTATTTGGTTGTTTATTGCATTGACTTGGTTTATAATCTCATCAAAGGTTATTCCATACTTAAAGCCTTGTGCAACAAATTGTGTTTTATCTCTTCTATAAAGTTCGTTAAGGTCCAATAATTCTTGCCATAGTTCAGGATAATCTCTTTGTAATCTTGCATATTCTTTTACGTTAGCGTTAGGACAAAAGAAACAGCCTTGACGCATACCACCCATACTATAATAAGGACTTAACAAACCATATTCTACACAAAGGTTTTTAGCCATTTTTGTAGTGCAATTATACCTTTCTAATAGACTTATTTGATTAGGTCTATTGTGTACCCCTTTAAGTCTTTTAGGTTCGTCTATCCCTATACCTACTATGCTTTGCCACCCCCCCTATCAAGTTTTCTTACAAACTTTTTAATAGGTTTAGTTTTTTCTTCGTTCATTTTGCACATACCACCAATTAACCAACCGTAAAGTTTGCCATTGTTTTCAGGGTTTTTGCATTTGTAACCACGTTTCTTGAAGAACCAATATTTATAGTCTTTATCACTTGAAACAATCTTCACTTTATAACCCCAACTTTCAAAAGTCGGTATTGCTTTGTTAAAGATAAAATCTATATGCAAAGGGTGGTCAGCATAAATGCCTTTTGCCTTGTCAAAATATGGCAACGATATAATTATTAGGTCTATCGGTATTTGGTGTTCGTGGGCTAAAATTACACTTGCCGTGCTATCCTTTCCACCACTCCAAGATAGATATGTTTTCATTTTTTCTTACCCTTAATCTCTCTCATAATGTACCCAGCCATAATGCTTACACCTGTAAGATATACGGCTAAAACTATTATCAAAACTATCATATTACCTTGTACTCCTTCGCCCACTTGTAAGCAATCTCTAATACTTCGTCTTGCCAGCGAAAAAGGGTTGCTCTACTAACACCTATTTCAACGCACGTAACAATATCACTTTTACCCTTAAAGTAAAAAGTATTTATAAACGCAACCTTATCTTTTTCAAAGTGGTAATGTTCAAGCACTTTTTCAACAACGTAACACCAACGCAAAGTAGTTAAGTTATTATCAATCAACGCACAAAGTTTTGCTTCCTTACCGTTTGTCTTACTTGACTGCACATTTACCTTGCTATAATCTACGGCAAAGTTTTCTTCGGCAAAATCAACCGTAGATTGCACGGCTTGTTTTAGTAATTTAGGATAACTATAAAACACTCTTTTTATCTTGTTTTTGTTTGTTTTTTCCATAAGAATAACCCCTAATCTTATCTCTTTCTTCCTTAAATCTTTTGCAAGGATATTTACATTTGTTAGCAGGTAAAGGACACTCGGTACAGATACGAATAATTGCTATGTTCTCTGTGGGGTAAAAATCGTTGTCTTCGTGTTCTATCTTAAACTTGCTTTTAGCCCACAACATACTCTTTTCTCCTTACGTCATACCACCCACCACGGACGGCATCTTGTAGCATCTTTACCTTTTGGTACTCGTCCTTACCACATTGCTTGTCAAGTTCATAAATAACATCTTCAAGTTTATCGTTTGTAACCGTTCGCCCATTTAGTTGGCAATGCTTTATAAACTCCCATAAAGACGGTCTAACAATCTTGTCTACTGCCATATCTTCCATTATTGTTTCGTAGTTTTCGCTTGTCTGTGTTTCTTTTTTAGGTCTACCACCAAGCGAACCACCTTCTTTACCTTTTAAGCCGTTTTCATACTTTTTTTTATTTTTCTTTAATAAAGGCAATATTCCGTTCCACACAGCCTTTGACGTATTATCGTGAAAGGTTGGCTCTTTACCATAAATGCCATACTCAAAGATACTTTCGTACATTTTTAGTTTTTGGTTAGGTTTTAACAATGCCATTAAATCATAGAAACTTTTATATACCGTAAAACTTTCTCTTTCCACTTTGCTATACTTCCTTTATCGTTATGTTATACCTTTCGGCAAGTAGCCTTTTTTTAAGCCTATACAACGGTGTTTTAGTTGCCTTTGATTTGGCATCTTCTACAATAAGTTTTCCGTCTTGGATATAGGTAAAATCGGCTATGTAACTGATTTCTCTACCGTGTTTACTCTTGTCTATAAGCACATACTTTACTTGCCTTTTAAGGTCGGTTATTTCCTTTAATCTAACCAAGGTGAGCAACTCGCACCAACGGTAGTATTCGTGTTGACTATCAAACTTGCCGTCGGTGGTTGTTACTTTCTTGTTGCCATATTTAGGCTCGCCCCACCACTTCATTAGAAGGGTAAATCGTTATCGTTAATCGGTGTTAATTTCGGTCTCTTTACCGATAACACCGGGGGTTGTTCTTCTTCTGCTTGTTTTGGGGTTAAAAACTCAACTTCCCTTGCAACTATTTCAGTTACAGTTCTCTTGTTACCATCTCTATCTTCAAAAGAACGATTTTGAATAGAACCTACTATTGCAACCTTGCTTCCTTTCTTCAAATACTCTTTACAAGTCTTTGCTTGGTTTTGCCATACAGTAACGTTGAAAAAGTCGGTTGCATCTTCCCCAAAATCTCGCCTTACTGCTATGGAAAAACTACAAACAGGTGTACCGTTTGGTGTTTCTCTAAATTCTACGTCTTTTGTTAAATTACCTATCATAAATACTTTGTTCATACTACTTTTTCTCCTTCTTCTGCTAAATAATATTCAACTATTCTTTTTGTTTCGCCATATCTATCAACAACTTCTTTGCGCCTTGTCTTTATGTTTACGCCCCTACGCTTCAAGCCCCATATTCTTGCTGGCGCTTGTAAGATGCCTAAATCTCTTACTGCTTGCAAAGTGGTTATAAAACCGTTATCTTTGATATAATTAAGTATCATATTTTCTTGATTTCCGTCCTTAATGTAAACAGAGTTACTATTGTGATATTTTTCCATTTTCTATCTCCCTTCCTTTAAGGTTAATAATATCGGTTACGTCCATTACTTTGCCAGACCATTTTTCAATTTTTGTGTATCCTTCTTCTTCGTTAAAAATTATTAGTGTTTCGGGTGTGTTTTCGTAAATTTTGTCTTTCCGTGCAATTTCCGTTAATTCTTTTGTTTCTTCAATAGTATAAAAACCTTCGTCTTCTTTATAACAAACTTCGTGTATTTTCGCACCATATTCAAAAATAGCAAGTCTCTTAATTGTTTTTTCACGCACAGGTTCATACGGCGTTATATACGCAACATTTGAACTTGCACCCCAAACTGTTTTCAACTCAACACCTGTCGGCACTCTTTTGTAAAACTCTAAACATCTTATTCTTTTTTCTAATTTTTCAATTTTATCTTTTTCCTTATCTTTTTCCTTGTCTTTTTCTAATTTTTTTTGTTTTTTCTTTCTTTGCCTATCTTTAATTTTAGCAATCATACAATCGCTTGCTAATACTATTAAAAACCCAACCGTTACCGATAGTATTATCATAACTACAACTTTGCTTACTGTATCCATAATTTATTCTCCATTATTTTTTTGTTTTTTGGGGGAATTATACCGTTCCCCCGTCGGTCTCCAAATGGAAGTGTGCCATTCCGCGATGACAGTTTATGTGCCTTTTATATTTAGTTTTGTTTGGCTTTTAAGTTATAAATTTTTATTATCGTTTTATCTATCTCAACACCACTATCAAAGTGATATTTTTCAAAAAATGCTTGCTTGCCTATCTGGTGATATTCGCTGTGATGTTCCCTACATAAACTCATTGCTTCCTTACCTTCGTGTATTGCTTGTGTTCTATCGTTTCCCATACCTACCGTATCAATATGATGCAGTTCGCCTTTCCTACCACAAACGGCACACTTCTTATGAATAAGGCACATATAAACATAGTGGTTTATATCGTCAACGTACTCTAATAACGGCTTTTTAGTGGGTATATCGTTCTCTAAAATAAACCTGATTAGAAACCTTTGAAACGCACAAACAAGGCTCATAGGCGCATTTGCCAAGCTAAAAACCTTATCAGCAAGTGTATCTATATTGTCTGCCCAAAACTCTAACTTAAAGTAGTCTTTTATTTCTTCACGGCTGTTGCCACTATAATCTGCTATTGCACCTATCAAGGCATAACACATTTTTCTTTGTTTATCTGATAGTGGTCGGCTGTCAATATAGTCTACATAACACTCTTTATATTCTTTGTGAATATATTCCCTTGTGTTTATGTCAGCCATAATCACAGCCTTTCCACCCTTTATCTCCTTAATTATCCCTTTAATCATACCTAATCATTTCTTTTAAGATTGCCCAAGCACCTTTTCTTAACGTTTCAAATTCAGGGTTAGTTGTTTCAGTTAATCTTGTTAATTCTTTTGAACTTAAATCACCAAGTTTAACGTCTTGCCCTGCTTTATTCTTAAAGGTTAATTCAAGTGCTAAATCGTAAGTTATAGGCTCTTCGGGTATTTCGCTATCAACCTTTTTACCTTCGTTTTGTGGCTTGATTTTCGGCTTATTTGCCGTGCCGTACTTGAATACTGAATTGCCTTTCTCGTCTACTATTTCAAGGGCTACAATATTGCGATTTTCATACTTAATATCTTCTACAAAGTATTTAGCAAATTTATTCGCTTGATAGTATTTACCGTTCTTTTCAATCGTTTCGCACTTGATAAATATAAAAGGTGCTGTATACAATTCCCTACCGATACCAACTTTGAAACCTGCTCTTTTGAAAGCATCAGACGCTTCGCCTTTCTTTTCGTTGCCTTCTCCGTCTTCCCTACTTTCAATACCACAGTCCCATTTCCAAACAAACGGCTTTTCTTCGCTTCCCCTAATACCTATGCCACAATATAAATTGCCTTTTATTTCCTTGTAGTCAGTTTCCCAATTCATTGCGCCAAAGGTTTCGTCAAGTATTTGCATATCCGTTCTTGCTGTCTTGTAGAGTAATGCTATTGCACCCTTTTCTGTTACTTGTTTAACCTTAACTTCTATATCTTCCTTGTTTAATAATCTAATCTCTTTCATTGTTTCTCTCCTTATTTCACTTGAATTTTTTTGTTTTTAACGATTTCACAACCTTTAACTTTACCACCTGCTTTGATAAAGTCTTTAATTGCCTTTTTATCAATTTCTTCCTTTATCCTATACCACTTTTTAGCAAGTTTAATATCTTCTTCTATTTGTAAGATTTCGCTTGTCCTATACGATATTTCAGCCTTTGGTGAAGAAAATTTCTCTTTGCCTTGCGATTGCATAAAGAAGTCTAAATTTGCTTTTAATCTCTCGGCAAGATTTGTCTTTCTCTTTGCACGTTCTTCCAACTTCTTTGCTTCTTGATTTAATATTTCCGCTTCTGCAAGGCTTTCCTTAATGAGTACGGCATAACCATCAACCTTATCTTCGGCAAGTAGTTTAAGTTGTTCAAGTTCGGCAAAATCTTCGTCAGTTACTTCACCGTCTTGCAATATTATCTTGCTTTCCCAAACTCTAAAAGCATTGTTAATTTCATAAATGTTCATATTAGTACCCCCTTTCACTCGCAAGTGCTTCGTCTGCAAAATATTCTTTTAACTCTTCGTAATATTCTTCTTGAAGTTGTTCCTGTAAGTCAAAATCTTCAATCATACGTCTTACTATTTTTTGGGTCAACTTTCGTTCTTCCCCGTCAAGTTCATATCCACCTTTTGTATCGTTTATAACCAATTCGCAAAGAACGTCTAACACCTTTTTATCTTCCGGTTCAAAAGTGTATTCGTAACCGTCATATTCTATCTCGTCCGTTTCTTCTAAATAATATGCTTTTGTTTCTCTCGTATATGTAAGTTCCATAATCTTATCTCCCAAAAATCATTTGCCAGAATTTTTCACGTTCTATCTTTTCTTCTCTTGTATAGTGGGTTACTTTATCCACCACTTCTACTTTCTTTTCTAAAACGTCAAAATATCCGTTTTCAAGTCTTTTTTCAAGTTCTTTCTTGCAGGCATCGTGTAACTCTTTACAATCTAAATTACTACTACTTGCAAAAGTAAATCTAATCGGTACTTCTACCGTGTATGTTGCTAATCTCTCTTTCATTTTTTCTCTCTCCTTAATTCAACACTTTTGCGTATCTATCGGTTTTTATGCCGTAGTATTCAATGTAATCTTCGGTGTGTATCCTACCTTTAATACCCAACCTATCTCCTACGGCTCGTTTTATATCACCCATTTTTACACTTGCTTGCGAAAGGCTTTTATACCCTAACAGTTCTTGTAATTCTTGGGTTGTTATATAATCTTTGCTAAATATCTCTTCTCGCTTTGCGTATGTCATAACTATTCTCCTGTATCTTGTAATAGTTCTAATGGTTTAACACCTAAAAGTTTTGCTATCTTTCCCAACTTTTTAGGTGGTGGCACATAAGTGCCGTTTTCGTAAAAGTAAACCATTTGTCTTGTGGTTTTCAAACGCTTTGCTAAATCTGCTACTGACCACCCTTTTGCGATGCGATACTTTTTTATTGCTTTCGCATTTAGAGTTGTTTGATTTTTCATTTCTTACCCCCTTCTATTAAGTCTAAATATTTGTTTTTTGCGTGGTGTCTTATAGGTCTTGTAAAAGGATAAGTTCTAAAAATTAACACAAACGCAAATTCTTCTTTTTCGCTTGGTATAAGTTGCACGAACTCACCATTGTTTATTCGTTGCCTTATCCTGTTGTGGTATGGATACATTGCAATCACCTACACCAACGCCTTTGCAATATACCTTAAGAAGTGTTTAACATCTCCATTGCAAAGGTCTATCAATACTAATTTTTCTTTCAATACTTTTTGTTCTTCCTTGTCGGTAAGTTTCATTGCTTCTACAACATAGCCATAATCAAAAATATGTAATTCTTCGTTGTAAGTAAACTCAAAGGTTTCTTCAAGGTCTATTTCTTTTTCTTCCAAGAACCTATCCAGCCATTTTATAAATTTCGTTCTTTCCATTTCTTTCTCTCCTTTTAATCGTGATATAATATCGTGCTAATGCGATTTCTTTCTAAAAGCAAGTTGTTTGCTATTCTACACTTTTCCATTCCTGCATCAATTTCTGCTTGCTCTTCTTTTGTTAAATAAAACCCCCAACCAGGCTCTCTATCCTTAAACCTTTCTTCAGGCTTTGTCCAATCAATATTATAGTGTTGATTTGCATAGTAGACATAACCTTGCTTTTCATATTCTTTTATTTCATTTTCAATATCTTGCAACTCGCTTTTCAAACACATACGTATAAAGTCAGACTTTACATTTTTAAGCAAAATCATCATTGCTGTTTCTGCCCTGTCTTCGTTTCCAACCATTTTGATAAGTTCTTGTTTTGTCATTTTCTTTTCTCCTTTCTAACAAGTGATTTTTTAGGGCTTGGCTTTGTCAAGCCCTTTGGGGTGCAATTTTTATCACCTTAAGTGTACCCCAAAGTCGTTTAAGTGCTGTTTATTGCACTTTGTACTCTTATTATAATGCAACATATTGCACTTGTCAAGCATTTTGTTAAAAAAATTTGACATTTATTGCACTTTTTTTTATTATTAAAGCATAAACAAAAAAAGGGGGTGTTTTTATGGATATTGAATTATGGAAGAACAGAAAGAAAGAATTAAATCTTACTTTTGACGATTTAGCAAAAACGACAGGTGTTTCTGTTAGAACCTTAAAATCTTTATTTTCAGGTGAAAGAAAAAACACCACAACATTTACAGAACAAGCCATAGAAAAGGCTTTAGGGATAACCAAAGATGTTGTTGATGTAGATATTAGCCAAGAAGAAAAAGATTTTATTGAAGTTTATAGACAATTAACTCAAGAAGAAAAAATTGAGTTTAATAACATTGCATCGTTTATTCTTTCAAAAAGGCAATAAAAAAAGCCCTGCTTTTCAGCAAGGCTAATTTTGGTTTACTATTTAGTTTATTACTCGTTATTTTTTGGTTTACAAGGTCGCTTGTCAATAATTTGTTTTGCCAACTTCGTGAACAGCACGAAGGTTTCTTTGGTTGCGCCAGCGTCTTTTAGTTTGTTTAGTGTCTCTACTTCTTCTTTGCTTAATTTCATAAACAATCTCCTTTTTATAACAAGTATAAACAATTTACAATAAGATTTTATAAAAGTTGTCTTTTCTTGTCAAAACTTATTGTACCTTTATTATAGCACTAAAAAATTTTAATGCAATAGAGATATGGTACTAAGTTTTTGTAAAACACAAACAAAGATTTTGCGTTAAGTACAATCTTTTGTTAAATCAAGAAAAAATTTGTTAAAAAGGAAAAATTTTTATGTGGCGTGATAATTTTTTGAGATTATTCAAAGAAAGTGGGCTTCTCACAAGAGAACTTGCAGAAAAAAGTGGTGTTTCTGAAAATACTATAAAAAGAATAGTTAAATACCCAGATGCGACAATACAACTTGCAACACTTGATAGGCTTGCAATCGGTTTAGGGTGCAACTCTGACGATTTTATAAAAGACACAAACGTTTTTATCGGCAGTGCTAACCTTGATACACTTCAAAAAAGAACGGAAGAATTACAAAAACAACTTGAAGATACGCAAAAAGAAAAAGAAATACTTATAACTGACAACACACTACTAAAAACTGAAGTATCTACTTTATCTTCTCGCATAGAAGTATTAGAACTTAAACTTACTTACACTGAGAAACTTCTTGCTGTGTACGAAAAATATAATCACTAAATAACGATTATTTTGTTAGATTTTGTAAGAATTTTGCAAAATTAAAGAAAATAAGCGAAAGATTAAGAATATTATATACGCACACACGCACGTGCGGTAGTTAATATTTAAATATATTTATATTCTTTCTTTCTTAATTTTATTCTATTTCTTTATTTTCTTTATTTTCTTTTTGCTTCTTTTTCTTTTTTTCTTTTCTTCTTTTGGGAAACCCCTAAAAAAAGTTGTGGGGTTATTTTTAGAAACCCCTAAAAAACCCCTAAGGGGTTATTTTCAAGGATAATTTATGAATAAAAAATACTACATTTCTTCAACTAAATACAACATACAAGAAAGACAATTAAAACGTGGTAAAGTATATGATGTGTTCTTCTATATTTGCGATGCCAACGGCACAGAAAAACACAAACGCTTGTGCGGATATTCTAATAAAACATTGGCTAAACAAGGTTATTTAGACTTTGTTAAAGAGAATTGCGAACTATTAAAGAACAACCCTGTAAGACGGCAAAAACGCCTTGAAAACGGCAAGGAAGTTGTAACCATTAACGATTTAGCAAAAGTCTATTTTTCGGCTATTAGAAACCAAATTAAAGATGCAACTATTTATGAGAAAGAAAAGATTTTTGATTTGATTATATTGCCACGATTTGGTGATTGCCAACTTAAACACCTTACAAAGCAAGAACTTTTTGCTTGGCAAGACGAAGTGTGGTCAATGCAAAACCCAAAGACAAACGAATATTATTCTTACAAGTATTTATCTAAAATAAGAACGTACTTCTCTGCTTTCCTTACTTGGTGCGCTGAAAGAAACGAAGGCTTTGTAAACCACCTTTTAACCATTAAAAAACCCAAAAGAAGAACACCAAAAAGTGAGATGCAATTTTGGACAAGAGAAGAATTTGAAAGGTTTATTGACGTTGTTGACAATAACACCTACCTTACACTTTTCTCTGTGCTGTTCTACACCGGTAGAAGAAAAGGCGAAGTGCTTTCCTTATCCCCGGAAGATATAAAGGCTGATAGCATTAGGTTTAACAAGTCTTTAACACGTAAGACACTTGACGATAGCCCCTATAAGATTACTTCTACTAAAACTGAAAAGATAGCCACCACACCTATTTGTGAACCCTTAAAAAAGGTATTACAAAACTATGATGCACCAAACGGTAAATTTTTCTTTGGTGGTAATGCACCTATAACAGACAATACTTTAAGACGTGCCTTTAATCGTTATTGTGAACTTGCGCAAGTTAAACAAATAAGAATACACGACTTGAGACACTCTTTTGTATCTATGCTAATTCACCTTGGTGCTAACCTTACGGTAGTTGCTGACCTTATAGGTGATACACTTCAACAAGTTACTAAAACTTACGCTCATTTATACGAAGAAGATAAACTAAAAATAATAGCAAAAATATAGTAAAAAATATGTGATTTTTAGCCTAAAAAATACCCTAAAAAATGCTAAAAATCTTGTCAAATTATCACACATTTATTACATAATAGAAAAAACCACTACATATAGTAGTGGTAACAAGTAAAATATCACAAGATTTGGTAGTGTTGGTAGTCGCGTCTCCCCTGCCAAACTTAAAAAAACGCTATTTTTTGGGTATTTTTGCTTAAAAAGTGGCGTTTTTTGTTATTTTGTTTAGTGGTGTTTAGCCCCATTTAGCCCCATTTGTAACATTTTTTTATCACACATTTTTTATTACATAAATATTATAAACTTTTAAGGCGAAAAAAGTCAATAAAAAAAGGGGTAGAAAAACTCTACCCCTTAAATTTTATTTACTTGTTTCTTCCTTGTATTCAACAGTTATATCTAAATACCTTTGCAAGAAAGAGTTTCTCTTTTCGTATATTGCCGTTCGTCTTTTAATATCACTTGAAGAACTCATAAACCCACTTGCCATTGCACCTAAAAACAAAGTTATGTTTGTCAACAGTGTTTCCCAAAAGTTAGGGTTGGTAAATGAAAAAGTGATTGTTGCTGTTAAAATAGAGCATACTAAAAAGGTAAATGCTTTCTTCAAGTTCCTTGTGGTTTCTGACAAGACGTTGTTAAAATCGTAGTTGTCTGCCCTACCGAATACAAGTTCTTTATCTTGCAAGAACATTTCGGCTTTTACCGGTCTCCACACCCTTATTTGCCCTGAACGAATACGATATACAAGTATCTTAAAAAGCAACTGTCTACGCTTGCGAACCCTAAACCTTGTTATAAGGTATTCAATAGGCTCTTCGGTGATACACTCTTCATAGTTCGCCCTTGTGCAAAGACGGTGTAATTTACGGTTGATTTTATCCCTTAAAATCTCTTTATTCTTGTTTTCAACTGCTACGTCTAATTCGTCATAACGCTTGCCATTTTCAATTTCACGGATACGTAAACGATTAGTAGCATAAGCCCTGAAAAACCTACTTTTGTTATTGTGCATACGATTTCTTCTATCCATATAATATATAACATTAAATATAATAATGGTTATACCTAATCTTAATGCAACTTCTATCCAAAAGGAAGTTTCTTGTATCTTGCTGAAGTCTTGCTCAATACCTAAACTAATTAGAATTACTAATATTGAAAAGAAAGCAAGGAAGATAATCTGCACTGCTGTTTCAAGATAATTTTTCATTTTTTCTCTTTCTCCTTTTTTGTATAATTGTAAAAAGTTTTTTGATTGCACCTGCCAAAGCAAATTGTAAAGGCATTGCCGGGGTTAAAGGCATTGACCAAAAGGCACAAATTGTTCCAAAAGCACCCCAATAGTATTTATCAACAAATACGCCCATAAACCCCGTTACGATGCACGGCGCCCAAAATATAACTTCTGCAATAGCAACTGATAAAAACATTTCTTTGCAAAAGACATTTTTTCTCGCCCATTTCCAACCTTTTTTACACCTTTGCTTAAAGGTTAAAGGTGGCTCAAAACTTTTTAACAAAGGCATCATTTTCATTTTTCAGTAGTCTTTTTTTCGTGGGGTAATTTCATTGAATAAATCTCTCCTACCCTAAATACAACCCCAATGGCTATTGAGATTAACGAAAAAACTAATACACCAAAAAGTTTAATTAGTCCTTCTTCTACTGTCTTTATAGTGATAGTAGCAAGCACTAACACCAAAATAGGCACAACAGAACTTATTGCAAGTTGAACTATTGCGAAGTTTCTCCACGCTTTTTTATTAGTCTTTATGCTTGCTTCGTCTGTTACTGACAAAGCATTAGTTTCTATGTTTGCTTTCTTTTGGTCAAGGGTTTTAAGCCACTTATCTATAAAGATTTTCTTAAATACTAAAAATACAAGTATTGTCAACAATATTGCTGTTACCGATACTTTATAACTGCCTGTCAAATCACCGTATTGCACCCAGATAAACACACAAGGTACAACAATCATAAAAATAAGTTGTAATGCGAATAACACCCAACTTTTAGCCGTTCTCTTCATAATGCACTCACCCCTTTATTAGTCTACCGATATGCTTTCACTAACTACCACTTCATTATCCACGGGCAACAACTCAACTTTTAGGCTTTCCGTGGTTTCAGGTTTAATTTCTAAAAGTTTGCTTATTGCTTTTTTGTGGCTATCCGGGATAGACTTCATAGAACAAAGTGCTTGTGCTATTGCTTCCGTAAGTTCGGTATTAGCCTTGATTTGTGATAAAAACTTTTCGTCAACAATAGCCTTGATTTCCGTTACTATCTTTTCAAATTCTTGTTTAGCAAGACTTTCTATATTAACGTATAATTCTTTAGGAATTGCTTGCTTAAACGCTTTTAACGCTTCATTTTCGGTGTCTTTGTACTTGTTTCTAATATCTTTGATTACTGATGCAAATTTGATTGCTAAAGATATAATAGTAATAAAGGCACTTGCGAACGCACCCGTGCCTATGTACGGTTTAATTGCTTCATAAATAGTGTTAAAGTCCATAGTTGTTTCTCCTTAATTTTCTTTGATTTGACTAACTGTGTCTACAAGCGTGTTGTAACTACTTGCAAGGTTGTTAAATGCTTCTGTGAGCAAGTTGTGTTCTTCCTTGGTTGCTGAATTACTTTCAAGGGCTTGCAACCTTCTTTCTATATCCCCTAAAAGGTCAAAGGCTTGTATGCCAAATTCGGTTTCTACAAGTCTTATAGGTAAGCAATACCACTCTTTAACTACTGTGTCTCTATGATAGAGTTTTACTGCTAAGTTAAGTGTCCCTGCGAATAAAAACTCGCTTGGTATTTCAAGATACTTTTTAAGGGGTATTATGCCTTCTATTTTGCCGTTTTTTAACGATACAAAAGCCGTTGTTAAATCGTAGTTGCTTTCAAATTCAATGGTTAAATTTTCGGGCAATAAGAAAGGCTCGGTATTGCCAAGCCTTGCTACATTGTCTTTCCCTAATGTTATTTTTCTAATCATTTCACACCTACACTATATCGTCTTCCCAACCATAGAAAAACGCTTTTTCAGCAGGCTTAACAAATTCTTGACCTTGCCATACCGTTTTTTCTTCTGGTGTATATGCTTTTGCTGCAAGGTATGCTGTTTCTCTATCGTTCTTTGACCTATCAACTTTGAAGCGTACAATTTCTTCGTGATAAGGTCTAACCGCTGGGTCGCTTGCAAGTTCTCTTGTTTTGTGAACTGCAATTCTTGCTACACCATTACCGTATGCATCTGCTTTGATTTCACGAATAAATGCATAAGCCGTTGGTAAAGTTTCTTTCATACTTTCTACATAAAAGTTAGTTGTTTTAAGTGCCATAATTTATTTTCTCCTTTTTATATATTTTCTACTTTATATTTCTTCTACTTCATCTACTAAAATTTCATCGCTAACTCTGTGATACCTATCGGTAGGACTTGTTGTATTTTCCCCAAAACTCCAAAAGAAAATGCTTTTATCGCCAAACTCGTCGGTTGTGCCTAAATCCTTTAAATTGCAATAGATAAAACCTGAATAGGCGACCAGTTGATTGCTAAAAGGAAAGGCGATATTTTCGTGCATTAGTGTTTGCCAATCTGTATACGGTATAGAGCGTTCATTTCTTATGATTGCTTTACAATCCGGTGGTAAGTTTTGACTTCCGCCAAAAATTAAGGTGTGTTTATACATTTTTGAGCCACCTGCGCCACCACCACCAGTGTTTGTTATTTGTTCTTCAACAAAGTGTCTTGTTGCAAGATGGTATGGCTGCACTGGGTCTTTTTGAACATAATAACCATCTCCCGCAGGTTCAGTTGCGCCTTCATTTACAGTGCCCGGAGTACAAAATCTTCCAGCATAAGGAATTGTGTTTGTGAAGTACTTAATTTGTACTCCAACAGAGTTATTGTAACCTATTAAACAATTGCTTTCCGAGTTCGGTTTTGGTAATGCACCAATAAACTCGCAAGCCTTTCCTTGTTCTTCATCGGATAAGACTTCGGTGTTAGTGGTTAAGCCTACTTTGATTGCGTAGTCAAGATTGTTCGGTACGATAGGTCTATAATTGTTGAGTTTTCCAAGTATTAAACTTTCTGTTGCAGGTAAAATTTCTAATTCACCTGTTGATGAGCCACAATCAATGCCCTTTTCAAAATTTGTTTTCAAAGCACCAAGAACACCACGACCAATCGGTATATTAGCAACACCGTTTTCAGTTATGCTCGTGCCGTTGAGTTGGACATCGGTAGAAGTGCCACCACCTTCGCCTTGGTCTCCCTTGTCGCCTTTCTCGCCTTTCTCACCTTTAAGGCTTTCAAGAAAGGCTATCTCACTACCACTATTGCCTGCATTTAGCCATATTTGGTAGGCTGAAAGTCCGTTATCACCTTTATCGCCTTGGTCTCCTTGTTCCCCTTTCTCGCCTTTTAATTCTTCGTTCAAGAACTGTGAATATAAGATTTGCAAATAACCTAACAAGTCTTGGTAACTGTTGGTTTTTTCGGGTTGTACCAAAGGTGCTACACCCCTTTCAATAGGTAAAATAACTTCGGGGGTTGCGATAACATACGGGGTTTTAGTTAAAACTCGTATATTGAATTGTAAACTCACTTCGCCTGCTATGGCTGTTACAGGTGCATCAATATCAATGTACCACGCTGAATAGTTGTTGCCATATTTGTCAAACATAGGCAATTCGCTTTCGCTTATAATTCTTGTCAAGTTTGTTTCAGGCAACACGTCACCGTTAGGCAAACTATAAACAATTGTTACAAAAGCGCTCTGTGGCACAGGTGCTAAAACCCAAATTCTATTAGCCTTGTTGCTACCCTGATACACTTTTTCGGGGACGGCTTTTATTAGGTCGCCCCCTGAATTGAAAATAAAAATCATTGTATATCTCCTTTTAATTTATTACTCTGGAAAATATCCATAAACGTTTATCGTTGCCGTCTTATCTTCTTCAAGCGTTCCGTTAAACACAATTCTGTACCGGTCATTTCCAATACTTTCAAAAGATAAATCGTCCCCTATAATGTCTATTGTGGACACATAGCCTTGCCACTCAATTTCGTATGCACCTTGCGTTGTAAACACGATTTCTTCACTATACTTAAGTTCACCGTCGCTGTATCTATTTAGTGTTACAGTCATTGTATACACCTTTGGTGTATAAGTCTTATCGTAAATGCGTTGTTTAACGGCAAAATATAGGGTTGTAGGCTCGTTCTTGATATTGTTCATAGCAAGTATTACTTCGCCACCGTCTTGGATATATTGCTTGGTTTCTACACCGTCTTCGTCTTCAACGTCTATTGTTGTTATAGTTGGCTTTGTGATTAACGCCCACGCTTTATAGTTGCCAACGGCTGGTATCGTAAGTTTGTTGCCGTCTATCTCTATTGACTTATTGATAATTGCACCATTAGTTATTACTGTGTTGCCGTTATCGTCTACACTACAATCAAACTTACTACTTAAAGTGTTTACCCTTTCGTTTAAGCCTATCAAGATATATTCCCTTGGGTTAGTGTTTACAAGCGCACAGTTCTTCATTAAAGCACTACCTATAACAAGGTTTTCAATGTCTGTAACGGCTGTCAATTCAAAGTTAAAGGTAGGTATTTCTCTACTGTCTTTGCGATACAAATATTTAGTATCAGGTGTTACTTCATAGCCCGTTAAAGTGCCTTGTGGCAAGTTTTCAGTAGTATCTCCACTTGCGAAAGATAGTATAGATTTATTTTGTTCGCTTGGTTCTTTGGTGGTAAGGAAAGTTGAACTATAATAATGAAACCTACCATAATAGTCGGTATAGTTTACATACTCACCCCAATAGCCTGTATAGTCTGCATCTGTTACAAACTCAATTTTTTGACCTGCTGAATAGTTATCGTCAAACCCATAGCAAAAAACCATTGAATTGCCTAAAGCCGTGCTAACTACGGGTAAAACAATTGCATAATCTTGTTTAATTTTGTTGCCATTTTTGTTGTATGGTATAAATCTTACTGCACTTATAGGTTGTTTTATCGTTACCTGTGCCGGCATAGAGTTTAGTACCAACCCTGCTAATTGCCTTTCAAGATAAGAATTTAAAATACCGCTATCACTATCTTGTTTATCCTTAGATATTAGCAAGAAGTTTTGTTGTATTCTATCTCGTTCGTATGCTTGCTTTTCGCTAATTTCATACATACGTTTATTAGAGTTAATACCTACGTATTGCGATAGCCTGTTAAAGTCTTTTGAAAGCCCGATAGTGCATTTTATATAGGTCGGCAAAAACCCCGTTGAAACTGTTGATATATAATAGTTATCGTCAAACAAGGTTCCAACTTTTGGTATATCACTTAAAAAACCTAAATTGTAAGTATAAGTTTTTTCTACGTTCCCCATACGTGCTACTGCACCTTTTAAGTTTTCGCCATAGTACCTTGCTTCAACAATGCTTGCACTTTGGTTATATGCAAGTGTTCTTGGCATACCGTTTATTACTAACGCTTTGTTTGTTTTTACTCTTGTTGAATACAAAGGCAAATATGTTACTTCAAAAGAAAACTCATAGTATTGTTTAACGTCTTGTTTGGTATTAAGAGTAAAACCTGTAACCGTTTTAAGAATATTTATTATTGAATACCTTGTTGTAATTTTTTCAATATCACTTGCTGTTGAAGGCTTAAAGAATAACCCTTTTATATTCTTTTCGCCTTGTGTATAATAAATACCATAAGATTTTGAATAAGGATAAGAACCTTTATAACTTGAAAGGTTGCTATAATCAGCATATTCAAAGATAAATGGTGTAATATCCCACCTTCCTGTCTTTATCTCCCCATTGTCATTTACTTTCGTGCAAACAATTTTTTTGACTTGATAAATAGGGAATTGCGTAGATATAACCGTGCTATTATCTTCCCCTAACCTAACCGCTGTAGTTTCACTCCTTAAAGATTTACCACCACCAATAAAAGGCTCTGTAATAACGCCAACCGCCCAATCAAGTTGATTTATTAAGTTATTAACACTACTATCAAGCCCCGTGCAATATTCGTTTACACTTGTACCTAACGTTGCACTAACGTAAGGTAAATTTTTAATGTTTGAATATTCTTTACCACCGTAAAAATCAAAGTCTACGATGTAATAAAAAAAGCCGTCATTGTCAACGTCTTCGTCAACAATTCTCGGCTCTCCGTGTATAAAACTACCAACTTGCTTTAACTGTTCCCTTAAATTCATTTGGGATAAGTTAAATTCGGGTGATATTATTTTATCTAATTTTTGTGCTGTTTCAGGTGCTAACCTAAATCTTGGTGTTTGCCCTTCTTTCAAGGGTTCTATACAGTCAAAAATGCGTTCTACAACTGTTTTAATTGCCCACTTTTTAAGTGGCAAGTGGTTTTCTATTACTTGTATATAAAAATCAAGTCTTGCAGAATAGTGAACATCTCCATTAGGTTTTGAAACAAGTCCTGTAAATGTCAATTCTACAACAATTTGCCCTAAATTTTTAATATTAAGTACAACGTCTGGGGGGTTAGTATTTTGGAATGTATTTTGGTAAAGAACCGTACTATCTTGTTCTTTTATTGTTATACTTGTTTCCACCCATAATCCTGCCGGGGGTTTCCACCCAATATACTTGTATATATCTTGAACAAAAGCATTTTCACCCGTAGTTATACACGATTTATAAGGGGGTTCTATTCTTGTAAATTCGCCTTCATTAGTATTAAATTCTCTATAATCTGCCAAAGCGCCGGATTTTAGATATTCATTACTTAATGGGTTAGTAAAACTCAACGCTTCACCCATATACCCTTCAAGTAGTTTAGTGCGTTCTATCAAGTAAATATCGTGATTATATCTACCACTACCAACGGGAAACTCAATAGCATTATCACTCGCAACAAGCATATTCAATACTTTTGTTTGTGTTATTTGCTTTATGTTAGCATTATAAGTTTGTTCAACATTACTACTTGCCCTTTCTAATATCTTATCAGGGCTTGAATATTTGCCGTTAGGCTTGTTTATATAAGTTACCCTAACTTTTGTCATAGGGTAAAAATACTTATCTTTTATCCTTTTAAGTGAGAGTTCTGCTTCGTCAAGTTGTTCGTCAAGCATTTCAGCACTTTTCGTGGGGAATACAGCATAAGCAGAATAATCTTGCCACTTACTTGTATTATAATCGTAAATTTCTACCTTAAAATTATTCATTTCTTCTACTTCCCCCTGCACCTGCTCTTATAAGGTTTTGACGTATTGTTTCATTTTCAAGATTTTTCTCAAGACTAAGTGTTTGTGTTTTTTGCATATAGTCAATACCCATAGAAGCAACGCTTGTAACAGCACCAACAACAGCACCTACCCAACCACCTGTACCTGCACCCATTGCAACACTTTCAATAAAGCCTGCTGTTTTTTGTACGGTTGAGTTTATTATGTTTGCCCTTAATTGCAATTCGTTACTACCCGTTCTTAATTGAACACGGCTTACTTCGGCATTTAAAAAGGACACTGCAACATTTTTAGCCTTTTGGTATGCAGCACTCGCTAACACTGTTTTTAGAAGTGGCACTTCTTTGGCTTTTTCAGTATCACTTTTTGAGTTATCACCTGCAACAGGGCTTTTCCCTTCAACATTACTTAATTCTAATGTTATAGTGTAATTACGTTCTGCCATAACTCACCTATTGTACCTTTACTATGTTCTCACCTTTTGATTGTGGTGTTGCTGACGTTACAAGATATTGACCTGTTTTTAAGGTGTATTTACCTTGGTTATAATCTTTGCCAATTCCGTTTTCGTCATATAAAAAGGCTACTTCTGGGTTAGCAAATTTTATATCACCAAAGCCACCATATATGCTCAAGTTCTCGC
The DNA here is from genome assembly GCA_045613025.1 of Christensenellaceae bacterium. Taxonomy (GTDB): domain Bacteria; phylum Bacillota; class Clostridia; order Christensenellales; family Borkfalkiaceae; genus HGM11412. The sequence goes on along the minus strand of JAZLAE010000027.1, from coordinate 10,250 downwards.
CAAAAGTTATCAAATCGTAAATATTTACACTTTCTAACAAAGTAACGTTTATACCTACGTTTTGCACTGTTTCGCAAATAAAGTCTATACCACCAACAATGACAAGGTATTTATTTGTTTTGCCGTTAAAATTCAACTTCAATATATGTGCTTCGTTTGGTTCGCCATATAAGGTATTATTAACGAAAATTTCAACTACACCGTCGCTTGTTGCTGGCAAGAAGAAAGATGCGTTAAAGGTCTTTTGTGATGCAATGTTTCTAACTTTCGGTGTTGTATCCATTGCGTAAACGTTTCCGTCTAAAGTCGGTGTGTTGTTTACCGTTGACCTTTGATAAGGGAATACTATACCGTCAAGTTCAAAGGTTACGTTTCTACTGTTAATACCGTTTTCAACAAACATATAATATATATTTGCTTGGTAGGTATAACTATCACCAACGCCTGCTTGTTGTTCTCTAACCCCACTTGCACCAAATTGATATGTTATACCAACGTGATAACTCTTTTTATCACTATCTTCTAACACCTTTTGTTCTGTGCCTTGGAAAGCACTATCAAGGCAATATCTTAAACTTTCTAATTTGTTTAGATACCCTTCAATAGTTTCTTTCACTTTTATACCCGTCATATCTTCGGGTAGTTCTTCAACCCTTTTTCCATTATCTAATATATATAGGTTGTTAGGTCTACCTTTCAAAGAATAAACAAGGCTAAAACTACAAGTTTGTGTCGCAAACATAAGCCCTGCCTTGTCTTCTGATTTACCACTAACAAGATTGCTAACTTCACTATTAACAAGCCTTAAAACACAATTTATAGGCTCGTCAATATCGTTGCCTTTTCGCTCTGGTGCTTTATAGTTGCCTGTATCAGCGAAAACCTTAAACTTAAAACCTTGTTCATTATTATTCAATCCTTGTTCATTATTATTCAATTTTGTTTCTAATTCTTTTGCTAATACGCTTAAATTTATCATTTTACTTTCCCACCATATTTACTTACAATATGTTGCACTAATTTTTCAACAGTGTTTTGCCACCACTCTTCGTTTGGGTTTTGTTGACCGTTCCACTTGGGGCTTATCCACGGCTCGTTGGTATAAGGCATATAAGGGGCTTCGCTTTCGTCTACGTATATTTCAACCTTGTTATTCCCCTTATACTCAAACTTTACAGCGTTATACCTTAAGTTACCTGTGTCTATCGGTGTTTCGGCTTTTACTATCTCCACCAACTCTTTTACAAGTGCATCAAATTGTTCTTGTGTCATTTTAACCCTTTAGGGTTATCCACCCCTACTAACCTTATAATGTATTCGGTTTCTATTGTTTGTTTTAACACCCTTAAAGCCTGCTTGTTGTCTTCCTTAACAAGTTTCTTAAGCACGCCCGTAATTTGCCAAAATAAGCCGTCTTGCGTTGCTATATAGCCATTTATCTTAAAGCCACAGTTATCGTTGGTTTTAATGGTGCATACGGCTCTTTCGCCCTTTATCGTATCTAATAGTTTTATATAAGACCTATCGGTTTCTTCAACTATATCGTACTGAAAAGGTTCGCTCGCATCACTTGGCAACATTGGGTATTCTTCATAGTAGTTACCACTTAAAACTTCTTCGTCTTTAATAGTTAAAAAGTCTAAAAAGTCCATATCAATACCACCTTAAATTACCCGTGTAACAAATAGACGTTCTTATTTCGGGGATAGTTTGCATCAAGGTTTCTTTCGCTACCATATCTATTACCATTGCCCTTTTCTTTTCGTCAGTAGACTTGCTTAAATCACCAACGGCTAAAAAGTAGATAAGTTGTTGTTCCATTGCTTCCTTGATTATTTTTCGCCCTTTTTCGGTGTGTGCTATAACATAATCTTGCAGTTCATTGTTGTTGCTGTGTTCGTGGATAAACATATAAATTTGGTTAGATACTTGCTTTAAGATAGCGTTCAAGGTGTTAGCATTTTTAAGTCTTTCTTGTATATTTATACCAAGGTTAATATTAACGTCTTTTTCCGTTAAAACATACCTTTGTGTTTCTGTGTCAAATCTCATAAAATCGTCAGTTAATGGATACATATTTTGCCCCCTTTATAATGGTTATGGGTTGTTTTTTAGGCACAGCCCATAAAAGCCTTGGAAAAAGTGAAAGAGATTGAGTGCGCCATAAGAGAGAATTATAGCGCAATGGAAAAGGGCTTGTTTAATAGTACAAACCCTTTAGAAAACTATTGCTCACTAAAATTGTTTTGCTTATGCACTTACAGTAACGTTACCGGGTGCTTTAATGGTAACAGCAACAGCAGTACCAACATCACTTGAAAGAATAGGTACGATACCTTTTGCATAGCAAACTTTAACACCCCAACGGGTTTTAGGTTGTAATCTCTTACCAGCACCGTCTGGGCTATCAACGATTTTGATATAATCTTGCGTTGAGATACCACGGTCGGTTGCACTTGCTGCACAAATCATACCTTCCATTTTAACAATGTTAGCATCTTCACTTGTCCAATCTTGAGCATTGTCAAGAATAGCCTTTGGTACAAAGTATACAGGTACACCGTCAATTTCGCCAAGGTACATATCACCAAAGTCTTTGCTATCTTCGGGTGAAAGTGAACCTTTTGCAAGCATTGATTGAGCAAAGTTAGAACCACCAAGTAAAACTTGACCGTTCTTCATAAGACCACGTCTCATTTTAGAAGTTACAAATGCTTGTCTTTCGTCAAATGGGAAAGATTGAATATGGTTTTCTGCATCACCTTCGTCAAGCATTGCGTTTGCTTCTACGAACGCTTCCGTGTAGTTTGGGTTAGATGCAAGTTTAATTGCTAAACCGTCCCATTTACCTTCGTTTGCGTATGCTTTATCAGATACAGCCTTGAATTGATGTGCGAAAGTAGATGCGTTGATTTCGGTTGCGCATTCACCACCGATGTTTTTCGTGGTTTCGTCAAAGATATTGATTGCTACCATATCTGCTTGTACTTCGGGCAAGTCATAAACTTCGTCCATAAGGTACAAAAGGTTAAGGTCATATTCAATAACTTGGGGAATTTTTGCTGCTTGCTTATTGAAGAAAGCACCGTTTTGTGAATGACCTAATTCTCTTGCTTTGCTACCACCGGGTAAAACCTTAAACATTCTAATTGAAGATGCGTTGGTTTCAGTTTTTTCGCTTACACCTTTACCGTTTCTGTGTAAAAGTTTTACGAAAAGGTTTTCCTTAACTTGTTTAGAAGCAAGGACTTGAGTTGCTGTGTTATTTACGTTGTAAACAAAATTTGCGTTATTTGGCATAATAAATTCTTCTCCTTTTAATTATTTTTTAAATTTCGCCATTAAGCATTTTTTCTTTTAATTCACTTGCGCTCATATCGTTAATATCTTTCTTTGCGCCGGGAATTGCGCCCTTATAACCAAAACTATCGGCTTGCTTTTTGGTAAAGTTTTCCATAAGTTCCTTAAGTTCGCTAAATTGGGCTAATTGTTCTTCTAATGCGGTAATTCTATCAGTAAGACCTTGAATAATGTCTGCTTGATTATCTTCCGCTTTAGCATCGGGTACTTCAGGCATAGGTTGTTCCGTGGGTTGTTCAGTAGTTTCTTCAACCGGTGTTTCCATACCTTCAGTAGGTTGTTCAACGGGTTCTTCCCCTTCGGTTTCTTCGCCTTGTTCTGTTGGCATTTCTTCGGGGGTTTCAACTTCGTTTTCTTGAGTTCCACTTGCGATTTCTTCGCCCTTGGGTTCTTCTTCAACTTCGGGCTTTTCGTCCATTTTAGCCTTAATTTGTGCCTTTTCTTCTTCGCTCAAATTAGCAATGGCGTTTAAGATTTCGTCAAGTGATAACTTCTTCTTGTTAAAAAGTGCCATTTTTGTTTTTTCTCCTTTATTTTTTTGCGATATATCGTTTTGCTCTTTCAAGTTCCATACTTGCTGTTTATAGTGAGTTACTTACCCTGTGGGCTTTCACCTACATACAGTCAACATTTCCCTTGCACTTGCCCCTGTGAGAGCGTTTTCGGGGTATAAAAAAAGACCGTTGCACCTTCCTTGTGGTTGGTTGAAACAGCCTTTTGATATTTAGTTAAAAATTTTTAGTTAAAGTATTGACAAACAATTTATTGTAATATATAATAAAATTGTAAACAAAACAACGTCTCGGACGCAGGGCAGGAAGTGTGTTTCCACAACTGTGTTGCCACACACGGCAGGCGTTGTTTTTTTATTTCTCTATAAATTGATTTATATCATATAAAACACAATTATTGTTTTTATCAACACCAACATTTAGAATTGCACTAAATTTATTAACTCCTATTTTAAGTAATGTTTTATAATACAAAAACCGATTAAATTTACCGTGTGTTGCTTTTTTAGTTTCTATAAATTTACTATTGTTTATAATCTTGTTTAATTCAGGGGTTACACGAATTTTAGGCTCATAAGTAGTGTTTGTTATTTCTTTTGCTGTTTTCCTTGATATATTGATTTCAACACCATTTTTTGCAGGATAAACACCCCTTAAATTTTTCAAAATATATTCTCTTGCTATTTTAGTACGCTCTTTAGGTGTTGCTTTGTTAAATTGCTTTTGTATATCTTTGTCAAGGTTTATTTCAACAAATTCTTGTGATTTATCCCCAACAAATTTATAATGGCTTATAGTTCTTGGGTATTTATCACTACCTTTATAAACCCCTTCTTTAAGTTCGGGGATAACTTCGGTAGTTTCACCTGTCTTGGCAAACTTACCATAATCTATTTTGCAAAGTTCTTTAAGTTGTTTTGTTGTAAATTTCCCGTATTTATCTCTTGGGTGTTGCGCTTCTATAAATATTTGAGACATATTCTCTCCTTAAATCTTTAGTCTTGACGGATAATATGGCACGTTGTTCTTATTGCTAAAAGCAATATACTCACTTTGCCACTTATCTATCAATTCTTTATAGTGCTTGCATTTTATTGAGTATGCTTGCACTTTTTCTTTATTCTTTTCGGTTTTCTTCAAGGCTCTATAACCAAGTAAGCGTGTTTCATACTTCCTTACTGTCCTTTCAAGTTCCCTTTGGCGTTTCTCTATTGCTCGTTGCCTTTCAAGTACATCTTCTGGTATATGCGTTGGCTTACTCCCTTTCTTATAAGGGCTTGTTGTGTGCCTACAATTAAACCCACTCAAACAACCATTGCGCCATTGTTTGCCACTCTTTGTTACTTCGTATACTTCCGTTGCTACTTCAATAGGTTCGTAACTTATTCCATCAACAACACCTTTTGTGCCATCTAAAGAATATAATCTACCTTGATAGGGTTGGCATCTTTCACTACAATTTGCGTGTGTGTCTATCCATACAAGTTTAATACCCTTGTCTCTTAAATCTTGCATTGACTTTTCGTGCCACTCAAACCGTATTTGCCTTTCTACACTTGCCCTTAATGAATATCTTTCGGCATAATCTTCTTTCGCTACCGTATCAAGTATGCGATTGATTACTTGCCCTTCATAGTCTTTCGTGTACGTTGCGTTCGGTGTTGCCCTATTATATACATAATCAGGTGCTTGCCACCTTTTAACACTTGGCAACTTCTCTATCTTTGCCTTATAACCCTCTGGTGTTCTTACACCCTTTGCAAACAAAAAAGCAAGGATAGACAAACCCATTTCTCTATTTCCGTAAAGTGCTAATAATTGCAAGTATATTCTCGTTGCATATTTATATAAAGCAACCTTACAATTCACCTTTAGAGTAGGGCTTTCTAATTGCTCTATACACTCTTTTATAAGGCTTGTAACCTTTTTATTTATCGTGCCATAATCTTCATTAAGTCTTATACTTTCAAGTGTTATAACCTTAATATCAGTCTCACAATCTTGTATTAAAACAGCCTGCCAATTAAGACCTTCCTTTTTGGCAAGTTCCCACCGTTTCATTAAAACTCTCCACCACCAAACATACTATTTTGTTGCATTGCTTTGCTTTCTTCAACCTTTTTATAGTCTTCAAGTTGTTGTTCTTCGTCATCGTCATAGTTGAATAGCGCGTGCGCCTTTTGTGGGCTTATCAAACCACTATTAACAGCCTTTGTAAGATTATCTACAAGCACCGTTTGGTTGGTCATACCTGCTCTACTCCAACGCACTTCTACATCGTCAATATAGCCGTAATACCTTAATACTTGTGCTATTATCTTGTTAATTACAGGCTCATATCTCATACGTGCATTTTCAACAAATAAAGTAGTTGCATCTTCTTCAGCACTTACTTCCCTTGCCGTTCGCATCGTTCCACCTTGTAAATAACTTGCTAAACTACTTGCCGATATTTTAATACCACTTGCAATGTTTTCAAGGATAAAGTTTCTCGTTTCTTTCCACTCTTGCGCCCTTAAATTAAACTGCACTGCTTCAGGCTTGCTTTCTTCTGGGTTAATACTTGGCGTTTTAGTAAATACAAAATCGTCAAAACCACTTGGGTTAGCACCACTTTCTTTGCCGTTTTGCATAAACTTCGGCAACAATACTCTACCCCTTGCAAGGTAAATATCCGTGTTAAATGCCGTGTTGCAATGGTCAAATTGGTACAAATAAGTGGTAATGTTAGCAAGTATACTTTCACCTAAAGCAAGTTGTGGGATATTAGATATATCACTACTACCCTTAAACAAATAAACGCCTAAATCACTAAAGCCGTTTAATGCTTGTGGTTCGTTGAGTTTCATATCCCCATATTCTTCCTTAAAGGCTTTTCTTACTTTGCCCGGTAATTGTTCCCAACCTATATAGTTTGTTCTACCTACTTCCAAGTTTTGTATCTGCACAGAACTATCGTAAATCTTATACTCTACAACCGGTATTTCAGTTTCAAACAAACCTATCTTTGCATAGTAGCGTTCTTCTACAAGTCCGTATTTCTTACCTGCTTTGTTATCAAGTGTCATATCGTTGTAGAAAGATAGCATTGATACGCATTTTCTTATCTTACCGCTTTGAGTAATTTCTAAATAGAACCTATCTGCTCTTAAACAGTCAGCCCACAAACACCCGTCAGTTACATTAAGTTTTAATAACGAAAAACCACCTGCATACGAAAACTTTATGGCTTGCTTAATCTTATTGTTAAAGTCAGTATCAAGCGCCCACTCATTAGAGAAAAAGTCAAGTGCTTGTCCAATAGGTTTCCCTTCTTCGTTTAGTTTCGTTGCTTTCGGCTTTCTTGCGTTCTTAAACATTACACCCGACCCCATTACCTTATCAGTAACAAGGTTTACAATGCTTGTTCCTATCCCACTTGATAATAAACCGTATTGTCCACCATGGATAAAAGGCACGTATCCGTCAGCCCATTGCAACCAAAACTTAACCCAATTTTGATAAAAGCCTAAATAAGGTGCTGGTATCATTGAGTAAAATTCGTTGTTGTTTACCCATTGAAAACGCCTTTGGTTTTCTACCACCGATAGTGAAGAGCGTGGTTGTTCGTATTGAATACTATTCCATTCCATTATCTATATCTACTCCGTTATCTATATCTACTTGCATCATTTCAGCAAGCAATCTATTAGTTAGTTTTTGTTCGGCAAGCATTTCTAACTTCGTTGCGTGAATATTAACCAATATGTTCAAAACAGTGCCGTAAAAGTTCATTGACATACGTCTTGCTCTAACGGTCTCTTTTACACTTGCTTGCCCTGTGTAGCCGTTTTTAGCCGTTTGCACATCACTTTTCTTACACTTCTCTTTATACTCTTCTTCGGTAAGGTTAATATCTTGCAATAATGATTGTTCTATAAGTTTTGATAACTCTGCTCTTGTCATATTCTTTCTCCATTAAATCTTAATTCAGGGTTAGGTGTTTCCCAAATGTTATTCGGGTTATTGAAGTAAGTACATACTGCATAACGAAAAGCATCGGCACAGTCATTAGGCACTGTATCGTCAAATTTCTCGTTTCTTTCGTCCCACGTCATTAACTCTAAATCAATAACAAGTTGTGAAGTTCCTTCTATAAATTCCCTTCTGTGATAGTTGTAATATCCGCCATAATCTAAAACAAATAGGATATTTCTCGCAAAGGCATTGTTTACTATATCCGTTGTTTGATTAAGGTCTTTCTTCGTGTATTTCCACACGTCATAGCCTTTTCGTGTTAAGTGATTACCAAGGGTTAGACATAAGTCAGCGGCTGCACAGTCAACAGCAAAGTGTTGTTCTACACCCGTTTCAAATAAGCCGTATTTATCGTTTAATTCCCTTAAATACTCACTTATATAAGGCATTAGTTGTTCGTTTGATAATTGCCCGTTTATCTTTGGGTTGTGATAGAACATCGGCAAGGTTACTGCCATACCGTTGTCCAATATAGCCAAAGGCACTATTGCCGTACTATCGTTCGTATTCGCACCGTCAGTTCCATAGATTACTCTTACAATTCTATGTTTGCCATACCGGTTGTTATGCTCTAACAGTGTAATATAATGCTTTTCTCTCTTAAACAAAGGAAAAACAAGCCCTTCTGCTTTAACCCAATTTCCAAGTATCCATTTATCAAAGTAAATAGTTCCACGGTATTCGTTCTCTAACGACCTTATAAATTCAGGCGTTAAAAAAGGGTTATCATACAGAGTAAAGTGTTCTGCATAACAACCCACATCAGGTTTATCTATAAATTGTTTTACAAAGTGCGACGGGCTTTCAGGGTTACAAGTAGCATCGCAGCAAGCGTTTGGTGCGTCAAGTCTTGACTTAAGCATTTCAAAGAAGTTTTCGGGGAAAGTTGTTAATTCGTCTAAATACGCATATCCTAACCCTACACCTTGTATCTTCGTGATAGCCCTATCGTCATTCGCACCTACCACGTAACATCTCTTGCCAAATATAGTGATTTCTCTCTTGTCTATTAGTTTGCCGATATGTTCTTCACCAAAGATTTCACGCATCTTATCAAATACGTTTCTATCAATAGTGTTAAGTGTCTTACCAGCAAATAAGATATTATCGTTATAATGCTCGCAAATATGCTTTAATGCCAAGTAATAACTTACGTGTGTCTTACCACTACGTGTTGCACCATATAGGATATTCCAACGCTTATTCGCATTAGCTAATACTTTAATTTGCTTTGCCGAAAATGATTTATGTTTATCCGATAGTGGCTTTAAGTTATCTAATAAGTCCTTTAAGTTGTTATAGCCAAGGTTGTTGTTTGATACAGCATCTGTAATATGATTAAGGCTTTCAAATACAATTTCAAGCTTGCTCTTTTCGTTCTCGTTATTGCCATATAAGAACATAAGCCTTTCAACTATCTTAATTCTATCCATAGGCGAAGTCTTTTCTATGTCCTTTACAACACTTGCCATTGCTTTATCTATAATTTGTTTAGCAATAGCGTGGTTATCTTGTTTGGCAACTTGAGTGGCAACTTCTTGATTGCTTTGGCAACTTTTGTATTCGTTCAATATCTTTGATATTGCCGTGTGTGAAACCTGTAAACTTTTGGCTATTTCACGTGCAGAACGACCACAAGCGTATTGCTTCACTATTTCGGCTCTATCTCGTTCTGTGATTTTAGCCATTGTTTATCTCCTTTAACGTATAATAAAAGCACCTACTGTTTAAGTAAGTGCTTTCTTTTAGTTTTGTTTATTTCTTAATAATCTACGTCTGCGCTATAAATTGGGTTAAAGTCTATCACATCTTCCCTTTTTACTTTGCATAAAATAACACACCCACATTGTTGCAGGTGCTTTTACTATTTTATAATTTCAATCAATTTGTTTATACATTCTTTTTCGTTGCTATATTTTTTTACGTTTTCTAAAACAATCTCTAATATTTGGTAAAAAGTGTATCCCAAACTGTACGCTTGTTCAGAGTTCGCAATAGTGCAAATAATTTCAGCAGCATCTTTTGTATAACCTTTATTTTTCATTGTTGAAAAAATCTCGTCCATTATCAAGTCTTCTTTTTGTTCAACACTAATTTTATTTACCATAATACTCCTTCAACTTGTTTAATAACTTATTTTGATTTATTGTATTAAAGTTTTTATAAATTGCTTCAACCTTTGGCTCGGAAAAAGACCCATTAGTCAGCACAAAAACACCTTCAATATTTACAAATCTTCTTTCGTCATATTCCCCAATTAAATATGATTTCTCTCTTTGAGTTTGTTCTTTATACCACAATCTCCATTGATTAGTAGTTAAAGAGTTAAAAGGCACTCTATCGTTTACCGCTTCAATGTAT
>JAZLAE010000026.1:0-20075 GCA_045613025.1 Christensenellaceae bacterium | reverse complement strand
ATTTAATAATTTTTTAAAAATATTTTATTTTATTCATTTTTTATTCAATATATTTAATTTTTAGTGCATAATATTCATTTTTATTTGATTTTTGCATTTTTCTTATCGTTATTTTTTAAAAAACTTTTTTAATTAAATTAAAAGTAAAGGTAAAATCTATTATTTTAACGTAAAATTCTTACGCTTATACGCGTATGCGCGCGTCAATATAAAAAACCTTAAAGGCGCGAACCTTTAAGGTTTTTGTTTATCATTTAATATTTAAAAAACCAGAGTAAACCGTATTGATTGCTTTTTCAAAATCAGCGTTTCCTACGCCAACCATAATGTTGATTTCTTGTGGTCCTTGCGAAATAGTTTTAATGTTGATACCCTTTTCACCAAAGATTGAGAAAATCTTACCCGAAATACCAGGTTTTAAAGCCATATTTCTACCAACAACGGCAATGAGGGCTAAATCGTTATCAACGTCAAGTTTAGATACGCCCTTAATCTTGTTAAGTTCAGAGATAACGTCGTACATTGATTTATCTAAAGCCTTTGCTTCGGCAACAAGTACGAAACTATCGATTGCTGAAGTCATATACTCAACTGAAACGTTAAAGTTGCTAAACACGTCAAGCGCATTTTTTAAAACACCCATTTTATCGGCATTAATTGCTTTAAATACAGTTATAGCCTTGTAGTTTTTCTTACCCGCAATACCTGTGATAATATTATCAGTTTTGTTAGATTCTTTTAATATTAACGTACCTTTATCTTGTGGACGGTTGGTATTTAAAATATTGATAGGAATATCAAGTTCCCTAATAGGCGAAATAGTTTCTTCGTGAAGAACGCTTGCACCCATATAAGAAAGTTCCCTAAGTTCATCGTAAGTGATTTCTTCAACGCCGATAGGGTCTTTAACTATTCTTGGGTCTGCCATTAAAAGTCCGCTAACGTCAGTCCAGTTTTCGTAAACTTTAGCGTTAACAGCCATTGCCATGATAGAACCAGTGATATCAGAACCACCCCTTGAGAAAAGTTTAACTTCGCCAGTTGGGAAAGCACCGTAAAAACCAGGCACAACGATTTTGTTGTACTTAGCAAAAGCAGTTCTTACCGCTTCTGCAGTTTTTTCTTCATCTAAAGAGCCGTCGTAATTAAAACGAACAACGTCTTGCGCGTCAACGAAAGTAAAGCCAAGGTATGCAGCCATAAGTTTACCGCATAAGTATTCGCCCCTACTTACTATGTATTGTTGGTTAGTGCCGTTTTTAATATCTTCTTTAATTTTATCAAATTCTTTAGAGATATCGATAGGTAAATCAAGGTCGTTTCTAATTTCTTCGTATCTGTTTGCGATTAAAGTAAAGATGTTAGAGTAATCTACACCGTAACGAATGTGTTCAGAAAGAAGATATAAAAGGTCAGTAATTTTGTTATCTTTACCAAATCTTTTACCTAAAGCCGAAACTACAACTATTCTACGGCTATCATCGCTTTCAATGATGTTTTTAATTTTTTTGAATTGTTCGGAACTTGCAACTGAAGAACCGCCGAATTTAACTACTTTTATCATATTTTATCCGCTTTAATTAAAGCCTCCGCAATTTGAACGGCGTTTGCAGCCGCACCTTTTCTAATATTATCGCTTACACAATAGAATAATAAACCGTTTGGAGAAGATAAGTCTTTTCTAATTCTACCAACGTAAACGGCATCGCTATCGTTTGCAATAGTTGAAACTGGATATTTGTTGTTTTTGAAATCATCAACTACAACGATACCCTTTTGTGATTTAAACGCTTCCCTAACTTCGTCTAAAGTGAAAGGTTTGTCAAGTTCTACCATAATAGATACTGCGTGAGCGTTAAGAACTGGAACTCTTACGCAAGTAGCCGATACGGGAAGGTCAGGCATACCTAAAATTTTTCTTGTTTCGTTTACCATTTTGATTTCTTCTTTAGTGTAACCGTCGTCAAGGAAAACGTCGATATGTGGAATACAAGTTTGAGAAATATTGTAAGGATAGAACTCTGGTTCTTCGCCTTTTAAAGTTCTAATAAGGTCGTTTTTACCCTTTTGACCGCTACCAGAAACGGCTTGGTAAGTTGAATAAACTACCCTTTTTAAACTGAACTTATCGTTAAGTGGTTTAAGTGGAAGTACTGATTGAATAGTACTACAGTTAGGGTTTGCAACGATTTTTCTTGCATTGTCAAAGGCATCAAGGTTGATTTCTGGAACGATTAACGCGCAATCTTTAGCCATACGCCAAGCGCTTGAGTTATCAATAACTACTGCACCGCTTTTTTCCGCTTCAGGAGCCCATTTTTCACTAACTGAACCACCTGCGCTAAAAAGAGCAATTTCAATACCGTCAAAACAGCCTTCTTCAAGTGCTTTGATAGTGTAATCTTTACCCGCAAATTGAACGGTTTTACCTGCGCTTCTTTCAGAAGCAAATAAAGTTAACGTTTCAATAGGGAAATTATATTCGTTTAAAACTTTTAAAAAAGTTGAACCTACTAAACCTGTTGCGCCTACTACGGCAACGTGATACTTTCTCATTATATTATACTCTCCTTAAAATTAGTCGAAAATTCTTGCAACGAAATCATATTCACAAGCACATTTTTCTAAGCCTTTAGTAACTTTACCAACACCGTTTTCTACAACGTAGTAATCTGCGTCCTTAGTGAAGTTAGAAACGCTGAATGAATTGTTGTTTTCAAAATAATACTTTTCGCTTTTTGATAAAATTCTTTGAATATCTGCAACCATAGCGGTAGCAGTTGGGAATTTACCCGCACCCTTACCGTAAAAACCAAGTAAATCGTTAGTGCTTGCTTGGTAGTAAACGGCGTTGAATTCGTAACTTACGCCCGAAAGTGGGTTCTTGCTTGTTACAAGCACCGGTTCAACGGCAATCTTAACGTTACCGTTATCAAGCCTACTTTCAGCAACGAATTTTAAAACGTAGCCTTGGCTTTTAATACCGTCTAAAATTTCTTTGGTAACTTTAGTAATACCATAGTGGTAGATTGAAGAATATGGAACGTAACCACCGTAAGCAATACTTGATAAGATACAAATTTTTCTAAGCATATCAAGACCTTCAAGGTCTGCAGTTGCATCGGCTTCGGCAAAGCCAAGTTCTTTTGCTTTAGAAAGTGCTTCATCAAGCGAAATGCCTTCGTTATTCATTCTTGTTAAAATGTAGTTGGTTGTACCATTGATAATACCGTATACCCTACTTACGCTATTGATTTTAACGCTATCGATAAGCGAACAAATAAGCGGAATACCACCACCAACAGACGCTTCGCACATAAAGTATACGTCGTTTTCTTTGGCTAAAGTGTAAAATTCTTCTAAGTGCTTACTAACTACTTCTTTATTTGAAGTTACAACGTTTTTCTTATTTAAAAGCGCCATTTTGATGCATTTGTATGGAAATTCATCGCCACCCATCGCTTCAACAACGGTATCAATATCAGGATTTGCGCAAACATCTTCAATAGTGTCTGCAAATCTTTCTTTAAGCATATCTTTTTTAATAGGTAAATCAAAAACTTTTAATACTTTTACGTCTTTATCCTTAATGTTATCGATTAAGTTAAGAACGCCACTACCTATATTTCCGCAACCAAGTATTCCTACGTTCATAATATATTTCTCCTTTATATTATTCCACCGCTAAAAGTGAAACTTCTTTAATTTTAGGTAATTTTTTAAGGTTTGATATAAGGTCGTATATCGAAACCGTTAAATCTTTGGTGTCAAGCGTTACCGTGATGTACGCTAAGTTATGTATAGGCATATCTTGGTTAATTGTTAAGATATTGCCTTGTAAACTAGCAATAGTGTTAAGAATTGATGAAAGAACACCTTTTTCGTTTTCCGCACGAAGAGATATTATTGCTTTTCTACCATACGTTGACGAAAGTTCAAAAACCTTGTCTTTATACTTATAGAAAGTAGAACGGCTAATCCCTAAAATCTTACACACGTCGCTTATGTTTTTACCTTCTTGTTCAACAAGTTTAACCGCTTCAACTACTTGTTCGTAGTAAGGCGGTAAAACAGTTTTATCAACAAGCAAAAATACGTTTTTACTCATACTATCTTATCAAAAGTTATAAGCGATAACCTTTGCTCCTACGTCGTCGCACTTAAGTTCTTTAACTTTCCACTTAACCCCACCTATTTCTTTAGGGATTTTATAGGTAAGTCCACCATCATAACCAACTACTAAAAGTGATGGGCCAGAACCACTTATCGCAACTGCGTAACCTAAATTTTCAAGCATAGATTTTAATTCTTCTGCGCCTTTAATATTAGGTAATCTATACGGTTCGTGAAGTTTATCACTAAACACAACTTTGATTTTATCTAAATCACCGTTTGCAAAAGCCGTTTGTAAAAGGGCTACCCTTGAAAGATTGTAAGTAACGTCTTCGCGGGAATATTCGGTTGGTAAACCTTCCCTTGACTTTTTAGTGTTAGTTTCAAAATTAGGTATTACCGCAAACATTTTAAGTTTACGATTAGGTTTTGTTTTTGTATATACAACTTCGCCGTTATCTAACACACACGAAGAAACAAGACCGCCAAGATAAGCAGGAACAACGTTATCTGGATGACCTTCAATTGCAACCATAATAGATAAAAGTTCGTTTTCAGTAAGTAAGTTTTTAAGCATATAGTTAGCGCCAAGAACGCCCGCTACTATGCAAGTAGAACTACTGCCAAGTCCCTTTGAAGTTTGTATACCGCATTTACCTAAAGTAATTTTGCAAGGAATATAACTTCTGCCAGTTACTTCAAATACTTTTTTATACGCTTTATATACAAGGTTGTTTTCGTTAGAACCTTTAAAGCCAACCATTTCATCAACGTCGTTTGCTTCAAACACGAAAGAGTTGTAAAGGTTAAACGCTATACCCGAACTATCAAAAGCCGAACCTAAGTTTGCAGATGAGCAAGGAACTTTAACTTCTACCTTTAAATCTTCATACTTAACGATTTTAGAAATTTCTTCTTTAGTTTTTAAAATCGTAGGCTTAATTGAGTGTTTAAGTTTAGAAATACCAAACGGAATAATAGTTTTAGTAAAACTTGCAATATCCCCGATAAGTTCAAATTCGCTTTTGTTTTCGTTTAAACCAAGCGCTTTTGCTACGGTGAACGGGAATTTATAAGGGCTTGCAGTTGAAACTATTAAAGTTTGAACGTTTTTATCCCCTACCTTTTTATAACAATCGTAAGCAACGGCTGTGTGCGGGTCGATAAGGTAGTTAAGTTCGTTAAACGCGTCGCTGATTGTTTTTTTAGTTTGATTTTCATCGGTATAATTACCAACGAAATCTTTTAAAAAGGCTTTTTCGCTATCGCTAAGTGAGTAAGAACCTTTTTCTTTTAATTCTTTCATTAAAAAGGCACATCTTTCGCCATCTTTACCAGTTGCAAGGTATACAAGCCTTTCAAGGTTAGAAGAAACCAAAATATCCATTGCAGGAGAGTTAGATTTTTTAAACTCTCTTAACCTGTTGTAAACGCCGGTAGTAAAGAAGTCGGTTAAAACGTTGTTTACGTTAGATGCACAAATAAACTTTTTGATAGGAAGACCTATTTCTTTAGCAAGATAGGCTGCAAAAATATCGCCAAAGTTACCAGTTGGCACGCAAACGTCAAATTGTTCGCCCGCTTTTAAAGTTCCTTTTTTAACGCATTCAGAATAAGCGTATACGTAATAAATAAGTTGTGGAATAAGTCTACCAATATTGATAGAGTTAGCCGAAGAAAGTATTACGCCGTTGTTTTTAGGGTATGAAGAAAATACTTCTTTAACGAAAGTTTGGCAATCGTCAAAGTTGCCCTTTACCGCATAAGCGTGAGTTCTATCGTTAGTGTAGTAAAGCATTTGCTTTTCTTGAATTTCACTAACGCCACCGTCAGGATACAATACTACGGTATCGAAAGCCGAACTTCTACCAAAACTTGAAAGCGCAGCGCCACCAGTATCGCCTGACGTTGCAACTAAGATAAGCGATTTATCAGTTACCCCTTGTTTCTTTTTAGCAATTTCAATTAAGAAAGGTAAAATTGTAAGCGCCATATCCTTAAATGCAAGCGTTGGGCCGTGGTGCAATTCTAAAAACGAACATTTTTCAAAAGTTTCTACCTTACAAAAACATTCGTTAAAGTTTGCGCGGTTGTACGCTTTAGAGATAGCGTAATCAATTTCGCTTTCAGTATAATCGTCTAAAAACAAAGTAAATACTTGCTTAGCAATTTCAACGTAGTTTTTGCCTAAGCAATTTGAAATATTGAGTTTTGGCATAACTTCGGGAATAAACAAACCGCCGTTATCCGCTAAGCCTTTTAACACGGCTTGGCTTGCAGTAAGTTTTTCTTGTCCCCTTGTGCTTATATACATAATAAAACCCCTTTTGCCTATATAAATATATCATACATAATAATATATATCCTTTAAAAATACAACTGTTTTTAACGTGTTTTTATAAAATATTTTGTAGGCGTACAAAAAACGGTAGTTTGCACACCGCACACACACGATTTTTACTAAAAGTTTAATTTGCCACCGTTTTTTAAGAAAAAAAGCAAAAAATTAATGACTGCGTGTTTGTATCGCAGTCATATTTTAATTTAGTTGTTTTGTGTTACAATCTTCTTATTCAAGTTCAAATGCACCAGTGTATAAACTGTAGTAATTACCCTTTTGAGCGATAAGGTCGTCGTGAGTACCACGTTCGATAATTCTACCCTTTTCAAGAACCATAATTACGTCGGAATTCTTAACGGTAGAAAGCCTGTGCGCGATAACGAAAACAGTTCTGCCTTTCATAAGCCTATCAGTACCTTTTTGAACTAAAAGTTCGGTACGTGTATCGATAGAAGAAGTTGCTTCGTCAAGTATCATTGCAGGCGCATCTTTAACCGCTGCCCTTGCAATTGATAAAAGTTGGCGTTGACCTTGTGAGAAGTTTGCACCATCGCCCGTTAAATAGGTATTGTAGCCGTCTGGAAGTCTTGTGATAAAGTCGTGCGCGTTGGCAAGTTTAGCGGCTTCAATACATTCTTCATCAGTAGCGTCAAGCCTGCCGTAGCGGATATTATCCATAACAGTACCTGAGAATAAGTTTACGTCTTGAAGTACTATACCAAGCGAACGGCGAAGGTCGGCTTTTTTGATTTTGTTGATATTGATGCCGTCGTATCTAATCTTACCATCTGCAATATCGTAGAACCTATTTATAAGGTTTGTTATCGTTGTTTTACCAGCACCCGTAGCACCTACGAACGCAATTTTTTGACCAGGTTTAGCGTAAAGGGAAATATCGTGAAGTACGATATGGTCTTCAACGTAGCCAAAGTCAACGTCGTGCATTGTAATATCACCCATAAGTTTAGTGTAAGTAACTGTGCCGTCTGCTTTATGTGGGTGCTTCCACGCCCATAAGTGAGTGTGCGCGTCAGTTTCAACAAGGTTGCCGTTTTCGTCTTCGATAACGTTAACTAAGGTTACGTAGCCGTCGTCAGTTTCAATAGGTTCGTCTAAAAGTTCAAAAATTCTACCCGCACCCGCTATTGCCATTACTACTGAGTTGATTTGGTTAGAAATTTGACCAGTAGTGTTTGCAAAACGCCTTGCTAAACCAAGGAAGGTAATAATAATGTTAAGTTCTAAAATACCCGCGAAACTGCCTGAAGTAAACAAGTTAGAAAAACTTATATTTATACCTGTACCGTCAGTTAATATATAGATAGCACCGCCGATAGCGGCAATTAAAACGTATAAGATATTACCTATGTTGTGAATTATAGGCATAAGCATATTTGAAAAAGCGTTTGCCTTATAAGAAACGTCACAAAGGTCGCCGTTGATTGTATCGAATTTAGAAATGGCTTCTTTTTCGTGGCAGAAAACTTTAACTACCTTTTGACCGTTAACCATTTCTTCAACAAAGCCTTCCATTTTACCCATTGCCCTTTGTTGAGCAATAAAGTATTTTGCACTTCTACCGCCGATAGTTTTAGTTACAAAAAGTATACATATCAAGCCGATAACAACCGCTACAAATAACGTTACGCTTAAATAAACCATAATAAACGATAAAGTAATAACGGTAATTATCGTAGCGCATAATTGCGGTATACTTTGCGAAACAAGTTGACGTAACGCGTCGGTATCGTTTGTATACATACTCATAATATCGCCGTGCGCGTGCGTATCAAAATATTTAATAGGAAGTTTTTGCATTCTATCAAACATTTTAACCCTTATATCGCGAAGGAATTTTTGCGTTAACACCGCACCTACTTGGTGGTAGATAAGCGAACAAATCATACCCGTTAAGTAAATGCAACCAAGGGTGATAATCGTCATAATAACAGTTTTCCACGCTTCGGTAATAGTGATTGTACCGTTTAAACCGTACTCTAACGCTTTATAGATAGAGTTTAAAAATAATCCGCTTAAACTGCTTGCAAGCGCGCTTACTATTAAACAAATAAAAATAGTAATAAGCATTGGCTTGTAGTCTACAAACAAAAACTTTAAAAGGCGTTTAAACGAACCTTTTTTCATAGGTGGACGTGCAAAACCTTTAGGGGCGTTTTTAAAACCTGGTTTCATAGCCATTATTCGTTACCCCCTTTTTGTTGGTTTTGAGTATTGTAAATTTCTTGGTAGATAGCGTTATCACTTAAAAGTTCATCGTGGCTACCCATAGCAATTATTTTACCGCCGTCCATTAAAATAATTTTATCGGCATTTTCAACAGACGCTACCCTTTGTGCTACTATAATTTTAGTAGTGTCAGGAATTTCTTCCTTAAAGGCTTTTCTTAAAAGCGCATCGGTTTTCATATCAACTGCTGACGTTGAGTCGTCTAAAATGATAACCTTAGGTTTTTTAAGAAGCGCTCTTGCAATACAAAGCCTTTGGCGTTGACCACCCGAAACGTTAGTACCGCCTTGTTCAATAAAAGTATCGTAGCCGTTTGGGAATTGAGAAATAAATTCGTGCGCTTGCGCAATTTTACAAGCGTTTTCAATTTCTTCGTCAGTTGCGTTTTTATCGCCCCAACGCATATTTTCTTTGATAGTACCAGAGAAAAGTACGTTCTTTTGTAAAACTACCGCTATGTTGTTTCTTAAAACTTCCATATCGTAGGCTTTAACGTTTTCACCGCCAACTAAAAGTTCGCCGTCAGTTACGTCGTAAAGGCGTGAAATTAAGTTAACAAGCGTTGTTTTAGATGAACCAGTACCACCTAAAATACCTATCGTTTCGCCCGATTTGATTTCTAAGTTGATATCTTTTAACGCGTAGTTTTCGCTTTGCTTAGAATATTTAAAAGATACGTTTTTAAATAAAATAGAACCGTCTTTAACTTGGTAAATAGGGTTTTCAGGGTTAGTTAAATCGCTTTTTTCATCAATAACTTCGGTAATACGCCTTGCAGATTCAACAGATAAGGTAAGCATAACGAAAATCATTGAAAGCATTTGAAGTGACATTAAAATTTGAAGCGAATAAGTAAGCATACTTGTTAAGCCGATAACCGTTAACGTGCTTGAACCTTTTAAAATTATGCTTGAACCGAAAAACGCTATCATTATAAGCGAAATATTTAAGCAGAACTGCATAAGCGGTTCGTTAAATGCTAAAATCCTTTCGGCTTTAGTAAAGTCCTTTTGAAGTTCGGTAGATACTTTTGCCATTTTTTCGGTTTCGTAATCTTCCCTAACGTACGCTTTAACAACGCGCATACCCCTAACGTTTTCTTGGATAGAGTTGTTTAAGTTATCGTATTTTTTAAACACTCTTCTAAAAATAGGCATAGCGTTTTTAATGATAAGCACGATACCAAAACCAAGTATAGGGATAGTAACTGCAAACATCGCTGGAAGCGTAGGGCTTATAGCAAACGACATTACGATAGAGAAAATAAGCATAAGCGGACTTCTTACCGCTACACGAATAATCATCATAAACGCCATTTGAACGTTACTAACGTCGGTAGTAAGCCTTGTCATAAGCGAAGAAGTTGAAAACTTATCAATGTTAGAGAAAGAATAGTTTTGAATATTATCGTACATATCCTTTCTTAAGTTTTTACCAAAACCCGTTGATGCTTTAGCGCAAAATTTACCGCCAAACATACCCGCAATAAGCGAAACGATAGCGGCAAGCACCATCATTACGCCGTAAATTATCATACCCTTACCGTCTGCATTTTCAAGGCAAGTACCAAACCAAACGATAACAAGCGGGATAAATACTTCCATAGCAACTTCAACAATCATAAGTGCTGGTGTTAAAATTGCGTATTTTTTATATTCTCTTAAAGATTTTGCAAGTTTTTTAATCATAATAATCAATCCATTTAAAATAATACTTTATTATTTTAGCAAATACTTTTTTTATTGTCAACGCGATAGGTTTTAAATTAAAAAAAATCATGCAAATTTCACATGATTTTTTCTATAGTTTAATTATATATTAAAAACATTTAATTTATAACCGCTTTAAGGTTATAATATTGAGCGCATTGATTAGTTTACGATTAGGCGGATAAAACGCGAAAAAGACGCGCGTTATTGTGAAGGCGCGTACTTGTAAAGTGCGGGAGGAAACAAAACGCAAAGTATTTTGAAGTGTTTTGCCACCTAAAATCAATTAAGAAAAATATTCTAACCTTTTTTAATCTTATACCATTTTAATATAGCCATAGAGATAATTAAAACGTAACCTATAACGCTATAAATATCAGGGATTTGCGATAAGAATATAAAGCCAAGCACGGCGGTAAAAATAACTTGAGTGTAGTCGAACACCGATACTTCTTTTGTAGGAACGATAGCGTAAGCACGGGTAATGCAAATTTGCGCAAACGACGCTGAAACGCCCGCTAAACACATCATAACTACTTGGTCAATATTCATAGGTTCGTAAAAGATAATAAATAACGGCAATAAAATCGCGGTAGTAAAGGCTGAAAACCAAAATACTATTTTAGTACCCTTTTCGCCGTGAAGTCCGCAAAGCCTAATTGCAAGGTACGCTACGCCTACCGAAAATCCACCGAATAACCCAACGTATGAGTAAGTTGAAGCAAACGAAAAAGACGGTTTTACAACGAAAAGCGCGCCAACGAAAGAAACACCTAATACTAAAAAGTCAATCTTAGTTAGTTTTTCTTTTAAAAACATAGCACATAAAACAACCCCGAAAAGCGGAGAGAGTTTATTTAAAATAGCGGCGTCGGAAAGGTTTAAATTATCTATTGCTAAAAAGTTACAAACCATACCAAGCGCGCCGAAAATAGAGCGGAGTAAAATAAAGCCGGTAGTTTCCTTTTTAGGTATAAAACTTTCTTTTTTAATAAGCAATATCCCTGCGGTTAAAAAAAGCGCAACGATATTTCTAAAAAACATTTTTTGATATACTGGCATATCCCCCGCAAGCCTTACGAATAAGGACATTAAAGAGAAGAAAAACGCCGCTCCAATAGCGCATAATATCGCTTGGATTTTTTGTGATTTAATCATAAATTTTATTAGTTTGCAACGTATTTATAGTAAAGCCAAAGAACGGTAAATCTATCCTTTAAATCTTTAGCGTAAAGTGAAGCGTCGTCAATTTTTGCTTGGCTATATAACTTATAAAACTCTTTATCGTCAAGTTCAACTTCGTTTAAAATAGCCTTAATTTCTTCAGGTGACGGAACTTCTTTTAATATTTCAACAACTTTATCCCAGTTAGAAACAACGCTATAAAAATCGTCTTTTTCATACCAACCAAGTTTGTTTTGAAGTGCGATTACACCGTCTGCAGACGATTTATAAATTCTTTTAATTTCACTTTCCCACTTAGCGCGGTCAAAATTGAATTTTTTAGGAGTTGCATTTATAACAGCCTCACGAAGTTTACAAGTTTCAATGGTAGAATACGCTACGTCAATACCGTGTGGAAAATATTCACTACCGTCTAAAATACCAACGATTTCAAAGTAGTGTGAATAGTGGTGTTCACTGCCCGATGCTGGGCGTGAAGAACCCGCAAACGCCATTGCTATACCAACAAGAACAAGCGCTTCCATAAGCGCTTTAACGCTTTCTTCGTCTTGAGTTAATAAACCCTTAGCAAGTGAGCGTACTTTTAAAATACAATCGTAAGTTAAATCGTAGATAAAATCGCAAATGTATTCACCTGTTAATAAGTTGCTTAACTTCCAGTCGTTAAGGGCGGAATATTTACCGATAATATCGCCATAGCCCGCTTTTATCATTTCGATAGGCGAATTAGCAAGAACCTTAGTATCGGCAAGGATAGCGTAAGGAACTTTAGCGGAGTAAGTAATCTTCATACCTTCCCAAATCATAGCAGCGCCAGTAGAAGCGTAACCGTCCATAGATGGAGCAGTTGCTACGATAATATACGGTATTTTATGATTAAACGCTACGTATTTGCAAAGGTCTTGAATAACGCCAGAACCGATACCGATAATAATATCAATGCCGTCAAGGTATTTTTCAACTTCCGCTACCGCGTTTTCGTTAGGGATAAGTAAAGTTTTACCGCTAAAAATAACCTTTTCAAACGGAATTTTTACATTTTTAATAGCATCTTCACCACAGGTAGCAAAAGTGTTTTCATCGGCAACGAAAAGGGCTTTTTTATAGCCTTTGCAAAGTTCTTCTAAACGCTTAGTTGCATCGCTTTCAATATATACTTTTTTGATAGCGCAAGTGTGAGTTTTACCACACTTACAATCAACGCCTTGTAATAATTTATTGATATCCATAATTTACTCCTTTTCTATAACTGATTTATACGCGTTAAAATATCTAACGCCAAATTCCCTCAACGATTTTGAATTAAAGTGAAGTTCATCATCTTTTAACGCAAGTTCGTTTGAAGATACAACGGCAGTATTTTTATGATTTTTTAAAAGTTCAGGTAACCTTTTGTTAAACTCAATATTTCTGCCTTCCATATTAAGCCTTTTTGCAAGGTACGGTGATAATTCACCCGCAATAAACGGGATATCTTCTATGCCGATAGCCTTTTTAAGCGAAGTTAAAAATCTTTCAAAACGCTCCGGATAATTATTATATAAATCTTCGTTTACACAATCGTTTTCGCCTTGGTGCCAAAGTATACCTTTTAAGTTAGATTTTTTCATAGCGTATTTAACTTGAAAAACTGTATGTTCAAATAAAAACTCACCAGGTTGCCACTCTAAAATACCGCTACCACCGTCTGCGCAAGGTATAAGCCCTACTTTGCGGTTATAGGTTTTAGCGTAACTATCAGCAAAACTTGCGCCTAAGCAAATACCGCTATGAGTGTACGCTTTAAAAATTTGCCTATCAACGTTAATAGGTTCGCTCATAGTAAGCCATCTACCCATTCTAAACATATAACAGTTAGGGTTTTCGATATCTTCAACTTCACCAAAATCCCCGCGACCCGCCATATTAGATTGACCGATAAGCAAAAATGAATCTAATTCTTTGCCAGCGTCACTAACGCCGTCCATAATTTTAGCCATATATTCACCTTTAAATTATAATAATTTAACTTGTTAAGTATAACACACAAAAAAGGCTAAGTCAATTATAAAAAATGCTTTCTAATGCCTTTTAAGTGGATTTTCCCTTACGGTATTTCGCCAAACTTGTGGCGATACTCCAGTTTTAGCGCAAAAACGCTTGTAAAAGTACGGATAATCGTTATACCCGCTACTTTCGGCAATCTCACTTATAGATAGCGAAGTGGTTTCAAGAAGATAGGTTGCACGCTTGATTTTTAAATCGTTGATATACGAAATAGGCGAAAGGTTAAACTCTTTATTAAAAAGCCTAATAATATAGTTTTTAGAATAATTAAACTGTTTGCAAATATCTTCAAGGCAAGTAATGGTTTTAAGGTTGTTTTCAATAAAAGTTGATATTTCTTGCGCTAAAGACGGTTTTTTTGCACTGTCTTTTAAAGAAAGTAACAACTTTAAAAACAAAAATTGTTGTTCACTATAAAGTTTGTTATTATGCGAAGCGTAATCTAACCTTTGCATAAGTTCGTTTAAATCGTTATAGTCAAAAACACCTTTATAAGGTAGTGCCGATAAATTATCAGTCCACTCCCCGTCAAAATGCGCGTATAAATATTTAGGGCTATCACTTGGAATTTCACCGCCTTGATAGCAGTTTTTGCGTTGAATATAATATTCGCCCGCTTTAACTTCTATCTGCTTGCCGTCTTCAGAAAATCTTAAAACACCGCTAAACACTAAAAGTAAAACGTTTTCTTCACAAAACCGCGTGCAATGGTGTTCGCCTTTTTCAAAATACCTAAACGATGCTACCCTATATAACATAGGTTTATTTAAATCAATGCCTTTCATAATGATTTATTTTATCAAAGTTGTGTGATATTGTCAATACACTTTGTTAATTTAAGCAATTTACAGTAGTTTTTAGTGTGATAAAATAAATACAAAGGAGTAAACTTTTATGCAAAAATGGAATTTTTACACAAGTAAAGAAATACAGCCTAAAGGTTGGATAAAACGCCAACTTGAAATTCAAGCAAACGGCTTAAGCGGTAACCTTGACAAAATGTGGCGCGACGTTAAAGATAGCGCTTGGATAGGTGGCGAAGCCGAAGGTTGGGAACGCGTTCCTTACTGGCTTGACGGCTTTATACCACTTGCCTATCTTTTAAAAAACGAAGATATGATTGCCCGCGCTAAAAAATACATTAACGCTATTATTTCTAACCAACGCGAAAGCGGTTGGATTTGCCCTTGTACTGACGATTTTATCCCGCATTACGACAGTTGGGCGGTGCAACTAATCTCTAAAGTTTTAGTTGTATATTACGAATGTTCGGGCGACGAACGTATCCCAGAAATCGTATATAAAATTATGAAAAACTACTATGATTTATTATCAAGTGGCAGTAAAGTATTATTCTACTGGGATAAAGCGCGTTGGTTTGAAAGTTTTATTTCGCTTAACTTCTTATATAAACGCTACAATGAAGAGTGGATTAAAGACCTTGCTACAATCTTAAAAAAGCAAGGTTTAGATTATTCTTTACTTACCGATAAATGGAAAACGCCGTATCACGACTGGGAACATTCAAGGCATATTGTTAATATCGCAATGATGCTAAAATACGAAGCGGTTAGTTGCGATTTACTTGGCGAAGATTACCAAGATATCGCTGAAAAACTTCACACCATTTTAAAGGAATATAACGGCACGGCAGTTGGCACGTTTACTGGCGATGAGTGTTTAGCAGGTTTAAGCCCTATAAACGGCACGGAACTTTGCGCCGTTGCAGAACAAATGTATTCTTACGAATGGATACTTGCTTATAGTGGCGATGATAAATGGAGAGAACGCCTTGAAATGCTTGCATTTAACGCCCTACCCGCTACCCTAAGCGACGATATGTGGACGCATCAATACGACCAAATGTCTAACCAAATTGCTTGCCAAAAACTTGGTTTAAACCCACATTTTACAACTAATAACATTGAAGCGCACTTATTCGGTTTAGAGCCTAATTACGGCTGTTGCACGGCTAATTTTAACCAAGCGTGGCCAAAGTTTGCACTTTCTTCGTTTATGTATAACGATAATACGGTATTTTCGGCTATCCCTATTCCGTCAAGGCTTAAAACTAAAGATATTGATATCACCTTAAAAACTAATTATCCGTTTGATAATAATTTTGAATATATCGTTAAAACTAAAAAGGATATTAAATTAAAAGTAAATATCCCAAGTTTTGCCAAGAATTTAGTAGTTAACGGAAATCCCACAACGTATAGCGAAGAACTTATTTTTGATATTACAAAAAATCAAAAAACAGTTATCACTTTAAGTTACAACGTGCTTCCTACCCTTGTTGATAGACCGCACGACTTAAAATGTGTAAAATGCGGTTCGCTTGTATTTTCAGTGCCTATCAAATACGAAAAAGTTGCTATTGAATACGTAAAAGACGGCGTTGAAAGAAAATTCCCTTACTGCGATTATGAATTCATACCTAAATCGGATTGGAACTACGCTTTATCTTCACCGTTTTTTGAAGTAGAAAGACACAAAATTTCAAGCACTCCGTTTAGTTCAACAAAACCTGCGGTAACAATAAAAGCCAAGGTTAAAAATATACCTTGGGGCTTAGAAGACGGATTTTTGTCAGTTTGCGCTAAAATCCCTAAATGCCGTATCCCTATAAGTAAAGAAAAAACTATTAAACTTTACCCTTACGGCTCAAGTAAGTTAAGAATAACCGAACTCCCGCTTATCTAAAATTAAAAAACCTTTCAGTTTTTCACTGAAAGGTTTTTGTTTTTTAGTTTTCTTTGCTATTCATTACGGCTAAAATTTGGTCGCAAATTTGCTCCATACCAACTGCGTTAGGATGGCTTGAAGTTGTACTAATATTTTGTAAAACAACCGCATTACCGCCCGCGTGTTCGGTAGCGTTTTTAATACAGTTAATTACTTCTTGTTTCATATTAACGTGGTTTGCAATACCGTAAATATCGGCGTTTGGTAAAACTTCACGAATTCTACTGTAGAAATAACAAATTCCAGGAAGAACGTTAAATAAATCGTTTTTAGTCCAACCACTATACTTTTCTTCACCTAAAGGCGCACCGCTCCAACTATCGTTTGTTCCGCCTAAAACGTAAACGGCGTCAATTCTATTTTCAGTAAAATAACCTTTAGTAATTAAACTTTCAAGTCTTACGATAAATGAAAGGAAACTATTTGAGTTGTCACCACCGCTATAACCAGTATAGCATATCGATGAACCGCTTGAACTATCGTTTCTAAGTAACGTGTCACCCGTTTCCGCACAAAGTAAGTTAAACCACATTTGGTCTTCGCTATTTAAAATATTAGTTCCGTCGTAATATACCCTATACCAACCGTCGGTAGGAAGAGTGCTATGGTATGCAGAATAACTATCGCCAAAAACTATAATATTTTTAGATTCAAAAGTTTCAGTTTGGCTAACTTTACCACAAACGCAAGATTTATAGTAAACGGCAGGCGTTGTAGCCGTTTCACTTGTCTTTAACGCTTGAGTTTTAACTACGTTTTTAGTATAAGCGTGTGGCAATAAGTCTTGACCTTCAAAAACTTCATCGTCACCTACTTCACCGCACTCACAAGAAAAATAATAAAGAGCAGGGCTGGTGCAAGTTGCAGGAACTTTTACCGCTTCGGCTTTTTCTACTTGTTTATCAAAATTATGGTCAGTTTTTATACCCCTTGTAAAAGTTTCAGTATCGCCAACCGCACCACAACTACAAGACATATAGTAAACGGCTGGGCTTGCACAGTTTGCAGGGCTTTTTAAGGCTTTAGCCGACACTATTTTTTCATTAAACACGTGAGCAAGTGGTTGACCTTCGGTAACTGAACAATCCTTACAAGTTTTAGGTTCTTTACAAGTAGCGGAATTCCAGTTGTGTGAAAGCATATCAACTTTATCAGTTTCAGTTTCTTCACAAACAACGCATTCGCGACTTTTAACGCCTTCGGTTGTACACGTAGATTGTGTTATTATATCCCACTCACCCCAAATATGAGTGCATTCAGTACTTGCATCGCCACCGCAAGCAGTAGCGCTAACAAGCATAAATAAACAAACTATAAACGAAATAATTTTTCTTTTTAATTTCATATTTAAATCCTTTATTATTTATCAAACACTTGTAAAACTTTGTCTTTAATTTGCATCATACCAATATCGGTAGGATGACCGCTATCTAAACTTATACCCGCTAAAATAACTGATTTACCGTTAATATGAGTGCAAGAGTTCCTTATCGCCATTTCGATTTCGTTTGTAATTTTATCCCTATTAACAAGGCCAAAAATCTCTGCATTTGGTAAAATCTCACGAAGGCGTGTAAAGAAGTAAGTTATTGCAGGGCGAATTTTTTGTAAGTCATCACCAGTCCACCCGCTATACATTTCTTCGCCAACTTCATATTTACTACTGTTATCGTTAGTACCGCCTAAAACGTAAACGTAGTCGATTTGATTTTGTGTAAAGAAGCCTTCGTTATAAAGTTTATTAAGTCTGTCAATAAACGAATGATAACCCGCAGTGTTTATAGTTGAACCGCTTGAACTATCGTTTCTAACAATAGTACCGCCCCTTTCTTGAGTAAGTAAACTCCACCACATTTGGTCCGGGCTATTTAAAATGTTAGAACCGGTATAATATTCCCTATAACCGTTTGGTATAGTGCCTACGTAAGAAGAATAACTATCGCCAAAAATAAGGATGTTTTTACCCATCATTGTTTTTATTTCAAAGGTTTCTGTATCGCTTACTTTACCGCAAATGCAAGATTTATAGTAAACTTCAACGGGATTTTCTACTGTTGCTTGTGTTTTTAAAGCGGAATTTTTTTGAACTTTGTTAACAAAAGAGTGACCACGTGGTTCGCCTTCAGTTACTAAGCAAACTTTACAAGTTTTAGGCGTAGTACAATTAGCAGTTTTCCACTTATGCGCACTCATAGAAGTTTTTACAGTTTTAATTTCACCGCAAAGTTCACATTTACGTTCTTTAACCCCTTCTTCAGTACAAGTTGCTTCAGTTACTAATTTTAACTTACCCCATTGATGTTCGCATTTAGTACAACCAACGTTAAAAATTAAGCAAGCAATCATTGTTAAGCATAATATAATAGGTATAATTTTATTTTTAAAAGTCATAATAAACCCCTTAAATTTTACTTGTTTATGTAACCTAAATCGTTACCGTTTTTAATTTCACGTATCCAACAGTTTTTAGGGTTACGTTCTTCGTGATACCATTCTGGAGAATAATGAAACCATCTCATTAAAAAAGTTCTAAGCGTAGTGCCGTGTGTAAAAATAAACAAAGTATCAACACCGTGTTTTTCTTTATCGCGGTGTATCGTGCCCATAAATTGATGTACCCTTATAGCCACGTCAAACGGACTTTCGCCAAGCGGAAGCCTTGCGTAAAACTTGCCATAGTTTGAAAGTTGACGGGTGTATTCAGCGTATTCTGCGGGATAAAGTTTACCCCATTCTTCTTCGGGTACTGAATCAAACAAACCAAACTGTTGTTCAGTAAGGGTAATATCTTCGCGAATATCTTGAATATTTAAATATTTATTAAACTCTTCACTTGTTTGGCGTGTTCTTAAAAAAGGACTGCGCCAAATTCTTGCGTTTTTAAGGTCAACGTTATTTTGCTTACAATACTCATAAAGCCACTTGCCGTTTTCACGCGCTTGTTCTTTACCGCGCTCTGTTAAAGAAACAAGGTGGTCGGGTATTCTGTTTACGTAGTTTTCACCCGTGTTTGAAATAGATTCGCCGTGCCTTATCAAAAAAATATGCATAATTCACCTACCAGTTTATAGTAATAATTTTAGCATAGCAAAACCGTTAAGTCAAGAATAAACTTCTTAAACTACATAAATCAAGGCATAGCCTTGTATAAAAACAAAAAGCCCTAATCCTTGAAACAAGTGATTTCTCCAAAACGAAAAAAGCAACCTTAAAAGGTTGCTTTGTTAAACAAGTGTTAGATTATTAAGATAACAGCACCACCCGGATACTCGCCTGTCGGCGAGAAACCACGAACCGAATTTGGCTTTATAGTCCTTTTACTCGTTTAATCTAATATTTCAAATTACTCGTACAATCTTCCTACACGCCAAGCCCTAATCCTTGAAACAAGTGATTTCTCCAAAACGAAAAAACACTGCTTGATGCAGTGTTTTTCGTTTTGGAGGCACCACCCGGATTCGGACCGGGGCGTAAAGGTTTTGCAGACCTTGGCCTTACCGCTTGGCTATGGTGCCATAAGTGTTACTATGTAACACTTTATTAAATTTAATGGAGCGGGAAACGAGACTCGGACTCGCGACACCTGCCTTGGCAAGGCAGTGCTCTACCACTGAGCTACTCCCGCAGATATGGTGGGAATTACAGGGCTCGAACCTGTGACCCTCTGCTTGTAAGGCAGATGCTCT
>JAZLAE010000025.1:0-21015 GCA_045613025.1 Christensenellaceae bacterium | reverse complement strand
GTTAGCAATAACTGTTGCTTCAAAATCTTCAGGTACTGCACCAACAATATAACCAATTGCTTCGCCGTTTATGTTAGTGAAAGTACAACCAACTATTTCAGTAGTAGAACCGTTTTGGTTTTCAACACCGCAAATAGCGTTGTTGTAGTTATCAAACGAACAGTTTACAACTTTAAGGTTAGCAGTAGGGTTTTTATAAATACCCCAGTTCTTATCAGTAGCAAGACCTTTAAATTTACAGTTAATAACAGTGATGTTACCGTTTAAAGTGTGGTTTTTATCACTTGTGATAGCATAACCTTTACGGTTAGTTTCAAAAGTAATATTTTCAACAACTACGTTACCTTTACAAAAGAAGATATCGTCTTGACCAGAACTTGTTTGAGTGATAATAACTTCTTTACCTGCTTGGCCTTTAATAGTTACGTCAGAAGGAACTTCAAAAGTACCAGACGTAGTGTAAGTACCTTCAGGAAGAACTAAAGTTTGACCGCCTTTAAGGTTCTTAAGAGCGTCATATAAATTACCCATTGTGCTTGCATCGTACGTAATATCAGTATTAGCATTGCCTTGAACTACTTCTACTAAGTAAGAAATTTTGCAAGATTTGTTTTGGTAATTGTTGTTATCTTCAGCGTCAGGTAAAGAAATTTCAACGTCGATAGTGTGTGAACCAACTGGTAACACAGCCCAACAAGTAGTAATTTTTTCACCATTATATGAAGTTGAAATACCTTCAATAGCAACGTCAAGCGCTTCAAATAAACCGTCGTTATTATCGCAAGTAACGATAGTACGATATTTAGCAGTAACTGTACTGTTGTTATTTACTTGAATTTGAAACTTAATAGCATCGCCAGGTACTAAGTTTGAAAGTGTTAAAGATTTATAGTCAGAACTAAATTCTACAACGCCTTCATACATATTATCTTTACCAGCAATAAAGTCAGTATCGTATAATTGTTTAGTTTGTACTGAACTTTCAACAAAGTTAGAAGTTACGTTAACAGTACCAGAAGAAACTGTTAAATCAACGGTAGAATTGCTTGTAAATAAAGCAAAGGTAGCGCCAACAGTTAAAGATAAACACATAACTACTGTTAAAATTGAAAGTAATAAAGTTTTCTTTTTCATATTAGTCTCCTATATTAGTTGTTTATTTAATACGCTAAACGTATTACTTATTAGTTATTAAATTATCTTATAGTTAAAGTAACGTTTACACCATATTTTCTTGTACCGCAATTAATTCTTGTACAACCGTCAAGAACAACTGCTGTTGGGCACGAACCATCACCTTCACCAGTAGCATTAACGCAACCAGCAGTTACAGTTCCCATTGCTGATTGAGTAACGCCTGTGTAATCAAACGTACAACCAACAAAGTTATGCGTACCACCCATAGCCATTACGTAGTTGTTACCGATTGATGCTTTAGTAAAGGTACAGTTGTTATAAGTAGCAACGGCATTAGGGGTAGCATCAAGTTCAAGAATTATAGGGCCTTTAAAAATACAGTTATTGTAAACTACGCTATTTACACCACCTTCAAGAGTTGCAATACCTAAGCCCATTACCCTTGAAGTTAACTCAAAAGTACAATCTTCAAAAACCGCTTGTTGGTCTGAAGTACCAGAAATACTAAGGTAGTTACCACCACGATAAGTACCAGTAACTTTAAGGCCTTTGATAGTAATACCACCAGGGATTGTGTAAACAAATCTACCGTTAACAGATGCAGAGCCTATTGCATTAACGTCAATAGTAACACCATTAGCAACGATAACGTCGCCTTCAGTTGCATTTGCAATAGCGTTTACAAATTCTTCAACGTTAGCAACTTTAATATCATTACAAATTTCAATTTCAACTTTACAGAAGTGAGTAACTTCATAAGTAATATTTTTATCTGCATCAACTTCAACAGAAGCAACTTGTACGTCATCGTGATATACATTAACAGTATCGCCTACATTGAAAGCATTACCTACGTTTAACTTAACAGTGATAGGTTTATCGTTGTTAATCGCTTCAAGGTCAATTTCGTTTCCGTTTTCATCAACAAGTTCCATTGTTTCAACAACAATTACGTCACCTTCAATAATAGGTTCACTGTGTTTAAGTGCAACAGTTTTAGCAACGTTGTTAGATTCAAAAAGGTTTAATAAACCAGCAGGAATTTCTAATTCTGGTGAATTTGCCCCGTTAGTTTTTAATGTTGCAGATTCAGTAGCACCTGAAACGCTGGTGCCAGTAGAAATATTAGTTGTTTTAGCATTGCCTTGAACTACTTCTACAAAGTAAGAAATTTTGCAAGATTTGTTTTGGTAAGCGTTGTTATCTTCAGCGTCAGGTAAAGCGATTTCTACGTCGATAGTGTGTGAACCAACTGGTAAATTTGACCAGTTAGTAGCAAATCTGTTGCCGTTGTAGTTTGCAGAGATGTTTTGAATAGAAACTGCAAGGGCTTCAAATAAACCATCAGTGTTGTCGCAAGTAACGATAGTGCGGTATTGTACTTCAACGGTACTGTTGTTGTTTACTTGAATTTGGAACTTAACAGCATCGCCAGGTACTAAGTTTGTAAGAGATAATTTTGAATAGTTTTCTTCAAAGGTTACAACGCCTTCGTACATATTATCTTTACCAGCAATAAAGTCAGTATCGTATAATTGTTTAGTTTGTACTGAACTTTCAACAAAATTAGACGTTACGTTAACAGTACCAGAAGAAACTGTTAAATCAACGGTAGAATTGCTTGTAAATAAAGCAAAAGTTGCGCCAATAATTAATGAAGCGCACATAATCACCGATAAAATCGATGTGAGTAATAATTTCTTTTTCATCATTTTCATTTTTCCCCAAATATTTCCCCTACCGCCCAAGAAATTGAGCGGTAGGGTTTTTAAATTTAATTATTTTTATAAATTAACCAATAACTACAGGCCCGTTAAGTTCAACATCACTAAGAAGTACAATGTATGGATTAACTAAATCTTCAAATGAAAGTTCAGTTAAGAATTTAACGATTTCATTGTTTTCATTAACAACGCAAGCAACGATTTTATTAATACCGTCTGGGCCATTAAGTTGAATAGCGCTTTCGCCTACGTTAACACCGTCAACGTAAAGAACGGCTTTAGTAGGTAATAAGTCTTTAGTAGGACGTTGTACCCAAGTTTGAGTCCAGTATTCGTCTTGGTGAGCATCAACGTCTAAATAAAGGGACCAAGTAACGTAAACGTCACCATCGATTATGCCACCTACGTTGTTAAGGCTTGAAGAGCCAAGGTAAGTGTCATTAGAGTAAATTTTGATTTCAAAACTTTCACTTGCGTTACCGCCCCAATCACCCCAGAAACCAGTTTCTGAAGTGAATGCGCTATTTACAATACCTTCAGGTATAACTTCAAAAGTATAATCAATTGACGCGATAGTGATAAGCGTGCCGTCTGCTTCAGAGAAGTCTTCCATAGTAGGTTCACGGTCAAGTTTGCTTGAAACAGTTTCAATATCAGCAATGCAAAGTGAAACGGTAATAGTTTTACCAGCCATTGATTTATTGTTTTGACCCCTAAAGATACCGCAACTAAATGATTGAACGTCTCTACAAATCATTTCGTAAGTTTGTGGTAAACCAAACGAAGTTAACATAGGTAATTTAGCGCCCGCTGTTAATTCGATAGGGTTACCAAAAGTATACCAAGTTGTTTGTTTAGCTAAATCTGCAAAACCATATTGACCAGAAAGACCTAATTCACCGATAGCAACGTCTTGGTCGCAAGAGATAACGAAGTCACAAAGCCAGTTTTTATAAGGGCTTAATTCAACTTCTTCTGCAGTTTGCGTTGCAATGAAGGTAAATGCTTTTTCTAAAGCAATATCTTCTCTAATATCAGGGAAAGACATCATACCTTCTAAGTTCAAGATATAATCTTCAGTTGGGAAAAGCGATTCGTCTAAAACTTCGATATCCGCAACAGGGAAACCATTGCCTTCACCACCTATAACAACAGTAAAGTTAGAGAAGTGTGTTGTAGCAATAGTAACGTTACCAGTTGCTTTGTCATAGAAGAATTCATCTGCAGCGTATTCAGATTTAGCAAATCTAACAGAAGTCATTTGAATTCCTTTGTGGAATAAAATAACGTTGTCAAGACCACTTTCTAACACACCTTCTAAAGTTATAGTAATAACTTTATCATTGTCTTCTGCTACACCTAAAACGGTAATATCAAGCGGAAGAATTTCTTCACCTTTGTCAAACGTGAATGAACCAGTTTCAGAATTATCTGCTTCAGTTACGATAAATTTTAACTCTTTTACACCAGGGTTAAGTTTTGTATTTTCAGGGATAGTTGCACTTGAACCGCTACCGATAACAACTTCTTCAGTAGTAGTGTTTGTTGATTCATCTACGCTGATTTGTTGTTTTTTGTAAACAGGGTCAAAAGTTTTAGCATTGCCTTGAACTGCTTCAATAAAGTATGTAATAGAACAAGATTTATCTTGATATAAGTTATTGCTTTCGTTTTCAGGGAATTCAATTTCAATATCGATAAATTGTTCGCCTGCAGGCATTTGAGCCCATTTTGTTGTGAAAGTATCGCCGTCGTATGCAGTAGAAATACCCGCAATTGACACTTCAAGAGCATCAAACAAACCACCGTTGTTAGCGCAAGAAACTACAGTACGGTATTTAACAGTAACAGTGCTTTCGTTTACCACTTTAAGTTGGAACTTAATAGCGTCGCCAGGAACTAAGTTTGTAAGAGATAATTTTGAATAGTTTTCTGCAAAGGTTACAACACCTTCGTACATATGGTCAGCACCAGCAGTATATTCATCTTCGTATAATTGCTTAGTAGCAACTGAATCTTCTACGAAGTTAGACGTTACTTTTACCGTACCAGAAGAAACTGATAAATTAACAGTTGAATCACTTGTGAATAAAGCAAAAGTTGCGCCTACTGTAAGGCTTAAACACATAACGATTGTTAAAATCGACGTAAGTAATAATTTCTTTTTCATTACCTATCTCCTATTAAATTTGTACACTTTGAGTGCATTCGATTTTAATGTTTACTTTAGCGCCTGCTTCCATAACAGTATTGTTAATAGCGCTATCAAGGTTTTTAAATCTTAAAACTACTTTGAATTCTAAAACGTTATCTTCAGTACCAGCGTATACAGTACCAGTAGTTAAATCGTTTCCGTTTTTATCAAGAAGTAAAACTTCTAATTGTTCAGAAAGTTTTTTTGCGTCATCGTTGTCAGTAACGTTAAGAGTTGCAACAAAGTCAAACGCTACAGTACCAGTGTTTGTAATGCGCATGCTTGCAACGTATTCGCTACCAGGAACGATAACGTCACCATCAGTAAGACCAAATACGTTATCATTAGTATTTGTAAAATCTTTTAATGCAACAACTTCATCACCTGCTACTAATACGCCTTTTTCGTTGAGTTCAGTAGATTGGATTGCAGTTCTTTCAAGTTTAACGCTTAAAGAACCTGCTTGTAATACGTTGTTTGCTAAGTTTGCACTTGCAGAGAATAAAGCAAGTGTACCACCAACGGTAGTAGCAAGACACAATACAATTGCTATAACACCAGCAATAATCGTAAGTTTTTTAGAGTTTTTTGTATTATTTGCCATAATATTTTCTCCTTTAAATTTCATTTTTTAAAAGATTATCATTAGTTTGATACCCCCACCCGCCTTATCTATATATAATAAGGCAGAATTGGGGGAAATTTTTATTTTTTATTATAAATTAACCAAGAACAGCAATACCTTCTTGCGCAGTTACGTTAGAAGCGTTTACGTTTCTTTTAATTTCGTTTTTAGCATTAACGTCGATAACGTTGTTAATAACAACAACTTTAACGTTAGCACCGTTTGTGTATGAAGTTACTTCAACACCACCATTTACAAATTCGTTATCAGTAATAGAAACGATTTCGTAAGCACTTACGTTAATACTTGCATTAGTAAGTGTGTTACCGCTAATTACAACTGATTTGAAATCTTTAGCGTTTTCGTTATCAGTAATACCCTTTCTCCAGTTAACAAACGTACAGTTTGTAATACAAGCGCTTTCATCAACAGTTCCGTTACCTTCACCGAAGATAATTGCTCTTGCATTTGAATAATTTGTAGAACCGATGAAATTACAGTTATCAACTGTTAAACTTGCTTTTGCAGAAATAGCACGTACTTGAGAGCCTGTGCCTGCAAGTTCACTGAAATCGAAAGTTAAGTTTTTAACGGTAGCGTCGCCTTCTAATCTAAATACGCAGTGGTAGTTGTTATCGATAACAGTACCTAAGAATTTTAATGTATTACCAAGACCGTCAATAGTAATATTTTTGTTTGTTCTACCGCCGTATCTTTCATCCCAGTTTTCAGTAACTGTAATGTCGTCAGCAATTAAAATAGTATCGCCGTCTTTAGCGTTAGTGATAGCAGACTTAAGTTCTGCTTCGTTTGTTGCAATTTTACCTACAACGTAAGCACCGTCTTTTTCAATGAAAGTAGCGCCATTTGCTAAGTAAGTAGTAGGGTCAACGTTAAAGTTACCACCGTAAATATTGATTTGAGCATCGCCAACTTTATCACCGTAGCAGTTGTAAGAACCTTTGAAAGTACCACCGTAAACGTTAACGATAGAATTACCAATGCTTGTAGTGTATTGTTTATTGCTTTGTGCAATTAAAACTGAATTGTTACCTAAATCAACTGGTGCAGGTGAGCCGTCTGCATTAGCAATCCATTCACCGCCGTATAAGTTGATTGTACCACCAGAAGTCATTGCCATAAAGCAACCTTTTTTACTTACACCGTAACCGCCGTAAATATTAGCAGTACCACCGCCGCTTACACCGATTAAAGAACCCCAACTGCTTGAAGTTCCGTTTTGATAGATTTCAACACCGTCATAAACGTTAGTAGTAGCGTTAGCACATTCAATACCGCTGTAACTGTTTTTACCAGTAATAACAGTACCTGCTTTAAGGTTAAGAATAGCTCCGCCCCTAATTTTAATTACTGCACCATTAGAAATATCGTTAATTAAGTTAACGTTTTCAAGGTTAACAGTAATTGTTTGAGAATTTGAAGTTGAAGTAGCAAGAGCAGAATAAGCAGTTTTACCAGCATCAAGAGTACCGTTTTTGAAAGTAATTTCGCTTGCTTTTGAACCAGCGTTTTTAAACCAGAAAAGGTAATCGTTTAAAGAACCGTCTTGAGTGATAGTGTAACCACCAAGGTCAATTGTGAAACTTTCATCACCAGTGAACGCAAGGCCATCCCAGTAACCGCTATTGTTAGTTCTATTATCTTTATCAAATACGATATCGCCTGCAAGAGTAATAACGTCGCCGTCTTTAACTTGATTAATAGTATTTAAGAATTCTTTTGCAGAATCAATTTTACCATCGTTGAAGCCAACTAAAACTTCACAGAAGTGAGTAGTTGTGTATGTAATGTTTTTATCAGCATCAACAACAGGAGATGCTACGATTTCGCCATCGTGGTAAACTAATACAACGTCACCAAATTCAAACGCATCGCCAACGCTAAATTTAACGGTAATAGGTTTATCGTTGTTAAGTGCTTTAAGGTCGATTTTATCGCCGTTTTCGTCAACAAGTTCTAATACAGCGAAAGAAACTGTGTTGTTTTCAATAACAGGTTCGCTGTGTTTAAGTGAAACTTTTTCAACATCGCCAGCGATATCGCTTAATAATTCTACAGGAACTTCTACTTCTGGTGAATCAGCACCGTTTGTTTTTAAAACAGCATCTTCAGTAGCGCCGTTAACTTCAACGCCTGTTGAAACGTTTTCAGTTTTAGCATTACCTTGAACTGCTTCTACGTAGTAAGAAATCTTGCAAGATTTGTTTTGATAAGCGTTGTTATCATCAGCATCAGGTAAAGCGATTTCAACGTCGATAGTGTGTGAACCAACTGGCATAATTGACCAGTTAGTAGCAAATCTGTTGCCGTTGTAGTTTGCAGAGATGTTTTGGATAGAAACTGCAAGGGCTTCAAATAAACCATCGGTGTCGTCGCAAGTAACGATAGTACGGTATTTAACTGCAACTGTACTGTTGTTGTTTACTTGGATTTGGAACTTAACAGCATCGCCAGGTACTAAGTTTGAAAGCGTTAAAGATTTGAAATCATCGCTAAAAGCAACTTCGCCTTCGTACATATTGTCTGTACCCGCTGTGTAAGCGTCTTCGTACAATTGTTTTGTTTGTACTGAACTTTCAACAAAGTTCGAAGTTACGTTTACTTTACCCGAAGATACAGTCATATCTACAGTAGAATTGCTTGTAAATAAAGCGAAAGTACCGCCTACGGCTAAAGATAAACACATAACAATTGTCAAAACAGAAAGTAATAATGTTTTCTTTTTCATAATGTTCTCCTTTTTAAACATTTATTTTAAACGTAAAGTTTAATTTCAGTTATCATTAGCAGTTTTTGTATCTTCAACTGCTTCTTTTGTTTCTACCGCTTCAGTAGTTTCAACCGCTTCGGCAGGTTCTTCCACTTTAGTAGTTTCAACTGGTTCAGTAGTTTCAACCGCTTCGGTGGTTTCAATGTTAGCGTTTTTTTGAAGTTCGGCTAATTGTTTTTTAAGTTCTTCAATTTCGCTTTGTTGTTTTTCTTTTTCTTCTTTGGCTTTTTTCTTTTTATCTTCAGTTAAAATGCCAACTACTTTTATAATTTCAAGCGTCATAATGATAAGGCTTGGAATAATCACAATACACGCAAGACCTATAGGGCTTTTTAATGCAAATAATAAGAAACCTAAGAATTTGCTTTGGCCAGTTACTTTACCGATAACGTAGTTTACGCTTTCAACCGACGTATCAATGGTTTGCGTGCCAAGGTCGGCTTCGGAAGCACCGCCGTTTTCAGAAAGGGCTTTATTGTCACCCCTTAAAACGAAGGTATACCAACCGGTAGGATTACCGTTTTTATCAAGGTTTGCATTTTTTTCTACAATTCTGTGCGTAATAACTTCTTGCCTATCGTATTTATATTTGAAAGTTAAAACGTCGCCAACTTTTAAATTTTCGTACCATGCTTTGGCTTCTGCTTCATCGGTAGGTACAAGTTCGATAAATACCATTGATTTTAGCGGTATATCTTTAATTTCATATTTACTTACGTCAGTTTGGTCGCACTTTTCCATTGATTCCGACACAACTATGCGCGCTTGATGACCAAA
Organism: Christensenellaceae bacterium; assembly: GCA_045613025.1. GTDB lineage: Bacteria > Bacillota > Clostridia > Christensenellales > Borkfalkiaceae > HGM11412. The sequence continues at coordinate 11,767 of JAZLAE010000025.1, read as the reverse complement.
TACGTTAATAGCACCGTCAGTTCTTTTTGCAACGATAGTAAAAATTACCATCACTGCGCAAAGGGCTATAAACGTATACATAAGCACGTCTAACACAATCCTTAAAACTTTGTTCTTCATATATTTCCCCCGTGATACTATAAAATTCGTCTTATAGTAAACTTAACCTTAAAACTTGCCTTAGCGCCCATTGCTTCATTACCCGCTGTTTTTGGCATTAAATACTTAATATCTAACGTGTACGGTTTATTTGCTACAAGTTGACAGTTGCGAAACAACCCTTCACCTGCTAAAGCGTCGTTTAATCCCTTATCATAAACAACAGTTTCGTTATCAAAAATCGATACGTTGATAAAATTTTTAAGGTCACCGTTTTCACTTTCAACAAATTCAATATCTACGCGATATTTACCACTTACCCTTGATTTAAGCGAAACGTGATATTCAACGCTTTCGCCAGGGTGCAAGGCTAAGTTAACGATGCTCATGTCTTCAATGGTAACGTTTTCAGAATCAACGATTATTTCTTTTTCAAACGCGTTGGTATAATTAAGTACCATTATCGACATAACGAAAAAAGCAACACAAATACACGAAGCAACAATAAATATGGTAAACAGTATTTTGTTTTTGTTAAATCTTGCTTGTTTTTCGCCCACTGCAGTCAATTCCTTTATAGATTGCATTATATATATGCATATATATAACACACCTTAATTTTACTAATTATACCCCTATTTTTATGCAAAGTCAAATATAAAACCATATAAATGAAATTTATATAAATTTATTTTTCACAAAACTATCACGATTTGCGAAAAAAAATATTACCCATTTATACGCTATTTTTTACAAAAATAGACCTAAAATGGCATAATACACCTATTTTTATCACTTTGCATTACAATTATACAGACAATAATTGTCTATGTCAAGCATTTTAGCAAGTTTTTGTCTATTATAATATTATGGTAATAATATTCGGTAAAAGATTACAACAATTAAGAAAAGAAAAAGGCTTAACACAAGCCCAACTATCTAAGGTTTTAAACACCACTCAACGTAGAATTTCGTATTTAGAGTTAGGCATAGTTGAACCTGACCTTTCAACGCTGGTAGAATTATCGCGTTTTTTTGAAGTATCTACCGATTTTTTATTAGGAATTAAAGATTATTAAAAATTAAAACCGCACGGAACTTACCGTGCGGTTTTTGATTGTTTTAATTTAAAACTTTGGCTTTGAAATTAAGGATAATTGATTATATCAATTAATCAAAGATTAAATAGCCCTATTATTATAATTCAAATTCGTTTTTACGGCGAATCCATTTACCGTTAGTGAAATCTGGGAAGTAAACAGTTTGACCAGTTGCAATAGATTCTTCAGCAAGTGGAGCAATAGCCATCCAAGTAGCCATATCGTAAATATCAATAGGCATTGGTTTGTTTTCTTTAAGCGCGTTAAAGAAGCCTGATAAAACTAAATAGTCCATACCGCCGTGACCGTCGTTAGCATCTGGGTTATAATCCGCCCAAATTCTATGGTCGTAGTCTTTGTAGTATTTTTCAACGTTGTTGAATTGTTTTTCCCATTGAACTTCTTCAACTGGTGTGTAAGTTTTATCAAGGAATAACGATTTATTTTCTTCGTTAAGGAAGGCTTTAGTGCCGTGAACAGCAAATCTACGTGAGTAGTTTCTTGGTAAGCAAGTATCAAGCGTAATAATAACGTTTTCGCCGTTTTGGCAACCGATTACAGTTGTAATGATATCGCCTTGGTTGAATTTAACGCCTGCAAGTGATTCAGCGTTAGCATCCCTTTCTTCTTCGGTGAACTCTTTGCTTGTATAGTGTTTGTACGCTTTATCTTTAATATAACTTTCCATACCAACTGATTTAGTTGAGAAAGAGTGAAGATAAGTGAACTTGTTACCACAGTTAATATCTAAAAGTTTGGCTATAGGGCCGATTTCGTGTGTTGGATAGTTTTCTGTGTTACGGTGTTTGTATTCTTCTAAACGGTAGTGTGATAAGTTTTTAGCAGTACCGTGTAAAATTACTTCGTATCTAAGGTCGTGACAGTATGCGCCTTCACATTGTACGATTTCACCGAACACACCAAGACGTTTCATATTAAGAGCCATAAGTTCAAGTCTACCATAACAACAGTTTTCTAAAAGCATTACTGGTGTTTCGTATTTTTCTTGAGCGTTAACAAGTTCCCAAAGTTGATTTAAACTGTATGCCCCACCTACTTCGCAAGCAACAGGAATTTTATGTTCTACAGCGTAAAGGGTTACTTTACAGTGTGCTTCCCAAGCGGTTGCAACGATAACGGCGTCAAGGTCGCATTCGTCGATACATTTTTTGTAATCAGTATAAATTGCAGGTTTGTTAAAACCTTTAGCAACGTAAGATTCAGCGGCTTTTTCAGCAACTTCTTCACGTAAATCACAAATGGCAACACATTCAATATCGTCAATAATCATTAACGTTTCTTTAAGTTGTCCACCACGGTTACCAACACCCACAATAGCGTATTTGAATTTTTTCATAATATTCTCCTAAAAGTAGTTTTTAAAACTACAAACATTGTATAACAATAAAACTAAATAGTCAATAAAAATGTCTAATTTTTATAAACAAATTTTAAAAATTTCAGCGATTTCTTTTTCGCCAAGCGGAATATAACTTTTTACCGTTCTTTGACCGTTTGCCGTACAAATTTCAACGAACTTAGGTATTGACGTTTCATCAATATTAAAGTCGGCAAGGGTGGTTGGCATACCTATCTTTATGAAGAATTCTTGCATTTTCTCAATACCTTTTAAGGCGCAAATTTCATCGTTATCTTCTCTTACGTTCCAAACGTTTCTTGCAAGGCGCGCAAACCTTTTTACGTTATGCTTGTATATGTATTTTGCCCAAGCGGGATATAAAACTGCAAGCCCTGCACCGTGCGCTACTTCATCAAAAAGTCCACTTATAGCGTGTTCTAATTGGTGTACGGCAAGGTAGTTTTCCCTACCGCAACCGGTAAGACCGTTATGCGCTAAACTTGAACCCCACATAAGCGTTGCCCTTGCTTCGTAATCGGTTGGATTATCAATAACAACTAAACTTGCCTTTACAATCGATTTTAAAATGGCTTCCGCTACGCTGTCAGTTAGGTCGGTTTCAGGTAAGTTGGTAAAATACCTTTCAAGTGTATGAGTCATCATATCTACAATTCCGCAAGCAGTTTGATATTTGCTAACGGTATACGTAAGTTCGGGGTTTAAAATAGCGAACTTACATCTATTAAATTCCGTTCCACAGCCCTTTTTCATATTAGTTGAAAGGTCTGAAATAACGGCGGACATACTCATTTCGCTACCCGCTGCAGAGTGTGTTAAAATGCAAGCCGTTGCAAGCGCATCGGTTGGCGTGTGCTTGCCCATAAAGATATCCCAAACGTCGCCGTCGTACTTAACGCCAAGCGCTGTTGCTTTTGATGAATCAAGTACACTGCCACCGCCAACGGCTAAGATAAGTTCAACGTCTTCGCTTTTTGCAAGTTTAACCGCTTCCCTAACAAATTCCAACTTAGGGTTAGGCTCTACGCCACCCATTTCAACAAACTTAATGCCGTTTTCATTAAGCGAATTAACCACTTCATCGTAAAGACCACTTGCCTTGATGCTGTTTTTACCGTATTGCATCATAATTTTAGTGTAACCGTAGTCTTTTAAGATTTTACCTACTTCTTTTTGAGTGCCTTTTCCAAAATAAACTTTAGTAGGCGTATTATAAACGAAATTTAACATAATAACTCCTGTAATTTTAAGATAAATAAATTATATATAGTTTGATAGTAAAAGTCAATAGCATTACCTTAAAAAAAGGCTATAGCGCGTTATTTTGTTAAATTCATTTATCTTTTACCAATAAAAAAGACCTTATAGTACTGGACTATAAGGTCTTGATTTTTATTAGTTTCTTGGGTTTTTGATGTTTGCTTGTGCAGCAGAGAGTCTTGCGATAGGAACTCTAAATGGAGAGCAAGATACGTAATCTAAACCGATAGCGTGGCAGAATTCGATTGACGATGGGTCGCCACCGTGTTCACCGCAAATACCACAGTGCATTTCGCTTCTTGCTTGTTTACCAAGTTTAACTGCGATATCCATAAGTTTACCAACACCGTTAGTGTCAAGTCTTGCAAATGGGTCAGATTCGTAGATTTTTGCTTGATAGTATGCAGGTAAGAATTTACCAGCGTCATCACGTGAGAAACCGAAAGTCATTTGAGTTAAGTCGTTAGTACCAAAACAGAAGAATTCTGCTTCTTTAGCGATTTCATCTGCAGTTAACGCTGCCCTTGGAATTTCAATCATAGTACCAACTTCGTATTTAACGTTAACGCCTGCTTCTTTGATTAAGTTGTTAGCAGTTTCTACTACGATTTTCTTACAGAAAGCAAGTTCTTTAACTTCACCAGTTAACGGAATCATAATTTCAGGAACAACGTTCCAGTCAGGGTGACGTTTTTGTACAGCAATAGCCGCTTTAATTACCGCTTTAGTTTGCATTACTGCAATTTCAGGATAAGTGATAGTAAGCCTACAACCACGGTGACCCATCATTGGGTTAGTTTCGTGAAGACTCATACAAATGAACTTGATTTGTTCAGGAGTTTTACCAAGTGAGTTAGCAAGTTCTTCGATTTCGTATTCAGAAGTAGGAACGAATTCGTGAAGTGGTGGGTCTAAGAATCTAATAGTAACAGGTTGACCTTTAAGTGCTTCCATAAGACCTTCAAAGTCTGCTTGTTGCATAGGTTCAATTTTTTCAAGTGCCGACTTTCTTTCTTCTTCAGTTTCAGCACAAATCATTTCTCTAAACTTATCAATTCTGCCAGGACCGAAGAACATGTGTTCAGTACGGCAAAGACCGATACCTTGCGCACCAAGGTTAGCAGCCCTTTCTGCATCGGCAGGAGTATCAGCGTTAGTTCTTACTTTAAGAGCCCTATACTTATCGCTAAGTTGCATAATTCTACCAAAGTAACCGCTGTTAGGGTCTGCAGGTACAGTTTTGATTTCGATATCGTAAATGTTACCAGTAGAACCGTCAAGTGAAAGTGAATCGCCTTCTTTGAAGATTTTACCTGCAAGTTCGAAGTATTTTTCTTCTTCGTGCATTTTAATATCGCCACAACCAGATACACAACAAGTACCCATACCACGTGCTACAACGGCTGCGTGTGAAGTTTGACCACCCCTAACCGTTAAGATACCTTTAGCGTATTTCATACCTTCGATATCTTCAGGTGAAGTTTCAAGTCTTACTAAAATTACGTTTTTATTTTGTTTGCCAAGTTCTACTGCGTCTTCAGGTGTGAATACGATAGTACCAGTAGCAGCACCAGGAGAAGCGGCAATACCTTTACCTACAACGTTTTCTTTATCTGCTTTTTTAAGTGCTTGTGCATCGAAAGTTGGGTGTAATAACATATCTAAAGTTTTAGCGTCGATTTGTAAAAGCGCTTCTTTTTCAGTTATCATACCTTCATCGATAAGGTCGCAAGCAATTCTAATAGCGGCAGCGGCAGTACGCTTACCGTTTCTTGTTTGAAGCATATAGAGTTTACCTTTTTCGATAGTAAATTCCATATCTTGCATATCTCTATAGTGGTTTTCTAAAGTTTTGCAAACGTCTAAGAATTGATTGTAAACGTCTGGTAAAACTTCTGCCATTTTAGAAATAGGCATTGGCGTACGAACACCGGCTACAACGTCTTCACCTTGAGCGTTCATTAAGAATTCACCCATAAGACCTTTTTCGCCTGTTGCAGGGTTACGTGTAAAGGCTACGCCTGTACCGCAATCGTTACCCATGTTACCAAACGCCATCATTTGAACGTTAACCGCTGTACCCCAACTGTATGGAATATCGTGGTCCATTCTATAAATGTTAGCCCTTGGGTTATCCCATGACCTAAATACCGCTTTGATTGCTTCAAAAAGTTGTACTTTAGGGTCGCTTGGGAAGTCAGAACCGATTTTTGCTTTGTATTCTGCTTTAAATTCGTTTGCTAAGTCTTTTAAATCGTCTGCAGTTAAGTCTACGTCAAACTCAACGCCTTTTGATTCTTTCTTTTTGTCAATTAACGCTTCGAAGTATTTTTTACCTACTTCCATTACTACGTCAGAGAACATTTGGATAAATCTTCTATAACAGTCCCAAGCCCATCTTGGATTGCCTGACTTAGTAGCAAGAACTTCAACAACTTCTTCGTTTAAACCAAGGTTTAAGATTGTATCCATCATACCTGGCATTGATGCCCTTGCACCCGAACGAACTGAAACTAAAAGTGGGTTTTCTTTATCACCGAACTTTTTACCTGTGATTTGTTCAAGTTTTTCAACGTATTCCATAATTTCGGCTTGGATGCTTGGGTTGATTTGCTTGCCGTCTTCATAATATTGAGTACAAGCCTCAGTAGATACGGTAAAACCTTGTGGTACTGGAAGACCGATATTAGTCATTTCAGCAAGGTTAGCACCTTTACCGCCAAGAATCTCTCTCATTTTTGCGTTGCCTTCGCTAAATAAATAAACGTATTTCATTAAATATCTCCTTTGAGATTTGAATTTCTTTAACTATTATACTAAAAGAAGCGTTTTTTTACAAGCGTTTTAAGGTGTAATTTGAGATATTAAAACTATAAATTTTAAAATGTAGTTATTTTTACAAAAATATTTAAAACTATTGCAATTGTGACGCGCGTGTGATAAAATTATAATTATATACTTTAAGTATATTAAAATGTATTATATTTAGCAAGGAGATTATTATGGGAGATATAGGCAACATAATAACACTTGGTGTTTCATTACTATTTTTACTGTTCGTGTTTTGGGGCTTCTTAGTAGGCCTTATTCGCGGGCTTAAAAAAACCATTATCCGTTCAATTTGGATTATATCAATAGGGGTATTGTTGATATTTTTAACAATACCTATCACCTTATATTTTTTAAGGGCTGATATCGCTTGGATTCCTGGCGTAGGCGAATTTTTACAAGGTGCAACCTCACTTGAATCGTTTTTAGCAACTATGATAACGCAAAACCTTGAAGGTGTAAGCGCGCAAGACGTTCAACCTTTAATTACACTTTTAGCGTCAATCATTTTAATGTTTGCAAGCGGTGCGTTGTTTCTTGTATTCTTTATCCTGCTTAAAATCATATCACTTCCTTTATACTGGATTATAAACATATTCACACTTCAAAGGAGGAAAGGCGCTAAAAAGCATAGGCTTTTAGGTGGTGCGGTTGGTGCGGTTTTAGGCGTGTTTATGTTTACGCTTACAACAACGCCTTTCGTTGGTTATTTCAACTTACTTAAAAAGGCGGATGATTTACCTATTAACGGTTTAATACCTACACCGTATACGGCAAGTACTGAAGGTGGCAATGAAGACGGATTTATATCTTCAACACCTATCGGCGAAATTATAGGATATTTTGATAATTCTATTATTATGACCGTTTACAGCACCGTAGGGCTTGACAAACTTCAAGTTATAATCTTCAACGAAACGTCTTCTATCACTGTTAACGACGAAAAGATTACGCTTAACGATGAGTTTGATTCAATGGGCCAAATTGCAGTTAGCGTAATACCTTTTATTGACGGCACTATTGATGTAAATAACATTGAAGCAATTTTAAACGACCCTGTTGCACTTGAAGATTTTTCTAATAGCATATCTTCCGTTTTAGGTTCTTTATACGAATCAAAAATATTCACTACCGTTCTTAGCACTGCGATACCTGTTCTTTCTACCTATATAGAAACAACTATTATCGACTCTATGTTTAAAGACGCTAATATCGACCCTACCCTTGCAGAACCTATTACAGAAATGATTTCAGACTTATTTAACGGTATTGCTACAGCGAACTCTGAAAAAGTTTCAGCAACAGTTTCTTCTATCTTTAATGCGGTTGCCATTATCCCTAAACTTTCAGGCGATGCGGGTATCAACGCGTTAGAAGTTGAAGACTTTGGTACTCTTGGTAACGTTTTAGACTCACTTATAAGTAGCGGATTTGTTAAACAAGATACAATCGCTAAACTTATCCCTGCCCTTTTAGACTCTGCACTTCAAGGCGTTAGTGGCGGTACTGAACTTCCTGAATCGGTAACTGCACTTATAAACGATATTAAACAAGCATTTATCAGTGCAGATATTTGCTATGCCGATGAATTAAAGGCTATCGGCGAATTAGTTACCGCGCTTACTTCACTTGACTTAACTGGCGAAAGCATTACTGGCGAACACATTAAAGCATTTGGTACTGCTTTAGATAAAGCATTTTCACACAATTCTAAAGTTTTAACTAAAAACCTTATCGACAATCTTGTTATAGGCTTGCTTGATATTGCTATAACAAGTGCGGAAATCCCTGAACTTGAAGGCCTTAGCGACGTAATTGATTTAATTAAGAAACCGTTTGAAAACCACGAAATTACTTCTTACGAAAAAGAATTTGAAACGTTTGGCGAAATCATTGACTTTGCTATGAACTTAGGTTCGCTTGAAGAAATAAACTTGGTTGAAGTTGGTAAAGAATTAGATTCAATACTTAATAAAGAATCTAAAATTATTAACCGCGATTTCCTTAACTCTTTAATTACCGTATTGATTGACCAGTTCACTACCGACCTTGATGAAAACTTAAAACCTACGATTGAAACTCTTAAAACAAAATTCACAGAAATTGAAATTTCGTTTGAAAAAGAATTTGGCGCTATTCAAAAACTTCTTGATACGTTTGAAAGTATGAACGGCGAAGAACTTGACTTAGCAAGCATTGGTAAAACGCTTGACGAAGTTATAGCGGAATCTGACCTTATTGACCACGAAGTTATAAGTTCTGCTATCACCGTATTAGTTGACCAGTTTACAGGCGAACTTGATGAAAACTTAAAACCTACGGTAGATAAAATTGTAGATAAGATTGAAACTACTGAAATTTCGTTTGAAAAAGAACTTACCGCTATTCAAAAACTTCTTGATACGTTTGAAGATATGAACGGCGAAGAACTTGACTTAGCAAGCATTGGTAAAACGCTTGACGAAGTAATAGCGGAATCTGACCTTATCGACCACGAAATTATAAGTTCTGCTATCACCGTATTAGTTGACCAGTTCACAGGCGAACTTGATGAAAACTTAAAACCTACGGTAGATAAAATTGTAGATAAGATTGAAACTACTGAAATTTCGTTTGAAAAAGAACTTACTGCTATTCAAAAACTTCTTAACACGTTTGAAGATATGAACGGTGAAGAACTTGACTTAGCAAACATTGGTAAAACGCTTGATGAAGTAATAGCGGAATCAGACCTTATCGACCACGAAATTATCAACGACACTATCACAGTTCTTATCGACCAAGTTATAACTGACTTAGATGATAAATTTAAACCAGCCATTGACACTCTTAAAGGTAAAATTACCGGCGAACTTAATTACGAAACAGAGTTTGCAAGTATTCAAACGCTTCTTGATACCTTTGAAAGTATGGACGGCGAAGAACTTGATTTAGCAAGCATTGGTAAAACGCTTGATGAAGTTATAGCGGATTCAACGATTATTGACCGCGAAGTAATCAATTCGGCTATCACGGTATTTATTGATGAATACACTACCGAACTTGATGAAAACTTACAACCTACCCTTGAAACAATTAAAACTAAAATCACTGAAAACGAAATTTCGTTTGAAAAAGAATTTGGTTCAATACAAAAACTTCTTGATTCGTTTGAATCAGTAGATGGCGAAGAACTTGAATTATCTGAAATTGGTAAAACGCTTAACGAAGTTATAGATGAATCTACAATTATCGACCACGCTATTATCAACGATACAATCACAGTTCTTATCGACCAAGTAATAACCGACTTAGACGATAAGTTTGAACCTACAATCGACGTTCTTAAAGGTAAAATTACCGGCGAACTTGATTACGAAACTGAGTTTGCAAGTATTCAAAAACTCCTTGATTCGTTTGAATCGGAAAACGGTGAAGAACTTGACTTACCAAGCGTAGGTAAAACACTTGACGAAGTTATTGAAGATTCAACTATTATCGACCACGAAGTAGTAAATTCGGCTATTACCGTTTTAATTGATGAATTCTCTAATGAAATAGACGAAACGTTACAACCTACCGTTGACGATATTGAAGAAAAACTCACTTCTTCTAAAGTTTCATACGAAAAAGAATTTAAGGCAATCGATAAACTTCTTAACGCGTTTGAAACAGTAAGCGGTGACGAAATCGATTTAGAACCTTTAGGTAAAACTCTTGATGAAGTAATTAGCGAATCGGATATTATCGACCACGAACTTATCAATAACGCGTTTAAAGCGATGATTGATGAAATGACTTCGGATTTAGATGAAACCTACCAACCTATTATCGAAAAAGTTAAAAATAAAATAACTGGCGACGCACTTGTTTACGAAAACGAATGTAAAGCATTCCAACAACTTTTTGACGTAATAGATGAAGTAGATGATGAAAACGTTGTTTTAGCAAACGTAGGTCAAACACTTGACGAAGTTGTTAACACTTCTTCAATTATCGACCACGAAGTTATTAACGAAACTATCAATATCTTTATAGATGAAATCGCCGGTGATACTTCAGAAGATTACGGCGACACGATTGAAGACATTAAAAACGGCTTTAATAGAAACGACCTTGTTTACAAAAAAGAATTCGAAGCAATCGATACGTTACTTAAATCTATTGAAGAAATGGACGGTGACAACCTTGATATTAAAGGAATCGGCGAAGACATCGATTATATTATCGTTGACCTTGAATCAAAAGTAATTACACGTACCCTTATTAACAACACTATCAAAACGTTAATTGACGATATTTTAGTTGACGTTCCATTAAAATATCAACCTACAGTTTCTGAAATTAAAAACAACTTTAACGGCGATAGTATTGATTATTCAAACGAATTTGAAGCGCTTGACGTACTTCTTACTGCGATTGAAGATATTGACGGCGATGACCTTGATATTAAAGGACTTGGCGAAGATTTAGATTACATTCTTATAACACTTGATTCTCAAGTAATTACCCGCACTATCATAAACGATACTATTAAACTTTCTATCAACGATATCATTGATGGTATTGATGAAAAATATCAACCTACTATTCAAGGTATTCAAGATAACTTTAACGGCGACGACCTTGTTTATACTAAAGAGTTTGAAGCGCTTGACCTTTTACTTAGCGCTACTAACGATATGGACAGTGAAGACGCTAAACTTAAAGATATCGGTGAAGATTTAGACTATATTGTTGTTAACCTTGAATCTAAAGTAGTAACGCGAACTATTATCAACGATACTATTCAAATTTTAGCAGACGATATAATAAACGATGCCGGCGAATACAAATCTGCTATAGAAGACATTAAAACAAACTTCAACGGCAACGACCTTGTTTACACTAAAGAATTTGAAGCAATAGATATCTTACTTAACGTTACTGATACCGCAGGTACTGCTGATGAATTAGCACCTATCGGCGCAGATTTAGATTATATCACTACTACACTTCAATCTAAAGTAATCACTTACGAACTTATCAATAACGCTATCGCAATTATTATTGATGAATCTACAAGTGATATTGGCGATGATTACTCTACAACGATAACCGATATTAAAGCGGGCTTCAACGG
>JAZLAE010000024.1:0-3007 GCA_045613025.1 Christensenellaceae bacterium | reverse complement strand
CGCAATTTTTACTTTAATTTTTATAAAGTTACTTCGCTATCAAGATAATTTTTAAATTGTTTATATTCGCTATCTGTTATTTCACGCGGGTAAGATAAAATTTTTAATGGTAAATCATCATCACCTTTGTGATATTTTGCTTGAATATGATAATGATTTGTAAGTTTAAATCCATTGCGATTATAAAAATTAAGCCTACGCGAAGTTAATTCATCTACGGGATATTCAATCTCTAAGATAATGATTTTGCCTATTTCTTTTAATAATTTTAAGGCGTTAGCACCAATTCCGTTTCCGCGTTTTGTAGATAAAACGGCAAAATGTTCAAGAAAAATAAAATCATTAGTTTCAAAGTATAGCATTACACCTAAAAACTCACCGTTTTCTTCTAAAACGCTAAATTTATAATCGGATTTTTGCATAATAAAGTCATGCCCGTTATCATCACGCCTTTCAAGATAAGGAAAGGAATTTTGATATAATTCATACGCCGATTTATAAAATTTATCTTTAGCGGTAATAGTTCTTAAAATCATTTAATCTTCCTTTGCACAAGCCTTGGTAAATCTATTCATAATGCCAACGTCGATGTCGTTTCCGGTATCGATAGATATACCTATTATAATGTCGGCTATTTTTTCACCTTCAAGTAATTTATCGTATAAGTTTGAAGCGATTTCAGCGCCCGTAGAACCCAAATTAAGAACTCTTCCGTTTACTTTATTTGCTATTTCGTCATCGCATAAAAAATAAGGTTTTTTGCCGTTATTTTCATATTCGTTATACAATTTTATAGCGTTTTCGATATCATTTCTATCAAAAAACGCCGTTTTGCACTTAGGGTTGTAATGAGAATATTTACAGCCAGGCGAACGTAACTTATCAGTTGATAAATTTTTACTATATACGCACTTACCTACAACTTTTTTTATCATTTCGGCGGTAACTAAGCCACTGCGTAAAATGGTTGGAGTTTCAGTTGTAACGTCTAACACGGTAGATTCAATACCGCCAGTACACTTACCACCATCTAAAATAAGGTTAATTTTGCCGTTTAAGTCATCAAAAACGTGGCTTGCAGTTACTGGGCTTGTATGCTTAGAAATATTAGCAGACGGCGCTGCAATCGGCAAATCTAAATACTTTAAAAATTCTTGACAGCCTTTATGTTCTGGAACTCTTATAGCCAATGTTTCAAGCCCACAAGAAACTAATTTTGATACGCAACCTTTGCTTTTAAATACCATAGTTAAAGGTCCTGGCAAAAACGCATCGATTAGTTTTTTAACGTAATCGTGCTCAACTAAAACAAGTTTAGAAATATCGTAATCTTTATGTACGTGAACGATAAGCGGATTATCACTTGGCCTACCTTTAGTTTGATAAATCAACGATATACTTTCATCGCTTGTGGCAAGTCCACCAAGCCCGTAAACAGTTTCGGTAGGAAATGCTACAAGTTGATTATTTAAAATTAAATTTTTCGCATAATTTAACGAATTATCGTCAATTTTACAAATTTTTGTACTTAACATATCCCTACCTCCTTTAAAAATTTACATTAATGGGTCATCAGAAATTGGTTCAAGTTGTTTTACCCTATCAGGCGGTAATTGGTTAATTGGCGCGTTAGTATCAATATTAGCAAAACGCGATTGTTCGCCCTTGAATACTAAACTAAACGAACCCCTTGGACCACTACGGTTTTTAGAAACGATAATTTCTGCTTCGTCCTTTTTGATTTCTTCGGCGTTTTCAGACTTGCCTTCAGGCGTCATTTCAGGACGGTGAATAAACATTACGATATCGGCGTCTTGTTCGATAGCACCCGATTCACGAAGGTCGGAAAGAATAGGTTTTCTTGCATTTTTTTCAACGGAACGTGATAATTGTGATAAAACGATAACAGGAACGTCTAATTCCTTAGCAATCATTTTAAGTCCCCTTGAAATTTCAGTAATTTCCGCTTGCCTACTGTCGTTAGGTTTAACGGCGTTCATAAGTTGAATGTGGTCGATTACAACTAAGTCAAGTTTACCCCTTGTTGCCTTTAAGCGCCTACACTTAGATAAAATATCAGGAACGGTAGTAGTTGACGTATCATCAACGAAAATATCAGTACTTTCTAATATTTTTTGCGCGTTCCATAAACTTGACCAGTCTTCTTTAGTGAGTTTACCGTTTCTTGCAAGTTGACTATCTACACAACCAACTGAATACATCATACGTTCGGCAAGTTCTTTTTTAGTCATTTCAAGCGCAAATACTGCGCATACTGCCCCGCGCTTAATAGCAACGTGCTCAACGATGTTCATAACGAAAGTTGTTTTACCAACTGACGGTCTTGCGGCAATAATAATCATATTACCTTTATGTAAACCTTGAGTCATAGCGTCTAAACAAGTAAAGCCTGTTTTTAAGCCTTGCATAAAGTTTTTGTCTTCTTGGATATTCTTAAAGTAATCAATAACCCCGCCTATATCGTTTTTAATGTTAGTAAGAACTGAAGTTTCTAATTGTTCACTAATACCGTAAACGATACTTTCGGCTTTTGCTATTGATTTAAAACTGTCGGTACTAACCTTACAGTCCATAATAATTTCATCTGCACCGTGAATAAGTTTTCTTAAAACGCTATCACGCTTAACGATATTTAAATAATATTCGTAGTTAGCGGCAGACGGAGTTGACCTTGAAAGTTCCGTTAAATATTCAAGGCCACCCGCTTTTTCAAGCGTAGTTTTATTTTCAAGTGCTTCGGCAAGAGTTACAAGGTCTACTTTACGCCTTGAATTTTTCATATACGCCGTTTTATTCATTTCATCCGTTAAAGTTACGATATCAACGGGTTTATTATCGTCTAAAACCGAACAAATGCCTTCAAAAATAAGTTTATGTGATTCAACACAAAAGTCTTCAGTATTTAATTTCGACCTAATTTCGAACTGTAATTCAGGGTCGATAAGCATTGAACCTAAAATACTTTGTTCTGCTTCTAAATTGTATG
>JAZLAE010000023.1:0-1801 GCA_045613025.1 Christensenellaceae bacterium | reverse complement strand
GTCAAAAGGCAGTATTATGGGCGCGTTTTCGTAGCGTTTACCCCATAAGCGCATAAGTGGCTGTTAAATCTTAGTATCAAAATGGTGTTTTGTCGTTAGGCTTGTTTAACAAGTTAACGCGTATTACGGCTTCGTTGCTTTCGTCATCAACATAGCCGTTTGTTTTCTTGGCTTCGTCCATAGATATACAAGCGTTGTAAAATGTCCTGTTATCTTCTTCGCCTGTTACAAGCACTAATACAATGCGCTTGCCGTCTTGGCTCAACTTAGCCCCAAAAACATTAAGTAATGGTGTATCAGCCATGTGTGTTTTGTCCTTTCTATGTGTTTATCGTTTAAAACGCCCGTAAACGCTGTTTACTCACGCTGTAAACACACAAACAGCCCCGCCCTATTATCTAATACTATTTTATAATAAACGTGTCTTAAATCAACGTTTTTGTTAATTAGTCGTCTAAGTATTCGCTTATGTCAAAGTCTATTTCGTCGCTACTGCCGTAATGTTCAGTGCTTACGGGTATTGCTTCGCCTGCTTCTTTTACTTCTTCATCAGTGATTTTAGCGTTTAGTTTGTCCGCTAATTCGCTTAACGCTTTTTCTTTCTTAACAGGGTCTTTAACCATTGCATCAATTTTTTGTGCAGTAGGGTTGCTTTCAATAAAGCCACCAAAACGTTGTTGTACGTACGCTTCATACTTGGCTGTTTCTTTTTCTTGGTAACGTTTTGCGCTTTTAGATTCGCCCTGTGCTAACTGCCTGCCCTTAGTAATGCTGTATGCGCTAAAACTTTTGATTTGTTGCATCTTCATACTAGGTTTATAATCTTCACCATAAAATTGTTTACTTTTGGCTTCTTTAAATAACAATGCAGTGGTGCTTTGATGCTCAACAGCAACGCCCCTGCTACGTTGGTAACTTTCATAAGCATTTAACTTATTCTTAAAAATGTCATATTGCTTGCGGTAGGTTTCAGCAGTCCAATTATTTTGTTTCATAATATACTGCTTAACTTCCTTGCTTGTCATGGCTACTTTTTTGCCGTTCTTCCATTGGTAGTATTTTTCCATGTTGTTGCTTCCTTTCTTATTCTTTAACCTTGTACACGCTTGGCTTACCGCTTATTACTTCATCGTTTAAAGCGTTAGTCAAAGCGTCCTTAACAAACGCTTGAAAGTTAATACTATTTGCAAACGTTAATAAGGCTTTGTCTTTAATATAAAATGTAACATTTTTGGTTGTACATTTTTTGTTGTATTTTGTTTTGTACTTGTTCATTGTCCTGTGTCCTTTCTATATTTCAATAAACATATTGCCGTTGTAGTTAGTTAATACTACTTTGTCATCATCGCCTTTGGGTCGCAATTCTTCGCGTGCTAAGTATTTAAGTGTTGGTATCAATACTTTACCACCTTTTACGTTCATTGCCACTAAGCAAAGGTATTGTGCGCCGTATTCTATTTTGTGGTTTATCAATTCTAAGGTTGGCAGGTTGTGCTTTTTACCTTTTTGCTTTTTCTTTAAGTCAGCGATGACTGCACTAAGGTTTATGCCTTTGCTGTGTACTTCTATGTCATCGTAACTTATTGTGCCGTCTTTGTTTACGTGTTCAATGTCAACATAAGTTTTAGGTGCAATATATTTTACTGCATCGCATCTTGCTTCTAACTTTAAGCCACCTAAGGCGAAAGCGTCCGCTTTGTCGTAGTCAGCAAACGCGTGTATGCTGTCCGTATCAATGTAAACAAACTTGTGCTTAATATCGCCTTTGCATACTTCACGTATTTTGCTAAGAATATAACAG
>JAZLAE010000022.1:0-13134 GCA_045613025.1 Christensenellaceae bacterium | reverse complement strand
AGACAATCATAAGGGGTGGTGGGGGTAGTCGGACGATTAAATGTCCCGTTTATGTCCCACAGCACAAACGTTCGAAGCACCCGAATGTCCCAAAAACGGTACACCGGACAAACTGACAGACTGACAGTCTGACCCGCTGCGGAACTTTACAAAGTGTATAATTTATTGACAAAGTATATTACATATTGTAATATTATAAGGGGGTGTAAAGTATGAATGAATTTATTGAACTTATTACCCGGTTAATCTCTAACGTTGGTTTTCCGATTGCTTGTTGTATAATGCTATATGTACAACAGTCAAAATCAATGAAGGAATTAACCGACGCCGTGAATAATAATACGGACGCAATAAGAACAATTCTGACTATGATAAACAAAGGGGGAACGACGAATGAATGATTGTTATAACTTATTTGAAGGTGTGAACTTTACCGAATGTATATTGAAGAACAAACCCCTTCAGCAAAGGTCTTATCTTCGCTATATGTTCGCACGAACACAAGCAATGTTCAAATATGAGAACTTACCGGAATCAATACCGCAAAGGGAACTTGAATTACAGTTACAAGCCTTCGGACACGTCGGATTTATTCACCGGGACGGCAATTTATACGCCCTTCGTGGTAACTTCGGCGGTAAACCGAACCCGTATTATTTCCCGGAAGATTATATAATCGCTAACCCGTCTTTGAACTTTTCGAAAGAATATAAAATAAACGACGATTGTATCGTGGTTCGTAACGATTCAATGTACACGGGTCTTATGCCGTTATACCTTCGTTATTCGACACAACTTGTTGAAAATGACTTGTCAATGATGATTTCAATAATCAATACCCGTATTATAAATTATCTGATAGCCAACGACGACGAAAGTATGGAATCAGCGAAAGAATTTATAAAGGGTATTACTAACGGCGATTTCGGTGTTATCGGCGGCGATTCTGTATTTGAATCTATAAGGTCGCTTCCGTCTTCTGAACTGTCGGGGAAGATAACTGAACTTATCGAAGCACAACAGTATTTAAAAGCCGGGTGGTTTAACGAATTGGGTTTACGTGAAAATTACAATATGAAACGTGAAGCCATTAATTCAGAAGAAGCACAGATGACGCACGACGCTTTATTCCCGTTAATCGACGATATGTTGATTTGCCGTAAAGAAGGAATAGAGAAGGTCAACGAAATGTTCGGTACGGATATATCGGTTGATTTCAACTCTGTTTGGAAGGTTAACGACGAAGCATTAAACACGGTCGAAGATTCCATTACGGAAACAGAACCGGAAGACGAAGTTATCGAAATTAACGATACTGAAGAAGCCGAACCCGAAGACACCGAAGAAGAAACTACCGAAGAAACTACCGAAGAAACTACCGACGACGATACGGTGGGCGAAATATCCGAAGAAACCATTACCGAAATAGCGGAAGAAGTAGCCGAAGAAGTCGTTGACATACTCGAAGAAACGGGGGTCATTGAAGATGAAGAAACGAATTAACGAATTATTCCCGAAATGGTTTACAACCGGAGGTCTGACTGAAGACGATTTTACCGGGGTTATTTCAAATTTAATTTACCCTTATTACAATTCAACCGACCGACCGAATTTTCAAATACCTTACGATACTTCGTACTTCCCGTCAATAACTTACGGTAATAAAGCCGAATGGTTGGGTTCACTTGACGTTATGTTTTCTTCCCGGTTCGGTAATAAGAAAGTCGTATCGTGGTTAAACGGTCTTAAATTCCATAACGACCCTACTAAACCGATTACTTCTGAAGAACGCAATAATACCGTAACAATAGCGAAAATGATTAATTTACGGTTCGCCGATAAATGGAATCATATAGCCGAAGCGTTAGGTATTGAATATAATCCGTTGGAAAACTACGACCGTCAAGAAGATTCGTCGTTTGAACACGGCGAAAACGGGAATGATTATAACACTACCCGACACGGTTATAAGTTATCCGGCACGGGAACGGCTACCGACCCGATTACCGAAACGTCAGATAAGGAAGTTGACAATAAGTCGATTAAGGGCGGTTGGACCGACGAAGATACACGTGCCACCACTACGTCCGGACGATATGATAAAGAAACAATCAATAAAGATTCGGTACACGGGTTCAACGGTACAGCCGACTTCGACGAACCCGGTTCGCCGTCTGAATATTCAGAATCGACCGAACGTTATTTATACGATACCGACGACGACCCGTATAAAGAAACAAATTCGGGTAATATTAAACGTGACTATCACGGTATAACGGGCGACACTTCCAACCCCCATTATAATGAAGATTATGAAAAGAAAGGTTCACAGTACACAAAAGAACATATAGACCATTTATTGGACGGTTGGGACACGTCGCACATACACGGTAATATTGGCGTTACTACGTCACAGCAAATGTTACAATCTGAACTTGACGTAAGGCGAAATATACTGTATGATATAATAATAGAGGATATA
Organism: Christensenellaceae bacterium; assembly: GCA_045613025.1. Lineage (GTDB taxonomy): Bacteria > Bacillota > Clostridia > Christensenellales > Borkfalkiaceae > HGM11412. The sequence goes on along the minus strand of JAZLAE010000022.1, from coordinate 10,652 downwards.
GCAAACTATATTTGCTTATCTATATACTAAAGAAAGAAGGTTTTTAATTATGGCAAATTTCCCCGGCGGTTTTGCTTTTATCGACTTTGAAGGTCAAGCGGTAAGCACGACCCCTATAACTGTACCCGGTGCGTATGCACTTGTAAAGACCGGTAAACCCATCATCTTCGGCAATATTAGGTTTGACCCCGACCTCCCCCCCGTTACTGTATGTATCAGTATGGCGACGTGGGATACACCCGACCCCGATTCAGATTATATGACGATTTTCGGCGAAACCTATATTTATATTACTGCTGAAGATTCGGTATATATTCCGGAATAATAAAGAAAGGAAGGTTAAAAACTTATGGAAGTAAAACAGATTTACAGTTTTGTTAATGACGCAGTCGGGGAAGCCCTCGGCGATACTGCGTTGGTAAGCGAAGATTTATCAAATATCGTTGACGTCGGTACGGCTATATTCAACGCTAACGCCGTAGATAGGTACGTCAAAAGTATCGTAAATAAAATCGGGAAAACGGTCTTCGCAATCAGACCCTATTCCGGCGGTTCGCCGTCCGGTATCTTAATGGATAATTTTGAATTCGGAAGCGTGGTAGAAAAAATCGGCTTTGAACTTCCCCCGGCTTCAATCAACGAATCGTGGGAACTTGTTGACGGTGCTTCTTATGATGTTACGGTCTTTACTGCACCGAAAGTTTACGCTAAATTCTTCAACAAGAAAGAAACGTTTGAAGTTAAGATGTCTATCACCGAACTTCAAGTTAAACAGTCGTTTACTTCGCTTACGCAGTTGAACGCTTTTGTATCCGGTATTTATATGGCAATCGAAAATTCAATGACCGTTGCTATTGACGAACTGATTATGAGAACAATAAATAATATGACCGCACAGACCCTTTACACCGAATATTCGGGTTCGGGTTACGGTTCAGATTCAAAGGTTAAAGCCGTTAACCTTCTTTACCTCTATAATCAGACCGTCGCTACCCCTCTTACAGTTGACGAAGCAATGTTAAGCCCCGAATTTATCCGCTTTGCTTCTTATACTATCAATCTTTACGCTTCCCGTATGCGTAAAATGTCAAAACTTTTCAATCTTGGCGGTCGTGAAAGATTTACGCCCGACGACAGAAGGGTAACGGTGCTTCATTCAGATTTCGTTGCTTCTTGTAAAGCGTATCTTTACGCAACAACTTATAACGACGAATTTTCACGTCTTCCCGACAATTATAGCGACGTTCCTTATTGGCAGGGTTCGGGTACAAGTTACGACTTTACCGACACTTCAGCCCTTGACGTCGTTACGGCTGACGGTGACACCGTATCGATTGACGGTATTATCGGCGTAATGTTTGACCGTGACGCCCTCGGTGTTACCAACTACGACAGAAGGGTAACACAGTTCTACGACGCAGCCGGAGAATTTACGAACAATTGGTTCAAGTATGACGCTTCATACTTTAACGATTTTAACGAAAATTTCGTGGTCTTTTTCCTTCAGCCTGCATCTTAATTAACCCGTAGTCTATTTCATAAATAGACCATTCCCCCGAATGGGGCGGTTTTCGGAACATTCCGTCTTATTCGGGGGTATAATTTTATATTAAGGAAGTGAAAAAAATGCCCGATACTACATATAATAGTTTATTGAATAAATATTACGACCCCGGAAACATAAGACGGGGCTACATACCGCCGTTAACAAATAATTCGATATGGTCTGTTGATGAATACAGCCGACAAGCCACGATTTTAGAATCTAACGGTAAAGACGTATTATATCCGGGTCAATGGTGCGATTCCATTATATTCGGCGGTTATGTTATGGAAGTGCATAGTGAATTACACTATCACGATTTAGGGTCAATCGGCGGTGCTTTTGAATACGTGAATCCGTTTGATAACCCGGTAATATCTGAAGATGATTATATGGAACTCGAAGAACCGTTAAAGGTTGCTTACAATATGTCAAATTGTACCCACTTTATAGGCGGTGAAGAATTCGGACAAGTTGAAGGAACTACCGCACCGTCGAAAGTTGAAATTAAACATATATCCACGGGTACACAAATTGATTGGTATTTCAACGGTTCAATACTTCATTCCGACGTTATAACAGGAAGAACAATACACGATTTTGCGTTAGCGGTTCAGATAACGGGTGTTCAGACAATTTCAAATTATGCGTATATTTGGACTGAAAACGGGAATTTATGGACTTCGGGAAGTTACGGAAATGCGGACGTTATCAGACAGATTCTGAACGCTGCGGGTTCGGGTGAATTGGGACAATCTGTAACGGGGTGGCAAGACCCCGACGACCCCGATAAACAGTTTGTATTATCAAAATTAAATTCGATTCCCGGACAATATACCACATTGTCACACGGCAGTGCAAACAATATATCGAACGGCGTTGAACATTTTGTTGATAAACAGACTGAATTAGGTAGTTTGTTAGGTACTGATTTAGTCACATATATAACGAACATTCCCGATTCAGCCGGGGCGTGGGATTATTTAATGAACGACCCCGAATCTGATATGTTGACTATGAATATTCCGTCGGCTGAAGGTCACGAATACCGGATTGAATGGCACTATTCAGATAAGAACTTTTATGTATATGATGGTGAAACACAAAAAGCAGTAACGACCTCTTTAAATGGTACATATAAAACGGGCGGTTGTTATATTCCTATCGGTACACTTGACGGTGGTACTGCGTTAGGTTGGGGACTTGCTATAAGAACGTCAGCCCCGTACACTTGCGATTATCACTTTTATTTTTGGAATAGTGATATATCGGGAACAGAAACCGAAGAATTCGACTTTTCAGAAGGTCGCTTTGAATATGCCAACGGTTACGACGCACAGAATCCCGGCGAAGAAGACGACCCCCAGCCAGACGCCGACGATATTGAAGACCCGTCGATTGACGCATTATCAACGGGGTTCGTTTACGCTTTTGACGTGAACTTTTCCGATATGGAAAATTTAGTGTCGTGTCTGAACGGGAATACATTGGCACAGAAAATTAAAGCCGACTTCGGTAACAAGTTATTTGATTTTATCGTCAGTTATCACACTATGCCGTGTATCACCGGAGCGACCGAAGGCGACCGAACCGGAATTAATTATATGGGTGTTCCCTTCATATACGGAGCCGACGATACACAGTTAACTTTAAAGAAAATATCTAAATCGTGGTATAAAGTCGATTTAGGGACGAAGAAGTGTTTACCCACGGGAAGACGAAACGATAACGGCTTCGGCTTCGAAGATTGGCAGTCGGCACAAGTTCAGATGTTTTTGCCCTTTATCGGTACTGTTCATCTGAACACGGCTGACGTTTGGGGGCGTGATATTCACGTCGTTTATTACTTTGACGTTCTTATCGGTTCTTGTACCGTGGATATTGGGGTTGAAGGCAAAGGGACGTTATACTCCTACGAATCGTCTTGTTCGTATAAAATACCGTTTACTTCAGTAATCGACACTTCAGTTCAACAGATGATGTCGGGCGTAATGTCGGCTTCGTCGGGTCTGTTTACTTCCGTAATGGGTGCTACCACGGGTAACGCCGGGGCGGTGTTAGGCGGTGTTAATCAGATTGTAGGAAGTGCCGGAAACTTTATTTCGGCTATGGAACATAAAGCGGTCGTCAACCGTGGCGGTTCGTTGGGTAGTTCGGGCGGTTGGCACACTCCCCGTTCCCCGGCTCTGATTATAACCGTTCCCGATTATCAGAAGGTCGATACCACGTTATACAATCAGATAAATGGTTATCCTACACATAAAGCGGTACAGTTATCGGGTTATTCGGGTCAGTACGTGGAAGTCGCCCACATAGACTTGAAAGCGTCGGTCAACGGAAACGGTGCGACGCCGAACGACACCGAATTAGATATGATACGTTCATTATTAAACGGGGGTGTTTATGTATGACAATTTATCTTTATCAGATGATACAAGAACGTAACCGTATTAAAAAGAATATTTCCGGCGGTGCTAAATTCGAAGGAACGTTACGGGCTGATTCTGACGTGGTTAATCCTTCGATAATGATTGAAGCGTCGGCAAATACTGTTTGCGGTTACAATTACGCTTATATACCCGATTTTAAACGGTATTACTTTATCAATAACGTTAACGCTTACCGGACGGGATTATCAATAGTCGGTTGTACGTGTGACGTGCTGACTTCTTTTCAGACAACAATAACGGGTTCGAACTGTATTATATCCCGTTCTTCCCGAACGGGCGACGCTATGTTCAATTTACCCGACGACAGATTCCCGGTTAAACAGTCTGAAACAACACACGTAATCAGTTACCCGGAATTGTACAGTAACACCGACCCCACAAAAGCACAGTCGCTTATATTGGTTATGACGGGTATAACCCCGAATCCGTAAGAAAGGCGGTATATTATGCTTACAAAAACACAGTTCTTCGAAAAGTATATCGGTCAGAAGATAGAGTACGACGGCGTAGCCCCGTATCAATGTATCGATTATATCAAGTTATACTTGAAGAAGTGTTACGGTATTTCCCCCGGAGCGTGGGGTAACGCTAAAGACTATTACTACAACTTTGATAAAAAATCGTGGGGCGGTTATGAAACTATGCACGAATACTTTTATCTGAAACGTGGGAAGGTTGAACCGAAACGGGGCGATATAGTAATCTTCGACGGTGAATACGGTCACGTCGGCGTCGCTTCCGGTGTATCCGATAACAAATACTTCTTTATGTACGAACAGAACTTTATGTCAAATAAATTCGTTCAGTACAACAGACACAATTATTCGGGTATGTTGGGCGTACTTCGACCGATTTACTTTACCGTTACCGAAGACTTGAATATTCGTAAAACGGCGTCTTCCAACGGTAATATTATCGGGGAATATAAACGGGGAACTTTGGTTAAGATTCTTGACAAAGTTAATCCGTGGTGGAAGACCCCGAAGGGGTATTGTTATTATAAATATTTCGATTGACAAAACGGAATATATAATGTAATATAATTATAGTGTAACGTTTGCTTTTTCTCCTTCTGTTTGGCTGACAGTTACCTCTTGAATTGCGTATCGGGTTTTTTCACTTTTTCCCGGTACGCTTTTCATTTGTAACCGTTTTGTAACTATTTTGTAATTATAATGTAATTGACTTAAAAATGACAGTATGGTAATATAAGGTAAACCCGAAAGGGAAATATCAAAAGAAAGTGAAGGTTAACAGAATGAGAATTTGTGTTAAGTATCTGGAAGACGTCTTAAGGGAACAGAGGTTGAATCACCCGGACGTCGAAAGCGAAGAAGAATTACGGCACTATTTACCCGAAAGAATCTTCGGTAACTTCTACAATGTTCATCACATTGACTACGACGCTAATTCGTTCGTAATCATTGAAAGCGAAGAAGACTTGAAAAAATCCGACGATATGTTGTACCGTGTGCCGTTAGGTTTTGCGTGGTTCTTTGTGAAAGAGGCGAAATAAGATGATATTTGAAGTTTGGATAAAGTCTGAATCGGGTAAAGTTGATTACCCTTGCGATATGTTCTTTATATCTGAACCGTCGGCGTTCAGAGTAAGAAGCGAAGCCGATAAACAGAAAGACAATATTAATAAATTGATTGAATATTCAATATTAAAGTTCGGCGGCTGCCGGGCGTACATAAAAGAGGTAAAATAAATGACAATCAAAAATTATTCAATTTACGAAGTCACAATGACTATAATACCGACGGGTAAGGAAGAACGAAAGATACTTACCACGTCGAAGGAAAAAGCAAAATACGAAACAATCAAGTTATTCGCCGAAAACTACACGTTCATTCAAGCCGAATTAAGACGGGTTGAACTGAAAGAAATTATAATCGAAGCGTTCGATTCGTTCGAATATATCTGTTCTGCCCTTAACGACCATAAGGACATTGAAACCGAAGCGACCCGGTTACTTCATAACGCAAAGTGTACCGACAGAATACAAAACGAATACGTAATCTTCAAAAGCGATATGCTTTTAAAGATATAAAAATTTTTTTAGAAAGGTGGTCAAATAATGGACTACAAAAAAGCGGTCAACGACAGAAGAATTACAAAAGGATTCTTCGACGGGAAGGAAAAGAAAAAGTTATCAGAGGTCGTCGAACAGTACCCCGACGGGCTGAACCTTACCGGAATTTTCAAGGGTACGGGAAAGTACGGTGATTATGTCGCTTTTACTTGTGTTGAAATTCCCGACACGGTAATCTTCGCCGGAAAGTTTATGATTGATATTGTAAACGAATGGCTTACCGAAAATTCTTTAAGTCAGATTAACGAAGACTTCGCCCGTTCCCCTATCCCCTTTAAGTTCGAAAAGAAAGTGACCCGTAACGGAACGGAATATTGGGAAGTAATCTGATTGACTATTACTTTGCCACGTCGCCCCGGCTGAAATACGCCGGGGTATTTTTTCACAGAAAGGATATTTTATTTATGGACAAAAAAATAAATGTTTGCTATTGTAAAGATTGCGTAAATTATCTTAAATATTTTAACAAATGTAAATTATTAGATGAAAAGCGTAATTCTTTTGATTTTTGTAGTAGGGGGGAAAAAATAGAAAATGGCAAGTCGTGAAAAACTTTTACAGTACACACCGGAAGAAATTAACCGAATGACAAAAGAACAACTTTATCAGTTGGCAAAGCAAGAACAGAAGAATATAAAAGATTCTTTGTACCGTCTGAAGAAAGAAGGGTTATCGACCCCGGCACGAAAACAACTTGAAAAAACGGGGAATATATCAGCCCGTAAGAATATGACTGCCGGACAGTTGAAACACGAAGTAATGAAAGGTCAAGTTATCTTACGATATAAGACCGGAACGGTTACGGGTGCGAAGCAAGTTGAACAGAGTATGAAAGAAGGATTATTGGGTCGTCTTCAGTCACGTTTAGACGTCAAGAACATTACTGAAGAAGAAAGTAAAACAATGTGGGACGTTATTAAACGGTTGGGGGAATCGCCCGAAACAAAGACGCTTCTTGATACAACGGATATGAAATATATACCGAAGGAAACACAACAAAGGGTATATGAAATTATGAAAGTCGCTGAATCAGAAGGCGACCCGGATAAACTATATTCTTATACAGAAGGGTTATTAAAAAATGTGTACGAAGGAAGCACCTTTGAAAGCGAAATCGATAAACTTAAACAGTCATTACAAGAAGGAAAAGAAACCGAATTTTACGGAATTGATTAAAGACGAACGTATATATTCAGTTCATAACTGTATTGAATTATTCGACAAATTAGACGTTAAAATCGTCAAAAAGAATCACGTTGAATATTTGAACGTCGCCGTATCGTTCGATATTGAAACTTCATCTTTTTACGATAAAGAAACGTTATCGAAATCGGCTTGTATGTATATATGGCAAATGTGTTTTTCCGGCGGCGTTATAATGGGTCGGACGTGGGCTGACTTCGTAAACACTTTGTTTATGATTCGGGCGTATTTCAATACCAACGACAACCGACGGTTGATTATTTACGTGGAAAATTTAAGTTATGAATTTCAGTATATGAGAAAGTGGTTGAAATGGAAAAAAGTATTTGCGTTGGAAGAACGAAAGGTCGTACAAGCGATTACGGAAATCGGTATTGAATTTCGGTGTTCGTATATACTAACAAATAAATCGTTACAGAAAATCGCTGAAGACTTACCCGACGACTATAACGGAATCGCTAAACTTACGGGCGAACTTGATTATACCGTTATACGTTCATCTGAAACCCCGTTAACAAAAGAAGAATTACAGTATTGTATAAACGACGTTCTTATTATTGTATATCTGATTTACGATAAATTGAAGAACGAAAATAATATTGCGAACATACCGTTAACGGCTACGGGCTACGTTCGAAAAACAGTACGCCGGAATTGTCTTTACAATAAGTTAGATTACGGGAAGTCTTATTATTACAAGAAACTTATATCGGGTCTGACATTGACGGTTGACGATTACAAAATGTTGAAATTGGCTTTTCAAGGCGGATTCACACACGCTTCGTGTTTAATGTCTTGTAAGACTATCCCCGACGTTGGCAGCGTCGATTTAATATCAGCGTACCCGGGCGAAGCCGTGAAACAGAAATACCCTATGTCGCCGTTTAAGGAAGTCAGAGTTACGAACCGGGAACAATTCAATATGTATATTGATAAGTACGCTTGTTTATTCTATATTGAATTATTCGATATTAAAGCGTCGGTTATCTTCGAACACGTTATATCAGAATCACGGTGTATTGTATGCGAAAATTCCGTAATCGATAACGGGCGTATTGTATCGGCTGAACGTGTCTTAATGTGCATTAATGAAATAGACTATGAAGTAATCAGTAAATATTACACGTGGTCTAAAATGCGTATAGGTCGGTTCAAAATTGCGTATAAACAATATCTTCCGCAGTTGTTTATACAATCAGTTCTTGAGTTCTACCAACTTAAAACCGAACTTAAAGGAATACCCGGTCGGGAACGTGATTTACAATTGGCGAAAAGTAATCTTAATTCTTGTTACGGAATGATGGTTACTGATATATGCCGGGACGAAGTTATCTATTCGGGCGAAGAATGGGACGTCGATAATCCCGATTACGATAAAAAGATTGATGAATATAATAAAAGCCGTTCCCGGTTCTTGTTCTACCCGTGGGGAATCTGGATTACTTCTTATTGTCGAAGAACGATACTGACTTCTATTTATGATGAATTTCAAACCGATTATCTGTATAGCGATACGGATTCTATCAAATTCAAGAATGTTGAAGCCCATTTAGAATGGATTAACAAATTCAATAAAGATATTGAAGAACAAGTCAAAATCGCTATGGAAAAACAAAGACTTCCCCTTAATATGGCTTCACCCGAAAATATAAAGGGCGAAAAAAAACATATTGCGTTCTTTGAGTACGAAAAGAAATACGATTATTTTAAAACGTTGGGGGCGAAGCGTTATTTGACGGAAACAAACGGGGAATTGTCGTTGACGTGTTCGGGGCTGAATACACGAACGGCAACAGAATATATTTCTTCGCAGTCAGACCCGTTCCGGTTCTTCAATGACAATATGTACATACCCGAAGATTATACGGGAAAACTTACACATACATATATTGATTATGAATTATCGGGCGAAGCGGTCGATTATTTGGGTAAACCGTTCAGATACTACGAAAAATCAGCCGTACATCTTGAAAAACAAGATTATTCATTATCAATCGGCTTCACTTATTCAAATTTCTTAAAGGGGGTTAAAACCTATTATGAAACAATCTAAAAAGTCGGATTATTACAGTTTAGACCGAATCTTAAAATATGAATGTGAATATTACGTGATAATCGGTTCACGTTCAAACGGTAAGACCACAAGTGTTTTAATGTATATGTTAAAACGGTATTGTGAATATGGCGAAGAATTCGCAATAATTCGCCGTTGGGCTGATGATTTCAAACAACAAAGAGGAAATACAATGTTCAACGGTATTGAACGAATGGGATTAATTCAGAAATACACTAATAACGAATGGACAAATATAATTTTTCAATCAATGCGGTTTTACTTTGGGCGATATGAAAACGGAAAACTTATATTATCTGAAAAACCGATTGGATATTGTTACGCCGTAAGTCAAGTCGAACACGATAAAGGAACGAGCGTAAATGTAGTTAATATTTTGTATGATGAATTTATGACACGTTCAGAATATGGGTATTTATCAAACGAATTTGTCTTATTTGCGAACTGTGTATCGACAATAATTCGTGAACGGGGCGAAAAAGACAAAGCGAAAATATTTATGTGCGGAAATACCGTTACGTTCTTCTGTCCGTATTTTCAAGAAATGGGATTATCAAATATAAAGAAGATGAAACCCGGTGATATTGACATCTACACTTACGGCGATTCCGGATTACGTGTAGCGGTCGAATACGCCGAACCGTTCAAAGGAAAATCAAACAGTAATAAATACTTCGCCTTCAATAACCCACGGTTAAAGATGATAACGGGTGCTGACGGTGGTTCGTGGGAAATAGATATATACCCACATTTACTTGAGAAATACCGACCGAAACAAGTAATCTTCACATACTTTATTATATTTGACGGTCTTACAATGCAATGTGAAGTAATCAAATATAAAGAAGGTATAATCACTTATGTTCACCGTAAAACAACCGATATACGCCACCCGGACAAAGATATAGTCTTTTCAACTGAACCGTGTAACAGGAAGAATTGGAATACAAATATCTTAAAGATACATAACCCGTATATCAGAGAAGCAATCAATAAAATATTTGATACTTCTAAAATGTTCTACCAAGATAACGAAGTCGGGGAATATATGCACAACTATCTTCAATGGTGTAAGAAGAATTAAATATACTTAAGTATATGACCGAATCGGTTTTATCCGGTTCGGTCTTTCCGTTTCCGCAGTCCGTCCGGTTGTCAGCCGTCAGTCTGTCAGTTTGTCCGGTGTACCGTTTTTGGGACATTCGGGTGCTTCGAACGTTTGTGCTGTGGGACATAAACGGGACATTTAATCGTCCGACTACCCCCACCACCCCTTATGATTGTCT
>JAZLAE010000021.1:0-5516 GCA_045613025.1 Christensenellaceae bacterium | reverse complement strand
GCCGGTTTCATCAACTGTTTCACCGTACTTAACACTTGCGCCTGCAACCGCACCGAAAGTAAACTCATTTGCTTGAACTGAAGTTTTAGGAAGTGTAACTAAACCGCACATTGCAGTTACTGCTACTATTAACGATAAAATCTTAGTAAGTAATTTTCTCATAATAGCCTCCTTATAAACCTAAACTTTCAAGCCATTGAGTTTTAAAGTCAACGCTTTCAGAAGTAGTTAAAATGTCTACTTCCTTAAAAATTATTAGTTCTATTGTTGGGGTTGAATATTTTTTCATAAATATCATCTCCTAATAAAATAGTATTGCTAATTGATTATATAATATATAATCATATTAGTCAAGTGAAATAAAAAAATCCCACGTCTTTGCGTGGGATATTTTTATAACGGCATTGGTATTTTAGATATAATAAATATAAGTTCGATACACACGATAAATGCAAGGTTTAAAACTAAGCCAACAATCCCTAAAACAAGAGCCCATTTTAAAGTAGTTCCGCCAAGTTTTCTATTTATAAAGCAAGACGTAAGCGACATTACCGAAAAAATAATGCCAAAGCCCATAAACACGCCTAAAAGCAAGCCTAAAATAGCAAAAACTAATGGTGTTTTACGCTTAGAATCTATCCTTTTTGCGTTTAAATAATTATAATATTCTTCTTTATTTAGTTCATTAATCATAATTTATTATTCCGTATAATTTTTTGTAAAATTTAACTTTTTTATAGTAGTTTAAGGTTTCTTTATACTTAATTTTATCAAGTAAAAAACCTTGGTTTAATCCCCATTTAATAACAGTTCCTTCGCCCGCGTTATATGCACATATGGCAACGTCTTCACTATCAAATTTTTTAATCAAGTATGATAGATAAAAAGTACCGAATAGCACGTTTATTTGTGGATTATATAAGTCAAATTCCGCACTATAACCAAGTTTTAATGCAATATAGTTTGCAGTTGACGGCAATATTTGCATTAAGCCTATCGCACCTTTTTTAGATACCGCATTTTTATTATAACCGCTTTCAGTTTTCATTATAGATATAACAAGTTTATGAGAAACGCCGTATTCTTTAGCATACGTTACCGCTAATTTTTTATACTTATAACCATTAAACACAAACGCCGTTGAAAGCACGATAATCAATAAAAAAACTATTAAAACTACTACGCTTAAAATTTTAATTTTTAATAATCTCACCAAGTACTGCCCTTACCTTTAAAGTTAAATCTTCATAACTTTTATCATTAGTAATAACAGTATACGTAATATTTGATAAACTTTCGTAATTAAATTGATTATTTACCCTTTTATAAAAATCTTCTTCGGTGATATTATCACGTTTTATAACGTCTTGCTTTCTTAAATTTATATCGCGCTTAACAATTATTACGCCATCGTATAAATCTTGATAACCACTTTCAAAAAGAAGTGGCACTTCGTTAAAGCAAACGCCGTTTACCATTTTGCTTTTTTCAAGCAATACTTTCATAACTTCAGGGTGCGTAATGCTATTTAAAGTTGATAATAATTCTTTATTATTAAACACCTTTTCAGATACAAGTTTAGTGTTAAAATTAGCGTAATCTTTACTATCAATCTCAAGCGCGGTGTAAATTTTTTGAACGAAAGACGGGCACTTTAAAAGTTCTTTATACACTTTATCAGCGCTAAAGACGGTATACCCTAACTTTTCAATTATCTCACACACGGTAGATTTTCCACTACCTATTCCGCCTGTGACTGCGTAAATTTTACTCATTATTTTGCCTCATACCAGTTTTTGCCATAACAAACTTCTACCGTTAACGGTACTGAAAGTTTAAGGGCGTTTTCCATTTCTTCTTTTAAAATTTTACCCGCTAATTCTTGTTTAGAAATAGGCGCGTCAAGTATAAGTTCGTCGTGAACTTGCATAATAAGTTTAGCGTCAGGGCATTCCTTTTTAAGCCTATTATAAACGTTTACCATAGCAATTTTTATAATATCGGCGCTTGTGCCTTGAAGTGGCATATTCATTGCCGCCCTTTCACCAAACGAACGAAGATTATAGTTTGGCGAATTGATTTCTTTAATAACTCTTTTTCTACCTAAAGCCGTAGAAACGTAGCCGTTTTGCCTTGCAAATTCAACGTTAGAATCCATAAAGTTTTTAACGTTTGAATACGTTTCAAAGTATTTTTTAATATACTCACTTGCTTCTTTTGGTTTAATTTTTAAATTTTTAGCAAGACCGTATTCGCTAATTCCGTAAATAATACCAAAGTTAACTGCTTTAGCGTTTCTTCGCATAGCAGAAGTAACTTCATTAAGCGGTACTTCAAACACTTGGCTTGCCGTTACGCTATGAATATCTTCGCCATTATTGTAAGCGTCAATTAAAATTTGCGACTTACTAAAATGCGCTAAAAGTCTAAGTTCTATTTGCGAATAGTCGGCATCGATTAAAACTCTATCTTCACCGCTTGGAATAAATATTTTTCTTAAAATTTTACCTTCTTCTTCCCTAACAGGAATATTTTGAAGATTTGGTTCTTTAGAAGAAAGTCTACCCGTTTGAGTTAAAGTTTGATTAAACGAAGTATGCACCTTACCCGTTTGCTTATTTATAAGCGGTTTTAAACCGTCAATATACGTAGAAACTAATTTTTGAATAGTTCTATGGCGCAAAATTAACGGAATAATAGGGTGCTCATCTTGAATTTCTTCAAGCGCTTCGGCGTTAGTTGAATAACCACCCGTTTTATTCTTTTTAGTTTTAGTAAGGTTAAGTTTTTCAAATAAGATATACGAAATTTGCTTAGGCGAATTAACGTTAAAAGGTTCGCCGATAAGGTCGTTAATTTGCTTTTCGATATCCGCTAAAACTTCTTTATACTCATTGCCGATAGCATCAAGAACAAAAGCGTCAACTTTAAAGCCCGTTTTTTCCATATCAAATAAAACAGACGAAAGCGGAAGTTCTATATCTTTATAAAGTTTAGTTAAACCTTCACTTTCTAAATCTTTATTGAATTTAGCATTTAACGTATAAAGTGAATACGCTGGTGTTTTTTCATCTAAATTATAGTAGTAAAGGGTATCTTTAAGCGTTTCTTCCCTACCAGAAAAGTCAACTAAATAGCGTAAAATATCAACGTCGTCACCCTTAGCGTTAAGCGAAATATCGTACTCAAGCAAGGTTTTTGCCATTTTTTTACGCGAATAGCATATAAGTTTTTTATCTTTGTTTTCAAAGAAAGGTTTTAAAAGTAAAACGCCTTCATCAAACTCAAACCCTTCGTCAAAAAAGGTTTCTTTGATTTTTAAAAGGTATTCTTTACCATCGCTATAAACGTTGATATTATCGCCTATAACTATGGTTAATTCATCTTTTTTAATAAGGTTTTCAATTATTTCAGGTGTAGTTACGTTTACAACTTCTACCGATTGCGGTTGTTCGCTTACCGAAGTGTTTTCGCTAAAAATTTCACTTCTTTTTAAAAACCCACGAAAATCAAGGTCGGTAAAAATACGCTTAACGCTATCGCTAAACGGGAACTCATACGTCATACTTTCAATTTGAAGCGGTATTTCAACAAGAGTGTTAATGGTTGCAAGTTTACGTGATAAATAGGCTAAATCTTTGCCAGTTTCTAACTTTTCTAAAAGTTTGCCTTTAAAATCTTGTAAATTTTGATAAACTCCGTCTAAAGTTTTATACGTTTCAATTAAGTTATGTGCGGTTTTTTCGCCAACACCGATAATACCAGGTATATTATCTGAACTATCGCCCATACACGCCTTTAATTCAATTACTTGGCAAGGATTAATACCTGTTTTTTCTAAAAAGTTATCGTTGTTTAAAATATCAATATCGCTTATACCGCGCTTTGTAAAGTAAACGGAAGTAGTTTCGTCAACAAGTTGGAAACTATCTTTATCACCAGTTATAATAACAGTTTCGCCTTTGTATCTTTTTGATAAAGTGCCGATAATATCGTCGGCTTCAATACCAGGTTGGTCGTAAATAGAAATACCCATTGCAGTTAAAACTTCTTTAAGTAACGGGATTTGCGGGCGCAAATCTTCTGGCATAGGTTTACGCGTACCCTTGTATTCGGCGTACATATTATGCCTAAAAGTAGGCTCTTTTCTATCAAAAGCAACCAAAATATACTTAGGGTTAATATCCCCTATAACTTTGATAAGCATATTTACAAACCCAAATACCGCGTTTGTTGGTCTGCCACTTTTATCGGTAAGCGGTGGGGTTGCGTAAAACGCCCTATTTATTAAACTGTTGCCGTCAATCAATACAAGTTTATTCATAAAATCCTTAATCATTACTATAAATTATTTGCAATTTAACAAGAAATGTGATATTATATCAATGTTATTTAATGCATATACTAATATATATTAGTATCGCACAAAACTGAAAAAAAATCAAGTTTATTTTAAAAATAAACGCCGGCGTGGTGGAACTGGCAGACGCGCGGGACTCAAAATCCCGTGATGGCGACATCGTGTGGGTTCGATTCCCACCGCCGGCACCAACAAAAACACCTAACCTTTTCGGTTAGGTATTTTTTGTTTTAGTGCCAGCGGTGTGGAAGCGAACCGTAGGTTCGGCCGTCTGTGACTTACTTACCTTGACGGACAAAGGTTAACCGAGGGTTTCCCTACGATAGTAGGGTTTCGGTTAATTCCCACCGCTGTTTGTAGTTTTTGATAGTTATTGTAGAAGTGATTAGGGTTCGGCCGTATTTAACCTAAAACAAAACATTAAAAAACAAAAAATATCCACTATCATCGATAGTGGATATTTTTATAAAATGAAATGCGGCAACTCCCTATCCTCCCAGGCCGTGTCCAGCCAAGTACTTTTAGCGCAATCGAGCTTAACTTCTGTGTTCGGAATGAGAACAGGTGGATCCTCGACGCTATCGTCACCGCAATGGTTATATAACTGCGTTTCGCAGATAATATACTTAAATTTTCAATCAGTAGATTGACAACTGCATAGTTTTTAGAACCTTCAACAAATTCCAGCAAAACTTAGTTTTAAATTTCTTAGTTTTAGATTGTATTAAAAACTTCATTTCTCAATATCTTGAGAATAAGCACTCGACCTATTAGTATCAGTCAGCTACATACATTACTGCACTTACACCTCTGACCTATCAACCTTGTTGTCTTCAAGGGGTCTTACAACCATAAAGGTTTGGATACCTTATCTTGAGGCGAGTTTCACGCTTAGATGCTTTCAGCGTTTATCTCGTCCGCACTTCGCTACCCTGCTATGCTGTTGGCACAACAACAGGTGCACAATAGGTGCGTTCATCCCGGTCCTCTCGTACTAGGGACAAAGCCTCTCAAGTATCCTACGCCCACGATGGATAGGGACCGAACTGTCTCACGACGTTCTGAACCCAGCTCGCGTGCCACTTTAATCGGCGAACAGCCGAACCCTTGGGACCTGCTTCAGCCCCAGGATGTGACGAGCCGACATCGAGGTGCC
>JAZLAE010000020.1:0-35927 GCA_045613025.1 Christensenellaceae bacterium | reverse complement strand
TGGACATTTATATCTTGACGACGTTAAAAGAATAGTAGATTTAATGTAAAATGTGACCAATATGTGACCAAAACAAAAAATACACAATATATGGCGGATTTAAATTGAGGAAATATACTATATATAGTACAATAAAGTTTCCCTCTTCCTCCGCCAACAAAAATAGGATACCATTTCGGTATCCTATTTTTGTTTGTCGTAAGTTTAGAGAGGGATTCGAACGAAAGCGTAAAGAAAATATGCGTTGCTCCGCATATTTTTAGCGACTGACCGAAGGCTTTTGCAAAGTATTAGTTTAATTTTTTGTTTTTACTTTGCAAAAGACAAGAGCGAAATCCCTCTTCCTCCGCCACGAAAAAGGATACACTTAACAGTGTATCCTTTTTTCGTGCCGTTTGAAGTTAAGAGAGGGATTCGAACGAAAGCGTAAAGAAAATATGCGTTTACACTTATTTATAACTTTTACAAATTATTGTTGACATTTTCGGTTTTATTGAGTATACTATCATTAGAATCGGATTTGTTGTTAATAATTTCCAACCATTCATGCAGTTGGCGATTAACTTGCAATAAGTCCGATTTTTCATATTTAACCGAAACACCTTTAGTTTAATTTATAATTATTAAAAAACCACCTTTAATGGTGGTTATTATTATTATTATTATTATTTACTTCCGCCGTAGGTGTTAGACGTATCTAAAACGATATCAACGTCTTCTTTAAAGCGTGAAGTTATAACGCGTTTGTTAAGTTCTTCAAGGTATTCTTCTTCATTTATAGGTAATGTTACCGTTTTATTTTTAAATGAAGATAATAGCATACTATTTATAAGTTCTACACACTTAATACCTTCCGTGCCGTTTACAAATAATTCTTCTAAACCTAAAATGGCGTTTGCAAAGTTATTGATAATTCCTACGTGTTGCGTGTTTAAAGTTGCATCTAACTCAACCGTTTCTACTTCAAACTCTGGCTCTTTAAAGCCTTCAGCGGTGTTTATATGGTCTTGAAGTTCAATTTTGCTTCTATATATAGTTAGCGTATCCTTTTCGCAAAGAAGTTTACCTTTACTGCATAAAATTTCTAAACGATTGCTACCCGGTGCATCGCCCGTTGAAGTTATAAATGAAGCCGTTGCGCCCGATTTAAATTCCATATAAGCGGTAACGTCATCTTCAACTTCAATATCGTGCCACTTTCCAAAATGGCAAAAAGCGTGAACTTTGCTTGGCATTTCCCCTACAATCCATTGTAAAAGGTCGATTTGGTGTGGGCATTGATTCATTAAAACTCCCCCGCCTTCACCTTTCCAAGTTGCTCTCCAAGAGCCTGAATCGAAATAATTTTGAGTTCTAAACCAGTTAGTAATAATCCAGTTTACGCGCCTAAATTCGCCCATTTCGCCCGATTTTATAAGGTTGTGCATCTTTTTATAGAGTGGGTTTGTACGTTGGTTATACATAAGCGAAAAGAGTTTGTTTGATTTAAAAGCAACTTCGTTCATTTCGCGCACTTGTTTAGTGTAAACACCTGCGGGTTTTTCGCATAAAACGTGTAAGCCTTTGTTAAGCGCTTTTATAACTAATTTAGAGTGGTCGTAATGCGGTACGGCAATAATAACTGCGTCTACGTCTGCCTTTTCGATAAGTTCTTCACCCGAACTGTAAGTTTTATAATCACCCGGCTCACTTTTTAAAATATTATCAAGTCTACTTTGTTTTACGTCTGCTATTGCGGTTAAAATGCCGTTTTCTATCTTGCCACCAAATAAGTTAACAAAGTGGCTTGTACCCATATTGCCAACGCCTATAATACCAAATTTTACTTTATCCATACGTCACCTTCCTCCTTATATCCGTTTTTAATTAAAATATCTTTTAAATGGTTAACCGCATCAATAAACGCATCGCGGTGTGAAGAATATTGATAGTGCGTTTTTAGTTCCGTTTTATCAATCTCACTATAACCGCTAAAGATAGCAAGGTGCGGTTCTAAGGTTAAAACGGTGTCTTTATCAATGCCTTTAATCATTTCATCAATTAAGCCGTCACCTTTACCTGCGGGTACGACAGCGCCGTCAGAATAATACGCGTCTTTAATATGATAATAATCAACCCTACTTTGAAGTTTATTAAGCGCATTTTTTACGTCTACACCGCATTGAACGAAGTTTGCGGGGTCGTAAACACATTTTAAATCTTTGATATTATCAAGCAAATACTCACAGTTTTCTATATTTTCGCCAAAAACGTCTTTTTCGTTTTCGTGATAGATGGAAACGCCGTAACTTTTTGCTAAATCAACAATTTTAGTTAAATTTTCTATTACAACAGTTTTACCAACGGATTCTGTATCGTAAAAAGAAAATCCCCTAATTTTATCGCACTCTAAAACGTTTGCAATTTCGCAAATATTTTTAACTACTTCAAGGTGCTCTTCAATAGGTTTATCGATTGAAACTTTACCAACTGGCGAACCGATTGCCCAAACTTTTGTGCCGTGTTTGTCAAGTTCTTTTTTCCAAATTTTAGCGTCTTCAACCGTGCTTGCAGAAACGTTTTTTAAGTTAACGCCCCTAAGTTCAAGGTAAGGAATATTAAATTCTTTAAGCCCTTCAATTTGCTTATCTAAAAAATCACTGTATTCATCGGCAAATGCACATAGTTTAATTTTCATAGTTGTTTTCTCCTATAAAATAATAATACAACAACGTTTTTTAAAATACAATATCAAAAAAGGTTTAAAATATTGCAATTCGTGCTTGTGTGTGATATAATCGGTTAAAGGAGAAATTTTATATGGATATTTTATCAAATCCACAATTTTATTACGCTTTAAGCGAAACTGTATCTAAAAACAACTACTACCCTAAGCACGTGCACAGTTATTACGAAATTTTGGTTGTTTTAAATGGTAACGGCAAGTTTTTAATTGAAGGTGTTGAATATCCGTTTGAAAATGACAGTATATTTTTATTACCACCTGGTAAATACCACGTTATGACAGAACTTCCTAAAAATAATTACGAACGAATTACCATTTATTTTAACGGCGAACATTTGCCAAGTTTTATAAATAGCGGAATATATAACCATAAAATAATGCAAAGTCAAACTAAACAGTTAGTTTTAAAGTTTTTATCGTACGTTAATAAATATAAAAAAGATATAATAAATAAGTTAATTGTTGGGTTTATAAACGAATTATTACTTATAGAATTTTATAACGAAACTACTAATTCAGAAGAAAATTTCGTATCTCCACTTGTAAAAAATGCTATAGAATATATAAATAATAATATTGATAAGCCGTTAACTACAAAAATCATTGCCGATGCGCTATTTGTATCGCACACGCATTTAGGTCACACTTTTTCAAGTACTATGAACGTTGGTATTATGCACTACGTTCAAATTAAAAAGGTGTACCGCGCAAAAGAACTTATAAAGCAAGGTTACTCTTCAACTGCCGTAGCCGAAATGCTTGGCTATAAAAGTTACCCTACTTTTATAAGAAACTATAAAACCTATTTAAATACAACGCCGTCAAACGATAAGCCGTAAAAAAACCACCCGCTTGGGTGGTTTTTAATTATTCGATAGAGATTATTTCGTATTCTGAAAGTTTATCAAGTGTAAACGAAATTATATTATCTTTTTGCGATAAATTGCTAATTTTTGCTCCCCTAATCGATTTAATATCGTAAATTTCTTTACTTGGGATATCAAAACCGTTTAAATTAAGTGTAAACGGCACGTTGTAAAGTGGTACGACTTTTTCATATGGGCGTGACATATTACCCGTCATATTAACGATATGGAAAACATATTTGTCGTTTGTACGGCGAAGTACAGTTTCGTATAAACCTGGTTCGTTAGAAACAACAACTGGCGTAGAATTAACATTGCAGAAACCTTTAATTATATTTTCGTAGTCTAAAATGTTTCTTACGTTGCGCTTTTCAAACATTGTTCCGCTAATATAGTACGCTTGACCTTTGCCGTAAGTGTTTTTAACAATTGACGGATAGCGTTCAGTTGGCATTGTTTCGTAAACGCTTGGCATAGATGCGCTTGTTTTAAAGATAACTTCAACATTATCGTCAAATTGCCATTCAATATCAAGTGGTGGCGCGGGAAGTCTTGGACTATATAAATCTTTTAAAATAACGTCGTCTTTATCTTTAAACATAAAGGCATTTTTAGTTGC
Source organism: Christensenellaceae bacterium (assembly GCA_045613025.1). Classification (GTDB taxonomy): domain Bacteria; phylum Bacillota; class Clostridia; order Christensenellales; family Borkfalkiaceae; genus HGM11412. Next base: position 31,717 of record JAZLAE010000020.1, on the reverse strand, counting down.
AAATACCTTAGGTTCGCCCTTAAATCCAAACACTTTACCGAGTTTAGAACTGTTTAAATAAACGCCCGTTTCGTCGTATAAAGCAACGGCGTAGTTTGCTAAGATATTACCACCGTTTTTAACAAAATTACTTAATTTATCGGCAATTTCATCACTCATACAAGCAACGGTTGGAAGTATTATTGCTTGATATTTAAGATGTTCATCCTTTTTAATATTGATTTCGTCAACAATATCGAACTGAATATGATTTTTTTCTAAAATATCGATAACTGAAAATAAAGCGGTTCTATGGTCGCCAAGTTCGGTTGGCGCGGTAATTTTTTTAGTGAAGTCGCTTTCTTCTACACTTGAAGAATAGTTGTTTGCAGTGTCTTCAGACCACATTACTGCTACCCTTGCACAAGTTTTAGACGGCTTAAATAACGATTTATTATCTAAAATAAATTCGTTCATTTGTTTTGCAACGTTCATACCTTCTAATTCCATTGCTTCGTAAATATCAAAGTGTGGGCCGTACCAAACGTTAGCACCACCCGCTAAAGTGTGTGCGTAAGTAAGCATCGTTTCGCAAGGCGTGTGAAGTAAGTTACGAATAGCGCTTTCGTTTGCCGCAAAGAAGTTTACAATAGGTTTATTTGCTGTGCGCGGGTCACCAGTAATGGCTTCTAAATGCTTCATAAAGGCGGAGTTTTGCCAAAACATACTCATATTCATAAGCGGTTGATGGAAACCACCTTCCGCACCGATAAGGTCTACGTAATCATAAATTTTACGCGTGTTGCTACCGGTAAAATCGTGGCGGAGTGCCGAATTGTTTAAATATAAAGCAATGTTTGGATTTACCGATTTAACTACTTCGCTAACTTCTTTAACGTGGCCGGTTACTGAAGAAACGCGCATTTCAGTAAGTTCACGCGAAGTGCCTTCAAAAATAGAGTGGCCAAACTTTTTCATAAAGGTTTTTTGACAAGTTTCACAATAACAACCACCTTCAAGCATAACAGGTCCGTCAAGGAAGATACCGTCAATATCGTGCGAAGCCATATCGGCTACGTCTTTTAAAAATTGTTTATGGAAAGGGCCTTCAGGGTTAACGCAAATAAAGTTAAATACGTTATAGCCGTACATTATATCGCCATTTTTATTCCTTTGGCTAAATTCTGGGTGCTCTTTACTCATTTCGTGGCTCATACAGTGTATATTAGTGTATAAAATTTCACGCGTGCCACCTTTTTTAGTTTTTACTAAGTAATCGTCAAGCATTTTACCGTGTTTTTCTTCAGTAAAATAGTTCATATAGCCTTGCGCTATAAGATAGTATAATTGTTCGGTATTAAAACCGTACTTTGATACGTAATTTTCGTAAACTTTATCACCGTTTTTTTCTACGTTAACTTGAATTGCGCTTATTGTTAAAGGTTGTTCTTCTACCCACCACGGATTTTTGTTTTGCATAATAATCTCCAAGTATAATTGTTGTAATTATTTTATCATATTAAAATTTAATATACAATACATTTTTCAATTTTTTTATATACAAATTTTCGATATTAAAATAAACATTTCAACTTGATTTTGTTGTTGTATTTTTAGTTGGTGGTTGATATAATATTTTTGCTTAAGCATAAAAACACGTTAAAATTTAGGAGAATTATTTATGAATACAGATAAAATTTACGCACAACAAATCGCAGAAAAATATGCGGTGAAAGAAACTTCAAAAGTAAAAGCATTAAAAAAATTAGATACAAAAGTGCATAACCCTGCAAATATTTTTGCATACACGTTTGGTATTGTTTGTAGTTTAATTATGGGTACTGGTATGAGTTTTGCTATGGGTGTTATTGGTGCAAACAATACTTTAACTATGGTTATTGGTATTTTAATTGGTTGTATCGGAATATTAGGTGTATCAATTAACTACCCTATTTATAAAAGAATATTAAATAAATCAAAAAACAAATACGCAACGGATATTATTAAACTTGCAAACGAAATAGCAAGTGAAGAGTAATTTATGCTAACACGTTTTATAGATAAATTAAAATGCAATTCTCATTATAAAGTAAAAACTTTTCTTTTATTATCGCTAATAATCAACCTACTATATTCGCTATATTTGTTAGCAATCAGTAATATTTACTATTCAAGTTGGTTTTTAGTTATGGGAATTTACTATTTTGCGCTATCATTAATTAGAGTTTTTGTGTATTTTCAGTTAAACGATAAAAGAAAATTTAAAACTAAAATAATAGCGATAATGATTATAGGCTATTATCTTTTAATAATTAACTTAATACTATCTACAATGATGTTTATTCTTATTTATAAAACTGAATTTATAAAATATCACGAAATAACTGTTATAGCACTTGCCACTTATACCTTTGCTTCCTTGACAATAGCAATAATAAGCTGAATAAAATATGTAAGAATAAAGGATTATTCAATTATTTCTGCAAAAATTATAAGTTTAATATCAGCAAGCGTTTCAATTGTTACTTTAACAAACACTATGCTTAATACGTGGGGTGAAAACAACGATTTATTAAGAAGTATAATTATGCCTATTTTGTGCGTGATTGTATCGCTATACGTTGTTTTTACCGCGATATTACTTATTTATAAAGCAAATAAAAAATTAAGGACTTTAAATAATGAAAAAACAAGACGGTAAATATTTTTATACTGCAAAACTTATGAATCAAGCATTGCTTAATTTGTTAGAAAAAAAAGATATTGAGTATATAACTGTAACTGAAATTACTAAAAAAGCAGGAGTTAACAGAAGTACTTTTTATTTGCATTACGATAACGTTTACGAATTGTTTGAAGAAACTATTGAAAATATTAATAATGAGTTTATAAATTCATTTTCAATCAATTCCCCTTTAAAATTAGATAATCAGACTGATGCTTTTTTTATAACAGATGAATTTTTGCTTCCATATCTTAAGTTTTGCAAGGAAAATAAGCGTGTTTTAAAACTTGCACATCAAAAACCACATTTATTTAAAAACAAAAAGACTTATCAAAAAATGTACGATGCTATATTTTTGCCTGCAATATCAAAATTTTTAATTGATGAAAATAAAAAAATATACTATTTAGAGTTTTATACTAACGGTGTTGTTGGAATAATAAATAAATGGTTAGATTTAGATTGCAAAACGGAAATCGAAGAAATAATTAAAACAATTAAAGATTGTATCAATTATAGTATTTAAAAGAGATGAAGTTTCATCTCTTTTTTATATTAAACAAACAACTAACCTATCTTAATATTAAAATATTTTAACGTTTATCAAAAATTAACACTATTAAGTTTGTTTTAATAAAATAATTATGATATTATTTAATAGTTAAAGGAAACACTGATGAAAAAATCTATAATTTTTGGTTACAACATAATTGATTTAATATTATTAGGCACTGGGCTAATTTCGTTAATGGTGGTATCCATTGTGTTTTCTTCGCCGTGGTATATTTTCGTTAATACAATACTTGCTTTGCTTTGTGTATTTACTCAAGCAAAAGGTCAAGTAATAACTCAGTTTTTTGGTATAATTTGCTTTATCTTTTACAGTTATATCTCATTTAAGCAAAAACTTTACGGCGAAGTTATACTTTATATATTTGTAATGCTACCTATTTATATTTACGGCGCACTTCACTGGCTTAAAAACCGTAATAATAACGATAAAAGCATCGTAAACGTAAGAAAATCATTACCGAAAACAGAAGTAATTATAATGTTGATTGCAGTTTTTATAATGTTTTTTTGCGTTTATTACCTACTTAAAGCCTTAAACACCGCACAGTTATTATTATCAACCATTGCCTTTACTTCAACCGTTCCTGCCGTTTATTTACTTGCAAGGCGTTCTATATGGAATCAAGTAGTATTTTTACTTAACGATATATTCGTGCCTATAATGTGGCTTAATTTTGCAATTCAAGGTGATTTAACCTTGATAGTTATGGTGTTATATCATATATTTCAAATAATATACGACGTATACGGGCTTTACGTTTGGTTAAAACTTTAAAAACAACAAAAAAAGGATAGAGTTTAATTCTCTATCCTATTTTTTTAATAAATCAAGGGTTTTTTCTACAAGTTCATCGGTTGTGCCAGACAAATAATTTAAGCCTGCAAGCCTTTTAAAAAAGGTAATTTGGCGTTTTGCATAATGGCGTGAATTAAGTTTTAAAAGGTCTTCTAAGCCGTTAAAATCGTTTGAAACAATGGCATCGTACACTTCTTTATAGCCTATGCCTTGCATACATTGATTTTCTTTAGTTATACCTTTATTAATAAGGCTTTTAACTTCGCTAATAAGACCGTTTTCTATCATAATATCAACCCTACGATTGATTCTATCATATAAAACTTCCCTATCCATATCAATCATTACAGCCGTATACTTATAGCGCGGTATTTCTTTATCGTTTTGCTCAGATTTTTTCTTGCCAGTTGTATAGAAAATTTCAAGCGCGCGAATAACCCTTACTAAATCGTTTTTATGAAGTTTTTTTGCTGATTCGGGGTCAACTTTGTTAAGTTCTTCCCAAACGTAGTCGACGCCTTTTGTTTTACTAAGTTCTTCAAATTTTTCGCGTATTTCAAGGTTTTCGGTTGTGTTACCGTAACTCATTTTATAAAGTACGGAATTTATATAAAAGCCCGTTCCACCGCAAATTATAGGGATTTTTCCATTTAAAAGTAACCTATCAATATGTGGAAGCGCAAGTTTTTCATAATCGGAAACAGAAAAACTATCAAATGGCGAAACAACGTCGATAAGCCTATGTGTTACTTGTGCTAATTCTTCTTTGGTTGGTTTAGCAGTTCCTATATCTAAATCTTTGTAAATGGCAAGCGAATCGGCTGAGATTATCTCTGTATCAAGGATTTTAGCAAGTTTAAGTGCTAAACCCGATTTACCCGACCCTGTAGGACCGCAAATTATAAGGATTTGTGGCGTCATAATACCCTCTTAAACCATTTATCAATCTCAAGTTTAGTAACTTTTACGGCAATAGGTCTACCATGCGGACATTTAAGGTTAATATTACCGTTTAAAAGCCTAATAAGTGAGTCAACTTCAGATTTACTAAGTTCCATACCCGACTTAATTGCCGATTTACAAGCCTTTTGCATAAGGCGTTCGTTAATAATTTCAGGTATAGTTTCCTTTTTTAAGATATGGTCGCTAAAAATAAGCGAAAAATATTCGTTAAAATTGATATCAATAAGTTCAAGTGGCGTTGAATAAATACAAAGTGTATCGTTACTGTTAATTTCGGCATCAAAACCAAGTTCGTTAAGGTATGATAAACTTTTTTCTACTATTTCAAGTTCAAGTGAATTTAAATTTATTTCGTAAGGAACTAAAAGCGGTTGCCTTGCTATTTGTTTTTGCGAATATAAATAAGTAATTTTATTATAAAGCAACCTTTCGTGCGCAGCGTGTTGGTCAATAACGTACATACAAGAATCGTTGCCTTCAAATATTAAGTAGCAGTTTAAAATTTGACCTATATATTTAAGTTCAAACGGTTTATCAAACTCAAGTTGCCTTGCTTCTTCTTGTTTTTTGCGCTCTAATTCTTCAATATAACGCTTATTTTCGGCAAAAATATCAACTTTTTGTTCAATAGGTATTTGGTTTTGCGGTTTATCTAAACAACTAAATTCGTCTTCTGCAACCTTGCTTTGTTTAGGTTCAAACATAGGAAAAACGTCTTGCGGATAGTTAGGGCATTTGATTTTTTTTCTTTCTTCTTCCCTTTTCTTTTTCGCATCAATTTCGCGTTGTTGCATAATTTGCATCGAATTACGCGCTTGCTCTGGTGAAACGATAATCGTTTCGTTATCCGGTGAAACTATCGAAAGCGCTACGTCAGTACCGTCTAAAACTTTAGAAATGGTTGAGTAAAGCGCGCCGTAAACTACCGAATTATCAATAAATCTAACGTCAGATTTATTAGGTGTAACGTTTACGTCAACAAATTCACTTGGCATTGTTATATATAAAACGTAAAAAGGATATTGCCTTTTCATTAAATAACTTGAATAAGCGTTATGAATAGCCGATTGTATCGTAGAATTTACGATATATCTACCGTTTAAAATTACAGTTTGATAGGTGCGATTAGGTTTTGTAAAGTTGTGTTTGCCTATATAACCTTCAATTTTTACACCGTGAACGTAGTTAGATATTTTAAAACAGTTTTGAATGATTGTTGAGCCGTAAACGGCAATCATAGCATCTTCCACACCATCGCCAAACGATTGAAAAATAGTACCTTCGTTAATGCAATAGTTAAATGCAACGTTAGGGTTAGCCAAAATTAAGCGCGACATCATATCACTAACGTCGTTTTCTTCAGACCTTGAAGTCTTTAAGAACTTTTGCCTTGCTGGTGTGTTAAAAAATAAGTTATTTACAGTAACGTAAGTGCCGTCGTTACAAGGCGATTCAACAAGTTCGGTGTTTTCGCCACCGTTAATTTCAAAAGAATAACCTATACTTTCGTCTTGAGTTTTAGACGTAATTCGCATTTGCGATACCGATGCAATAGACGGTATTGCTTCACCCCTAAAACCAAGGGTTTGAATATTATTAAGGTCTTCAGTTGAAGATATTTTAGACGTAGCGTGTGGCATAACCGTTTTAAGCATATCGTCCTTTTCGATACCGTGGCCGTTATCGAATACTTCTACCGTTTGTTTACCACCGTCAACAATATTAACGTAAATATTATCGGCTTTAGCGTCGATAGAGTTTTCAACCAGTTCTTTAACGACAGAATACGGCCTTTCAACGACTTCGCCCGCTGCAATTCTATTGTATATTGACTTGTCTAAAACGTTGATTTTTGACATTTTATTTTTCCTTTATTTGTGATTTTAATTTGTAAAGCAATTCAAGTGCTTCTCTTGGCGATAACAAATCCACGTCGGTTGAATTTATTATATCGTATAATTCACTATTAACGCTTACTATTTCTTCAGGTAATTCAGTAGCAGGTTTAGCGTTAATATCTTTCTTTTCAAGCATTTTAAGTATTTGCTTTGCCCTATCGGTAACAACTTTTGGTACGCCCGCTAAACTTGCAACTTCAATACCAAAACTTTTGTTTGCGCTACCAAGTGCAATTTTACGTAAAAATAATATAGAGCCGTTAAACTCTTTAACGGTTACTTTATAATTTTTAACGCCGTCAATTTTGCCTTCAAGTTCAGAAAGTTCGTGGTAATGCGTAGCAAAAAGAGTTTTTGATTTTAATTGACTTGCTATGTATTCAACAACCGCCCAAGCGATAGAAAGTCCGTCGTACGTTGACGTTCCGCGACCAACTTCGTCTAAAATAAGTAAACTGTTTTTAGTAGCCTTGTTTAAAATAACCGAAACTTCGTTCATTTCTACCATAAAGGTTGATTGGTCGAATATTAAATTATCGTTTGCGCCTACCCTTGTAAACACTTTATCGGTAAGCGGTATAAAAGCCTGTTTACAAGGCACAAAAGAGCCGATATGTGCCATAATAACAATAAGAGCGATTTGGCGCATATACGTTGATTTACCCGCCATATTAGGGCCTGTTATAACAAGCATTCTATCATCAAGCGAATTCATAACCGTATCGTTAGGGATAAATTGTTCTTGCGATATTTCTTCAATAACGGGATGTCTACCCGCAACGATATTAAGTTCTTCGCCAAACGGTAACATTGTTGGTTTACAGTAGTTATTCTTTTTAGCAAGGTGTGCAAGCGAACAAAGTACGTCAATAGCCGAAACCGCGTTAGATGAACGTAAAATTTCAACGATATTTTCGCTTAAAACCATTTTGATTTTGCCAAAAATTTCGTTTTCAAGTTTTAATGCTTTTTCTTTACTTGTTAAAATTTCATCTTCAAGTTTTTTAAGTTCTTCGGTAATAAACCTTTCACCGCCAACAAGTGTTTGCTTGCGGATATAGTGGTACGGTACTTTATCTTTAAATGAGTTAGAAACTTCAATATAGTAACCAAAAACCTTATTGTAGCCAACTTTTAAAGTTTTTATGCCCGTTGCTTCCCTTTCGCGAACTTCCATTTCATCTAAAGTGGTTTTTGAATTTAACGATAAACTGCGAAGCCTATCAAGTTCCATATCAAAACCATCGGAAATATAGCCACCGTCTTTTGAGTTTAATGGTGGATTTTCTTTAATAGCGTGAAGGATAAGCGAAGATATTTCGTTAAAATCGGTAATAGATTTAGAAATATCGGTTAAAATTTTGCTATATGAGCCCGCTAATGAAAATTTAAGGGTTGGCAATTGGCTAAGTGATTCGCCAAGAAGCCTACACTCTTTAGGGGTAATGTTGTTATTAGAAATTTTACCTGCAAGCCTTTCAACGTCGCGGAGCGTTGAAAGAACGTCACGAATACCGTTTCTTAAAAGTGGATTACTAAATAACTCTTCTACACCGTTTTGCCTATAATTGATTTTATCAACGTCTAAAAGCGGTGTTGTAAGCCAAGAATTAAGTTTTCTTGAGCCCATAGCCGTTAAGGTATTATCAAGAAGCCATAAAAGTGAACCATAACGCTTACCGTCGCGATTTGTTTTAGTAAGTTCTAAATTGCGCATTGCGGTAGCATCTAAAATCATAAATTCGTTATCTTCTTCAACGTTGATTTTAGTTATTGATGATATAGTGTGCTTTTGAGTTTCGTTTAAATACTCAATAAGCGCACCTGATGATGAAATTATAGATTTATCTTCTTCTATACCAAAGCAATGAAGGTTTGCAACTTTAAATTGTTTAGTTAAAGTTTTATATGCAAAAGCGTGGTTAAAAGCGTGTTCTTTGTATAAGTAAATCTTAGGTAAAAGGTTGCGTGTAAACTCAGTGCGGATTGATAAGTTTTTATGCGCAAACTCATTGGCAATTATTTCACTTGGCGAAATCCTAACGATTGTATCTAAAACTTGCGAATAATCTTTAACGTTTTTAAAACTTTTAGCGTTAAATTCGCCCGTTGTAATATCCGTCCAAGAAATAGCAAAATTATTATCAACTTGAAAAATAGAAAGAAGATAATTGTTTGATTTTTCGTCAAGAAGTGAATTTTCAGTAATAGTGCCTGCTGTTACGATTTTTATAACGTCCCTTTCAACGATTTGACCTTTAGTTGGTTCGTTAAGTTGTTCGCAAATTGCTACCTTTTCGCCAAGCGCAACAAGTTTTGCAATGTAAGTATCGGCAGCGTGAAAAGGTATACCACACATAGGCGCGCGCTCTTCAAGACCGCAGTCCCTACCCGTTAAAGTTAAGTCTAAAAGTTTAGAAACCTTTACGGCGTCCTCAAAAAACATTTCATAAAAATCGCCCAGCCTGTAAAAAACCACACAGTCTGGGTATTTTTGTTTTGTTTCTAAATAATGTGTCATCATTGGTGACAATCCGCTTTTAGCCATAAAGCAACCTCACTAAACTAATTGTCCTAAAAGGGTAATTCCGCCCGTTTTTTGTATTTTTACGTTGACAATTTTACCGATTAAGTTTTCTTCACTTGTAAAATAAATCATACGGCCTTTATCATCTCTACCTTGATAAACGCCCTTTTTATCGTCGTAATCTTCACATAAAACTTCAACCGTTTTATCCACGTATAAAAGGGATTTTTTACGGTTGATATCGTTTTGAATATCAACAAGCGTAATAATTCTTTGTTTTTTAACGTCGTCAGGAATTTGATTTTCCATTAAATCGGCTTTTGTGCCCTTTCTCCTTGAATAAACAAAGGTAAACGCCCCGTCAAATTCAACTTCTTTTACAACTTTAACCGTTTCGTTAAAATCTTCTTCAGTTTCGCCAGGAAAACCTACCATAATATCAGTAGTTATGGCTACGCCAGGCACATTGTCGCGAAGCATTTTAACCTTACCTAAAAAGTCTTCTTGTGAATATTTTCTGTTCATATCCGCTAAAACTTTAGTTGAACCAGACTGTATAGGAAGGTGTATGCACTTGCAGATTTTATCGTATTTTGCAATAACTTTAACAAGTTTTTCGTTGATATCTTTAGGGTGGTTAGACATAAATCTAAGCCTAAAATCACCGTCTATTTTACAAATTTCTTCAAGTAAATCGGCAAAATCATAAGGATTTTCAAGGGTTTTACCGTAAGAGTCAACGTTTTGACCTAATAAAGTTATTTCCTTATAGCCGTCTTTAATAAGACCTTTAACTTCATTTACAATGTTTTCAGGGTTACGGCTTCTTTCCCTTCCCCTAACGTATGGGACTATGCAATATGAACAAAAGTTATTGCAACCGTACATAATATTAACCCAAGCGTTTGGATAACTTGACCTAACTGGCGTTACAGTTTCGCAAATTGTACCGTCAATATCCCAAACTTCTACCGTTTTTTTGCCAAGTTCTAAGCGTTTTTGCAAATATTCTTTAAAAGAAGTTAAGTTATGTGTGCCGAATATTATATCAACAAACGGAAAAGTTTCTTTTAATTTTTTTGCTTGACCGTTTTGTTGAGTCATACAACCGCCAACAGCGATAATTAAGTCTTTTTTATTCTTTTTTATTGGTTTTAACATACCAACGTTGCCATAAACCGTTCTTTCAGCGTTTTCCCTAATACAGCAAGTATTAAAAACAACTAAATCGGCTTGATTATCATCTTCAGTTCTTTGATAACCGAATTCTTCAATCATGCCAGCAAGTTTTTCAGATTCGTGTACGTTCATTTGGCAACCGTACGTATTTATCTTGTAATAATTCATAGTAAGTTATATTATATATAAAATTTTTGTTTAAATCAACTAAATTTGTAAAATTTCGTCTTTAAAAATCGCATAATATTGTTTTTTAGTAAAAAACTAATAGCAAATGAGAAAATTATTTAAAATTTTTGCCTTTATTTTTATAGTTTTTATCGTTGTTGCCGTATGTTTTATATTTTGTATGATGGTAAGCGTTAGCGGTTACAGTTTAGACGTTAGTAAACTTAAAAATAAATCAATAAAGGTTGATTATTACGATAAAAACGGCGAAATATTTTACACCGACAATTTAGGTTATAAAGGCGATTTTATTTCAATTGATAAACTGAATAAAAATACAATCAACGCCTTTGTTTCTATCGAAGATAAGCGGTTTTTTAACCATAACGGCATTGATTACGTAAGAATTTTAGGCGCAACCCTTTCAAATATAAAAAGCGCGTCGTATAAAGAAGGCGGTTCAACTATTTCACAACAACTTATAAAAAATACTCATTTATCAAGCGAAAAAACTTTAAAACGTAAGTTTGCCGAAATAAAAATAACTAAACAACTTGAAAAAAGATTTACAAAAAACCAAATTTTAGAAAAATACCTTAATACAATTTACTTTGGCAACGGCGCATATGGTATAAATAATGCAAGTAAAGTTTATTTTAATAAAACCGCAGATAAATTAACGCTTAGCGAAGCGTGTTTACTTGCAGGCATTATAAAAGCGCCAAGTAAATACTCACCTTTTGATAATTACGAAAATTCAAAATCGCGAAAAGATTTAGTACTTAAAACAATGTTAAACAACGGGTTTATTGATAAAACCACCTACTTAAGCGCAATTGATAAGGACGTTGAAGTTATTAAATCAACCGATAATAAAGTTTATTCGCCATACGTTTTAGGCGTTAAATCTGAACTTGAAAAGATACTAAGTGTAAACCCGTATATTCTAAATAAAAACGTAAAAATTTATACTTTTCTTGACAAGGATATTCAAAAAGAAATTAGTGAGTTAACAGTTCTTAATTGCCCTAAAACTGATAAGTCGCAAATTATAATAAATTCTAAAAACAACGGAATTATCGCATTTTATACAAATAATTCTATTTTAAAAAGAAACCCCGCATCGTGCGTAAAACCTTGGCTTGTTTACGCGCCGATGATAAACGATAAAGTAATTACTGAAAGTACTGTAATAACCGACGAAGCCATTGATTTTAACGGGTATTCCCCTAAAAATTACGGCGGTAAATTTTACGGTAACGTTACTGTTAAAACGGCTTTAGCAAATAGTTTAAACGTGCCTGCAGTTAAACTACTTAGTGGTTATACTTTAGAAAAAGCAAATAATTACACAAATAAAATGAACGTAAACCTTTTAAATTGTGATTTAACTTGTGCGCTTGGCGGTATAAAAAATGGTATGACGCTTAATGAACTTTGCGATTGTTACTCACCTTTTGCAAATAATGGTATTTACAATAACTCAGCATTTATAGATAAAGTTTACATTGAAAACAGTTTAATATATAACTACAAACCAAATAACGTTAGCGTATTTTCACCCGGAACGGCTTTTATTATTAACGATATATTAAAAGAAGGCGTAAAATCGGGTACAAGTAAAAATCTTAACGTTTTTGATTTTGATATATGCGCTAAAACTGGCACAAACGGCACAAAAAACGGCAATACCGACGCTTATTCAATCAGTTACACGCCAAATCATATAATCGGCGTTTGGCTTGGCAATATAGATGGAAGCAATATGCCAAACACAATTACCGGTGGCACTTACCCTACGATATATAATCGTGAAATGGTTAAAATTTTATATAAAAACAATAAACCAGATACTTTTACTATACCAAGCAGAGTTATTAAGGCAAATATTGATGAAGAAACGTTATTAAAAGAACAAAAAACTTATCTTAGTAATACTGGCACTGATTATTACTATATAAAAGGCACAGAACCAAAAGAGTTTTTGATTGAAAATATAAGCGATAATATTAAAAAATTAAAAAACAAAATTACCTTAAACGACGGACTTGTAGAGATATTTATACCCGACATTAATTATAAAAAATTAAAAATTGTAAGAAGTTATAAACACAACAAAAAAACGATTTATAACGGCATATATAAATCTAAAATCAACGATAAACTCTACGATTTTGGCGAATATGAATACACCTTATATTTAACCGATAGCGCAAATAAAATACACGTTTTTAAATTACCTAAAGTAAATTATACAAAAAAGTCGCTATCCATTTTAGATAACGACTGGTGGAAAGAATAAAAAAACTTACGCTTTTTATAGCGTAAGTTTTAATTTTTATAATTTAATTGTTTCAATCGATTCGATTGCCCTATTTACTAAACCGTCGATATCTAAAACGCTTTCTACGGCAATTACCCTATCAAGTTTTGGTTTAATAAGCGGGAACTTAGGTAAAAATACCGTACAACAATCTTCGTATGGTAAAATAGACGTTTCAAAAGTACCAATTTTTTCGGCAATTTCAATAATTTCAAGTTTATCGTAAGTAATAAGCGGTCTTAAAACTGGTAAAACTTCTACAACGCTATTAGACGACGTTATACTTTCAATCGTTTGTGACGCTACTTGGCCTAAACTTTCACCAGTAATAATCGTATTGGCGTTAATTTTAAATGCAAGTTTTTCAGAAATTCGCATCATAAATCTGCGCATTAACGTAATCATATATTCTTCTGGGCAATTTTCGTGAATTGCTTCTTGAATTTCAGTAAATTTAACGATATGAAGTGTAAGTCCGTTAGCGTAATCGCCTACCATTTTAGCAAGGTCAATAACTTTTTGTTTAGCAAGGTCACTTGTGTACGGATAACTATGAAAATGCACTGCTTCAAGGCGCATACCCTTTTTTGCGGTTAAATAACCGGCAACAGGGCTATCAATACCACCCGAAATCATAAGTAAACCACGGCTTGACGAACCTATCGGCATACCGCCCATCATTTTGATAAAATCGGTAAACACAAGCGTTTCGCCCGACTCACGAATATCAATATTAACAACGGTATTTGGTTCGTGCACGTCAACGGTTAAATTAGGGTTGCTTCTTAAAATTTCACCACCCATTTTTGCCGAAAACTCAGTTGAGTGGTAAGGGAATTTTTTATCCGCCCTACGCGTTTCAACTTTAAACGTACCAGTTTTATTTTTTGAGATTTCAACGGCAATTTTAGCAATATCTTCATAATTAGACGGAACTGCATACGCAACCGAAACAGTATGTATACCGCTTACTTGTTTAAGTTTAGATATAACTTCATCAACAAAGTCGAAATCTAAGTTTTCAATCAAGTATCTACCTTGAATTTTAACAAATTTATAACTGTAATCTTTTAATTTTTCTTTAATATTATCTTCTAAAAGTTTTTCAAAAAAATGTCGGTTTTTGCCTTTTAAATGAATTTCGCACCAGCGAATTATTATAACTTTTTTCACTTATTTATCGTCCTTTTTAATTCTTTTGCCCTTAAATTTAATTTTTCTACAGTATAGTCAAGTTCCTGAATTGTTATATTAGGCGTAAAACTAATTCTTATAACGCCGTCAAGTACGCTTGAATTATAACCTGCTTCTTTAAGTACCCTACTGAACGGATTTTTTGAAGAACAAGCAGAGCCCGTGCCAACAATAATTCCGTCGTCTTCAAGAATATGAAGTAAAACTTCCCCTTTAAGCCCTACAGCAGACAAACTAATTATGTATGGCGAACAGTTATCATTTGATATTATGCTAAACAATTCTTTATCAAGTTTTGATAAGAAATATGATTTTAATTCAATCATTTTCTCATAATTTTCCTTGATTTTTGAATATTTATCAAGCGTAACGCTTTCAAAAACTTTAATACCAAACACGTTTTCAGTACCGCTTCTAAGCCCGTTTTCTTGTCCACCACCGTAAATTAAAGGTTTTAAGTTTCTAACCTTTTTATTTTTAAATAAACCACCTACACCTTTAAGTCCGTTTATTTTGTGTGCCGATACTGAATATAAATCGATTTCTTCACAAGGTTTAAATGGTATTTTACCAAAGGCTTGAACGCCGTCTACGTGGAATATTAACCTTGGATTAATTGCTTTACATTTTTTAGCAATAGAATTTACGTCGTTAATACCACCCGTTTCGTTGTTAACGTGCATAACCGACACTAAAACGGTATTTTTATCGATAAGAGATAATAAATTTTCAATATTTACCGTGCCGTCGCTATTTATTTTAGCAAAGCGCGAATCGTAGCCTTTGTTTTTAAGTTCGGTAAGCGGAGCAAACACTGCTGAATGTTCGCCAAGTGTTGTAACAATATTACCCCTATTTGAGTAAGAAAATATAGCAGTGTTATCCGACTCTGACCCGCAAGAGGTAATAATCAAATCATAGTTATTTGAAAAACAAGCAGTGATTTTCTTTTTAGCATCTTCAATAGCAAGTTTAGCGTTTAACCCTTGCTTATACTTAGCCGATGGATTATAAAACTCAAAATCATTGAATTTTTCGTTGTTTTTTAATGCTAACGTGCAAGGTTTTGTGGTTGCGGCGTTATCTAAATAAA
Source organism: Christensenellaceae bacterium (assembly GCA_045613025.1). Lineage (GTDB taxonomy): Bacteria > Bacillota > Clostridia > Christensenellales > Borkfalkiaceae > HGM11412. Next base: position 16,299 of record JAZLAE010000020.1, on the reverse strand, counting down.
TAATTTTATCCATTTTATTTAACCAAAATATCTTTATATTCTTTTTCTACAATACGCGTATTAACGCTTCTTAAAACGTGTGATAAAAAGTTTTCGTTATAGCGCATAGTTATTAAGTGCGGTATACTATTTTTATCTACAATAAAGTAAAAATCTTTTTCAAAAAGTTCCCTATTTGTAAGGTTAATCTTTTTAAATTCTTTATTTTTTAAGTTATTTTCGTAACTTTTAAGGGCTACGCCACCTATAAACCTTATATTTTTACAGTCAAATGAAATAAGCCTTTTACGTTTATTATTAAAAACTCTATCAATTCTTACGCTTCCGTCTATAAATACACAGTCGTATGCCGAAAAATAGGCTTTTAAAAACACGTTAACTAAAATTATAGCAACAAGAAATATTGCAAACAATATCCAAAAGATATTATCAAATAAAAAGGCTAAAACAAACGAAAAAGTTACAATAAGTATATTTATTAAATTAAACACCCTTAAAATATTATAAAGAACTTTATTTTTACCATTTAAATTAGGGCTTACTGAATATTCGTATAATCCGCCTGCCATAATAACTCCTTAAAAATTATTTTAATTTTACAATAGTTACACCGTGTTCGCCTTCGCCGTATTTACCAAATCTATACGACTTAACGTTTTTATTACCCCTTAACCTATTTGCTATAGCGGTTGAAAGTATTTTCATACCTTTACCGTGAACGATTCTAACTTCTTCTAAGTTATTAAGAATTGACTTATCGATAAAATTATCAACTTCCATAAGCGCTTCATCGGCAGGAAGCCCTATAACGTTTATTTCAGTTTTAACGCCTTCAAGCGATACGTCACGCTTTAAGGTAACGGCAACGTTTTTAGGTTTAGAATTATTTTTAGAAATAAAGGAAATATCGGATAATTTACAATTTATTCTAATTGAGCCAACTAACGCCCAAACGCATTTTTTTACTTCGTTTATCTCTAAAACTTCACCGCTTGAGTTAAGCGATTTTACAAAAATGGTGTCACCTATTTTTAATTTTTTAATATCTACGTCTTGATAAATTTGCGGTAATTTGTCTTCACTTTCTAAAACGTATTTTTCATTATCAATTTTATTTTTAAGCGTAGACATTTTAACTAAATCAGACTCAATATATTCTGCTTTATTGAAAATTTCTTTCATTTCCATAAGCATATCTTCGGCGTTTTCTAACTTCTCATTAACAATTTTGCGCGCTTCCGCTTTTGCTTTTACTAAGAAGTTTTCTCTTTCACGCTCAAATTTTTCTTTTGATTTAACTAAATTATCGTAAATTTCTTTTTGTTTAACAAGTAAATCTTCAATTTCTTGTTTTTGTTTTTCTGCTTCACTACGGGTTTTTTCGGCTTGCTTTAAAACGTTTTCAAATGAAATCTTATCGTCAGACATATACCCTTTTGCACGATTGATAATGCTTTTATCAATACCAAGTCTTGACGCGATTTCAATAGCGTTTGATGTGCCAGGCGCACCGATTCTTATACGATAAAGCGGAGCAAACGTATCACTATCAAAATCCATTGAAGCATTTATAATTTTATCACTTGTTAAAGCGTATTCTTTAAGTAATGAATAGTGTGTTGTTATAACACCGTAACTATTTTTACTAATTAACTCTTCAAGTATAGATTTAGCAAGTGCGCTACCTTCGTCTGGGTCTGTTCCCGCACCTATTTCATCAATTAAAACAAGGGTTTTATCGCCTGCTTCTTCAACGATTTCTATAAGATTTTTAATGTGTGATGAAAAAGTTGAAAGATTTTGTTCAATACTTTGTTCATCGCCAATATCAACTAAAACTTTACTAAATACTGAAATTTTAGTGGTTTGTTTAGCGGGTATGAAAATACCACTCATACACATTAAGGTAAATAAGCCGATAAGTTTTAAAGTTACAGTTTTACCGCCAGTATTAGGGCCTGTAACTAAAATATAGTTATAATCTTTACCAAAATTAACGTTTATAGGCACAACTTTTTTCATATCAATTAAAGGGTGCCTACCTTCTACGATATCAACTTCGCCATTAGCGTTTAAGTTAGGATAAACGGCTTTGATTGAGTGCGCGTATTGCGCTTTAGAAAAAGCAATATCAACGTCAGATAAATATATTAAGTTTTCAGTTAAATTGTCTGAAACAACGCCAATTTGCTCAGTTAATTCAAGTAAAATACGCTCTATCTCCGCCGATTCGTTTAAAGTTTCGGTGCGGAGTTCGTTATTCATATCTAAAATTTCTTGCGGTTCTATAAAGAAAGTGCTACCACTTGCCGACCTATCGTGAATAAAACCCTTAACTTGAGTAACGTGTTCAGATTTAACGGGAATAACGTATCTGCCTGACCTTATCGAAACGATATTATCTTGCAAATATTTATTGCCACCGCTTCGCATAAACGATGCTAATTTTTCGCGTATTCTTTCGTTAATTACCTTAATTTTTTGTCTAATTTGGTATAGTTTTTCAGAAGCATTATCAGCAACGGTCGTATCGTTTACAATTTTAGTATTGATTGAATTTTCTAAGTTAGAATCGTAAAAAATACGGTTTGCAATATCATTTAAAATAACTAAACTTTCATCATTTACGTTAGATATTGAAGTTGCTAAAATTCTTGAAGCGCGAAGAAGCGCCGATACGTTTAAAATTTCGCCTAAAGATAGTATAGAATTCTTTTTTGCCCTATCAAGTTCGTCGGTTAATTGCTCAAAATACTCAATATTACCAACACCGTATTCATAATATAACTTATAGGCTTCGTTTGTTTTGTTAAGCAAATACTTAGCCGATAAATAATCAGTTTCAGGCGTGGAACTTAAAAGAATACTTGCCGAACTACTCAAAACGGTATATTTTGATACGTTATTTAAAATTTTATCGTATTCTAAATATTTTAAAGTCTTATTTTTTATCATAATACCCCTTTAATATAGTTGCCGTAAGTGTGATTATATATTAATTCTTTTCTTTCGTTAAAAGGTGTGTTTAAAATTTGGTTTATGCGGTGTTCAGGTTCGTCAAATATAGCAAAAATTTCGTTATTATGCTCAAATTTTGTTAAAAGTTGCGCACAGTTAAACACCATAAACCTACACTCCGAAATTTTATATCTAAAAAGTTTAAACCTTCTATTGTTTTCATCATTAATATAAGTATTAAACTTATACAAGCAATTACTACATTTTTTATCAAACGGACAGTACGCTAAATTCATTAAAACGTTTTCGCCAAAAGATAAAACGTGTAAGTTTTTAGAAATACTATCAATATCCCTTTCAGTAATTTCTTTTGATGCGGAAATTTCTTTAATACCTAAACTTTTAAGATGATTATAATCATACAAGTTAAACATATTCATAGAAACACCAACAAATACGTTTAAATTTTTAGATTTTGAATAATTTATCGCCCAGTAACCATCGGCGTATACACCGTAAAATTTATTAACAATTTTATCAATTACCGCTAAATCATCACCCGATACAAATGCAGGTAAATACAAATAAACTTTAGTATTTTTTGAAACTTCGTTTAACTTATTAAAATCAATTTTATTATAATCGTTTGGTAAATAAATTAAATTATCCACGCTACTAACAAGCGCGTTAGAGATTAAAGTTTTTGATTTTTTGGTTAAATTTTCACAAATAGAATTATTTGTATATTTTTCGATATTATCGTTAATTTTATTATTATTTCTATTAAATAATTTAGAGTATAATTCCGCCCTTAACGAATTTAAAACGCTTTTAGGTACAAACACGTTGTCATCAAAATTTACAAAGTTTACTATAGGATTATACGGGTAAATATCAGTTCTGTTTAAGTTATTTATAACGTCAGTTTTCGTAAGCGGACTTGTTTTTGACTGAGTTAAAATATCACTTGAATAAACAGTTACACCGTTTGAAGATAAAGATAATTTTTCGTTTAATTTTACGTATACCAAAATATTAAGGTCAACTTTATCCCTTGTAATATTATCGGTATTCAAAATTAAATTTACGTCTTTAGTGATATAAATTTCATCGTTAAATTTAACGTTACCTTTAAATTTGACAACTCCATTTTTAAAAATAGCATTACCTACTTCGTAGCCGTTTCGTAAAATTTTAAAACTATCGCCACCATTAAAACTAATTTTATTATCAAGTTTTAATTCATCTTTATTTATATTTTTAATTTTACCAACTAAATAACCTTTGTGGCCTTGAATTTTTCTTGAAATAAAGTCTTCTTTTTGCGAAAAAGCAAGCCCTTTAGTGTAATCGCCCCTATTATAAGCCTTTTTTAAGTTGATAAAGTCGTTTTCTATAGGTTTATCGTTTAAAATATCTTTATAATACTTTATAGCCGAAGCAACGTACTCACTACTTCTCATTCTACCTTCGATTTTAAACGACGTAACGCCTAAATCAATAAGAGTTTTAATATCGTTACCTACGCATAAATCCGATAAGGAGAGTAAATATCCGTTAAAATTATCATTACCTTCTAAAGTATATTTTTTACGACAAGGTTGCTTACAATGACCCCTATTACCGCTTAAACCGCCGATAAATGAAGAAAAGTAGCAATGACCCGAAAAAGAACTACAAAGCGCGCCTTGAATAAACACTTCAGTTTCAATAATTGAAGAAATCTTTTTTATATCTTCAAGTTTGGTTTCCCTTGCAAGAATTGCGCGTGAAAAACCGTACTCTAACGCCATTTTTGCGCCGTATTCGTTACAAACGCCCGCTTGAGTTGATAAATGCAAGCAAATATCAGGAAAATACTCTTTTAAAAGTTTACCTAAAAATATGTCTTGCAAAATAAACGCGTCAGCACCGTAAGAATACGCTATACTAACCGCTTCGATAAATTCGTTAAATTCACTATCTTTAATTAACGTATTTACCGCAATATAAACCTTTACGCCGTAAGTTTTAGCGTAGTTTATTGCATGTTTTAATTCGTCGTACGTGAAATTTTGTGAACTTTTGCGCGCGGAAAAATTGCTAAGCCCCAAATAAACGGCATCAGCACCAACGTTAACTGCAGTTATTAAGTTTTTTAAATTACCCGCAGGCGCTAAAATTTCTACCATAAAACGAATTTTGCCGTCTTATATTTAATTTTATAAGACGGCTTTAGTATTTATCTTAATTCTATTCCAACGTTTTTAAGGTTGGCAAGTATTTTGTTTACGTTTGCATCAACTTCTTCTTGAGTAAGCGACCTATCAAGAAGTGAGAACGTTAAGTGGTACGCCATGCTCTTTTTACCTTGTGGTAATTGGTCACCACTATAAATATCAAAGATATTTACGTCTACAAGCGATTTGTCTGAGAATTTTTTGATATATCTAACAGTTTCGCCGTTAGTTACCGATTTATCCATAACAAGCGCTAAATCCCTTTCAACCGATGGATATTTAGGGAAAGCCTTAAATTGCGGTTTTTTATTGAGCATTGAAGCAATAATGCTATAGAAAATTTCGCCAACGTAAATACGTTTATCAGTACCTAATTTTTCGCTAACGATAGGATTAAGTTCGCCTATAAAACCTATAACCCTATTACCTATAACGATATCTGCACTTCTTGTTGGGTGTAAGAACGGTCTTTTTGACCTTACGTAATCAACTTTGAAGGTTGCGTGAATTGAAGTAAGTAAACCGTCTACTATACCTTTTAATGTGAAGAAATCTTCATTTTCACCAAACACACCTAAAGAAACGCAATCGTTTTCGTTTAAAAGTTCAGTAAGCGGTAATGCTTTTGGCTTATATTCTTTAGCAAACTCAAAAATTCTACCAGATAAGTTCTTTTTATTGATATTATTAACAATAACCCTTGCAAGCGATGGGATAAGCGAAGTTCTCATAACCGATAAATCTTCACCAAGCGGGTTAAAGATTTTAACGAATTTATATTCGTCGCTATCCTTATCAAGACCGAAAGTATCGTATTCTTTTTCAGAAACGAACGAATAAGTGATTGCTTCGCTAAAGCCTTGAGAAACAAGGTAATTTTTTAAAATATCAACGTCCTTTTGAGCCTTATTAAGACCACCAACGGTAAGCGATGCATCGTCAAGCAAAGTGTTTACGATATGGTCATAACCGTACATTCTAATAATTTCTTCGGCAATATCAGGATAATCTTCAACGTCGTCACGATAAGCAGGGATAACTAAACTAATATCATCACCGTTTATTTTAACGCCAAAGCCAAGTCGCGACAAAATATCTTCAATAGCATCGGTAGGAACTTCAATACCTAAAACTTTATTGATTTTGCTAATCTTAGTATCCATAGTTTTAGGCGTTAAATCAACACTATTTACGTCAATATAAGATTTAGAAATCTTACCAACGTTAAGTTCATCGATAAGCGCTAAAGCCCTATTCATACCAAGTTCGGCAATATAAGCATCAGTACCCTTTTCAAATCTTGAAGAAGAATCACTACGTTTGCCAAGTGCCCTTGAAGTTTTACGAATACTATCACGTTTAAATTGTGCAGATTCAAATACAACGGCTTTTGTTGTATCTTCAATACAACTTGATTTACCACCCATAATACCGGCTAAGCATTGTGGGTCAGTTTCATCACAGATAACCAAGTTTGAATCGTTAAGTTCAAATTCTTTATCGTCAAGAGTTGTGATTTTTTCGCCGTTTTCTGCCCTACGAATAACAAGTTTTTGACCTTTTAATAAATCGTAATCAAAACTGTGCATAGGTTGACCGATTTCAGTTAAAACAAAGTTGGTAATATCTACGATATTATTTATCGCGTTAATACCTACGCTTTTTAATCTTTTTTGCATCCATAAAGGAGACTTTGCAATCTTAATATCTTCAACGTAACTTGCAATATATCTTGGGCAAAGTTCAGTATCTAATACTTCAACTGAAAGTTTATCCTTAGTATCGCAAATTGTAGCGTTATAACTTGTATTTGGCATTTTAAGTGGTTTATTAAGTACTGCCGATACTTCACGCGCTAAACCTAAAATACTTTGACAGTCAGGTCTATTAGCCGTAACGCCGATATCTAAAATTACTTCGTTTAAGCCAACGTATTTTTTAACGTCATCACCGTTCGGATATGACTTATCAAGTAAAAGTAAACCGTCGTAACCTGCGCCTTTATACATATCTTCAGTAACGCCAAGTTCAGTACCAGAACAAAGCATACCATACGAATCGTAACCACGTAATTTACCTTCTTTAATAGTCATTGTGCCTTCAACAGTTTTGTGGTCTTTACCGATTGATAAAACGGTAGCACCAACTAACGCGCAAGGCGCTTTAATGCCAACTTCAACGTTATCAGCACCACAACAAATTTGGAAAACGCCGTAACTACCGCAATCAACGGTACATAAATGTAAGTGAGTTTCAGGAATTGCTTCGCAAGTTAAAACTTCACCAACTACTACTTTTGAAATATCTTTACCCGTTTCGATAACTTCTTCTACTTCAAAACCGCAAGAAAATAATTTCTTTGTAAGGTCGTCAAGCGAAATATCCGAAATATCAACGTAATCATTTAACCATTCTAAAGGAAGTTTCATAATCTATCTATTCTCCTTATCTTACTTGAATTGCTTTAAGAAACGTAAATCGTTTTCAAAGAATAATCTAATATCAGGAATTTTGTATTTTAAAATAGCAATACGTTCAATACCCATACCGAAAGCATAGCCTGAATATACTTCAGAGTCAATACCACAACCTTCAAGCACCTTTTTATTAACGATACCTGCACCTAAAATTTCAATCCAACCAGTACCTTTGCAAAGTTTACAGCCTTTACCGTGACATTCTGAACAAGAAACGTCAACTTCAACGCTTGGTTCTGTAAATGGGAAGTATGATGGGCGAAGCCTTGTTTTAGCGTCCTTACCGAACATAATTTTACAGAATTCTTCTAAAGTACCCTTTAAGTCGCAAAGAGTAATACCCTTATCAACTACTAAACCTTCCATTTGGTGAAACATTGGTGAGTGTGAAGCATCGTCGTCCGAACGGAAAACTTTACCAGGGCTTAAGATTTTGATAGGTGGTTTTTTATCCATCATTACCCTAACTTGTCCCGCAGAAGTTTGCGTACGAAGTAAGATATTATCGTTTATATAGAACGTATCTTGCATATCCCTTGCAGGATGGTCTTGAGGGATATTAAGCATTTGGAAGTTATGATAATCGTCTTCAATTTCAGGACCTTCAAACACTTCAAAACCCATACCAGTAAACGCGTTAATAAGTTCGTTTTTAACAAGAGTAATTGGGTGTAAAGTTCCTATATCGCTTGGCTTACCTGGAAGAGTAATATCAATACTTTCTTTTTCAAATTGTGCTAAGCGTTCTTGATTTTTTAAAACTTCTTCATACTTAGCGTAAACGGCATCGATTTCGTCACGTAATTCGTTTACAATTTTACCAAAAGCAGGTCTTTCTTCCTTAGGAATATCCTTCATACCTTTCATAAGTTCAGTAAGTTGACCTTGCTTACCAAGATATTTAACCTTGGCATCAAACAATTCTTTAAGCGATTTAGCATCGGCAAAGTCTTTGTTTACGCTTTCTTTCATTATAGCGATTTTTTCTTTCATAATAACCTCCAAAAAAATAAAGCGCCCTATAAAAGGACGCTTTTTGCGTGGTACCACCTTAATTTATACGGATAAATCCGTACCTTAAAAGTTATAACGTAACAAACGGCACGGCTTACTATTAGTTCAGCCTGCAACTCAGAAGTGAATACCGCAATATCAGCCGTAGGAGTTTCACAGCAAATAACCCCTTTCTCTTTCCAAGCAACAACTGCGTCTGTCTTCGTCAAAGTATTTATATATAATACAACTATTATATATACTTTAGGTTATTTTGTCAATTATTTAAAGGGTTTTTTGCGCGGAAAAAACGCTTCCTAATAAATAGGTTTCAGGAACTTTACCTATTATCACGTTTTCATACATTAAAACGGTAATGCTATCAGTTAAACGCTTAGTAGTAAACCTTGTTACAACGTAAACTTCAGGTATAATGTTAACGTAAATAGAATGTTTGGTTTGATTTATCCCCGCTTCTTCAAACTTAGAAACAATATCGCATTTAACCGAATTCACGGTTATAAGTGGCATTTTTACCTTTTTACCAAACCCCGAAAGCATTCTAATGCCCGTAAATGCACCTATGGGCACTTCTACACCCTTAGATAGATAATCGTTTAAAAATATAGTAACGTTATCAACTATTACGGTACTAATTTTATTAAAGGCAAAAGCATCAGTTGTTATCATTTGAATTTCATTATTATCGTCTTTATGTATAGTAAAAAGCGAATTGAAATCATAATTACTACCAAGTGACTTATCAAGCGCATAGTAAGAAGCCGTTGATAAAACGCCACTATACGAACTAACGCCTATATCAATTAACATATTATTAGAAAATGAATATAGCGTTATAAAAATGGCAATAAATAGCAAAATAAATAAACGTTTAAAGCATTTTGTTTTCTTTTTAGGATTTTTCATAAACAAAAAATACAAGCGAACCCGCTTGTATTTTTATATGATTTTATTTATTAAATTATGAACTTATCAGATTTTTTAGGAGCGTTGTTAAGTTCTTCTTTCTTTGCTTCGTAACCTTTTCTACCTAAAAGCGCGTAAGTAGCGTTTTTACCTTCTTCTACGCCTGGTTGATTGTAAGTATCAATGTTGAACATTTCGCCGGCGTATGCAGTTTCAAGTTCAAAGAAATAAAGTAATTGACCTAAAGTAAATTCGTTTAAGATAGGAAGATAAATTGTTCTATTTAAACGGTTTTTAACTGTTAAAGCGTATTCAGTTGCTTGTCTTTCCGCTTGAATTAATTCGTTCATAGTGTGACCGCAAAGGAAGTTAACGTCAGGAATATCTTCACAACCGTTAGGAATTTTAACTTCGCATCTATAATCGTCAACGGCAAGGAAAGTTGTAACTTTATCAAAAGGACCTTCAGTATAAAGTTGAACTTGACTGTGTTGGTCGGTAACGCCAAGTGATTTTACAGGGGTTTGTCCTACAAATACAAGTTTACCATCTTTATCAACGGCTTTACCTAAACTTTCTGCCCAAAGTTGGCAGTACCAGTCGGCAATGTATTTTAAACCGTCGGCATAAGGCATCATAACTGAAATATTTTTGCCATTTTGAATAGCAATATAACTTAAAATCGCACTTGCAAGCGCTGGGTTTTTGGAATAATCAGGAGTATTGCAAAGTTTATCCATATATTCAGCGCCTTTTAAGAATTCTTTAATATCAATACCTAAAACGCTTGCAGGAAGTAAACCTACTGGGCAAAGTTCTGAAAATCTTCCGCCAACGCCGTCAGGAATATAGAAAGTTTTTAAACCTTCTTGTTTAGCAATCTTAATTAAGTTACCCTTTGATTGAGAAGTTGTAGCAATAACGTTTTTACTTGCTTTATTTCCAAGTTTTGCTTTTAAAATATCCATTATAATAAGATATTGCGTCATTGTTTCACTTGTTGCACCACTTTTTGTAACAACGTTGAACATTGTTTTTTCTACGTCGATAACGTCTAAAAGCGCAAGCATTCTTTCAGGGTCTACGTTATCTTCAACGTAGAATTTAGGACCGTTTCTTTTTTCCTTTGGTAAATCGTTATAGTGTAAGTGTTTTAACGCTTGGAAAACCGCTATAGGACCAAGAGCCGAACCACCGATACCTAAAACTACGAAATATTCGAATTCATCGCGAATTTTTGATGCAGTTTCGATAATATCGTTAACGATTTCATCTTGATTGTAAGGAAGGTCTGCCCAACCTGTCATACCACTACCGCGAACACTTTGGAAACGGTTATAAGAATTTTCAGCAAAATCTTTGTAACTTTCTAAAGTTTCAAGCGAAATGCCTTCTTTTAAGCCAACGTAGTCAGCCATCATATTGTTGTAATCTAATCTAATCTTTAAATTGTTGTTAGCCATACTTTACCTGCCATTAAAAAATTTTATATTTTAACTCACGAAGATAGTCTAAACTATCCTTGAGTTCATTTATTTCTTTGTAGTCTTCATAATACGCTTCAATTAGCATATTACCATTAAAATTAACGTCTTTTAAGCGTTTAAATAAGTCTTCAAACGGGAAATCACCCTTACCTGGTAAACATTTAACACCGTCGTCACGCATATCGCATAAATGCACCGTGTTAATCGACTCACCCATTTCGTTTATATAATCAGCGTAACTATCGCCCGAAATTTTTGCTTGTTTTATATCTAAACAAGTTTTTAAGTTAGGGCAAAACTCTTTTATATTGTTATAAAAGCCTACGTGATTATAATAAGCCCACTCAACGTTTTCTAAACATAAGTTAACGCCGTAACTTTCGCAAAACTCCTTGAGTTTAAGCATATTTTCGCCTATTTTTTTATAATTATTGTATAAAACGTTCTTTTTAAACCTTGCTATTCCGTGAAGAGTGTAGTTTTTTGCGCCAACGATATTTGCCACTTTTAAGCAGTTTTCCATAATATCGTAAGCGTCTTTTAAAGCGCGTGGATTATCACTAAAAAGTTGCGGTTCAAAGTGCGTGTTTAAGGTATGTATTGAGTGAACTTGTAAATTGCCCATTCTTGATTTTAAAAGATTGGCAAATTCTTCGTTATATTCACAGTAAGACTCTAAAAATATCTCACAAACCCTTGCATCAATTTCGTTTAACGTAACAAGCGCATCTTCATTATCTTTGCGTTTAAAAAGCGTTGCGGTAGAAACACCTATTTCCATATTAAACCTTCTTGTATTTTATAATTTCATCTTCAGCGTAAACTACTATTTTATCGCCTTTTTTAATTTCACCTTCGATAATGGCATCGGAAAGCAAGTCTTCAATAAGCCTTGAAACAGCCCTTTTTATCGGTCTTGCACCGTAAGTTTTAGAATAACCTTGTTTTACTATTACGTCCATTGCAGAATTTTCTACCGTTAAGAAAGAACCTTGATTTTTCAAGCGTTTAATAAGGTTATTTACGATAATATCGGCAATATCGTAGCAGTTGTCTTCAGTTAATTTATTGAATACGATTATATCGTCAAGGCGATTGATAAATTCAGGTTTAAAGCGGGATTTTAAAGATTTTTCTATTTTATCTTTATCGGCGTTTTCACTTGCGCCAAAGCCAAATGAAAGGTTGCTTTCTTCACCAGAAAAACCAAGGTTTGACGTAAGTATTATAAGTGAATTTTTAAAACTTACAACCCTACCTTTACTATCGGTTAACCTACCTTCGTCAAGCACTTGTAAAAGCAAATCGAATATATCGCTATTAGCCTTTTCAATCTCATCAAACAAAACAACCGAATAAGGCTTTTTACGAATTTTATCAGTTAATAAACCTTCTTCTTCGTAACCAACGTAACCGGGTGCTGAACCTATAAGTTTGTTTACTGAAGTTTTATCTTGATATTCACTCATATCAAAGCGAATAAGCGCGTCTTTACTGCCAAACACGCATTCGGCAAGCGCTTTAGTGAGTTCTGACTTTCCAACACCCGTAGGACCAACAAAAATAAACGAACCCATAGGTTTATCAGGGTCTTTAAGGTTTGCCCTTGCCCTTCTAACCGCTTTTGAAACGGTAATAATAGCATCTTCTTGACCTATAACCCTTTTCATAAGTTCATCTTCAAGCGACATAAGTTTATCGCTTTCCTTCGTGGATAAAGAAGTTACTGGAATTTTAGTCCAAGTAGTTATAAGTTCCTTTATATCTTCTTCGGTAATTTCGTCATTATTTGCACTACGCTTGTTATAAAGGTTGATTTTTTCGTTTTCAAGTTGTTTTTTTAACTCAAAAATCTTTTTATCAATCTTGCCCGCAGAATTTATACTACCTTCATCTAAAAGATAATCTCTTTCGGCGGTTAATTTTTTAATTTGTTCTTCTAATTCCCTTAAAAGTTTAGGTATAGAAGTAGTTTGCACCCTTTTTTTAGATGCCGCTTCATCAATTAAATCGATTGCTTTATCAGGTAAAAACCTATCTGTAATATACCTTTTTGATAAAATAACTGCAGATTTAATCGCTTCATCGGTTATATGTATTTTATGGTGCGCTTCGTATACGGGTTTTAAACCCGTTAATATTTCAATACAAGTATCAACAGACGGCTCTTCTACGCGGATAGTTTGAAATCTACGCTCTAAAGCCGTATCTTTTTCTATATATTTAGTGTATTCGTCAAGAGTGGTAGCACCAACAACCAAAACTTCGCCCCTTGCAAGTAATGGTTTTAAAATTTCAGCAGCGTCAAGGTTACTATCTTGAGTACTACCCGCACCAATTAAGTTGTGAATTTCATCAATAAAGAAGATAACGTTGCCGTCAGAAATAGCAAAATCTATAGCAGATTTAATTCTTTCTTCAAAGTCACCACGGAATCTTGTACCAGCAAGTAAACCACCTAAATCTAAACTAAAAATAACCTTTTCTTTTAAAAATTCAGGAACTTTACCTTCGGCAATTCTTAATGCTAAACCTTCAACAACAGCGCTTTTACCAACGCCCGCTTCACCTATTAAAAGCGGATTGCTTTTTGATTTGCGGGATAACGTTTGAATTACCCTATCAATTTCACTTTCCCTACCGATAACAGGGTCAATCTTACCGCTTTTAGCCTTTTCGGTTAAGTTATAACCGACTTTTTCAAGCACTGAATAATCTTTTTCGATTATTTTTTCTTCAGTTTCTTGGCTATAAGAACAAGTTTTAGGTTTTATAGGTTGCGGTTTAATTTGTTTAGTTTGTGTGTCTACGCTTTGATTTTGACGTTCAGTTTTAGGTTTTTTAAGGTTTTCTAAAACCTTTGAATAAAGTTTAGCAACGTCAACACCGATTGCGCGTAAAATACTCATTGCAACGCAATCTTCTAACGTTAAAATTGCAAGCAATAAATGTTCGGTTGAAACGTATGAAAGTTTAAAGGAGTTTGCAATTTCGTTTGCAATTTTAAATGCAGAGTTTAATTTAGCGGTAAAACCACTTACACCAACCGATTTAAACGTCTTTTTTAAATAGGCGTGGTAATTTTCAACAGTTGCACCAAATTCGTTTAAATAACGGCAAGCATTACAATTAGGTGTACGCAAAATAGCGTAAACCACTTCTTCAGTGCCTACGTAGTTAAGTTTAAAACTAATTGAAGTCTTTTTTGCCTTTTCAATAACGGTGCAAAAATTGTTGGTGTAATTTATCATAAATTAAAATTTAGAAACTAAATCCTTTAAATAATCTTTTAAATCATCAGTAAGTTCGTAATCGCGTAAACCGTATTCTATATTAGCCTTTAAAAAACCAAGCCTGCTACCCATATCGTATCTAACGCCGTCAAAAACAAGGGCTAAAGCATTGCCGTGTTTTGCTTGATAGTCAAGCGCGTCGGTAAATTGATATTCACCGTTTACACTTGGTTTAATGTTTGCGATAATATCAAAAATTTCAGGCGTAACAACGTATCTACCAAGTGGAGAAATTGTGCTTTTTACCTCTTCAAGTTTTGGTTTTTCGATAATTTCAGTAGCGTTATAAACGTTGCCGTCAACCTTATCAAAAAGAACGGACGCATACTTAGTAACGTCGGTTTTAGAAACGTTTTTACAACCTACTATAGTTTTACCCGTTTTTTCATACAAATCGATAAGTTGCTTGATAACGGGATATTCTTCGTTATACATAACGTCATCGCCAAACAATACGGCAAAAGGTTCGTTACCTATAAATTCTTTTGCAACTTCTACTGCCTTAGCAGTACCGTTCAATTCTTCTTGAGTAACGTAGTGGAATTTTGCCATAGTTTCGGGATATTTAATTTCTTCATAAAAGTGAGTTTTACCGTTTTTTAACAAAACGTCTTCAAGTTCTTGAGCCTTAGAAAAATGGTTTTGCAAAACTTCTTTTTTATAGCCAACAACGAATAAAATTTCAGTAATACCACTTTTAATAACTTCTTCGGTAATAATTTGAATAGCGGGCTTGTTAACTATAGGAAGCATAGTTTTAGGAACAGCCTTGGTGTACGGCAAAAACCTTGTGCCATAACCAGCAACAGGAATAACCGCCTTGCGCACTTTATTCATATTTACCTCCTTAAAAAATAACATTAAGTCACGGAAGAAATCCGTGACTTATATAAAATTATTTCGTACCGAAAAGCCTATCACCAGCATCGCCAAGTCCTGGAACGATGTAAGCGTGGTCGTTAAGTTTTTCGTCTAACGCTGCAACGTAAATATCAACGTCTGGATGAGCGTCTTGAACGGTTTTAACACCTTCAGGTGCAGCAAGTAAGTTCATAAGTTTAATATCTTTACAACCGCGTTGTTTAATAAAATCAATAGCGGCTACTGCACTACCACCAGTTGCAAGCATAGGGTCAACAACAATAATAGTTCTTTCTTGTGCGTCAACAGGAAGTTTGCAGTAATATTCTACTGGTTGGTGTGTTTCTGGGTCACGATAAAGACCGATATGACCAACTTTAGCGTTAGGTACTAAAGTTAAAATACCGTCAACCATACCAAGACCTGCCCTTAAAATAGGAACAACACCGATGCTTCTACCAGCAATAAAGTTTGCTTCTGTTTTGCAAATAGGAGTTGTAATTTCCTTTTTTTCAAGCGGTAAATCTCTTGTAACTTCGTATGCCATAAGAAGTGAGATTTCGTTTGCTAATTCTCTAAAATCTTTAGTTGTCGTTTCAATCATTCTCATCATTGAAACTTTGTGTTGGATTAACGGATGGTCTAAAACGTATAATTTACTCATAATTTCTCCTATATATTATATTCGCATTTAGCGATTTTTACTTTTGTTCGTAAGCGTTAATTTTGTTTACCCTGTTTTCGTGCCTACCACCTTCAAAGTTAGTAGTTAAAAACTTATCAACGAAAGAAACGATTTCTTCTACAGTGTTAATTCTTGCACCTAATGCAATCATATTAGTATTGTTGTGTTGGCGTGTAACTTCCGCGCAAAATAAGTTTGTAACGTGCGCACATCTAACGCCTTTAACCTTGTTAGCACAAATGCTCATACCAATACCAGTGCCACAAATTAAAATACCGTAGTCGCACTCACCTTTAGCAACGGCTTCAGAAGCGGGATAAGCAAAGTCTGGATAATCGCAAGAATCTTCGCTATAAGTACCAAAGTCAACAACTTCGTGTCCGTTATTTTTCAAATATT
>JAZLAE010000019.1:0-11215 GCA_045613025.1 Christensenellaceae bacterium | reverse complement strand
ATAAGCATTGAACCTAAAATACTTTGTTCTGCTTCTAAATTGTATGGAAGAGTTGCTTTAATTTCTTTAGCCATAACTTTTTTATCCTTTATAATGATTTAAATTGATTAAGTGCATTTTCAAACGAATTCATTGCTATTTCGTAAGGTGTTTCAGTAGTTAAATCAACACCTGCAATCTTTAATAATTCAACTGGAGTGTCGCTTGAACCAGATGATAAAAACTTGAAATAATCGTTAACAGCCTTATCACCGTCACGCAAGATTTTTTCTGCAATGCAAATTGCACTAATAATACCAGTTGAATACTTATAAACGTAAAAAGCATTGTAAAAATGTGGAATTCTTGCCCATTCGTAAGAAATTTCCTTATCGTGAGTAACGCTTTTTCCGTAATATTTTTTATTAAGTTTATAGTAAGTTTTACACAAGTAATCTTTAGTAAGTGGCTTACCACTTTCAGCCGTTTTGTGCGCTAAGTGCTCAAATTCGGCAAACATAGTTTGGCGGAATAAAGTTGTTCTTATAGTATCTAAATAATATGATAAGAAGTACTTTTTAACGCTGTTATCGGAAGCGGTGTTTATAAGGTGTTTTATAAGTAAAATTTCGTTTACAGTTGAAGCAACTTCAGCAACGAAAATCTTATAATCAGCCGTTTGAACTTTTTGCGCTTCGTTTGATTTATATGAATGAATAGCGTGACCCATTTCGTGTGCTATAGTAAATACGCTATGAGTAGTTTTTGTGTGATTTAATAAAACGTAAGGGTGTTTTAAACCGTAAACGCTTACGCTATATGCCCCGCCCCTTTTACCGTCGTTTTCATAAACGTCAATCCAGCGTTCGTTATACGCCTTTTTTAAAAGATTAGAATAATCTTCGCCAAGCGGTTTTAAACCTTTGATAACTAATTCATAGGCTTCTTTATAATCAAGTTCTAAGTTAGCACCTTTAATGAGTGGAACGTATAAATCGTACATATTGATTTTTCCGCCCATCATATTCTTTCTAACGTCGATATAATCGTGTAAAACTGGCAATGCTTTGTTAACGCTTGAAAGTAAACTATCATATACCGATTTATCTACTTCTTCAGCAAAAAGTGCGCGTTCTAAAGTTGATTTAAACTTTCTTGCCTTAGTTATAAATACGTTTTTATCTACGTTGCCTGAATATAAAGCAGTAATGGTATTTAATACTTTTTCGTATGCCTTGTAGTATGATTTAAAGGCTTTTTTTCTAACTGAAACGTCAGGGTTTTGAAGTAATACCGAATAAGTTGCGCCGGTTACTTTAACTTTTTTACCGTCAACTTTAATGGTAGGACAATCAAGGTCAACGTTATCAATCATAGAAAACGCCGTTTTAAAACCACTAAATACTTTACCGCCAAGCGCAAGTAAATTTTCGGCTTCTTCGCCTAAAATATGCGGTTTATAATCGATTAAACGGCTTAAATCTCTATAATAATCTTTAAGCAACGGCGAAGATAATAATTCGTTTAACTTATCGTAATCAAGCGAAGTGATTTCAGTATCAATAAATGATACAGCGGTTGAAAACACAACGGAAATCTCTTCAACTAAGCCGTACATTTCGTTAGATTTAGAGTTAGAACCGTCTTCATCCCTTTTCATCATCGCGTAAACGGATAAAATTTCAAGGTCTAAAATTAACGCGTATAATTTATCATAGCATTTTTTAATAGTTTCGGCGTTATTTAACTTACCTTTAAACTCTTTAAAATCTATCTTTGATTTAAGTTGCTTATAAAGTGAATAAAACTCATCATCGCACGAAAAAATATCTTCAATTTTCCATTTGTATTGCTCTAATACGTCTTGCCTTTTCATATCAATCTTTATTATACTCCATTAAAGCGTTAAGCGAAGTTTTAACTGTTAAAATTTCACCTTCATTAATATCTAAATCTTTAAATTCAGCGTCAACTAAAAGATTATGTTTAACGTAATCACTTTGAGTTTCAGACCACTCTAAAACTTCCATTGTATAAAAATCTACGCCGTAATTAGTTCTAATATCGCCGTAATTTATAGAAATAACCGTGATTTTATAGTTTAATTTTTTAGCAGATGCTAAATTACCTAAAAACTTTAAGTATTTATTTACCCTTCCGTAAACAATTGTTAAATAGATGCCAGAAAACAAACAAAATATTACAACGATTGAGTACATTAAAAACTTTAAAGGATTTTTTAAAGAAGTTCCGTAAGGCTGTAAAGAATAAAATACGATAATTCCTACAACGCTTATAACCGCTATTGCAAGTAAAACTAAATAAACGGTTAAAAGAATTTTCTTTTGTTTTTTTATTTTATTGTAATAAGATTTAGTGTATAAAGCAGTCATTATCTATCCTAAAAAATATTATTTATTAAATCTTTATTGTCCACCCAAAATTGGTGAACTACACCGCTAACTTTATCTATAGAAATACAACCAAAATCACGGCTATCTAAACTTACCAAGCGGTTGTCACCCATAACGAAAAGTTCGCCCTTTTTAACTTCTACCCTAAACAAACTATTTTCCTCATCTATATATCTATCGGTTAAACTTTTATAGGTAGGAAGGCTATCTCTAACGTAAGGTTCGTTTAATTTTTCAGTAACGGTTTTGCCGTTTTTATCTAAATATTCTAAGTAAACGTTACCGTATTTATCATTGTATACCGTTTGATTTTCAACGGCTATAACACGCTTGATGTAGTTAACGTTTTCACTATACTCAAAAACGACAATATCCCCGCAATTAGGCGTAGCAAGCCTATCGGTAATAAGTTTATCGTTAGGCTTTAACGTGTTAGCCATAGAATTCATTTGAACAACACTAATTGATATCCAAAACTGAGTAAGAAAAAATAAAAAGGCTAAAATTAAAATTACAGCGATGATAAAAATTCTATCGTATAAAGATTGTTTTTTATATTCAGTTTCTTTACTTTTAAGTAAAAATCTATCCATTTTACTCCTTAACGATAGTTTTTATACGCTTTTGTAAGTCGAAAGGCGTTAACATTACAATTCGACCACAGTTTTCGCATTTAATTTTTATATCAGCGCCTACCCTAACTATTGTCCATAAATTGCCACCGCAAGGGTGTGGCTTTTTTGTTGTGATTTTCGTATTTAATTCGTACTGCATAATTAAATTAAAATAAAGTTATTTATCATAAGCGTTCCTTGTGCTTTTATTGAAACGCTTTCAATATCATCATATTCCTTAAGCGGTTTACCGTTCATATCTTTAAAATCTATAACGTTAATGGTAAGGTTTTGCCAAAACTCACCGCCACTAAGTTGTAAAACGTGTTTAAATTCAACACCTGATTCCTTCTTTAAAGTAACTTGTATTTTATCTTCAATAGGCGTATAAATATCAAACTTAATAAAAGATTCGTCACTTATATTTTTAGCCAAGTTTTTAATAGAATACGAAGTTAACGTACCGTTTGCCGAAACGCCTTTAATTTCATTAGGACCAAAAGCGTTACTATAGTAAGAATCAACAGCAAAAACGTTACCAATTAAATGCGTTTTAATATCTTCAACAATAAAACTTGTAGGAAGTTTTGTTGAACTAAAAATAACGCCAGGCACGTTAGATGGTGAAGTAAGTTCCGTCCATTTATAGGCAATGTTAGAACTTAAAGTTAATTCGTTATTGTATTTTACTGTAACAAAAGCCATTTCAAACTTACTTTCACCGTAAATATGCTTTTTGTAAACTAACTTACCGCCTTTTTCTTGCACTTTATCTAAAACGTTGTGCCATACCCTTGTTGACGGGTCAACGTCGTTACTACTTGCCATTAAGTAAACTTTTTCAACGTTTTTAATTGAATCGATTTTTACAGTGTAAACAACGTCTTCATCATCAATATCGATTTCAACTATAGGTGTTTTGGGCAAGGTTTGTTTATCACCTAAAATAAATTTACCTAAAAACAACTCAACGTCCTTTAAACAACGCGAATCTAAAACGTTTATTGAAGTTGCAATTAAGTTATGGAAGCAAGTTGCGGGATTTTTTACCCTTGAAAGAGTATCTATAGCGCGCTCTGCATCAAACACGTCGTTATTAGTAGTAGTTAAGTATAAAACCGGGCATTCAACGTATTGCGCGTATGCTTGAACGTCAATACCTGCTAAAAATCTACAACGTTCTTCATTGTATTCAACTTCATCGTCAGATTGCTTAAATATTCCTTTATAAGCAAGCCAACCCGCGCCGAATAAAAATACAGAAGCATCTACCCTTTTATCAGTTGCAGCAAGTTGCCAACAAATATTAGAACCGTACTTATTGCCTATAATACCTACTTTGCCATCGGGATTTTTTTCTTTTAAGTAAGAAATACCGTATCTTGCAACCGAAGTCCACTCATACCAACAAGTTTTATCAGCAGTTGTGTCAACGTAATCAAAAGTTCTACCGCGATTTACGTAGTTAGCGTAAGAAACGTCCGCTGGATATTTAGTATAATCTTTAACGTCGTTATATTCGCCACGATAATCTAAACATAAAACGTTATAGCCAAGATTTGCAAAATACATAACCACTTCGCTATCAACGGTATCGCAAGCGTCTGGTAAAATTAAAAGAGAGCCTTTTGACGGAATTGACGGTTCACCATAAACGCCGAATATACGAACCCTACCCTTTGCAGTTTCTCTACCAGAAAAGTAAACGTTAGTAATGTTAGCAGATTGTATTGAATAAGTATTAAGTTTTACTTCTTTAAGCGGTAACGAATCGTCAAACGATTGCCACAAAGTTACCGGAGTCAATATTGTTTCAGGCACGAATTATGCTCCTTATAAGTATAGTTATTTATTATTATATACTATAATAAAATAAATTGCACTAATTTTAAGGCAATTTTTAATAATTTTATTTTTAATAGTCCTAAAAAATATTAATTACACCATATTTTGTGGTTTTAAAATTTAATAAAAAAAACAGTTGATTTATTTTTGAATATAATTTAATATAATAAGACTTACTTTTTTATTTTGAGGTGTAAAATGTCCTTTTGCTCTTATACGAAAGACACAACTGCAACAGGTAAAACAGTAATTGACAATTTGTTTTTTACTAATTATATGCCAGATGCCACTGCCGATGCTGTAAAGGTTTACCTTTACGGTCTTTATTTGTGCCAAGTAAACGAAGACTTAACTATAACTGATATGTCTAACGTTTTAGGTCTTTCAGTAAACGAAATTAAGGATTATTTTAAGTTTTGGGAAGAATACGGCGTTCTTAATATCATCTCAAGCGAACCGTTTATTATCACCTACAACAATTTAACCGATAACACTTTAAAATACAAAAAGTTCAAACCAGAAAAATACGCGGAATTTTCAAAAGCGGTACAATCACTTATTACGGAAAGAATGATTTCAACCTCTGAATACAGTGAATACTATCAACTTATGGAAAACTCTCCACTCCGCCCTGAAGCGCTTTTGATGATTATAAAATACTGCATTGATATGAAAGGCGGAAATTTAACTTATAAATACATATCAACCGTTGCTAAAGACTTTATTTCACGCGGTATTACTACCGCCGATTTAGTTGGCAAAGAATTAACTGGCTACTTTACAACAACAAAAGAAGTTGCCGAAGTTTATAGAGCGTTTAAAAGTAGTAAAAAACCTGAAATTGAAGATATTAAAACTTATAAAAAGTGGATTAACAACTACGGTTTTGAGCACGAATTTATCTTAGAAGTTATAAATTTATCTAAATGCAAAACGTTTAAAAAGTTAGATAGTTATATCGATGAATTATTCTCTAACAAGTGTTTTACACTTGAAGATACAAAAATCTTCTTTGAAAATAAAGAAAACTTAGCAAAATTAACGTTAAATATCAATAAAACGTTAGGTATTTACGTTGAAATTATCGATAATGAAATAATATCTTACACTTCCCCTTGGGTTTCTATGGGTTACGATGAAAAAACGCTTTTATTTATCGCAGATTATTGCTTTAAAAAGAACAGGCGCACCCTTGAACTTATGAACGAAACGGTTAAAAACTTATACAAACTTGGTCTTATAACCTTATCAAGCATTATCGAATACATCAAAAACAAAACCGAAACTGATAAATTTATTAAACAAATTCACGAATTAGCGGGTATCTCACGCAAAATCAACTCTTGGGATAGAGAAAACGTTGAAACTTGGAGAAGTTGGAATTTTACCGACGAACTTATCTTAGAAGCAAGCAAACTCTCTTTAGGCGTTAACAATCCTATACCGTACATTAACGGTATTTTATCTAATTGGAAAAGTAAAAACGCTTATACCCTTGAAGAAGTTAGAAGTTTAAGCGAAGCAACTAAAACAAAATCACAAAACAGTAAAACGGCTCATTTTGAAAGCGAAAGAAATTACACTAAAGAAGAATTAGATTCACTTATCGACTCTCTTGATGAGTTTAAGGTATAAAATGATTAAATCAAACAAAATTTTAGAAAAGGTTCAAGACTACTACCAAAGTTTAAGAAGTAGAAATCAAACCTTAAAACTTAATAACGAACAAAAATTACTTAGCAACGAAAGATATTTAAACACCGTTAATATGATAGGTAAAATCAATTACCAAATTGCTAAAGCAAGTTTTGATGGCGAAATTGAAAAAGTTCAAAAATTTGAGATAGAACTTGAAAATTTACAACAAATTAAAGATGAGATTGAAAACTTACCAGAGTATAAAACCACTGAAAATTATCTTTGCAAAACTTGTAAAGATAACGGCTACGTTAACGGTAAAAGATGCGCTTGTTTTAATAAAGCGTTAATCAAAACCGCACTTAGTGAATTAGGCGTAAACGAAAGTAGCAAGATTAGTTTTTCTTCATCAATTCCAGCGCCACTTAAAAAGCATTACGCTATAATGCAAGATTATGCAAGCAACTTCCCTAACGTGGATACACAAAATTACGTGTTTATAGGTAGCCCTGGAACTGGCAAAACTTACTTATCAAAATGTATTGAAAGCGAAGTGTTAAACAAAGGTTACTCACCTATATTTTTAACGGCAACTGATTTAATAAATATCTTTTTAAAAATGCACTTATCTGAAGTTGATAAATCGTTAATTTTAGATATTTTATCTACTTGCGACCTTTTAATAATCGATGACTTAGGCACAGAACCTATGTATAAAAACGTAACTGTTGAATATTTATTAACGGTTATTTCAACGCGATTAGATACAAACAAACCTTTTATTATAACTACTAACCTTTCAACAAGCGAACTTTTAGATAGATATAACGAAAGATTAATTTCACGCCTTTCAGATAAAACAAAAACAAGGTTTATACCTTTTAATTTAGAAGATTTAAGGCGTAAAACAAAATAAAACAAGCGGTAGCAAACTTGCTACCGCTTTAATTTTTATTAAATTTAGTTTAATTTTTTAATTATTCCCGAATATAAGGCAATATACGATGCTGAAATGAAAACGCTACCTAAAATATCGGTAAACCAGTGCACGCCAGAAAGCATTCTACCTACAACCATTAAAAGCATCATTGTAAAGGCTATTATTTTAATGGTAATATTGATTTTTTTATTACTAAATAAGTAATCGCATTCAATAATTCCCGTGCCTAAAATACATAAAGTAAGTAAAGTATGGCTTGACGGAAAAGAGGCTTCTAACTCTTGATTTAAAATAGGACGATAATTTATAATCACCTTTTCAAATAAAACGTAAGTTATACCAACTAAAATATAAATACCAAGTAAAGCATACAAGTTTTTATCAACTTTTTTAAAACTTTTGCCTTTAATTAACTGATAAACACCTAAAAAAGCAAATAAAACTGCAACTAAAATTGAAATATAACCTAAAACCTCAGTTAAATTATACCAAAAATCGCTATAACCTACTGCTTCGTTTACCATTTTATTCAATGTGCCAAGACCTATTTCCGTACGACTTATAGGCGCTATTTGAACGTCAACAGTTTTTAATAAAACTATCAATAAAATAAAAAGTAAAAAGCAAACGGCGCTTGTTATAATCTCTAAATTAAAAATCTTTTTCATATTAAGCCTTAACTGGTGCAGGATATTCAACACCAAAAGTATCAACCGTTACTTTTTTCATTATTTTTTCTTCAAGCGGTCTATCACTCCAGTCAGTTTCGCAGTTAGCAATACTATCAACAACGTCTAAACCTTCAATAACCTTACCAAACGAAGCGTATTGACCATCTAAATACGGTGCATCTTCGTGCATAATAAAGAATTGTGAACCTGCTGAGTTTGGCATCATTGTTCTTGCCATTGATAAAACACCACGTGTGTGTTTTAAATTATTTTTAAAACCGTTTTGTGTAAATTCACCTTTGATACAATAACCAGGGCCACCAGTACCAGTACCGTTAGGGTCACCACCTTGTATCATAAAGCCTGAAATTACCCTATGAAAGCAAATTCCGTTATAATAACCGCTACTAATAAGGCTAATAAAGTTATTTACCGTATTTGGTGCAATTTCTGGATATAATTCCGCTTTGATAACTTGACCGTCGTTCATTTCAATTGTAACTATAGGGTTTTTCTTTTCCATTTTACATATCTCCTTCATACTTAACAATCTCTACACCCGCTTCTTTAAGTAAAATAAGCGAAAATTCATCAGGATAACCGTGTTTATATACAACTTTTTTAATACCTGCATTGATTATCATTCTGGTACATATAGTACAAGGTTGATGTGTTACGTAAATAGTTGCACCTTCAACCGAAATACCCATTTTTGCCGCTTGACAAATAGCGTTTTGTTCAGCGTGCACCGCATAGCACATTTCTTGCCTTGTGCCCGATGCGATGTTTAATTTTTTTCTTAAACATTCACCTTTTGCTTGGCAACTTTCAACACCGCTTGGCGCACCGTTATAACCTGTTGTTAAAATCCTTTTATCTTTAACAATTACTGCACCTACGTGCCTATTTTCTTGATAGCAACTTGACCAACCACCAACTACTTCCGCCATTTGAATAAAGCGTGCATCCCATTTATCCACTATCATTATCTCCTATATATAAGTTTATTTATTCTATATTATCACAATTACTTCTTTTATGCAATATATTACACCAAAAAAGTCAATAATCCCTAAAATTTTTAAATATTTTAACCACAAACTATTGACAAATTTTGAATATAGTTATAATATAGAATTAGCAATCATAGGTTGAGAGTGCTAACTATTTTCACTCTCATAAAGGAGATATAATTATGACAATTAAACCATTGTTTGACAAAGTTGTTCTTGTTAACGCTGATAAAGAAGAAACTACTGCTTCTGGCTTTATTCTTCCTTCTGCATCACAAGAAAAACAACAAACTGCTAAAGTTGTTGCCGTTGGCCAAGGCGGTGTTATCGACGGTAAAGAAATTACTATGCAAGTTAAGGTTGGCGATAGCGTTTTATATGCAAAATACGCTGGTAGCGAATTTAAACTTGACGGTAAAGAATATATTATAATTAAGCAAAGCGATATTCTCGCTATTGTTGAATAAAGGAGTAAATTATGGCTAAACAAATCAAATACGGTGACGACGCAAGAAAAGCCCTTGAAAACGGCGTTAATATTCTTGCCGATACTGTTAAAATTACACTTGGTCCTAAAGGTAGAAACGTAGTTTTAGATAAAAAGTACGGCGCTCCCCTTATCACTAACGACGGTGTAACAATCGCTAAAGAAATCGAACTTGAAGACGCTTTTGAAAACATGGGCGCTCAACTTGTAAAAGAAGTTTCTATTAAAACTAACGACGTAGCCGGTGACGGTACTACAACTGCCGTTGTTTTAGCGCAAGCAATCATTAAAGAAGGTCTTAAAAACTTAGCGGCAGGCGCTAACCCTATTATCCTTAAAAAAGGTATTGCTAAAGCCGTAGAAACAACTGTTGAAGAATTAAAATCAATCTCTCAACCTGTAACTGATAAAACTTCTATCGCTCAAGTTGCGTCAATCTCTGCTGGCGATGAAGAAATCGGCAACCTTATCTCTGAAGCAATGGATAAAGTTGGTAAAGACGGCGTTATTACTATCCAAGAATCAAAAACTATGAAAACGGAACTTACTACCGTTGACGGTATGCAATTTGACCGTGGTTACGCTTCAGCGTATATGGTTACTAATACCGATAAAATGGAAGCAGTTTACGATAACCCTGTTATTTTAATTACCGATAAAAAGATTTCTTCTATTCAAGAAATTTTACCTATTATCGAACCTATTGCTCAACAAGGTCAAAAACTTTTAATTATCGCTGACGACGTTGAAGGCGACGCCCTTGCTGCCCTTGTAGTTAACAAACTTAAAGGCGTATTCAACTGCGTAGCAGTTAAAGCACCTGGCTTTGGCGATAGAAGAAAAGCAATGCTTGAAGATATTGCTATTTTAACTGGCGGTCAAGTCATTTCTACCGATTTAGGTATCGAATTTAAAAACGTTAGACTTGATATGCTTGGTAGAGCAACTCAAATCAAAGTTGATAAAGATAACACAACAATTATCGGCGGTAACGGCAACCCTGACGAAATTAAAGCAAGGGTTAACGCTATTAAAGCACAAATTGACGTTACAACTTCTGATTACGATAAAGAAAAACTTCAAGAACGCCTTGCAAAACTTTCTGGTGGCGTAGCAGTTATTAACGTTGGCGCGGCCACTGAAGTTGAAATGAAAGAAAAGAAACTTAGAATTGAAGACGCTTTAGCAGCAACTAAGGCTGCCGTTGAAGAAGGTATCGTACCTGGTGGCGGTACTGCCCTTTTATCTGCTATCCCTGCGGTTAAAAAACTTATTAAAACTTTAAACGGCGAAGAAAAAACCGGTGCGGAAATTATCCTTAAGGCTATTGAAGAACCTATCAGACAAATTGCTAAAAACGCGGGTCTTGACGGTTCGGTTATCCTTGGCGATATCTTAAGAAAAAACAACAAATACTATGGTTTTGACGCTTACAAAAACAAATACTGTAATATGGTTGAAGCAGGTATTATCGACCCAACTAAAGTTACCCGTTCTGCTCTTGAAAACGCAGCATCTGTTGCAAGTGTTCTCTTAACGACGGAAAGCATTGTTGCAGATATTCCTGAACCAATGCCAGCACAACCACCAATGGGCGGCGGAATGTATTAATAA